>DASZOL010000001.1:0-13150 GCA_035550795.1 Candidatus Methylomirabilota bacterium
CGCGATCCCGTCCGGCCGACTGGTCGCCTGGACCGCGTCCACGCCGCCGTGGAGCTTCAGGTTCCGGCCGATGTGGCCGATGGCGTCGATCGTGGGCGCCCCGTGCTGACCTGAGAAGTAGATGATCTCCGACGTCCACGATACCTGGCTGCCGGGGGCCGACCCGAAGATCTCGTGGGTCTGGCGGTGAGTGGCGTTGAGCGCCAGCGCGTACGGTGGGTTGAACGACAGCAAGGGGGCGGACTGGTCCCAGGTGAACCCGAGGTCGAACACCCGAGCGGCGCGGACCCCCGTGATGAACGCCTCGACGTTCACCAGTTCCGGAGCTTGCGCTCCGGCGTCCGTCGCAACCGTTGTGGCGGCCGCGGTGGCCACGCCGCCGAGAAACAGCCGTCGGGACACGCCGCTCACTGCCTGACCGCGCTCCGCGCTACCGCCCGCCGGACCGCCCTGTGGGCTCATGTCGCCTCTCCTCCGATCGGCCGGCGCTGCGGCCGGCCGCACGGTCTAGAAACCGCGGCCTCCGATCAGGCGCACCACGACCAGCCCGAAGAGCAGCAGGCCCACGGCGGCGGCGACGAGCGTCCGCCAGCTACCGAAGCCGATCGAGCGCCTCTCCTCGCCCTCTGGGCGCGTCCGCCGCGTCGGCAGGAGCATCTCGGCCGTCGTCGCGGGCGCGAGCCGGAGAAGCGGGGGCGCGACTCCGAGTCCGTGGATACCCTGGCGCGCCACCTCCGCCTCGTGGGCCGTGAGGGCCAGGAAGGTGACGAAGGTGCCGTGCTCGAGATCCTCCTGGACCTCGGTCAGGCCGTGGGCAGGCGCCCGTTCCACGACCCACTTGGCGACCCGGTAGCGGAGCCGCTCATCCATCAGCCGACCGAACGACAGCGCGTAGGGCTGCTTGCCGCCCGGCTGGGATGGGGGTGGCGCAACGGCAGGCGGTGCGGTGACCGTGCCGTTGGCGCCGGGCACGGTCAGGCTCGGGGCAACTCGCGCCCCGCATGCGAGGCAGAAGACGCTCTGGTCGGGGACGGCCGTCCGGCATTTCGGACAGGTCACGGCCGCTCCCTCGACGCTCGCTAGAGCCGCGCCTCGACGGCTCCGATCGCGGCATCCAGGATCGCCACGATCTCGTCCGCCTGCTCGTGCGTCAGCACGAGGGGCGGGGTCAGCTTCACGTGATCCCCGAGGACGCCGTCGACCGACCCGGTCCCCGGGTACGTGACGAGGCCCCGAGGCAGGGCCTCCAGAGCCACCGCGCGGGCCACCTCGCGCTCGGGCGGGAACGGGGCGCGGGTCACGCGATCGGCCACGAACTCGAGCCCGACCATCATGCCGAGGCCGCGCACGTCCCCGATGAGCGGATGTCGTGCCGCGAGGCCGCGGAGCCCGGCCAGGAGGTGCGCGCCGACCTCGCGCGCGTTGCGCACGAGGTCGTGCTCCTGGATATACCGGAGGACGGCCAGCCCTACGGCGGCGGCGACGGGGTGCCCCGTGTAGGTGTGGCCGCCCACGAAGTTCGAGTTGTTCCGCTCGAAGGCCTGGATGAGCTCGTCCCGGACGATGACGGCGCCGAGCGGCATGTAGCCGCCGGAGATCCCCTTGGCGGTGGCGATGAGGTCGGGTATGACGCCCCAGTGGTCCACGGCGAAGTTGGCCCCGGTCCGGCCGAAGCCCGTCATCACCTCGTCGGCGATGAAGAGGACCTCGTAGCGGTCACAGATCGCGCGGATCTTCGGGAAGTACTCGGGCACCGGCGGCACCGCGCCCAGCGTCGCGCCGACTACCGGCTCCGCGATGAAGGCCGCGATGTTCTCCGGCCCCTGCATCCGTACCAGGCGCTCGAGGTAGTCGGCGCAGTACGTATCGCACGACGGGTAGGTCTGCCGGAAGTGGCACCGGTAGCAGTACATCGGGGGCAGGTGGCTCGCCTCGTTGAACATCGGCACGTACTTGCGGCGCCGGATCGTGTGTCCGCCGAAGGCCATCGACCCGAGCGTGTTCCCGTGGAACGACTGCCAGCGTCCCATCACGATGCACTTGGACGGCTTGCCCCGCTCGAGCCAGTACTGCCGGGCGAGCTTGGCGGCGTTCTCGGTCGCCTCCGAGCCCCCGGAGACGAACCACACCCGGTTCAGGTCCCCGGGCGCGAACTTGGCGACGGCCTCCGCGAGGGCCTCGAGGGGCTCGCTCGTGAACAGGTGCATCGGCACGAAGGCGACCTTGCGAGCCTGCGTCGCCATGGCCTCCGCGATCTCGCGGACGCCGTGGCCGATGGAGGTCACGGCCGACGAGCCGCCCGACCCGTCGAGGTAGCGCCGACCCTCGGTGTCCCACAGGTAGACTCCCTCGCCGCGCACGATCGTGGGGTACGCGCGGCCGAGGTCTCGGTAGAGCACGCTCGACTGGATCAGGGAACGGGTCATCGTGGCCTCCGCACGCCAGGGGCCTCTGCGGTCGCGTCGCCGCCGCTAGGGTATCACGCTCCGATCGCGCTGATACGGTTCGGGAGGCCCTCGAGCCACTCGGCGAGCGGCACGTCCGCATCGAGGACGATCTCGAGCTTGCCGCTCGGCAGGCGGCGCACCCGGCCCGGCCGGCCGGGGGCGAGCGGGATGACCAGCGCCTCGCGGGAGATGCCGAGGGCGTCGGTCACGGCGAAGACCGCCTGGATCTCGGCGAGGGTGACCCGCTCGAGCACGACTGCCCGCCCGGCCTCGGCGGGCTAGCGCCGTCTCCGGAGAGCCGCCGCGGTCCCTCCGGGGATCGCCTTTTGCATGGCCTGGAACCAGATGTCGGCCATCCTCGCGTAGCCCGCCTCGTTCGGGTGAAGGGGGTCTCGATTCGGCGAGATGCCGAACAGCGAGCGGTCGTTCATGCCGTCGAAGATCTCCGCCAGGGTGACCCTCTCGACGTTCGCGAAGGCGCGAAGGTTGGTATTGATGTACTGGATCACGTCGTCGGCGCACGGGTTGTTCCGGAAGCTCGGAGGAAGCGTGCCGACGACCGGGATCATCTTGCTGGCCTTGGCGATCCGGACCATGTTCTGGATATTATTGGTGGCGACGTCGCCGTTATGGCACTGGTGGGCGTCGTTGCTGCCCTCGAGGATGAGGACGAAGCCTGGCTTGTCGATCGCGAGAACCGAGGGCAGCCGCCGTACGCCTTCACCGGTCTCCTCGCCGCCGCGGCCGCGGTTGACGACCCGCCACGCGGGATCGAGGCTCTGGACCTTCCCCTGGAGGATGTTCGGGTAGTTGTTGCCGGTGGTGAGCCCGAAGTCTCGACGCTTCAGCTCGAGGACCCCCTGCGTGATGCTGTCGCCGAACGCGGTCGCTTTCCTCGGGTTGTTGCCGCCGAAGTCGAAGTCGGTCGGCGTCTGCGACGAGGAGCTCGTCGAGTTGCTGCTGCCCCCCCCGCAGCCCGAGGCCGCCGCGAGAAGGGCGATGCCAAGGCAGACGTCGCGCAGGAGACGGGCGTCGGGAATCATGATTGCCCTCCGGAGATGATTTCGCGAACGGTGTAGACGGGCTTCCGCTGAGACTCGTGATAGGTGCGGACGAGCATCTCGCCGAGGAGCCCGATCGACACGAATTGGAACCCGACGAGAACGAGGAGGACCCCCAGCAGCAGGAGCGGGCGGTTGGCCAGGCCCATGCCGTGGAAGATCTTCTGATATGAGAGCACCGCGCCGACACCGATCCCGAGGCCCCCCAGCACGAGGCCCAGGAGCCCGAAGATCTGGATGGGACGGGTCCAGTAGCTCATGAGGAACTTGACCGTCAGGAGATCAAGCAAGACGCGTACCATGCGGCCAAGCCCGTATTTTGAAACACCCCGGCGCCGGGGGAAGTGCCCAACTGGCAGTTCCCCGATGGTGGCCCCGACCCAACGGCACAGGGCTGGCAGGAAGCGGTGCATCTCCCCGTAGAGCGCCACGTCCTGGAGGATCTCCCGGCGATAGACCTTGAGGGCGCAGCCGTAGTCGTGGAGATGCACGCCGGTGATCCACGAGATCAGCGTGTTCGCGACCTGCGACGGGAACCGCCGCGACCACAGGGGATCCTGCCGGTCGTGGCGCCAGCCGCTCACGACGTCGTACCCTTCCTTGAGCTTGTCGATGAGCCGCGGGATGTCTGCCGGGTCGTTTTGACCGTCACCGTCAAGCGTGATGACGAGCGGGCCCCGCGCCAGATCGAAGCCGGCGGCGAGCGCGGCCGTCTGGCCGAAGTTCGTCCGGAGCTGCACCACGCGGAGCGGAGGCAGCTCGATCGTCAGCTCGCGAAGCCGGGAGCGTGTCATGTCGGTCGACCCGTCGTCGACGACGATCAGCTCGTAGGGCTGCCCCACCGTCTCCATAACGTCCCGCAAGCTCACGAGAAGCGGCCGGACGTTGTCCTCCTCGTTGAAGACGGGGATGACCACCGAGAAGGCGACGCCGGCCTGGGAGCTCACGCGCTCTTCTCGCCGGCCGCCCGGAGCTCACCCAGCGTGAGGTTGAGGGCGCTCAGGTACGCGAGACCCACGACGGTGATCGGGATGTAGTTGGCCAGGTGGTAGACGATCGAGAGCGACAGCGCGGTCTCGCGGGCGACGCCGACGAGGGCCAGACCCTGGACGGTGCCCGCCTGGAAGGGACCGACGTACCCCGGCGCGGACGGCAGGACGAGGGCGATCGCGATGGTGCCGAGAAGCAGAAAGGACGCGTAGGGCGGCAGGTCGAGCGTGAAGGCGCGGAAGGTGGCTTCGACGCCCGCGGCGTTGACGACCCAGATCACGATCGACAGCAGCGCCGTGAGCACAAGGGCCCGGGCGTCGCCGAGGACGTCGAGACCGGCGCGGAAGGAGGCGAGGAGGCGCTGCGCCGGGCGGGCCAGACGCTCGGGAAGCCGGTCGAGCGCCGCGGACAGGAGGCCCATCCCGCGACCCGTGCGGAGCAGTACCAGGCCGACGAGGATCCCCAGGTACAGGACGCACATCAGGCCCGCCGCCCAGAAGAGGGCCCGGCTCGGTCGGAGGAAGGAGAGCCCGCCCAAGAGGAACACGAGCAACGTGAAGCCGTCGAAGATCCGCTCGATCACGATGGTCGCGAACGGCAGGGAGGGCGGCAGGGACTCCGAGCGGCCGAGCGCATAGGCGCGGACGAACTCACCGAGGCGGGCGGGGAGGACGTTGTTCGCCATGAACCCAATCATCGTGATGGCGAAGAGTCGGTGGAGGCCGATCCGCTTCACGGGCTGCAGGAGGACCTGCCACCGCACGGCGGTCAGCCAGAACCGGACGAAGATCGACGCGACCACCGGAACCAGCCAGAGGGGGCGAACCTGGCGAAGCTCCTGGAGGACCTCGTCCAAGCTGACTCCCCGGACGGCGACCCAGAGAAGCACCACGCTGACGCCCACGCCGAGCCAGACCTTGCCGCGCATCGCTCACCGAGCTGGACGCGGGTAGCCCTTCGCCCGGGGCCGCCCCCGTGGGGGCACCGGTTCGAGCCACCCCTCTGTCTGGGCCTCCGAGCGTGTCATCAACCGGGGGAGTATACCCCCTGGCCCACGGGCCCGGCAACCGCCGCCCTGGCCTGGGAGGCCGCTCGGCGGGCGGCTCAAGGCCGCCGGGCGACGGCGATCAGGGAGAGCCCGAAGGGGACGGGGAACGCCGCCTCGGCGCGGAGGAGGGGGACCAGAGCGTTCTGGAGGTGGAGCTGGACGCCGGGCACTCGCGTGCGACGCAGGAGCACGCTGTTGACGTACCAGCCGAGAACGCCGAGCCGGTTGAAGAACTGCGTGTGCTCGACCTCGAAGCCGGCCTCCTGGAGCTTGGCCACGAGCTCCGCCCGATCGTACCGGCAGAAGTGGTCGATCGCGCGGTCGATCGCCCCGTAGAGCCACTGGTGGGCCGGGACCAGAAGGAGGAGGCGCCCTCCCGGGACGAGTGACGCGTGTAGGCGGCGAAGCGCCCCGAGGTCGTCCTCGACGTGCTCCAGGACGTTGAGGCACAGGATCGTGTCTATGTCCCGCGCGGCGAGAGGCGCCGGATCGAAGTCCGTGAGGTCCAGCGACGTCACCTCGGTCCGCGTGTGGTGCTCGAAGGTGTTTCCGAGGATGCGGAGATAACGAGGGTTGAGCTCGGTTGCCAGGATGAGGTCGCGCCCCATCAGGTAGCGGGTGAAGCTGCCGATCCCGGCGCCGATCTCGAGGACGCGCTGTCCCAGCCAGGGCGCCAGCTGCTGCAGCATCCACTTGTTGTAGCGCTCCGCGCGGGACAGGCGCAGCAGCGTCTGGTAACCGGGATCCGCGTTGTCCTGATCGTCGACGAACGCATAGCGCACGATCGTCCACAGGGCGGCGACCCCGTCCGTCCAGCGGATCTTCTTCCCCTCCCAGTACGCCCGGCCGGCATAGGAGATCGGCACCTCGTAGATGCGCGCGCGCACCTTCGCGAGCTTGGCCGTGAGCTCGGGCTCCACGCCGAAGCGGTTCGACCGGATGGGGATGCTCTTGATGATGTCGGCGCGGAAGACCTTGTAGCCGGTCTCCATGTCGGTAAGGTTCAGGTTCGTGACCATGTTGGAGAAGAGCGTCAGCAGCTTGTTCGCCAGGTGGTGCCAGAAGAAGAGGACGCGCCGGGGCGTGCCGGTGAAGCGCGACCCATAGACGGCATCCGCCTTGCCCTCGAGGATGGGTGCGAGCAGCTTAGGATAGTCGCGCGGGTCGTATTCGAGATCCGCGTCCTGGATCAGCACGATGTCCCCGGTCGCCTCGGCGAAGCCGCGCCGCAGGGCGGCGCCCTTCCCCTGGTTCGGCTCCTGGTAGAAGATGCGGATCTCGTTCTTCTCGTCCGACGTCCCCAGGCGCCGGGCCTCGGCCAGCTCGGACTCGAGCCGCCGCAGGTAGTCTCGCGTGCCGTCCCTGGAGCAGTCATCGACGATGACGATCTCCTTGGGGAGAATGGTGATCGCCTGGACGCGCTCCAGGATCTCGGGAAGCGTGAGCCGCTCGTTGTAGACGGGAATGACGACGGAGAGGCGCGTGGAGGGCTTCGATCCCACCGCCGGCATTATAGCAGGGCGCCCCCCGCCGCCTCCAAGTCCGGGGACTGGGCGGGCGACCCGGCAACCGCGGGGAGACCGGCGCCCGCGCCGGCCTCCCCGCGCGTGAGCGGCGTTGCGTTGACGCGGAGGTAACCCATTCTATAGTGGCCGCGTGGCCGGGAGCGGTGGTCCAGCCGGCGAGCGCCTCGCCGGGGCGCAGATCCGCGTGGGGCTGGCCGTCGCCCTCCTGCTGGTCCTCGGCGCGGCGGTGCGGGCGCTTCGCTTCTGGAGCGCCATGACCTGGGCGCACTGGGACGAGGCCAACGTCGCGGTCCCCGCCACGCAGATCCTCGCCGGAACCTTTCCCGTCCACCACGTCGGCGTCGAGTACGTCGGAGCCACGGCGGCCTACCCCCTGGCCGTGTGGTTCGCCGTGGCCGGCGTGTCGACGACCGCCCTCGACGTGTTCGGTTACTGCGTCGGGCTCGGGGTCGCGTGGACCGGGTTCCTCGTCGCGCGGCGCGTGCTCCCCCCGCGACCGGCGCTGCTCTCGCTCGCCGTCCTCGCCGCGCCGCCCCTTCTCCTCGCGTACTGGTCGATCGGCGGGACCTTGAACCCGCCGCTGACGCTGCTCGTCGGCAACCTGATCCTGCTCGTGACGCATACGGTCTTCTTTCCCCCGTCCGGCCGCTCCGGGCCAGTGCCGCCACGGCCGGCGATGACCGTGCTGGTCGTGGGCCTCCTGGCGGGGGTCGGATGGTGGACCTACCCCCTCGGCGTCGTCTACTGGGCTCCGTTCGCGGTCCTCGCCGTCCGGACCGGGCTGGTCCGGCGCGGGGCCTTCTGGCTGTTTCCCCTCGGGGTCGCGCTGGGCGGGCTGCCGGACTGGATCTACGAGGCGCTGTACTATCCGACAGCGCGACTCGCGGTCCACGCGTCGGGCGCGGCGCCCGTGCAGCCGATCGGCGCCCGCGCCGCCCAGCTCTTTGGCCCGATCGCGATGGAGCTCTTCGGCGCCTCGGGCATGGACGGATTCGTGCCGCCCCTCGGGGCTCAGCTCGCGGTGATGGCGCTGGGGGCGCTCGTCGTCGCGCGGGCGGTGGTCCGGGACGCCGGAGAGCTGCGATGGCTCGCCGGGGGCGCCGGCCGGCCGGGGCCGGGGCTTGCCGTGCTGTGGCCCCTGCTCGCCGCGAACGTCCTGGCGGTTCTCCTGAGCCAGCGCGCGATCGGGTCGAACTACCTGCTTCCCCTCTACAGCGTCCTGCCGGTCTGGACGGGCGAGTGCCTGTGGTGGCTCTGGACCCGCCGCCGCTGGATCGGCGCGGGCGCGGCGGCGGGGCTGCTCGCGTTCCAGCTCTGGTCGAACTGGGCGGTGACGCTCGGGCGTGGCCCCCGCGTGGCGTCACGGTGGGACGGCCTCCACGCGACCGCGCGGCCCCTGACCGAGTGGCTCACGGCCCGCGGCATCCCCCGCGTGTACTGGGCGGCGGAGAACCTGCGGTCGTACGAGTACAGCTTCCTGAGCGGCATGCGTGTGGTCGCCGCCCACCTCTGGGGCGAGGAAGTCGTGCAGCACGCCCACGCCGTGGACGCCGATGTCGCGCCGCCGATCGTGACCCAGCGCAACCGACTCGAGGAGCTGCGGAGTACCCTCGGGGGCCTGTCGCTCGCGCTGCGCGAGACTGTCGTCGGCGGCTTCGTGGTCATCGAGACGCGGCCGACCCTCGCCGCCGGCTTCGCGCCCCTTTCGCCAAGCGCCTGGACCGTCATGACGAGTCACCGGTCTCACGAGGCGGGGCACCTCGTCGACCGGGACGCGGGGACGGGATGGAGCAGCGGCACGCCTCAAGCTCCGGGGCAGTGGCTCGCCGTGGACCTGGGACGCGAGGAGCTCGTGGCCAGGATCGACCTCCTGGCGATCGACTGGCAGGAAGTCCCCGCGGGGTTTCGTGTCGAGCACTCCCGTGACGGCGAACGCTGGGACGAAGCGGTGTCGGTGGCGCGCTACTGGGGGCCCTTCTTCCGGTCCGAACGGCACGCCTTCCTGAAGATTCGCCGCGGCCGCGTCCAGGCGATCTTCGAGCCCGCCCGGGCGCGCCACCTGCGCGTCGTCACGACGGGGGCATCGAGCTACCGGCCCTGGGCCGCGAGAGAGGTGTTCGTCTACGGGCCCGCGCCGGCGGCCGCCATGCCCCCGGGAGAGGGCGAGGTCGCGGGCGTCCTCCACCGGGAGGGTGTGCGCTTCGTCTACGCGAACCCCTGGCTGTCAGCGCGGGTCCGCGTGGAGTCGGGCGAGGGTATCGGCACGCTGGAGTCGAACGCGACGGTGAACTCCTACGGGCGTTCGGAGCCGGAGCCGTCGGTGCTGGAGCGGTTCCGGCCGCGTCCGGATCGGGCCGTGCTGCTGGGGAGCGATGCGGACGCCGCCGGGGTGCGGCGGTTGCTGGGGGCGCGCGGGGCGATCGCGCGGGAGGCGATGGTGGGGCCTTACCCGCTGCTGGTCCTGGCCCGCGAGGCGGAGCCTCGCCGACTCTCGCGGGAGGGCTGGCGCGGGAGCGCGAGCCGGGGGACCGCGACCGCCGCGCGCGCGATCGACGGGGATGCCCGGACCCGGTGGACCGCGGGAGGGCCGGTGGACTCGACGGCGAGCTTCACGCTGGAGCTGGGCCGGCCGCGGCGCCTCGGGGGCGTCCGGCTCGTGCCGGGGTCGCGGGAGGGCGGCCCTGCGGACTTCCTCGTCGAGGGGACGGCGGACGGGCTCACGTGGCGACCGATCGAACCCCGCACGTGGGCGGGGCCGCTCTACTGGACGGGGTCGGAGCTGCTCCGGAACAGCCGGCCGGAGTGGGGGGTGGCCTTTGCCGCCGTGACCCTGCGCGCGCTCCGCATCCGGCCGGCCGCGCCGGCCCCGATCTGGACGATCGCCGAGCTGACGGTCATGGAATGACGCGGCGCCGCGCCGGCGGCCGGGCGGCTCACGCGGCCGGGCCCCGGCGTCCCCGCCGCCATGCGACGACGCACGCGGCGCCGAGGATCGCAAGCGTGGCGACGGTGACCGCCACCCCGACGAAGACGCTCGGCTGGCGGTAGCGAAACTCCACGTGATGGCGGCCCGGCGAGAGGAACACGGCGCGCAGCGCGTGGTCCGCACGAACGCTGGGCACGGGCTGACCGTTGTTCCACGCGCGCCACCGCGGGTCGAAAGTGTCGCTCAGGACGAGCACCACCGGCTCCGCGACCTCGGTCTCGAGGGCCACGCGCTCCGGCGCGTACGCGGCGACGCGGACCGGGGGCAGGGCCCCTGCGCCGGGGCGCGGGGCCGCGGCCCAGCCCGCCGGCACCGGGCCGGTGATCAGGACCTCCTCGCCGGGATCGAGATCCCGGAGCTGGTCGAGCAGCTGGGCGGCGGGCACCGTCCGCGCGCGCCGCACCAGGAAGGCCCGCGGCAGCGCGCGCACGTTCTCGTACAGGCCGACGGTGACCTGTCGCAGACGCTCCGGCTCCGGTGCGGGCGGCCACGCCGCGGCGCCGTCGACGGCGAGCCGCTCCACGACAAGAACGGCCGGCCCCGCCCCGCCCTCGAGCACGACCTGGGCGGGCCGGGGGCCCCGGGGGAGCTCGACGGTCACGCGGTACGTGTGGCCCGGGTACCCTTCCGCGACCGTCCACGAGCGCGCGATCGGCGGTCGCCCGTGGGCCGCTCGGCTCCCGGGCCGGTCGAGGGCCCACTCGGCCGTCTCGATGCCGGCCCGGAGCGGGGCGGCGGCGACGACGCCGTCCGCCGTGACGACGTGCACCGTGGCGACGACCTGGCCCTGCGGGACGTCGAGCCCGTGTACCAAGTGCGAGTGGATCTCGACCTGACGGGTCGCGCCCCCGCCGGGCGGCACGTCGAGCCGGCGGACGGCCCCGGGCCAAAGGCGCATCGGCCCCGCCGGCTTCGCAGGCGGCCCCGGCCGCCCGGATCCGGGCGGCAGCACGTACCGCACGTTGAGGAGGTCCTGGAGCTGCGGGTGCTCGCGACTCAGGGCGTAGAGGTCGAGGAAGGCCGGTGGCGCGAACGTGCTCTCCCCGTCGACGACGCCCCATCCGTACCGGTAGATGGTCTGCGGGTGGATGCGATCGGCACGGCTCAGACGCAGGGGTCCGGGCGTCCGGGTGATCGCCGCGACCCACTCCTGCTCCCGGGCCGGCCGGACGTCGGGGTTGCGGGACGTGTCCGTCACCGGATACGAGCCGAAGACCAGGTCGGCCGCCAGGACGATGAGCGTGAGGCTCGCCAGTCCGATCGGGCGGGTCCGCCCCGGCCACGCCACGACGAGCGCGGAGCCGGCCAGCAGGAGCACCAGGATCAGATACTGGCTCGCGACGTTCTGGACATCGTCCGCGTTAGGCTGCGGCTGCGCCCACACCAGGATCAGCACCAATGGGGCGACGCCTGCGGCCGCGACCAGCGCGAGCCGGCGGACCCCTCGGGCGAAGCGACGGGGTCGCGGTCCCGTGGCGAGCGCCTCCGCCCCGATGCCGGCGAGGACCGCGAGGGCGAAGCCGGCGAGACCGACGAATCGCGCGGGGATGCGAAACAGGGCGAGCCCGGGCAGGAGGTCGTACGCCGGGCGGTAGAGACCGTAGTGATCGCCGAAGGCGAGCAGGACGGCTGCGAACCCCGCGGCCGCGTGGAACCCCACGCGCCAGTCCCAGCGCCGACCCAGCGCATGGATCGCCAGGACGAGCGGGAGCACGCCGGGATAGAGGTAGTGCTCCGACACCGTGCTTCGCCATCCCCCGACGCTCAGGAGGCCCCACGGCAGCAGCGCCTGGGCGAGATAGGCGGGCACGAGGGAGCCCGAGGTCTTCCAGTCGTAGCCGAGCCCGGCCCGGTGGGACGCGACTCCCATCTCCCAGGACGGCACGAGCTGGACGGCGGAGACGCCGGCCGCGATCAGCGGGACCAGGAGCAGCACCATCGCCCGCGCGCCCCAGCGCTCGCCCCAGATCGCCCGGCGCAGGATGAGCGTGAGACCGAGTGCGCCCGCGAAGAGAGTGACGTGATAGAAGATCTGTGGATGTCCGGCGAGGAACGCCACCCCCATCGCAAGGCCGCCCAGCGCGCCCCAGAGCGGCCGCCCGGTTGCATCCGCCCGCACGACGCACGCGAGGATCGCCGGGAGCCACACGATCGTGTCGACGATCGTCCAGTGATAGACGTGAGCGAGCAGGAAGCCGGAGAACATGAACGCGATGCCGCTCACGCTGCCGGCGAACCGCCCGAGGCCGAGTTGCCGCGCGTACAGGTACGTGAACGCGCCCGCCATCGCATAGTGCAGGAGGTGGTGGTACTGCAGGACGAGATGGGGGATGTGCTGGCCGCGCTCGAAGAGCCCCAAGATGAGGACGTTCAGCGGATAGAAGAGGTGCAGGTGCGCCTGCAAGAACATGGGGTGGTGCGTGCCGCTGCCGAGAAAGGGAGAGCCGGTGCCCAGCGTCGGGTCCCACAGCGGCAGGATCCCGTGCTTCAACTGGTGGTAGAAGTACGGCTCGACGGCGAGGCCGAAGTCGCCGCCCAGGTACAGCCGTGATCCGGAGACCGGCGTGACGATCGGCCACAGCTTGAGGACCGCGAGTGCCGCGAGGCCCGCGAGCGTCCAGGCCTCACGCACCCATGGGCGGCGCGCGCGCAAGGTGACCGTGCCGTATCCTCTCAATCGGCGCCGGTAGCCTAGCAGAAACGCGATGACGCCTCAACCGAACGGCCCTCGCGCGGGCGACGGCACGGGGGCGCGGTGGCTTGTCGTCGCCCTCGGCCTCACGACTCTCGTGCGGCTCCTGCTCCTGCGGCTGCCGCGCCTCTGGTACGACGAGGCGACCACGGGCCTGCTGGGCCTGTCGGTGCTGAACGGCGAGCTGCCCGTGTACTTCTTCGGTCAGCCCTTCATGGGCGCGCTGGACGGCTACCTCGCAGCCCCCGTCTTCTGGCTGCTCGGTGTCTCCGCTCGAACCCTGGAGCTGGTTCCGGTGTTGCTCTCGCTGGCCGCCGTGGGCCTGACCGTGCGTCTCGCGCACGACGGCTTCGGACCGCGGGCGGCGCTGTTCACTGCGGTCCTGCTGGCGGTCCCTCCC
>DASZOL010000002.1:0-3370 GCA_035550795.1 Candidatus Methylomirabilota bacterium
GGCGTGGGTCCATGGTTCTCCGGAAACGAAGGCCGGCGGCAGCGCGCTACGCCCTCCCTGCCGTGCAAGCTTCATTCCATCGAACCGTCCAGGGTTAAGCAGAATCGATCATCTATGATAAGCTAAACCGCAACGCCGAGCCTGGCCGTCCGGAGCGTCCAAGGGCGCCGAGCTCAAGGCGCGCGACTGAAGGCGTCCGAGGCGCACGAGTCTGTGCGCCGCAGGACGACTGAGGGAGCGCAACGCCGGGATCGGCGGCACTGGGCGGCCTCGACCGCCGTTCTAAACGGCCAGAATCAAGGCGGGCGACTGAGGACGCCTGAGGCGTACGGTTCGTGTACGCCGCAAGGCGGCCGACGGAGCCCAACGCAGATGCTGGCCGTTTTCAACGGCGGTCAGAAGAGTTCGTGCCAGGCGGTGATCCGGACCTCTCCCCCCACCCCCCTCTCCACCCACGCCTCGACCCGTCTCCGCATCCCCCGGCTCTCGCCCTCGCAGAGCACGCGCGCGCCGCCGCCGTCCGGGGTCCACGCGGCGCGCCAGGTACCGGTCGACATCGCCCCCGCGAGGCTGTCGATGCGAGCGGCCGCCGACGGGTCGGCGGAGAACCGTGCCAGGGTCTCGGCCAGGGCCGCGTCGGCGAGGCCGAGCGCCGCGGCGTGGTCCCGGTGGGCCCGCGCCAGGGCCAGATCGGTCAGGGTGGCGACCGCCGCGGCGGTGGACAGGGCGGCGAGCGCAACCAGCGCCCAGAGAACGACCGCGATCGCGCTCCCGCGGGCGGCCGCCAGGCGCGACGGCCGGCTCATGGAAGGGTTTCCGACAGAGGTCCGGCGGCGCGTCGGGCGGCGGCCCACCCGACCCATAAGGTTCTTCCGCCGGCGTCCAGGTACCCTGTCACCTCGACCACGGCGATCCGGACGGGAAGAGGCCGCGGCCCCAGGTCCAGCCCCAGCGAGTCCCGATAGCCGAAGCGGGCGGAGTCGGGCCATGCCAGCGGCAGCCGCGGCCCGCCGTTGACGCCCCGGCGCCAGGCGCCGGCCGTGAGGGCGTGGGACAGCCGCTCGTTGGGGTTGGCGTCGGTCGGCACGAGGGCGCCGTCGCCGTTCCAGTCGCCGCTGAACTCGAGCGTATCCCCTGTCGCCCGGGTGATCCCGGCCCCGGACGATCCGGTCGGGTCGTGCCCGGCGCCCCGCCATTCGGCACGCCACAGCTCCGCCGCGGCGAGCAGCTCCTGGAGATCTCTCTGAGAGCTGATCAGACGGGCTACCAGGCGGTTACCGGACGAGCACAGGAGCATGGCCGCGAGCGTCACCACGAGTCCGAGCGTCATCGCCACCAGGAGCTCGATCGAGGTGAAGCCCTCCCGCCCGGTCAGGGCGCGCATTCCGCCCTCCCCTCCCGATGCCGGCGCGTCTCGACCAGCACGGCGACTTCGGACCGCCGCCCCGTCACCGCCCGCAAGCGGGCTTCCTGAAGGCAGACGCCGAGATCGACCAGCGCCCAGTCGAGACGCCCCCGGCGGGCCCCCCAGGCGACCTCGGTCGATCCGCTCTCCCCCCCGGCCCTCCAGGGTCCCCCGCGCCAGCGCTCGATCCACGCCTCCGCCGCCACGGCGGCGAGGGCCATTCCAACGGCCTTCTCGCGAGCACGCAATGCGTGGACGATCGAGCCCGCAAGCGCCATCGCCCCCACGCCGAGGAGCAGGACCGCCACCGCCACCTCTAGAAGGGTTGTCCCGCGGCCGTTCACGGCCCCTCGATCGCGCCCGTCGGGAGCACCCGGATCCGGTGCTCCCGCGCGCCGGGGTCGTCACGCACGCCGACCCACGCCGCCGAATACAGGCTGCTCGTCCCCCGGCCGCTGAACAGGATCTCCTGCCGGTAGGCGGTCGTCCCGAGCCGCAGGTCCGGGCGCAGGCGGCGCCTGGGCAACGGGTCACCCGAGCTCGGGCGCACCTCGTAGGTCCCGGCCAGCGTGTCCAGGACAACGCGAACGGTCTGCCGGTCCTGGATGGCCCGCTGGCGGGCCCGGGCCACCTCCGCCGCCAGCGTCCGGCCCGCAGCATAGGCGGCCCACCGGCGTTCGCCCCGGGCGAGCGGCGGGGCCGCGAGCGCCAGCAGGATGGCCAGGACGATCGACGCCAGCAGCAGCTCGACCAGCGTGAAGCCGGGCGTCCCGCGAGCCAGTCTCGACATGGTCATCTCCCGAGGGATGGGAAGCCGGCCGGAAGCGGGCTTGGGGGCAGAGCAAGGAGGGTGCCGCCCTGGGCCAGGAGCGGAGCAGGAGAGGGGGAGCTACGGCGGGCTCCGATCCTGTCGGCCCTTCGACGGCCGATCGGGGCCGGTCCCCGATGGCAATGAGCCGGGAAGCGCGAAGAGGCGGCGCCGGGAAGACCCGGGCCGCCTTATCGCTGGCGGTGACGAGCGGTTACGAGCCGCAGGTACAGGCGGCGTCGCCGACCTTGCAGATCTCGCCGACGTCCGTGCTGACGCACCACGAGTTGCTGCTGGAGCTGTGGGTGGAGGTCATGTCGTAGCCGGTACCGTCCGCCGAGTTGATCGTCAGCGTCACGCCCTGGGAGGCCTCCCACTCGAGCTCGGTCTCGTCCGACGTGTAGGTCTGGTTGTCGGCGAAGAACGCCTCCTGGGCGGTCATGGCGTTCCTGAGGTCGCTCTTCGCGGCGGCGTCGAAGGCCTTCTCCTTCGTCCCGGCGAAGCGCGGGATGGCGATCGCGGCCAGGATGCCGATGATCACCACGACGATCAGAAGCTCGATGAGGGTGAACCCCTCGTTCTTCCGGATTCTCATGGTTGCCAAAGCTCCTTGTCCTTTCGGTGCAGGGTCAGCCGATCGTCGTCGCGATGAACGGCGTTCCGTGGTCGCCGCCCCTCAGAGCAAGAGCGGTGCCAAGCTGCGACCGCACTAAGGTCGTCCATTCCAAGTCGCTACTCTGTAAGGAATTAGACGAACAGATCGAGCTCCGCTGGTGCTCGTCGGCGAGGGCGGAGGGGAGAACCCGCCGACGGGGGCTTCTCGCAGTTTGCGGCGTGCCTCACGACGCGATCTGGATGTTGTAGCGATCGATCTTCCGGTACAGCGTGGAAGGGTCGATCCCCAGAATTTCCGCGGCCCGTGCCTTGTTTCCCTCGGTCTTCGCGAGGACCCACTGGATGTATGCCTGCTCGATGGTCTCCATGGTCGGCGTCGGATCCGCCACCTCCGATACCAGCGGCTGGTCGGGCCGCTCGCGGATCTTCTCGGGCAGATCCTCGAGGTCGATCGGCCGACCCGACCCGCGGCCGTCCAGCCAGCCCGCCAGCACGAGCAGCCGCTCCACGACGTTCTCCAGCTCGCGCACGTTGCCCGGCCA
>DASZOL010000003.1:0-11661 GCA_035550795.1 Candidatus Methylomirabilota bacterium
GCCAGGTGGTTCTGTGGAGCGCGACCGACCGTCCCGCCCGCCTGTTCGTCGAGTACGCAGCCACCGAGCGCTTCCAGAACGCCCGGCGCGTACCCGGTCCCACGGCAGGGCCCGAGACCGCCTACACGGTCCGGCTGCTCCTCGAGGGGCTTCCGGCCGGCCAGGAGATCTTCTATCGCGCCACGTTCGTCGATGTCGCCGACCGGACGCGCGTCAGCATGCCCGTCGTCGGGCGCGTCAAGACGGCGCCGGAGGACGCGGCCGACGTCAGCTTCGTCTGGTCCGGTGACACCGCCGGGCAGGGATGGGGGATCAACTTGGCCTGGGGCGGCATGCGGCTCTACGAGACGATGCGCCGCCTCGACCCGGACTTCTTCGTGCACAGCGGCGACATGGTCTACGCCGACACTCCCCTCAAGGCAGAGGTCGATCTCCCCGGGGGCGGCACCTGGAAGAACCTCGTGACCGAGGCGAAGTCCAAGGTCGCCGAGACCCTGGAGGAGTTCCGCGGGAACTACCGCTACAACCTCATGGACGAGAACGTCCGGCGCTTCAATGCCCAGGTGGCGCAGTACGTCCAGTGGGACGACCACGACGTGACGGACAACTGGTTCCCCGGGCGGGTTCTCGACGACGACCGCTACACGGTCAAGAGCGCGGACGTGCTCGCGGTCCGGGCGAAGCAGGCGATGCTCGAGTTCACGCCGCTCGCGGGCCATCCGCCCGAATCGGGGCGCGTGTATCGGCGGATCGGCCGCGGGCCACGCCTCGACCTCTTCCTGCTCGACATGCGGAGTTATCGAAACCCCAACGGCGAGAACCGGCAGACGGTGCTGACCGAGGCGGCCCGCATCCTCGGGCGGGAGCAGCTTGCGTGGCTCAAGCGGCAGCTCGTGGCCTCCCGGGCCACCTGGAAGGTGATCGCGTCTGACATGCCGATCGGTCTGATCGTCCACCACGACTACGGGCGCCGGTGGGGCTCGGAGGCGGTCGCCCAGGGGCACGGTCCGCCCCTCGGCCGCGAGCTCGAGATCGCCGACCTCCTGCGCTTCATCAAGCAGTACGACGTGCGGAACGTCGTGTGGATCACGGCCGACGTCCACTACTGCGCCACGCACGTCTACGAACCCGCCCGGGCGCAGTTCACCGACTTCGCGCCATTCCACGAGTTCGTCTCCGGGCCGATTCACGCGGGCGGCTTCGGCCCGAACGAGCTCGACGACACGTTCGGGCCCCGCGTCGTCTTCGCCAAGTCCCCGACGGTCGCCAACGCGCCGCCGACCGACGGGGGGCTCTACTTCGGACACGTCCGGATCGACGGCCAGAGCGGCGTCATGACGGTCAGTCACCGGGACGTGGCGGGCACCGTCCTCCACTCGATCGGGCTGTCGCCCAAACTAGAGCCTGCCGGGCGGAGGTGACGCGGACGTTACGGCCCGGTGAACTTCGCGAGACGCGCCCGGCGGGCGGGCGGGTCGCGTGGGGCGCGGATGACCGGACGGGCTCGGCGAGGGCTCGTGACCGCCCCGGCTCCCGCTCACGCCTCCGCCGCGGCGGCCCGGCGAAACTGGAACGCGTTCTCCGGCAGCGCCAGCTCCATGTGGAACTGGTCGGGGCCGACCGCCTCGACCTTGGCCACGATCGTCGACATCTCACCGGAGGTGAAGGCCTCGGCCACCGCCTCCATGAACTCGAAGAGGGTATGCGCCTCGAGTACGCGCGGGCAGCCGGCGGCCCGGGCGACGGCGGCCAGGTCGACCCTCCCCGAGGCGGTGTGGGACGCGAAGCCTCCGGTGGAGAGGAGGCTGCCGTTGTCGAAGACGATGTGCGTCAGGTTCGCCGGCCGGTAGCGGCCCAGCGTCGCCAGGCCCCCCAGGTTCATCAGCACCGAGCCGTCGCCGTCGAGGACGACGACCCCCGCCGACGGCCGGTTGAGCGCCAGCCCGAGCCCGATCGACGGCGCCAGCCCCATCGCGTGCTGGAGGTAGAAGAAGGTTTCCCGGTGCCCGAGGTCGTAGAGCTCCTGGGCCGTCGCCCCCATGATCGTCACCACGAGCCGGTCGCCCAGCTCCGGATAGAGGGCGCCGAGACAGTCAGCCCGCTTCATCGGAGGGGTCGCCGCCGAGGGACGCGGGACACCGCCTGTCAGTCCTCCATGAGATCGCGCGACAGAAGCAGGGCGACCGGCCCCAGCGAGGACCAGGCCAGCGCCTGGGCGTCGTGGATCTGCTGGCCGACGCGCCCGGGATCGCGCGCGTGCTCGAACGGGAGCCCCAGCGCCCGGAGGACCGGCTCGGTGACGATGCCGCCCTGTGTGTGCCAGGGATACGGTTCGCCGAAGTGTCCGCGGTGCGCGATCAGCATGACGAGCGGGATCCGGTAGAGCATCGCCAGCGACACGATCCCGTTGATGCTCGCGAGAAAACCGTGGTTCTGCATGAGGAGCGCGTTCTTCGCGCCGGCGAAGTAGGCGCCGGCGGCGATGCCGACCGCCTCCTCCTCCTTGGCAACCTCGACCAGCCTCATCTCCGCGTCGTCCTCGGCGAGCTGAAGGAGGTATACGAGCCAGGTCTCGGGGAGGGCAGTCAAGAACCGGATGCCGGCCGCCTTGATCCCCTGGTAGACCGCCTTGGAGTTGTCGCGGGAGACCGTCATCGCTACGCCGGCGCGGCGTGGAGCTTCGGATGCGGTGGATCGGTCGCCGACGCCGGCGGCAGGAGGTCCCCGTCCCGGAATCGGGACCAGCGGAAGGGCGTCAGGTCCCAACCGGCCGCGCGCCCGGCGAGAACGACCTCGGCCATGATGTCCCCGATGACCGGGGAGTGCTTGAAGCCGTGGCCACTCCACCCGAAGTCGGCGTAGAGCCCCTGGAATTCCGGGATCGCGCCGAGCACCGGCTCGTGATCCGGAGTGACGTCGTAGACTCCGGAGTACCCACCCATCGACAACCCATGCTCCATGACGGGGAATCGATGAGCGATCAGCTCGGCGTTCCGCATCACTTCCTGCGGGTCGGCGCCCTCGTTGTACTGGTCCGGATCGACCACTTCCTGGTAGGTCGAGAGACCCTGGATCGTGAGGTTCCCGGTCTCGGGCCGCATGTACGTGCCGCTCGGTCGGTCGATCATCCCGGGATGCCCGTCAAAGCCGGGGGGCCGCCGGAAGAAGCACATCTGGTGGCGCTTCGGCGCGATCGGGACCTCGATGCCGAGCGGTGCGAGGAGCCCGGGCGCCCACAGACCCGCGCAGACGACCACGGCGGGCGCGTGGATCTCCTGCGCCGCCGTGCGGACGCCCGTGACCCGGCCTCCGGCCACCAGGACGGCCTCGACCGGCACGTGCTGGACGACGGTGGCGCCGAGCTCCCGGGCGCGCGCCGCGAGGGCGTTGGTCGTCGATGACGCATCCGCGTACCCGGATTCCGGCTCGTGGGCGGCCAGGGTGAGGTCGTCGACGGCCATCGCGGGTACGAGGCCCTTCAGCTCGGCAGGCGTGAGAAGGTCGATCCGCACCCCCAGGGCGCGGGCGCGCCGCACGTTCTCCTTGAGGTTGGCGGCGCGATCGGCCGCGGCGAGCCACAGGATTCCCACCTGGCGAAAGCCCGCGTCTCCGCCGACGGCCTCCGGCCACTGCTGGAACAGCTGCGCCGATGCATTGCCGGTCCGGGTCAGGAAGTCCATCGCGTAGAACCGGCGCACCAGGGCCGACGACCGGCCGGTGGGGCCGGAGGCAAGGAACTTGCGCTCGACGAGCACCACACGGCCGGCGCGCCGGCGGGCGAGATGATACGTGACGCTGGCGCCATGAACGCCGCCCCCGACGACCACGACGTCGGCTGTGCGCGGAACGTCTGCCATGTGGATCCGGCTCCTTTCGGCGGTTTGCCCGCGTTTGCCCTGGATAGATCGCGCGATGGATCGCGAGCCAGTAGGATAGCAGACGGCCGGGCGCCGGCCGCGTGCGGCCCCGGCCGTCGGGCCGAGCAGCTGGGTCACACCGGCCGCTCCCGAACCTGGAGGAGGATCGCATGGGCCACCTTCGTGCTGGCGTCTGCCGTGTGGACATCACCCCGCCGCTCGGCGTCGAGCCCGGGGCCTGGCGGCTCCGGACCGGCCGCGCCGACGGGGTTGACGAGCCGCTGCTCGCCCAGGCGCTCGTGCTTGACGATGGCCACCGTCGAATCGCGCTCGTCGCCACCGATCTCCTCTGGATGCCCCGGCACGTCGCCGAGGTGGCGCGGCGGCGGATCGCCGCGCTGACCGGGATCCCCGCCGGCGCCGTCCTCCTGAACGCCTCCCACAACCACAGCGCGCCCGTGCTGCTTGAGGCGGACAGCGTGCGAGCCGCCGTGCGCACCGATGGCTTCGAGGGCTACGCGGCGGCATTGCCGGATCGGCTGGCCGGGGCCGTCTACGCGGCGAACCTCCGGCGGCAGCCCGCCGCGATCGGCGCCGGGGTCGGCCGCGCTCCAGGGATCTCCGTCAACCGCGTGGACCCGCGAAGGTCGGTGGACGACACCGTGACCGTGCTCCGCGTCGACGGCGACGGCGGCGTGATGGCGATCGTCGCGGGGTTCGCCTGCCACGGCACCTGCGTCGGCGGCCAGACTCTCCGGTGGAATGCCGACTTCCCTCACGCGCTGCGGACCGCCGTCGAGCGGGCGCACCCGGGCGCCGAGTGCCTCTTCCTGCAGGCCTGCGCGGGCGACCTCGCGCCGCTCGACTACTGGTTCGGGAACGAGGCTCCGGTGCCGCATGGCCTCCCGGCCCGCGACCGCGTCGGAGAAGCGCTGGCGGCTGAGGTGCGACGCGTCCTGCCGACGATCTGGACCGGGAGCGAGGCCGAGCTGGCCATCGAGGACCGCGTCGTCCCGCTCCGCCGCCGTCGGCTCCCCTGGCCCGAGGCGGACCTCGATCGGATGGCGGAACGGCTGGCCGCCGAGCCGGAGCCGGCGTTCCCGGAGGTCTGGCCCGACGAGGTCCACACCTCGACCTCCGCCCAGCGCTTTCCCCTTCACTACCAGCGCGGCGCGCTCAGCATGTACCGCGACATGCGGCGGCGCCAGGAGGTGCCCGTCCAGGCGGAGGTCCAGGCCCTGGCCATCGGCGACGTCGCGATCGTCGGCACGGGATTCGAGCTCTTCAGCGGGCCCGGGCGCGCCCTCAGGCAGCGAAGTCCGTTCAGGACCACGCTCATCCTCGGCTACTGCAACGACTACCTGGGCTACCTCCCGCCGACCGAGGACTTCGACCGGATCGCCGACGTCCCGCTCGACACGGTTCTGGATCAGACCCGGTACCGCTGGGCGTACGGCATCACGAACACTCACCTGGACCGAGGGGAGATCGACCGGCTGCTCGATGCCGCCGAGGACGCCCTCCGAGCGGTTCACCGGGCGACCTGATGCGCGGCGGCCCCGAGCCGACCGTTCCGGGCGCCGGCCGATCGCCGGTGCGGCTCGTCTCTCACGGATCGCCGATGGTGGCACTCGAGGACGACGACTACACGCGCGCGCTCGGGCCTGGGCCGGCGGCGTCCCGACGCCGGGGGCGATCGCCGCCGTCTCAGCGCACTGGCAAGCGCCGCCCCCCGTCCGGGGCGCGACGAGTCCCGCACCCCGCCACGATCCACGACTTCTACGGATTCCCGCCGGCCCTCTACCGCCTCGGGTATCCCGCACCCGGGGCACCCGGGCTCGCGTCGGCGATCATCGAACGGCTCCGCGCGGCCGGGATTCCGGCCGAGCAGGATCCGGAGCGCGGGCTCGACCACGGGGTCTGGGTCCCGCTCCGCTTCCTCTTCCCTCGGCCGACGTGCCGGTGGTCTGCCGGGACCTAGGCCGGCAGACGCGCGAGCCGATCCTTCGCGCCCTTCAGCCGGATGCCCAGCATGATCTCCAGGATGCCGAAGAGGATCGCGAACGCGCCGATCCACCACAGCACGGCCAGCGCCCCCGTCCCCGGCGCCGCCATCAGGAACAGCCCGAGAATGACTGAGAGCAGGCCGCTCAGGCCGAGCAGCCATTCGTTCTCGATCTCCTTCCGGAGCTGGATGGCCGCGATGATCTCAAAGACGCCGCGGACGATCGCCCACGCCGCGATGAGGTACAGCAGCGCCAGCGCCGTGAGCCCGGGGTAGAGGAAGGTCACGATGCCGACGGCGACCCCCGCCAGCCCGGCCAGGAGCACGCCCCACGGGAAGGATCCCGCGTGACGGCCGACCAGGGCCCACGCGACGGCCAAGACGCCCTCGACGAGCGCATAGGCGCCGTAGAGGAGAACCAGGGCTGCCAGCGTGATGCCCGGCCAGACGAAGGCCCCGACGCCGAAGATCACCGCGCACACTCCGCGCAACACGATCGCCCACCAGTTCTGTGCAAGCGTTCGCAGCATCGGATCCTCCTCTCGGTGGATCGGTTGGGGGTCCCGGAATCACCGCCAGGCCATGGCGCCCTGCGCCGCCACCTTCGGCCAGAACGCTCCCGGGGCGGCGCGGGCCGCCACCCGGCGTGCGCGCTGCCGCTCGCAGAGGAGCCCCGCGACGAAATCGCTGCGCGAGCCGGGGGCGCCGGCACCGAGCTCGCGGAGGCGCATCTCGGCGAATGCCGCATCCTGGTGCTCGCCGAGGACGTCCTGGAGCTTCTTCAGCCGCTTGACGAACCGCTCGGCGTGGCGGCCAGCCTCGGAAACGACCAGCTCCGCCGCGTAGCGCGCTCGCTTCGCCCGGATGCGGACGCCGTGAAGCGCCTCGTTCGACGGCACCTCCGGAAGCGCCCTGACCGCTTTGCGCAGCTTCTTGAACCCGCGGGCGGCCGCGTCCAGCAGCGAGACGTGGAGGGTGATGCCGTGTCGGGCGAGGCGGTGGTCAGGGGTATCATGATACCGGGACACAAAGGCGCGCGGGGCCAGGGGCCGGCCGGGAAGCGTGGGCAAGCGAAACCCCGGCTCGACATCGAGCTTCAGCTCGCGCTCGAGGGTCTGCTTCATGCCATTCGACCCAACTGGCGCCGCGTCCGACGCTCCCACCCAGCATAGCCGACGCCGGACGGGCCCACCAGCGGGCAGAACGCGCTCCGGGCACCCGTTCGCAGGCCTCATCCCCCGCCCCGCGCGATCACGAGAAGGCCGGCCGCGACAAGGCCGAATCCGGCCACCCGCCCGACCCGGTCGCCACCTGGAACGATCTTCTCCACGAGTGCGAAGGCGGAGATGGCGACCACCCACGCGAGGTTCATCACGCCCGCCACGAAGAGGAGCGCCATGAGAACCCAGCAGCAGCCGACACAATAGAGGCCGTGGCGAAGCCCCATGACCCAGGCGCCCGTGCGGCCGTCCCGCCACTCGGTCATGATGAAGGCCAGAGGAGACCGGCAACTCGTGAGGCAGGCGCGCTTGAGGGGCGTCCACTGGTAGATCCCGGCGGCGATCAGGATCCCGCCGCCGAGGAGCCGGCTGGTGCTCGCCATCGCAGGCGAGAGCAGGGCGGCGGCGTGGAGGCCCCACTGGGCGGAGGCGGCCAGTGCGCTGTAGCCGATCCAGGAAGCCAGGTATCCCAGGGCGAACATCCCGGTCCGGGCCATTGGGCGCGGGCGATCCAGGCGGCGCCGGTCGACCGTCGCGACCAGCATGATCATCGGCGCGGCCGTCGGCACCATCATGGCCACCATCATCACGGCCCACATGAGAAACAGCAGCCCCACGTCCGCCATCTCCCACGCGTGCAACTGGGGCATCGCCATCCCCATCGCGGCGTGGGCCTCCATCTCGGCCATTTTCTTGGCCATGCGAAAGAGGTACAGCCATGCCAGGAGGACGAGGCCGCCGAGTCCAGCGCCAATGATGGCGCGGTCACGCCTGAGCACCGCGTCGAGAGCCTGCCTCATGCCGCCTGCCCCCACCGACCCGACGAGCCGCCGGGCACTGGCCGACTGAGTCCCCCGTTGCTCGGTGCGGGGTCTGCACCGTTCGGGGGTGTGCTCGAAAGATAGGCGAACCGTATCACGCGCTCGCGGACATCGGCAACGCGCGAATCGTTCCAGAAAGCTCTCCGAGGGCCGGCGAACAGCATCACGCCGTTGACCGCCCGCAGCGCTCCATCCGCTCTAGCCATGGATCAGATGCCCCGCCGCGGCTACCCCTTGAGCGCTTGATGGCCGGCGGGCACGTGGCCTAGTATCTACCCACGGATCAGGTGGCCGTGAGGTGCCATGCCCTTTCGGCTCCAGTGCCCGCAGACCGTTCCACGTCGCCTTCGAGGAGGTGTCGGATGACGGCAAAGTGGCAATATCGAGCCGACGTGATCGCCGCGTGCAACTGCGATTGGGGCTGCCCGTGCAACTTCAACGCGCGGCCGACACAGGGACATTGCTCGGGAGCTTACGGCGTGGGCATCAGGGACGGCTTCTGCGGGAACACCCAGCTCGATGGGCTCCGGTACGTGTGGAGCGGGAAATGGCCCGGTGCCATCCACGAGGGAAGCGGAACCGCGAAGCTGTGGATCGAGGATATGGCCACGGACCCGCAGCGGAAGGCTCTCGAGGAGATCCTCACGGGGCGGCACGGCGGATTGCCGTGGATGATCCTGGGGTCCACGATCGATACGTGGCTCGACACCGCCTACGTCCCCTTCGAGTGGCACTTCGACGGGCATCGAAGCCGCTTCAAGGCGGGAACCGAGGTGCAGGCTGCGCTGGAATCGATGCGGAACGCCGTGTCGGGCGCGGACGCGAGCGCCACGATCCTCCTTCCGAATGGCATGGTCTGCAAGGAGCTCCACCCCACGGCGACCCGGACCTTCTCGATCTTCACGAAGGGCCTGAAGGTCGCCGCACCCGGCAAGTATGGGTTCTACGCCTCGACCGAGCACGGCAACTGAGGGCCACGACGGCCCGAGGCCGGCGTAGCAGACGCCCCGGACCTGCCTGCTGGCAGGCCTCGCGCGGCCCTCGACGTGCCAGGCGCGAGGCGGTCGCGGTACGTGGCTCGCCCCGAGACACTCCGGCTTCCAGCCGTCCTCCGCCACGCGCGGGCGAACCGGCTGGCACCACCCCAGGCCCGAACGTCCCCGCCGCTTTCGAACGTTGAGCATGGCCCGGCGGGTCCAGCGTGCTGCTGCGCCGACGCACGGTGTTGGGATGCTCGGGTGATGGAGCCCGTGCCCCGGCGGCTCGACTTCCGGCTGCTCCGGCCCGCGCTTCTCGGATTCTGGGCCCTCTACTTCGCCATCGTGGCGGCCTCCAACTTGACAGATCTCCTCCGGACCCTGGACGTGCTCCCCGCGAGCTGGCGCTGGGTCTCGGGCAACCTGGCGTTCATCGGCGCCGCCACGGGGAACGCCGACGTCCCCGCCTGGATCAATCCCATCCTTCTCGCCGGCGTCATCGGCTGGCAGGCGCTCGCCGCGGTCCTGTTCTGGCGCGCGGCTCGCGAGCCGGGCGGCAGATGGCTCGGCCCGGCTTTCGTGTCGAGCCTGGGGCTCTGGGGACTGTTCGTGCTGCTGGACGAGATCCTGCTGATCTTCGAGACCGGGGCGGAGGCCACGCACCTCCGGCTCCTGAGCGCCGAGCTTCTGACCCTCCTCCTCCTCCTGCAGCTCGACGGCGCCCGAGGAGGCGCACAGGGCTCCACGCCGGCGGTGAAATGAGCGACGACGCGTATCGACCGATGATGTCCGACGCGTACGCAGCGATCCTGCAGCGCTGGCACGAGGCCGCGTCGGTCGAGCTTCATCGTCTCGGTGCCCACGAGGTGAGCTACCTCGGGCTTGCGTTGACGATCCCCGACCAGGTCTTCCCGCCGACACCCATGTCGGAGCTGCTCGGCCGGGCCGTTCTCGACGAGGTCCGCGACGACGACCGCGTGCTCGACATGGGGACCGGCAGTGGCGTCAACGCGATCCTCGCCGCCGGCCGATCCCATGACGTGGTCGGCGTGGACATCAACCCGCATGCGGTCGCCGCCGCTGGGCGGAACGCCGAACGCAATCACGTCGCGGACCGGACCGCGTTTTTCGAGAGCGACCTCTTCGAGCGGGTCGAGGGCAGCTTCGACTTGATCGTCTTCGATCCCCCTTTCCGGTGGTTCCGCCCGCGGGATTTCCTGGAAGCGAGCTTCGCCGACGAGAACTACCGGTCCCTGACTCGATTCATGTCCGAGGTGCGCGAGCGGCTGAATCCGGGCGGTCGCCTGCTGCTGTTCTTCGGCACGAGCGGCGACATGGCCTACCTGCGGCGCCTGATCGATCGATCCGGTCTTCGCGCCGATACGATCGGAACCCGCGATCTCGCCAGGGACGGCATCAACGTCACGTACTGCACGTTCAGGCTCACCTCGTAGTCCCGGGCGGACGCCGCCGAGTGCCGTCCGACACCACTGCCTGGCCGCCGGCGCGCAACGGAGCGGATCACGGCCGCCGTCTCCAGCGCCTGGTCGCCCGACCCACCTCGGGCACGGGGCTAGGCCTGGTGGCGGCCGGTCCGGTAGTGAGCCCCGAGCAGATCGACCCCGAAGTCGCCGCGGGGATCGTGCCAGACCGAGTGGACGTGGTTCGCGTTGTTCTGCGTGTTGTCGTACTCGATCAGGACCGTCGGCCCGTGGAGCCGGTAGTAGTGCGGCCGCGTCGGGTCGATGGGACCCGCCCACGCGAAGTGGACCCGCTCGATCCCGGCCGCGTGGACCTTCCGGAGCTCGGCCTCCGCGAGGTCGCCCCGCATGTTGCGGGCGTACGTCTCGATCAACCGGAGGGCCAGGGCTCGCGACGCCTCGTCGACGTCGCCGAGCGCCGCGCCCGCGGGAGCCTTCAGGCTGTCGGCGCGACCGGGTCCGCTGACGATGTCGCCGAGGGAGTCGCTCGCGATCACCGCCTGCGCGCGCTGGGTGGGGCCGAGGCTCCGGGCCAGCGCCAGACCGAGGTCCTGCTCGCTTCGCAAAACCTGCAGCCCCTGGAGGCCACCCGACCGAACCTCTGCCGGGTTCGCGCCGAAGAACGCGGGGGTGACCGCGATGGCCGGGCCCGGGGCGACGGTGAAGTTGAGGGACAGGTGGTGTCCCTCGAAGCGCCAGCCCCAGGGCGCATCCCCGCCGGGCGTCCCGAAGATCGTGACCGCGTAGTTGTCGGGGTCGCGCGTGAGGCGACCGAGGGTCTCGGTCTGCCGCAGCATCCCTTCCAGCCGCATGACGCCGACCGCCTTGGCATAGCCCGCCGCCGAGAGCCCGGCCTGGAGCAGCGCGTGCGCGGCCGCGCGGGCGCCGGGCGTCATGTCCCTGAGCGCCAGGCCTTCCCGTCTGCGCGGAACGTAGTGCCAGTTCAGTCGCTCGGCGTGCGTGAAGGGAAAGCTGGCCAGAAGCGTCCGGCGTGGATCCAGCGCGGCCAGGAACGCGAGGGCCGTCCGGGTGAGCGCGCCGTATCCGCTCTCCTCGGCCCGGAGCCAGGCCGGCCGCTGCGCGAGCGCGAGCGCCGCCGCAAGCCCGCGAATGAGCCGCCTGCGGCCGAGGCTCGCCCTCATGGGTTCCCGAGCGCCGCCGGCGCCAGACGGCCCGCGACGCGAAAGCTCCCCCCGGCGTCGGGGGTGAGGACGAGGAACTCGCCAGGCGCGGGGCTGATCCCGGTCAGGGCCCGGATGTTCGCACCGTGCGTGACCAAGACGAGGTTACCGTCGGCCGG
>DASZOL010000004.1:0-18060 GCA_035550795.1 Candidatus Methylomirabilota bacterium
ACGCCGGGCCGGGGGTTCGGCCCCGACCCGGCGTGCCCCGCCCCGGAGCGCGAGCTAGATGTCGTAGTAGAGTGCGAACTCGTACGGATGCGGGCGCAGCCTGATCGCGTCGACCTCGTTCCTCCGCTTGTACTCCAGCCAAGTCTCGATCAGGTCGGGCGTGAAGACGTCGCCCTTCAGCAGGAAGTCGTGATCCTTCTCCAGGTTGTCGAGCACGACGTCGAGGGAGCCGGGGAGCTGCTTGATCGCCTTTTGCTCCTCGGGCGGTAGCTCGTACAGGTCCTTGTCGATCGGCTGGCCCGGATCGATCTTGTTGACGATCCCGTCGAGGCCGGCCATGACGCACGCCGCGAACGACAGGTACGGATTGCAGGACGGATCGGGTGTCCGGAACTCGATCCGCTTGGCCTTCTCCGATCGCGAGTACACCGGGATCCGGATGCACGCGGAGCGGTTCCGCTGGCTGTACACCAGGTTGATCGGGGCCTCGTACCCGGGCACCAGCCGCCGGTACGAGTTCGTGGACGGCGCGATGAACGCGAGCAGCGCCGGGGCGTGCTTCAGGATGCCACCGATGTAGTGGAGGCACATCTTGGAGATGTCCGCGTAGCCGCCGACCTCGTAGAAGAGGTTCTTGCCGTTCTTCCACAGAGACTGGTGCGTGTGCATCCCGGAGCCGTTGTCCTGAAACAGGGGCTTCGGCATGAACGTGACGGTCTTGCCGTGCTTGCGGGCGGTATTCTTGGTGACGTACTTGTACCACATCACCTTGTCGGCCATCTTCGTCAGGGTGTCGAACCGCATGTCGATCTCGGACTGCCCCGCGGTCGCCACCTCATGGTGGTGCACCTCGACCCGGACCCCCACCTTCTCGAGGTTCAGCACCATGTCCGATCGGATGTCCTGGAAGTGGTCCATCGGCGGCACGGGGAAGTAGCCCTGCTTGTACCGCGGCCGGTAGCCCAGCCCTTCCTTCCCCGTGTTCCACGCGCCAGCCTCCGAGTCGAGCTGATAGAAGCCGAAGTTGTAGCCCTGGTCGAACTTGATCGAGTCGAAGATGAAGAACTCGAGCTCCGGCCCGATGTAGACCGTGTCGGCGATGCCCGTCTGCTTGAGGAAGAGCTCGGCCTTCTGGGCCACGTAGCGCGGATCCCGGGTGTAGGCCTCCATGGTCACGGGATCCTTCACGCTGCAGCTCAGGACCAGCGTCGGAACGGCCGCGAACGGATCCATCTGCGCCGTCGTCGCATCCGGCATGAGGAGCATGTCGGACTCGTCGATCGTCTGGAAGCCCCGGATCGACGATCCGTCGAACCCGATGCCCTCCGAGAACAGCTCCTCGCCGAGGTCATGGGTCGGAATCGAGAAGTGCTGCCAGAGCCCGGGCACGTCGATGAAGCGGAGGTCGACGATCTTTGCCCCGCGCTCCTTGGCCGCGTGGATGACATCCTTCGGCGTCTTCGTCTCCAGCGGCTTCACGTCGTCAGCCATGCAGGTCCTCCGTTGGACTGGTGTCGGTCGTGAACGCCGGTGATCCGCACCGGACTCGATGCCGCGCCGATTCTAGCGAGCGGCCCTTCCTTGTCAATCGTCGCCCGAGCAGGTCGAGGCGCGCCGCTGAGCCTCCCCGGCACGCGAGCGCCACACGTCGGACGCGGGACTGATCTCCGAGCCAAGCAACCGGCGTGCCCGCGGTGGCAGCACCTCTCCCCTGCCAAACCGCGGGCTTTCGAGCGACGAGCGCCCGCCGGCGTGCCGATTCCGTGAGCACCTGCACACGCCGTGGGCACCACGGCGCCCGCGTTGACGATCCGGGGCGCGCCCGCTAGTGTCGAGGGAGACTTGCTGCGCCGCGACCTTTGACAGAGGGAGACCCGCGATGACGGTCGAGCTGGAAGAGATGGAGAGCCGATCCCGCGAGCTGCTCGCCGCCGCCGGCACCGTGTTGCCCGGCGCCTGCCTCGGCCAGAACACCCTGCCCCCCGAGCTTTCCTTCATCGTGGACCGGGGCGAAGGTCCCCGGCTCATCGACCTGCGGGGACGCACGTACCTGGACTACGTGCTGGGATCCGGGCCCCTCCTGCTGGGCCACGGGCATCCGGCAATCGTGCAGGCAGTCCAGGACCAGGTCGCGCGGGGCTCCACTTTCTTCTGGCTCTCCGAGCCCTCCGTCCGCCTCGCCGAGGCGGTCGTGCAAGCGGTCCCCTGCGCAGAGCAAGTGCGCTTCGTCTCGACCGGAACCGAGGCGACCATGTTCGCGTGCCGGATGGCCCGTGCCTTCACGCGGCGGGAGAAGATCCTCAAGTTCGAGGGGGGCTGGCATGGTCTTCACGACTACGCCATGGTCGGCAACTGGCGCGTGCCGTCGGAGGCGCCCTACCCCTTTCCCGGGCCCGACATCGGCGGCGTGCCCCGGGGCGCGATCGAGAGCGTCCTCGTCGCGCCCTTCAACGACCTCGCCACGACCGAGCGCATCGCCGCCGAGCGGGGGTCCGACCTCGCCGCGATCATCGTGGAGCCGCTCCAGCGGACGATTCGGCCCCGCCCCGGCTTCCTCGCGGGCCTCCGAGAGCTTGCCCATCGCCTCGGAGCCCTCCTCGTCTTCGACGAGGTCGTGACAGGGTTCCGCCTCGCCTACGGGGGCGCGCAGGAGTACTACGGCGTCCTTCCCGACCTCGCCGTCTACGGCAAGGCGCTGACGTGTGGCTTCTCGCTGGCGGCGATCGCAGGGCGCGGCGACGTCATGGCCACGGCGGACCCTGCACGGAAGGGCTCGCTGGACTACGCGGCGCTGTCGGGCACCCTGTCGGGCAACGCGCTCGCGTGCGCGGCGGGGGTGGCCGCCCTCGCCGAGCTTCGCCGCCCGGGGGTCTACCAGCGGCTCCACGCGCTCGGCGAGCGGCTCCGGGCGGGCCTCGCGCGGCGGGCCGATCGGGTCGGAGTGCCGGTCCAGGTCCTGGGGGACGGGCCGATGGCCCAGGTGTTCTTCGTCGATCGGGAGGCGGGCCTGACCAGCGACCGGGCACTCCGCGCGGCCGACGGGCGCAAGGCGGCGCGCTTCGCGCTTGAGTGCGTGCGACGGGGAATCTTCACCCTTCCGGGCTCGAAGCTCTACCTCTCGCTCGCGCACACGGACGCTGACGTCGACTGGACACTCGACGCCATGGAGGAGTCCCTCCGCACGGTCGCCTGAGGCGACGGGATCGGCCGGCGGCGGCAGAATACCCCGGGACGCGCGCACCCGCCTCTGATGCGGCTCCGCGCGACCCGCATGAATATTCGCCCCTTGCGTGGCCCAGGGAATTGGGCTTAGGATCGGTCGCTGTGAAGCAGGGCGCGCGTGCAGCAAATCGGCCGAGAGGTGTCGAGCTCGGCTGGAGCCTCCCGAGCCGGGGACCGCTGGCGCGCGTCGACGTCCTCACGCGTCTCGCGCGCACGGCCGACACCCTCCGCTACTCGGTCGTCACCATCTCCGATCACGTCGTTCTCCCGACGCGCTCGTCGGCGCCGTACCCGTACGACAACACCGGAGCGTTCCCGGGCGGCTCTGACCAGCCGTACCTCGAGCCGATCCCGCTGGCCGCGTGGCTCCTGGCGGCCACCCGGCGTCTGCGCGTCGCGATCAGCGTGCTGGTGGTCCCCTATCGCAACCCGGTCGTGACTGCGAAGCAGCTCGCCACCATCGACACCCTCTCCGGCGGGCGCCTCATCGTGGGCGCCGGGGTCGGGTGGTGGCCGGAGGAGTTCGAGGCGCTAGCCGCGCCGCCGTATGCACAGCGCGGCGCGGTCACCGACGAGTACCTCCGCCTGATGAAGGCGCTCTGGACGCAGGACTCCCCGCGATTCGAGGGCAAGTACTACCGCATCGGCGACGTCACGATGCTGCCCCAGCCCGTCCAGAAGCCGCATCCGCCGATCTGGATCGGCGGCCACACGGCACCCGCGCTCCGCCGGACGGCGACCCTGGGTGACGCGTGGCACCCCATCGGGCTGCGCGGCCCTGCCGGTCTCGCGCCCGAGGAGTTGGCGGAGAAGCTGGCGACGATCCGCACCCTCGCTCGCGCGTCGGGGCGCGACCCGGCGTCGATCCGGGTCGCCTTCCGAGGGCCCATCGACCTCTGGCCGTCTCGCGGAAAGCCGCCGGCCGGCCCCGAGCGCCTGCTGGCTGGGCCTCCGGCCAAGCTCGCAGCCGACATCCGGGCCTACGAGGCGGCCGGCGTTGACACCCTCATCTTCGACTTCACACGGCCGGACCAGTCGGCCATGGTCACGCTGATGCAGCGTGTCGCCCGTGAGGTACGGCCGCGCCTCGGCCGCCCGGCCCCCCGCGCCGCGTCGCGCGCCCGATGACCGCGACCGACACGTTCGCGGCCGACAGCCGGGTCGCTCGCCTGGCGACGGTGGACGACACGGGGGCGCCCCACGTCGTGCCGGTGTGCTACGCGACCGACGGCCGCGCCTACTATTCGCCGATCGACGCTAAGCCGAAGCGCACGCCTCCCGAGCGCCTGAAGCGCGTGCGCAACATCAAGGAGAACCCCCGGGTCGCTCTCCTCATCGATCACTACGAGGAGGACTGGAGACGGCTCCGGTTCGTGATGGTGCAGGGCCGCGCCGAGCTCCTGCACGAGGGGGCGGAGTGGCGGAGCGCACGGGCGCTCCTCGAGGCGAAGTATCCCCAGTACCAGGCCCTCCCTCTCGCCGCGCACGGGCTCCTCATCAAGATCGTCCCCGACCACGTCGTCCGATGGAGCCCCGGCGCGTGAGCGCGCAGGCCGGGCTCTCGGGCGCGGTGGCGGCCGCCATCCAGCGGCGCGCGGCGGGCCGGCCGCTCCGCCGCGGCGACGGCATTGCGCTGATCGAGGCCGCGCCCGGTGAGCTTCCGGCCGTCCTCGAGGCGGCGGCCGCCCTCCGCGACCGGGGCAAGGGGCGAACGGTCACCTACTCCCGGAAGGTGTTCCTGCCGCTGACGAACCTTTGCCGCGACGACTGCGGCTACTGCACCTTCAAGCGCGATCCCGGTCACCCCGGCGCCCGGACCATGGAGCTCGACGAGGTTCTAGCCGTCTGCGAGGCGGGAGCGCGTCTCGGCTGCAAGGAGGCGCTCCTCTCGCTCGGCGACAAGCCCGAGGCCCGGTTCCCCGAGCATCGAGACTGGCTTCGCCGCCGGGGCTACCGGACGACCATGGAGTACGTCGTCGCGGCCTCGCGCGCCATCGCCACCGAAACCGGGCTCCTGCCCCACGCCAACCCGGGGCTCATGAGCGAGCGCGATCTGCGGACGCTTCGCGAGTGGAACGTGAGCGTCGGGATCATGCTCGAGACCGTGGCAGGTCGCCTGGGCGGGCCGGGTGGTCCCCACGAGCACGCGCCGGACAAGCGGCCGGCGCGGCGGCTCCGGACGATCGAGACGGCAGGCCGCCTGGGCATCGCGTTCACGACCGGGATCCTCTTCGGAATCGGGGAGACGCGCGCCGAGCGCGTGGATTCCCTCCTGGCGATCCGCGAGCTCCACGAGCGCTACGGGCATGTCCAGGAGGTGATCGTCCAGAACTTCCGGGCGAAGCCCCGGATCTCGATGGCGGGGCAGCCCGAGCCCTCCCTGGACGAGCTCCGACGGACGCTCGCGGTGGCGCGCCTGCTGCTCGGACCGGACGTGAACGTGCAGGCTCCGCCCAATCTCTCCCCCGGGACCTACCCCGCCCTGATCGCGTCCGGGCTGAACGACTGGGGGGGCGTCTCGCCTCTCACGATCGACTTCATCAATCCCGAGGCTCCCTGGCCGCACCTGGCTGCCCTTGAGGCGGCAACGGCCGCCGCCGGCTCCCGGCTCCGGGAGCGTCTCGCGATCTACCCCGAGTACATTCACCGCCCGGGCTTCGTCCCGGAGGCCCTGCGTCACCGTGTCCTTGCCTCGGTCGACGCTGGCGGTCTCGTCCCCGACGCCGTGGCCCACGTGGCCACGTGAGCGCCGTGGGCGGCGGACGAGAGGAGACCATCCGGCGATGATGGACAGCTTTCTGGCTCGCTACTGGACGGGCCTCGAGCGCCGCGCGCGCGCAGCGCTTGATCGGGCGCTCGATGGTGACGAGGTCACGATCGAGGACGGCCTCGCGCTCGCCGAGGCGACGGGACGCGAGCTCACGGCGCTGACCCTGGTCGCGGACGAGTTGCGGGCTCGCCAGCCCGGCGACGTGGTGACCTACGTCGTCAACCGCAACATCAACTTCACGAACGTCTGCATCAAGCACTGCACGTTCTGCGCATTCAGCCGGGACCACCGCGAGGAGGAGGGCTACTTCCTTCCGCTCGAGGAGGTGATTCGCCGGGCGCGGGAGGCCCGGGACCTCGGGGCGACCGAGGTGTGCATGCAGGCCGGGCTGCCGCCGAAGCTGGACGGCCGGTACTACATCGACCTCTGCCGCGCGGTCCACGAGGCGCTGCCGGATCTGCACATCCACGCGTTCTCGCCGGAGGAGGTCCTGTACGGCGTGACCCGGTCGGGGCTGCCCGTCGCGGAGTACCTCACCGAGCTGAGGGACGCCGGCCTCGGAACGCTACCCGGGACGTCAGCCGAAATCCTCGACGACGAGGTGCGGGACGTCATCTCGCGGGGCCGGATCTCCACGAGCCAGTGGATCGAGATCATCACAACGGCCCACCGGCTCGGGATCCGGACGACTTCCACCATGATGTACGGCCACGTCGAGACGCCGGCCCACTGGGTCCGGCACATGGCGCTCCTGCGCGACGTCCAGAAGGACACGGGTGGTTTCACCGAGTTCGTCCCGCTGTCGCTCATCCACCAGGAGGCGCCGATGTATCGCCGCCACCTGGTCCGGGACGTCCGGGCCGGGGCAACGGGCGCCGAGGTCGTGCGCGTGCATGCGCTCGCGCGGGTCATGCTCGGGGCGACGGTGCGCAACATCCAGTGCTCGTGGGTCAAGGAGGGGCCCAAGCTCGCCCAGATGCTCCTCGCCGCGGGTGCCAACGACCTCGGCGGGACGCTGATCAACGAGAGCATCTCGACCTCGGCCGGGGCGGGTCACGGTCAGCTCGTGCCGCCACGGGAGCTCCGCCGACTGGTGCGGGACCTCGGCCGAATTCCAGCGCAGCGCGATACGACGTACGGTATTCTCAGGCTCTATGCCGACGGACGCGACGACGAGACGAGTCCGCTGGATACCGTTGAGAATCCCGATGAACAGTTCGGCTCGTATCGCCGGCTCACCGCGTCGAGTCAGTTCCGCTTCACGCAGCTGAGCCCACCCGGGGCGGTCCGCGGCGGAACCGACCGGACGGGCGCGGCATGCCGGCCCGGAGAGGGTAGCGTAGCTCCACAGCCACCCGTTCGCGGTGGCGTCACCACCACACCCTGAGAGGAGGCGGTTCTATGGCGAAAGTCATGACGAAGGCGGCAACGGTGGGCCACTTGGCGGGAAAGACCGGCCTGACGAAGAAGCAGGTCGCCGGCTTCATGGATGAGCTTCAGGTGCTGGCCGTCAAGGAGGCCAAGAAGAGCGGCGCGTTCGTCCTGCCGGGGATCGGCAAGGTCGTCCTCTCGAACCGGAAGGCGCGCATGGGCCGGAACCCGCAGACTGGCGAGCCCATCAAGATCGCGGCCAAGCGGGTCGTGCGCATTCGCCCGGTGAAGGTTCTGAAGGACGCGATCCTCGGCGGGAAGAAGTAGCGCCGAGCACATGCCGCGGTCGACGCGGCGGCCGGTGTCTCCGGCGGCCGGGTCGGCACCGATCGTCCTGGAGCCCCGCATCTGGCAGGGCGTCGTGTACCGGCCCTGCCAGAGCGGGGCTTCTGCGGTCCGCCAGCTGTTCCAGTTCGCGGGCGCGTTTGCGCCCGGTCCCGACCCTCACGACATTGCGTGGGAGGCCCAGGCCGGCGAGCGCCTCGTCGGCGGCGTTCTCTGCGAGCGGCTCGGCGCCAACGGGTTCATCCACGGCCCCGTGGTGGTGGACCCGCCGGAGGCCGCCGAGCCGATCGAGGTAGCCGCCCAGCTCGTCGCGCCTCTCATCGACCTCGCGCGAACGCTCCCGCTCGATTCCCTCTTCACCCGACCCCAGGGGCTCGATCGCGTATGGGTGCGCCTGGGATTCGTGCCGATGCCCGAGGCCTTCCTGCCTCCCGGTCTGCGCGGGCGGCCGGGCTCGGGCCTCCACGTCTGGCGCCGCCCCGGCACCTACGCGGTTCCCATCCCGGACCCCGGGGGCGAAGGCCGACGGCGCGGGCGGCGGTGATCGTCGCCCTGGCTGGAGGAACCGGCGCCGCGAAGCTCCTGCGCGGCCTGGCTCGCGTGACCGAGCCGGCGCGGCTCTTCGTCGTCGGCAACACCGGTGACGATCTGGACTGGTGGGGCCTGCGAGTATCCCCCGACCTCGACTCGGTGGCGTACGCGCTCGCCGGCCTCCTCGACGGACGGCGCGGCTGGGGGGTTCGCGACGACACGTTTCACTGCCTCGAGGCGATGCATCGATTGGGGCGCGAGACGTGGTTCCGTCTCGGTGACCGCGACCTGGCGACCCATCTCCACCGCACCCTCCTCCTGCGGGCCGGCGCCTCCCTCACCGACGCGACCGGCGCCATCGCCGACGCGCTCGGCGTCCGGGCGCGGCTCGTCCCCATGTCGGACGACCCCGTGCGGACCGAGCTCCGAACGAGGGGCGGCTGGCTCGGTCTGGAGGAGTTCTTCGTCCGCGAGCGATGCGCTCCCGACGTGCTGGAAGTCGCCTATCGGGGCGCCGACGCCGCCCGGCCGGCTCCCGGCGTGCTCGACGCCGTCGCGGCGGCCGAGGCGATCGTCGTCTGCTGCTCGAACCCGGTGACCTCGATCGGGCCGATCCTGGCGGTGCCGGGGATCGCCGATGCCCTGGTGCGTACGCCCGCGCCGGTGGTGGCGGTGAGCCCCATCGTGGGCGGCCAGGCCGTCAGCGGGCCCGCCGCCAAGCTCCTCGCAGCCCGGGGCCTCGACGTGTCCCCGCTGGGCGTGGCGCGAGCCTACCGGCCGTGGCTGGACGCCCTCGTGATGGACGGCGCCGATGCCGCGCAGGCCGCAGCGCTCGAGGAGGACGGCGTGCGCCCGGTCGTCGCGGACGCGCTCATGCCGGACCACGCGGCCGAGGCGCGTCTCGCCCGGGTCGTCCTCGACGCCGCCGGAGCCGCCGCATGAGGGTGGCGGTCATCCCGGCGAAGGAGTTCACCGAGGCGAAGCGGCGCCTCGCCGACGCGCTGCCGGCAGGAGCGCGCGCAGCACTGGCCCGGGCGATGCTGGAGGACGTCCTCGCCGCCCTCGCCCAGGCGCCCGTCGACCGCGTCGTGGTCGTCACCCCCGACGACGAGGCGGCCGCGCTCGCGGAGCGATGGGGAGCCCTGGTGGTCCGGGAGACGGAAGGCCACGGCCACACCGCGGCCGTCGCGCGGGGTGTCGCCCTCTGCCGCGAGTGGGGCGCGACGGTTCTGCTGACCGTGCCCGGGGATCTCCCGTGCCTCACCGCGGAAGAGGTGCGGCGTGTCCTCGAGGCCTGCGGGCCCGCCCCCGCCGCCGTGTTCGTACCGTCCCGGAGCGGCCTTGGCACCAACGCGGCGTGCCTGTCGCCGCCCGACGCCGTGCCCCTCCGATTCGGCGAGCCCTCGTTCGCGGACCACCTGGCGGCGGCGCGCGCCCGCGGCATCGAGCCCGTGGTGCTGCCCCTCCCCGGCGCCGGTCTCGACATCGACCGCCCCGAGGATCTGCACGCCCTGCGTGAGGAGGGCCCGGCGACGCGCGCGGCGGCAGTGCTGGGGCCGCCGGCCCACACGCCCCCGCCCCGCGCTCCCCGCATCGAAGTGTTCGGCATCCGTGGTCTCCCCGAGCTCCGGTCCGGAGACGACCTGGCCCGCCTCGCGCTGGCGGCCGCCGCCGCGCAGCGCACGCCGTTCGAGCCCGGCGACGTGGTGGTGCTCAGCCAGAAGGCCGTGTCGAAGGTTGAAGGCCGGCTGGTCCGGCTCAGCGACGTGACGCCGTCTGCGCTCGCCGTCGAAGTCGGGCGCGAGCACAAGAAGGATCCGCGACTGGTCGAGGTGATCCTCGGCGAGTCACGCCGGATCGTGCGGATGAACCGGGGCGTCCTCATCACCGAGACCCGGCACGGGCTGATCTGCGCCAATGCGGGGGTGGATCAGTCGAACGTCGGCCTGGGCTGGGCTAGCCTCCTGCCAGAGGATCCCGATGCCTCGGCGCGGGCATTCGTGGACCGCGTACGGGCTGAGGGCGGCATCGAGGTCGCCGTCATCGTCGCCGACACCTTCGGCCGGCCGTGGCGGGAGGGTCTCGTGAACGTCGCGATCGGCGTCGCCGGGCTTCGCTCCCTGCAGACCTACCTCGGCGTCCCGGACGCGCACGGGTACACGCTCCAGGCGACGATCCTCGCCGTCGCGGACGAGCTGGCGGCCGCGGCGGAGCTCGTGATGGGCAAGCTCGACCAGGTGCCGATCGCCGTCGTGCGCGGGTATCGCTACGACCCTGGCGCGGGCTCGGCCCGTGAGCTCCTGCGCGATCCGAACCTTGACCTGTTCCGGTAGCCCGCCAGGGCCAAGAGCTCTCTGCAGCGCGGTCCCGCGGGGACGACGCTGAACGCCGGTGACGCCCCATCGCCGGGCACGGCGCCGGCGCGCCCGGGCCCGCATGGTACGCTAACCCCGGCATGCGTCAGCACGCCGAGCCAGCTGACCACCTCTACGCCTTTCTGCGGCTCGTGGCGCGCTTCTGGATCTGGTTCCTCTTTCGTGAGGTGGCGGTGCGCGACGCCAGGCGCGTCCCTCAGACAGGCCCCGTTCTCCTCTGCGTCAATCATCCCAACAACCTGGTCGACTCGCTCCTGCTGGCCGCGGTCCTGCCGCGGAAGGTCCACTACCTCGCGAACTCCTCGCTCTTTCGTAACCCGGCCCTCGCCCGGTTCCTTGCCGGGGCCGGGGTGATCCCCGTTCACCGCCGGACGGACAGCCCCGACGGGGCGGACCGGAGCGTCCAGACGTTCGCGGCGTCCCGGCGGACCCTCGAGGCTGGACACGTCCTGGCGATCTACCCGGAAGGGACCACGCACGCCGAGACTCGGGTCCAGCGCATCAAGACGGGCGCGGCGCGGATCGCCCTCGACTACGAGGCGGGGCGAGCGTTCGTGGTGACCGCGGCCCGCCCCGCACTGGCGCTGATCCCGGTCGGCCTCTCGTTTGAGGCCCGAAAGTCCTTCCGGAGCCGGGTGCTGATCGCGTTCGGGGAGCCGGTTGCGCTGGAGCGCCACGCGGCCAAGGCGCGGGAGGACCCCGTGGCGGCGACCCAGGCGCTGACGGATGACATCCAGAGCGCCATGGAAGCCCAGGTCGTCCACGTCGAGCGGATCGAGGTCGCCGAGGTCGTCCGCGCCGTCGAGGAGCTGTACCGGGACGAGCTCGTCCGTCAGCTCCGCGCGGCGCACCGCCGGCCCCCCGAGGCGATCGACGTGTTCCGCCTCTCCCGAACCATCGTCGAGGCGGTCGGCCACTTCAAGGTGCGAGATCCCGACCGGGTCGCGCGGCTCTGGCAGGACATCCAGCACTACCGGGCTTTGCTCGCCGCATATCACGTCCGGGACCAGGCCGTGGGTGCGCGGCTCGCGCGCGGCGACGCGCCGCATCCTCTCCGGGCGGCGGGGTGGGCCGTGGCCGGCTTGCCGGTCTTTCTGTACGGCGCCGCCGTCAACGCCTTGCCGTACCTGATCCCTCGCCGGCTCGCCCACTCGCTCGCGCGGAAGGAGACCGATTACGCGACGATCCGCCTGCTCTCGAGCATCGCAGCGTTCCCGCTCTGCTGGGGGCTCGAGACCTGGCTCGTCTGGCGGGCTGCGGGCGCCGGGTGGGCGGTCGCGTTCGCGCTCTCCCTGCCGCTCAGCGGCCTGCTCGCCTACCGCTACCTCCGGGGCCTCGGGAGGCTTCGAGCGAGGGCGCGCTTCCTCGTCCTCGCGCTCACCCGGCGACAGGCTGCCTCGTGGATCCTGACCGAGCGCCGGAAGATCATCGACGCGCTGGAGTGGGCCAGGGAGGACTTCCTGGCAGACCGGGACCGGGACCGGGACCGGGCCCGCGTCACGCCGGACAGGCCGCCCGAGACGCCGGGCGTCCCGCTCGACGCGGGAACCCGGCCCGCCGGTCACGGCCCCGGAACGAAGACCGTCCGATCGGCACCGGCCCGAGGCCCGGAGTGGCCCGCATGAGCGTGCTCCGTCTCGAGGAGGTGTCGGCGCCGGCCCTCGACGCACTTGACCGCGCGCGGACGCTCGTGGTCGTCGGGGTGAGCCCCCTCGAGCAGCATGGTCCGCACCTGCCCGTCGGTGTCGACTATCTCGTCGCTCGCCATTTCGCTGAGGCGGTCGCCGAACGCATCGTCGCGAGGCGCCAGGGGTGGACGGTGGTGCTGACCCCGACGCTGCCGCTGGGCAGCTTCGCGTTCGAGGCCGTGGGAACGATCGGCATCCGCCAACGCGTCGTCCGCGACGCCCTCGTGGACTACGGGCGGGCGCTCGCCCGCGCGGGATTCCGCTACATCATGGTCGCGAACGGCCACGCCGGACCCGGGCACCTGGTGGCGCTGGAGGAGGCCTCGGCGATCGTGTCCCGGCGCCACCGCGTCGCGATGGCCTCGATCACGGGCCACATGGCGTGGGAGCTCCTCCGCGGACGCTACCTGCCGCGGATCGAGGCAGCCCTCGGTAGACCGCTCACGGCGGAGGAGCGGCGAGCCTTCGCCGGCGACGCCCATGGTGGCTGGTGGGAGACGTCCCTCATGCTCCTGCTCCGCCCGGACCTCGTCGACCCCGGCTACCGGGATCTGCCACCATCGCGCTACGGCCTGGCCCAGCGGCTCCGGCCGAACTACCCGTTGCGGGGCGGCGGCCGCGGATACGTCGGCGACCCGGCCCGTGCCGACCTCGCCCTCGCGAAGGCGACGCTGGACGTGCTGCTGACCGAGGCGACCGAGCTCTGCGAGCGGCTGCTTGACGGCCACCTCGAGGCCCGCCACCGCCGCTCCCCCTTCTGGGCGGTCCTGGCCCTGCGCACGGACTTCTGGCCCGCCGCCGGCGCCGCGCTTGCGGTCGGTCTGACGGGGCTGTGGCTGGGCCGGCGGTTCCGGCGCCGGGCGCGGCCGGCCGCCCGGTCAAGCCCCCCAGCGCGTGATGCGCGCTCGGCCCCCGAGAAAGGAGTCTCGATCCGATGACCGACCGGCCACTGCTGGTCACCGCTCCCGCCCTGAAGGCCTTTCTCGTCTCGGTCTTCGACCGGTGGGGAACGCCCGCCGCCATCGCCGATCTCACGGCCGACCTGATGGTCCGGACCGACTTGCGCGGAGTGGACTCGCACGGCGTCGGCATGCTCCCGACGTACCAGCGATGGCACGCCCGGGGCTGGATCGTGCCCCGGGCGGAGCCCAAAGTCGAGCGTGACGAGGGAACCACCGCGGTCGTGGACGGCCAGCAGGCGTTCGGGCACTACACCGCGACGCTCGCCATGGAGCTCGCCATCGCCAAGGCGCGCGCCCACGGCGTGGGGTTCGTGACCTGCCGCAACTCGAACCACTACGGCGCGGCGGCAAACTACTCCATGATGGCCCTGGCCCGCGACATGATCGGGCTGAGCCTGACCAACTCGGGGCCCGCCGTCGTCCCGACCTACGGGCGCGAGGCCATGCTCGGCACCAACCCGCTCTCCCTGGCGGCGCCGGCGGGCCGGCACTGCCCGTTCGTCCTGGACATGGCGACCAGCACCGTCGCGATCGGGAAGCTGTCGGTGGCGCTCAGGTGGGGAAGGCCGATCCCGCCGGGGTGGGCCCTCGACGAGGAAGGCCAGCCGACCACGGATCCCACGGTCGCCTACAAGACACGTCATCTCACTCCGCTTGGCGCCACCCGGGAGCTTGGCGGCCACAAGGGGTACGGACTGGCGGTGATGGTCGACATCCTCTCCGGCGTGCTCGCCGGCGCCGGGTTCGCGGATCTCCGCCGGCGCAACCCAGATCCCGACCGCGCCGACATCGGACACTTCTTCGGCGCAATCGACGTCGCCCGCTTCCGCGACCTGGACGCCTTCAAGGCCGACATGGACGACCTCCTCCAGGCCTTGAAGACCTCACCGAAGGCCGAGGGGCAGGACCGCATCTACGTGGCCGGCGAGCCCGAGTGGGAGTGCGAGCAGCGTCGCCGGAGCGAGGGAATCCCGCTCGCGCCCGGTCTGGCGAGTCAACTCCGTGACGTGTCCGCCAAAGCCGGCGTCCCCTTCACCCTCGGTGCCTGAGGAGAACCCATGCCCCAGTTCGCCTACTTTTGCGGTCACGAGCAGTTCCAGCCCGAAGTCCTCCTCGAGCACGCCGTCCTCGCCGAGTCGGTGGGGTTCGACGCGCTGACGGTCTCCGACCACTTCCATCCGTGGGTCGACGACGCCTCGGCGTGCGGCTTCGCCTGGGCCTGGCTCGGCGCCCTGGCCGTGCGCACTCGCCACGTCCGGATCGCGACCGCCGTCACGTGTCCCCTGCTGCACTACCACCCCGGGCTCGTCGCCCAGGCGGCGGCGACGGTCGCCCGGCTGTCCGCCGGGCGCTTCGCGCTCGGCGTCGGCACCGGCGAGGGCATCAACGAGCGCCCGCTCGGATTCGCGTTCCCGGGCTACAAGGAACGCGCCGCCCGCATGACGGAGGCCATCTCCATCATTCGGAGCCTCCTCGCGGGCGAGAAGCTCGACTTCAACGGCACCTACTACCGCACCGACAAGGCGCGGCTCTACAGCCCGCCTCCCGGCCACGTCCCCATCTGGATGTCCGCCGGTGGCCCGCAGTCCGCCGCCCTGGCGGGCCGAATCGCCGACGGCCTCATCCTGAGCGTCAAGGTCCCGGCCGAGGCGCGTGAGCAGATCATCGACCCGTTCCGCGCGGCCGCGCGGGAAGCTGGCCGCCCTTCGCCGACTCTCGTGGCGCAGCGCTGGTCGATCCTGGCTGCGGATGAGGACGAGGCCTGGCAGGCCCTCCAGGCCTGGCGCGGCCTTCGGGTCGAAGGGCGCCTCGAGGAGGTCGACCCGGCAGTCCTGCGAGCCCGCGCTGACGCCATGGACCGGCGCGAGATCATCGGCAAGTACGCGTGGGCGCGCCGACCCGAGGATCTCATCGACATCTACCGGCCGCTCGTCGAGGTGGGCGCCGACATCATCACCATCCAGGTGACGTCCGTCGACCAGCCCAAGACCATCGAGGCGCTGAGCCGACACGTGCTGCCGGCACTCCGGGGCCTGGGCGGGCGGTCGTGAAACTGGCCGCGATCCTCGTGGCGGGTCTCACCCTCGCCGCGGGGTGGGCGGTCCAACACGCCCAGACCGATCACCGCACCGCTCCTGCTCGACTTCCGCACCCGATCCTGGGGCTGGGCAACCTCCGGGGCGGCGGCGAGCCGAAAGCCAGCGATCCCAGTCCACCGCTTCGTCCGTGCGCGCGTGGCCGCACTGTCCGGCGGGCGGATTCGCTGGCAGGCCGTCTGCGGCCTCCGGGGTTACCAGGGAGACGAGACGGCAAAGCTGTCTGATCTCCTGGCGGACGGGGTCGCCGCTTCGCCAGAAGCTCACGGCGCCCGCCGACCGGTGCGCGGAGGAGCTCGTCGAGTTCTTTCTCGCGCGGACTGAAGCGCGCTCCCGCGGAGGCGCTACCGTCCGCGCGCGACGCCGACCGCCAGCCAGAGGATCGCGAGCGCCAGGAGCAGGATGATCCGGTCAAGGGTGCGCGCGCCCGACAGCGCCGCGGCCGGCTCCGCGCCCCCCTCCACGGCGCGCACGGCGCGGGGCAGGACGGCGAAGTCCCGGTGCGCCGCGAGCGCGAGCAGGGCGAGGACCACCACCAGCTTCGCCGCCAGCCACGGGCTGATTCCCGCCGCGCTCCGGAGATTCTCGATGCCCGTCACGCCCAGGAGGGCCCAGGCGACCCATGCCACCACCCGCCCGCGCAGGAGCAGCTGCAGGCCGTCACGGCCCCCGCGCGCGGCGACGGGCATCACCAAGTGGCCGGCGTAGAGCACTCCACCCACCCATGCGGCGGCGGCGACGACGTGGACCCACACGGCCAGTAGCCGGAGCACCCCTATCTCGCGAGCATCGCCGCCAGCGCGGGCTCCCTGTCCGAGAAGTCGGCGAACACGTGGTCGGGCCGGTGCGCAGCGAGATCCTCGATGGTGTGCCAGCCGGTGGCGACCGCGATCGCGGTCGCCCCGAACGCCCGGGCACATCCGATGTCCCGCGGCGTGTCGCCGATGATCACCGTGTCCACGCCTCGGAAGACCCGGCCCACGAGCTGCTCGGCGCGGCCGGCCGCCACGCTTGGAAGCCTGGTGCGATCGGCGTCATCTGACCCGTACGCGCCCAGCCGAAAGTGCGGCCACAGGCCGGTGGGATGCAGCTTGATCCGCGCACCGGCCTCGATGTTGCCCGTCAGGAGCCCGACGACGACATCGTCTCGCGTGGCCAGCGTCTCCACCAGCTCGCGGACTCCCGGGTAGAGGCTCACTCCGCGCCCATCGCCGATCTCCGCTTCGAGCAGCGCCGCGTAGCGTCGGTAGACCGCCGCCTCGTCGGCGACGATCGCCTCGTCGCCCAGACCTGCGTGCCTGAGCAGATCCCGGATGATCTGGGGATCGGTGCCGCCCCGGAAGTCATAGGCGTCGATGGGGCCCGCCGTGCCGTACACGTCGCGCAGCGCCTGGTCGAGAGCCCGCCGCCCGGCGCCGCTCGCCGTCAGCAGCGTGCCGTCGATATCGAAGAGGACGAGCCTCATCGTGGGGAGGGCCGGGGTGTCACGCGAACGGAGATGCGGCACGGAGCCGCTCGACGATGGGCGGGAGCTCGGCCAGGACCACATCGATCTCGTCCGCCGTCGTCCAGCGGCCGAGCGTGAAGGAGAGGGCGCCCTGCGCTTCGCGCTCGCCGAGCCCCATGGCGCGGAGCACGTGCGATGGCTCCCCGGTGAGCGCGCCGCACGTCGAGCCGGACGCCGCGGAGATGCCGGCGAGGTCCAGGGCCAGCACGAGGCTCTCCCCCTTGACCCCCGGAGCGACGAAGCCCGCGTGCTGCGGGAGCCGGCCCTGACGGGGGCCCACGAGCCGCAGCGACCCGCATCGCACGGCCAGCCCCTCGACGAGGCGGTCCCGAAGCGCCACGAGCCGTCCGGTCTCCGCCGCGCCCTCTCGAAGCGCGAACTCCGCGGCCACCCCGAGCCCCACCGCCCCCGCCAGGTTCTCGGTGCCCGAGCGGAGGCCACTCTCCTGCCCGCTGCCCAGGAGCTGAGGGGCAAGGCGAAGCCCGGGGCGGACCCAGAGGGCGCCGACGCCAGGCGGGCCGCAGAGGTCGTTCGCGCTGACCGCCAGGAGATCGATCCCGTCCGCCTCGACCGCGAGGGGCAGCCGCCCGAGCACGCCCACTGCGTCGACGTGCAGCGGCACGCCCGCGGCGCGCGTCACCGCCGCGATGGCCTTCCAGGGCTGCACCGTGCCGGACTCGCCGTTGGCTGCCCCGAGCGCCACGAGACACGTGTCGGCGCGAAGCGCCCGGCGCACGTCGTCCGGGGACACGCGTCCCTCGGCGTCGACCGGCACGGCCGTTACCTCCAGCCCCGCCTTGATGAGATCGCGGCACGGGGCTGAGAGCGAGGGGTGCTCGACCAGGGTCGTCACGAGGTGCCGGCCCGGGCCCCGCAGGGCGATTCCCTTGACGGCGAGATTGTTGGCTTCCGTCGCTCCGCTGAGGAACACCACGCCGTCCGGGCGCCCCCCCACCAGCCGCGCCACCTTCGCCCGCGCCGCGCGGAGCGACTCGCGGGCCTCCTCGCCGAGGCTGTGACGGGCGGCGGGGTTGCCTACCCACCCTTCCAGGAACGGCCGCATGACCCCCAGGACCCGGGGGTCCACGGGGGCAAAGTCCGAGTAGTCGAGGTAGGCCCGGCGGGCGGACCGGACGCCCCCCGCGAGCCTATCGGGTCTTCCGGACCAGGAAGTGGTAGACGGCGCCGTTCTT
>DASZOL010000005.1:0-45784 GCA_035550795.1 Candidatus Methylomirabilota bacterium
TTCAGCACGCTGATCCAGGAGGAGTGCGCGCGGTTCATCGTCAAACGCAAGGTCCCGCTCAAGCAGCTTCTCACGCACCGCTTCCGCCTGGCGGAAGCGGTTGACGCCTACCGCCTCTTCGACACGCAGACGACCGGCAAGGGTGTCTTCGTGTTCGACTAGCCGGCGATGACCGGCCGCATCGTCCAGATCAACGTCTCGCCGGGAGGCGTGCCGAAGCGTCCCGTGCCCCGGGCGCGGGTCACGCGCTCCGGCATCGAGGGGGACGGCCACCGGAACCGGGAGCTCCACGGCGGGCCGGACCGCGCACTCTGCCTCTTCGCGGTCGAGCAGATCGAGGCTCTCCAGGCGGAGGGGCATCCGGTCGAGCCCGGCGTCCTCGGCGAGAACCTGACGGTGGCGGGAATCGACTGGGCGCGAGTGCAGCCGGACGAGCTCTTCCGCCTGGGCCAGGAGGTGCTCGTCCAGATCACCCGCTTCACGAGTCCCTGCTTGAACATCCGGGGGGCCTTCCTCGACGGGAGATACTCGCGCGTGTCGCAGCAGCGGCATCCCGGGTGGAGTCGCGTGTACGCGCGCGTCCTCGTCCCCGGAGAGATCGCGGCCGGCAACGAGGTCGAGCGCCTCACGCCGGCCGAGGTGGCCCGCCACCTCGCCGTGGGCCTCGGAGGCGAGAAGTGACCATCGTCGACCTCTCCCTGCCCATCCGCCCGCACGTCCGCTGGAAGACGGAGGTGACGGTCCTCTCGAACTTCGAGGACCCATCACACCCGTTCCGGTCGAGCCGGCTGACGATGCCGGGCCACGGCTTCACGCACTGCGACGGCTTCAGCCACTTCGTCCCCGGCGGCACGACGGTGGACCGGATGCCGATCGAGACCTGGGTCGGGGACGCGGCGGTGGTCGACCTCACCCACGTCGACGCGAACACCGCGGTCGGCGCCGACGATCTGGAGGCGAGGGGCCGGCACGTGCGCCGGGGCGACATCGCGCTGCTCCGTACCGACTGGCCACTCAGGCGATCGGTCGAGACGCTGGAGTTCTGGACCGAGGCGCCATGGACCAGTGACGAGGCGTGCCGCTGGCTTGTCGGGCGCGGGGTCAAGGCCGTCGGATACGACTACCCGCCGGACCACCCGGTCCGCGATCTCGTCACCGGCACCGGGCGGCGGATCGCCCCGGAGGAGTGGGCCACGCACCACACGTTCTTCCCTGCGGGGATCGGCGTCATCGAGTACCTGGTGAACCTGGACCGACTGGGGCGCGACCGCGTGCGCTTCGCCGCGCTTCCGCTCAGGGTGGACGGCGGGGACGGCGCGCCGGCCCGCGCCATCGCGATCGTGGACTGATGCCGCTTGGCGGCGGCTCCACGCGGGTCTTGCCGGAGCCGCGGCCCCGGCCAAGCTCTCGGCCATACCTCGGCCATACCCTGGCCGTACCTGAAAGGAGGGCGAGCCTCAATGAACCCGATCGATCCCCATGCCTCCGTGGCCGAGCGCAAGGCGCGCCGGCAGCGCCTCGACACGCTCATCCAGGCGTCGCCGATGAAGGTCGCCGGGACGATGCGTGAGGTCGGCCGCCGGGTCTTCGCCGCCGGGGCCCTCTCCAAGAAGCACAAGGAGCTCACCGCGCTCGCGGTGGCGGTGGCCACGAACTGCTGGGAGTGAATCGAGCATCGGGTGGAGGAGGTCCTCCTCCACGGTGCCTCGGACGCCGAGTTTGCGGAGACGCTCGACATCGGCCTCTACATGGGCGGGAGCCTGGCCATGAAGTCGGTGCGCTACGCCTTCCAGATCCGCGACGAGCTGGGACGCTCCCGCTGAGCGCTCGCCGGCCGGCGTGCGCCATGATCGCGCCCCAGGGGCCGGGCGGTCTCGACGGACGTGCCGTCAGCCCGTGACCAGTCCGAGCGCCCGCCAGTAGGGCAGGCTCAGGAGGAAGCCGGCCTCGGCACCGGCGCGGGGCTCGCGTATCCTCGGCGCGTGTACCCGTTCGACCTCGTGATCGCGGCGTGCCGGCTGGCACCCTCGGGCCGGCCGGCGGACATCGGGATCCGCGCGGGTCGAATCGCCGCCCTGGGGGACCTCGCCGGCGCGTCGACGCGTCGCCGGATCGGGGCCGAGGGGCGACTGGTCGTGCCTAGCTTCGTCGACGCCCACGTCCACCTGGACAAGGCGTACATCCTCGATCGCGCGCCAAGCCGCGAGGGGACGCTGGCGGAAGCGATCCGCGTCACCGCGTCGGCGAAGCGTGCGTTCACGGTCGAGGACATCCAGGCCCGGGCCCGGAGGCTCCTCGACCGCGCCGTCCTGGCGGGCACGACGGCGATGCGCGGACACGTCGAGGTCGACCCGATCGTCGGTCTTCGCGGCGTGGAGGCGGTGCTCCCGCTGCGAGCCGAGTACGCGGACCGCTTGGAGCTTCAGCTCTGCGCCTTCGCTCAGGAGGGGATCCTGCGGGCGCCGGGGACCGAGGCGCTCCTGCGGCAGGCGCTCCGGGCCGGCGCTGACCTCGTCGGCGGGTGCCCCTACAACGACAGCGACGGCGTCGCGCACGTCGACCGCGTGTTCGCTCTCGCTCGCGAGTTCGCCTGCGACGTGGACTTCCACGCCGACTTCGCGGACGAGCCGGTCCACCGTCACGTCGACGTGGTCGTCGACCGGACAGAGCAGCACGGCTGGCAGGGGCGCGTCGCCGTGGGCCACCTCACCGAGCTGGCCGCGTGCGACGAGGCCGAGCAGGCGCGGATTGCTGGGCGGCTCCGGGCCTCCGGGATTGCGGTGATTACCCTCCCGGCCACCGACCTTTACCTCATGGGGCGGAGTGACACGCGGAACGTCCGCCGCGGGCTCGCGCCCATCAGGCGCCTCCTGGCCGCCGGCGTGACGGTCGCGGCTGCGACGAACAACGTCCAGAACGCCTTCACGCCCGTGGGCAACGCGGACCCGCTCCTGCTCACGTGTCTCCTCGTCGTCGGCGCACACATGGGTGGGGAGGCCGACATGGCGGCGGCGCTCGACATGGTGACGGGCGCCCCCGCGCGGATCCTCGGCCGCCGCGACCACGGTCTCGCCGTGGGATGCCGCGCCGACCTGGTCGTACTCGACGCGCCGACGGTCGCCGAGGCGGTCGGCGGACTCCCGGCGCGGGCGCTGGTCGTCAAGGACGGCCGCATCACGGTGGGGAGCGAACCAGCCGCACGCCTACCACCGCTCGCTTGACAGCGGCGCGCGCCCGACGTACAGTCCGGACGGTAACTCCTTTAAGTGAGCCCAGCGAGGCCCACAAGGAGAGGCGATGACGGCTCGGACACGCGTGACCACGAGGCCCTCCCTGGCGACCAGGGGGGGCGTTTTCGTCTCCGGGCCCGGCGGCCGTGCCCTCACGGGACGGTCACGGGCTCCCCGGCGCCGGCCGGGTCGACCGGCCGCGTCTCTGTGCCGGCCATGACCCTGCGCGAGAAGGCTCAGGTGCTCGACGAACCGGGCATCGAGCGCGCCCTCACCCGGATCGCCCACGAGATCGTCGAGCGCGCGGGGGGCACGGATGGGCTGGCGTTGGTGGGTGTCCGGACGCGGGGGGTGTCGCTGGCTCGACGCATCGCGGCACGCCTCCAGGCGATCGGCGGCCACCCGGTCCCGGTGGGCGCCCTCGACATCACGCTCTACCGGGACGACCTTGCCCTCAAGGGGGAGGCCCCCCTCCTGCGGGGGACCGACATCCCCTTCCCGGTGTCTGACCGGACGATCGTCCTGGTCGACGACGTCCTTTACACGGGGCGGACCATCCGCGCGGCGCTGGACGCGATCATCGATCTCGGGCGCCCGCGCATGATCCAGCTGGCCGTCCTGGTTGATCGGGGGCACCGGGAGCTCCCGATCCGCGCGGACTACGTGGGGAAGAACCTGCCGACGGCGCGCCGCGAGGCCGTCCAGGTCCTCCTCCGCGAACACGACGGCCAGGACCGCGTCGTGATCCAGGCACCCGACGCCTAGGGAGGGAGCGATGGGGCTCACGCGGAAAGACCTTCTGGAGATCCGGAGCCTCGAGTCTGGAGAGATCCAGACCATCCTCGACACCGCCGTGTCGATGAAGGAGATCGCCTCTCGCGAGATCAAGAAGGTTCCGGCGCTCCGCGGGAAGACGGTGGTGAACCTGTTCCTCGAGCCCTCGACCCGCACCCGGACCTCGTTCGAGATCGCCGGCAAGTGGCTCTCCGCCGACGTGATCAACGTCTCGGGCTCGTCGTCGAGCGTCACCAAGGGCGAGACGCTCCTCGACACCGCCCTGAACATCCAGGCGATGAGCCCCGACTGCGTCGTGATCCGCCACGCGGCGTCGGGGGCCGCCCACATGCTGGCGCGGGCGCTCCGGTGCTCGGTCGTGAATGCCGGGGACGGGATGCACGAGCATCCGACCCAGGCCCTTCTCGACCTCCTGACGATCCGGGAGAAGCGGGGCCACCTGGACGGCCTCTCGGTCGCGATCGTGGGCGACATCGCCCACAGCCGCGTCGCCCGTTCCAACATCGCCGGGATGCGAAAGATGGGGATGAGCGTGACGGTCGCCGGGCCACCGACCCTGATCCCGCCCGGGGTGGAAGAGCTCGGCGTGAAGGTCGCGCACCGGCTCGAGGACGCGCTCCGCGACGTCGACGTGATCATGATGCTGCGTCTGCAGCAGGAGCGGATGGCCGCGAACTACATCCCCTCGCTGCGTGAGTACTCGCGCCTGTTCGGGCTCTCGCTGGAGAAGCTGCGGGGCGCACGCGACGACGTGCTGATCATGCACCCCGGGCCCGTCAACCGCGGGATCGAGATGGCGCCGGAGGTGGCGGATGGACCGTACTCGGTCATCCTCGAGCAGGTGGCCAACGGCGTCGCGGTGAGGATGGCGATCCTCTACCTCCTGATCGGCGCCAAGGGCGCGGAGGCCTGAGCGATGGACCTCCTGATCCGGAACGGGCGCGTCGTCGATCCCGCCAACGGCCTCGACGCCCCCGGGGACGTGCTGATCCAGGCCGGCCGGGTCGCCCGGGTCGGCCCGCATCTGGCGGCACCGGCGGGCACGGAGACGATCGACGTCGGCGGCCGGGTGATCGCGCCGGGATTCATCGACATCCACGTCCACCTCCGCGAGCCGGGACAGGAGCACAAGGAGACGATCGCGACCGGCACCCGGGCGGCGGCGGCGGGAGGGTTCACCGCGGTCGCGTGCATGGCGAACACGCAGCCGGTCAACGACACCCGCGCCGTGACGGACTACGTGCTTGCCGAGGCGCGTGCCCGGGGCGTGGTCCGCGTGTACCCTATCGGCGCGGTGACGCGAGGGCTCGCGGGGCGGGAGCTCGCGGACCTGGGGGAGCTGGCCGAGGCGGGCTGCGTCGCCTACTCCGACGATGGCCGGCCGGTGATGAACTCGGCGCTCCTCCGGCGGGCGCTCGAGTACGCCCAGGCCTTCGGGCGGCCGGTCATCTCCCACGCCGAGGACACCGCCCTGTCCGACGGCGGCGTGATGCACGAGGGGTTCGTGTCGATGGAGCTCGGGCTGCGAGGGATCCCGGCCGCGGCGGAGGAGATCATGGTCGCGCGCGACATCGCCCTCGCCGAGCTGACGGGGACCCCGGTCCACGTCGCGCACGTGTCGACCGGCGCCGCCGTCCGGCTTCTCCGGGACGCCAAGGCGCGCGGCGTTCCCGTCACCGGCGAGGTGACGCCCCATCACCTGCTGCTCACGGACGACGCGCTGCGCGCCTACGACGCCAACGCGAAGATGGCGCCGCCGCTCCGGTCCAAGCGGGACGTGGAAGCGTGCCGGGAGGCGCTCTCGGACGGGACCCTCGATGCGATCGCGACCGACCACGCGCCCCACGCGCTCACCGACAAGGAGGTGGAGGTCGACCACGCGGCCAACGGGATCGTGGGGCTCGAGACGGCCGTCGCCCTCTGCCTGACGGACCTCGTGCGGGAGCGCGTGCTCGACCTCCCGACCCTGATCGGACGGTTCACCGCGGGGCCGGCGCGCGTGCTCGGCCTCCCGGGCGGGAGCCTCACGCCGGGCGCGCCCGGCGACGTGACGGTGCTTGACCTCGCGCGGGAGCACGTCGTCGAGCCCGGCCGCTTCCGCTCGAAGGCCCGGAACACGCCCTTCGGCGGCCGGGCGTGCGTCGGGGCGCCCTGGCTGACGGTGGTGGGCGGCCGCGTCGTGATGCGGGACGACGTGGTCGCCGGGGACAGCGCGTGATGCAGCGCGAGCGGGCGCTCCTCGCGCTGGCGGACGGCCGGATCTTCGAGGGCGAGCCGCTGGGCGCCCGCGGGGAGACCGTGGGCGAGGTCGTGTTCAACACCGCCATGAGCGGGTACCAGGAGATCCTCACGGATCCCTCGTACAAGGGGCAGATCATCTGCATGACCTATCCCCACATCGGTAACACGGGCGTCAACGATGAGGACCCGGAGTCCCGCCGGCCCTGGGCGGAGGGCTTCGTGGTCCGCGAGGCCTCGGCCGTGAGCGCCTCGTGGCGGGCGACGGCGACCCTGGACGCCTACCTCCGGGGGCACGGGATCGTGGGCATCCAGGGCATCGACACGCGCGCCCTCACCCGCCACCTCCGGGACCACGGCGCGCAGGAAGGCGTGATCTCGACGGGGGACGTGGACCCGAAGGCGGTGGTCGCCAAGGCGAAGGCCTCCCCGGGACTCCTGGGGCGAGACCTAGTGAAGGAAGTCACGTGCGCGGCGCCCTACGGGTGGGGCGAGTCCGTGTGGCAGCTCGGGCGGGGCTACATGGCGCCGCCGCCCGCGCGCTTTCACGTGGTCGCGTACGACTCGGGGATCAAGCGAAACATCCTTCGCCAGCTGACGGCCGAGGGCTGCCGCCTGACGGTCGTGCCGGCCTTCACCCCGGCCGACGAGGTGCTCGCGCTCGCACCCGACGGCCTCTTCCTCGCGAACGGCCCGGGGGACCCCGAGGGCGTCCCCTATCTCGCCGAGGCGGTGCGGCGGCTGATCCTCCGACTACCGACGTTCGGGATCTGTCTCGGCCACCAGATCCTGGCGCTGGCGATGGGGGCGCGCACGTTCAAGCTGCCCTTCGGCCACCACGGCGCAAACCATCCGGTGAAGGACCTCGGCACGGGACGGGTCGAGATCACGTCGCAGAACCACGGCTTCGCCGTCGACCCGGACTCGTGCACGGCCGCCGGCTTCGAGGTCACCCACGTCAACCTCAACGACAACACGTGCGAGGGAATGCGCCACCGGACCCTTCCGGTGTTCGCGGTCCAGTACCATCCGGAGGCGGCCCCGGGACCGCACGATTCGCACTACCTGTTCCGGCGGTTCGTAGAGCTGCTCGATCAGGCGAGAGGCAGGTGAGGGGATGCCGCGCTACTTCGTCGCGTATCGGAAGACCGAGGAGGCCGGACAGAAGCCCGAGTGGGCCTCCTTCACGACCGAATCGGCCGCGTCGCTCGAGGCCCACGCCATCCGCGAGCGGGTGGACAAGCGGCTCGGGCTCTTCGGCGAGCGGCTGACGGGAGCCGGCGAGGTCCTGTTCCTCGGCTCCGCGCCGCTCGTGGAGTTCCTCGTGCGCCGGGAGGAGGCGCCTGCCGGTGTCTCCATCATCTACGGCCTGCTGGAGTAACGGATCTGACGACATGGAGCCAAGGGACCTCGCGCAGCTCAGGAAGACGCGGAACGTTCGGGTACTCAGGATGGCAGGATTCGATATGGAAGCCTCGCGAATCGAGAATGGGCTATCCCGCTCTGCGGGCAGGAGTGTGGGGAGTTAGGGGACGATGTCTTTCGGTCTGCGTTCGAACTCTCGGGACTCTGCCAAGCGTGCCAGGACGCACGTGACCATGCCTCCGGCGCGGACTGAGCTCATGACTGTCCTGAAGAAAGGCGGCCTGCGCTTTGTGATTCACGGCATTCTTCACGCGCCGAACCCAACGGGTTCAAAGGAGGCGGTTGGTGTGGAAGAGAGAGTTGTCGTAGAGCTCTTGGGGAGCCTTCCGCACCTCCTTCGTCTGCCGTCGAAACCGGCGTGGTTCGACTTCGACGAGGAGGCGGGCGTGCTCTACGTGAGCTTCGAGCGCCATCAGGCGGCGACCGACAGCGAGTTGACCGGGGACGGGGTCGTGCTGCGGTATCGCGGCGATCATCTGGTGGGCGTGACCACCCTCAATGCACGAAAGCGGTTGGGAAGCGCCTCCTGATGCCGAAGCGCACGGATATCCGGAAGATCCTGCTGATCGGCTCGGGGCCGATCGTGATCGGCCAGGCGTGCGAGTTCGACTACTCGGGCACGCAGGCCTGCAAGGCCCTCCGTGAGGAAGGGTTCGAGGTCGTGCTGGTGAACTCGAACCCCGCCACGATCATGACCGACCCGGAGATGGCGGATCGGACCTACGTGGAGCCGCTGACGCCGGAGGTGCTCGAGCGGATCATCGCCGTCGAGCGGCCCCAGGCCCTCCTGCCAACCCTCGGCGGGCAGACCGGGCTCAACCTCGCCGTCGCCCTGGCCGAGCGCGGCGTCCTCGACCGCTTCGGCGTGGAGCTGATCGGCGCCAAGCTCGAGGCCATCCGGAAGGCGGAGGACCGCGAGCTGTTCAAGGCGGCGATGCAGCGGATCGGTCTCGAGCTCCCCCGCTCGGGCTACGCGCGGTCGATCGAGCAGGCCCGCGAGGTCGTTCGGGAGGTCGGCTACCCGGCCATCATCCGGCCGTCCTACACGCTGGGGGGCACCGGCGGCTCCATCGCCTGGAACCCCGACGAGCTGGACGGCGCGATCCGCTGGGGGCTCCAGCAGAGCCCGGTCGGGCAGGTGCTCGTCGAGGAGTCCGTCATCGGGTGGAAGGAGTTCGAGCTGGAGGTGATGCGCGACCTCCGGGACAACGTGGTCACCGTCTGCTCGATCGAGAACTTCGACCCCATGGGCGTCCACACCGGCGACTCGATCACGGTCGCGCCCGCCCAGACGCTGACCGACAAGGAGTACCAGCTGATGCGGGACGCCGCCCTCGCGATCATCCGCGAGATCGGCGTCGAGACCGGCGGCTCCAACATCCAGTTCGGCGTCAACCCGGCCGACGGCCGCATGGTGGTCATCGAAATGAACCCGCGCGTGAGCCGCTCGTCCGCGCTCGCCTCCAAGGCCACGGGGTTCCCGATCGCCAAGATCGCGGCGAAGCTCGCGGCCGGCTACACGCTCGACGAGCTGCGGAACGACATCACGCGCGAGACCCCGGCCTCGTTCGAGCCGACGATCGACTACTGCGTGGTGAAGGTGCCGCGGTGGGCCTTCGAGAAGTTCCCGGAGGCCGACCAGACCCTCACCACCCAGATGAAGTCGGTCGGGGAGGTGATGGCCATCGGGCGGACGTTCAAGGAGGCGCTCCAGAAGGCGGTCCGCTCCCTCGAGCAGGACCGCAGCGGGCTCGGACTGGACCAGCCGCCCCCCGACCTGGAGACGCTCCGCGATCGCCTGCGGGTTCCGACCGCCGACCGGCTCCTCTACCTCGCGGAGGCGATGCGGCGCGGCCTTGGGCGCGAGGAGATCGCCGGGCTGACCGGGATCGACCCGTGGTTCCTCGCCCAGATGGAGGAGCTGGTCGCCTTCGAGGAGGCTTTCCGGGGCGCGCCCGATCTCTCGCGCGGCACGCTGCGCCAGGCCAAGCGCCTCGGCTTCTCCGACCGACGACTTGCCGAGCTGGCGGGTCGAGCCGAAGCGGAGGTCCGCGCGGCACGGCAGGCCCACGGCGTCCGCGCCACCTTCAAGATGGTGGACACGTGCGCGGCGGAGTTCGTCGCCCACACGCCGTACCTCTACTCGACCTACGAGGACGAGGACGAGGCGCCGCCGACGGAGCGCCGCAAGGTCGTGATCCTCGGGTCGGGGCCCAACCGGATTGGGCAGGGGATCGAGTTCGACTACGCGTGCGTCCACGCCGCCTTCGCGCTCCGCGAGGCGGGCGTGGAGGCGATCATGGTCAACTGCAATCCGGAAACGGTCTCGACGGACTACGACACGTCCGACCGGCTTTACTTCGAGCCCCTGACGTTCGAGGACGTGCTCAACATCGTCGAGAAGGAGCAGCCGCTCGGCGTGATCGTCCAGTTCGGCGGGCAGACGCCCCTCAAGCTTGCGGTGCCGCTCGAGCGGGCCGGCGTCCGCATCCTGGGGACGTCCCCGGACGCCATCGACCGGGCGGAAGATCGCGAGCGCTTCGCCGATCTCCTCCGGAAGCTGGGCCTCCAGCAGCCGCCCAACGGCTCGGCGCGCTCCGCCGACGAGGCCGTACGGATCGCCGCCACGCTGGGGTACCCGGTCCTGGTGCGTCCCTCCTACGTCCTCGGCGGTCGGGCCATGGAGGTCGTCTACGAGGAGGCGCGGCTCCGGGAGTGGATGCGGGAGGCGGCGCGCGTGTCGCCGGACCATCCCATCCTGATCGACAAGTTCCTGGAGGACGCCCTGGAGATCGACGTCGACGCGCTCTGCGACGGCCAGGACGTGCTGATCGGGGGCGTGATGGAGCACATCGAGAAGGCGGGAATTCACTCCGGGGACTCGGCGTGCGCGCTGCCGCCCTACTCGATCGGGGACGATCAGGTCGAGCGGCTCCGGACGCAGACACGGGCCCTTGCCCTCGATCTGGGCGTGGTGGGTCTGCTCAACATCCAGTTCGCGCTCAAGAGCGACACGATCTACGTGCTGGAGGTCAACCCGCGAGCGTCCCGCACGGTGCCGTTCGTCTCGAAGGCAATCGGGCTGCCGCTGGCAAAGCTGGCGACCCAGGTCGTACTGGGCGCGCGCATTCCCGAGCTCGGCGTGCGCGAGATCGGCGACCTGCCCCACGTGTCTGTCAAGGAGGCGGTGTTTCCGTTCGTGAAGTTCCCGGGGGTCGACGTGATCCTCGGTCCCGAGATGCGGTCGACGGGTGAGGTGATGGGCATCGGGCGGGAGTTCCGCACCGCGTACCTCAAGTCGCAGCTCGCCGCCGGGTCGACGCTGCCCCGCGGCGGCAAGGCCTTCATCTCGGTGCGGAACCGCGACAAGCGGGCGGTTGTCAACATCGCGCGCAGCCTCGCCGACATCGGGTTCCAGCTCGTGGCGACGCGCGGTACCGCGAAGGTGCTGGAGCGGCACGGGCTCGCCGTGGAAGCCGTCCACAAGGTGGCGGAGGGGTGGCGGCCGAACATCGTCGACTTCATGAAGCAGAACGAGATCGCGCTGGTCATCAATACTCCGGAGGACGGGCGCGCCCGGAAGGACTCGTACCTGATCCGGCGGACGGCGGTCCTGCAGAACATCCCGTACTACACGACGATCGACGGAGCCCAGGCGGCGCTCGAGGCGATCGAGGCGCAGCGAGCCGGGGCGCTGGAGGTCCAACCGCTCCAGGCGTACTACGCGGGACTGAAGACGTGACCGGAGGCCGGAACGGACGCGGGGCCCACGGAGGCCGCCACCGCCTGATCGTCGCCCTGGACACCCCTGACCTGCCCGAGGCCGAAGCCCTCGTGGCGCGCCTCGCGGACGTCGTCGCCCACTTCAAGGTGGGAAGCGCCCTGTTCACCGCCGCCGGGCCGGCGGCGGTCGAGATGGTCCGGCGGCACGGGGGGCGCGTCTTCCTCGACCTCAAGTTTCACGACATTCCGTCGACGGTCACCGGCGCGGTGCGGGCGGCGGCGCGCCTCGGCGTCGGCTTGCTGACCGTCCACGCGTCGGGCGGGACAGCCATGCTGCGGGCGGCGGCGGAGGCGGCCCGGACAGCCGGGTCCGAACGGCCGCGGATCGTGGCCGTGACCGTGCTCACCAGCCTCGATCGGGCGGCGCTCCAGCGGGAGCTGGGCGTGCCGATCGCCGTCGAGGGGCACGCCGTCCACCTGGCCAGCCTCGCGCGCGAGGCCGGGTGCGACGGCGTGGTGGCGTCGCCACGGGAGGCGGCGCGCCTCCGGGCGGTCCTCGGGCCCGCCGCCTTGATCGTGACTCCGGGCATCCGGCTCGCGGGCGGTGGCGGTGACGATCAGGCGCGGACCGCCACGGCGGCGATGGCCGTTCAGGCCGGCGCGGACTACCTCGTGGTGGGTCGACCCATCACGGCCGCGCCGGATCCGGCGGCCGCGGCGGCGGCGATCCTCGCCGCGTTTCCCGCGTGAGCGACCCCGGCCAGGTCGACCTGGTGCGCCGGCTGCACGAGATCGGCGGCGTGTGCTTCGGCGAGTTCGTGCTGAAGTCGGGGATGACCTCGCCCTTCTACGTCGACCTGCGGGTGGTGATCTCGCACCCGGAGGTCCTGGCCCGGGTGGGCCGGCTCATGGCGGCCGAGGTCGCGCGGTGCCGGGCCGATCGGATCGCGGGCATCCCGTACGCTGGACTGCCGCTTGCCGTCGCCGCCAGCCTGGCCGCCGGCGTCCCGCTCGTCTATCCCCGGCGCGAGGAGAAGGCGTACGGCACGCGACGCCGCATCGAAGGCACGTTTCATGCGGGGGAGCGGGTCGTCGTGATCGACGACATCGTCACCGACGGGGCGTCGAAGCTCGAGGCCATCGAGCCGCTGGAGGCCGCGGGCCTCGTGGTGGAGGACCTCGTCGTCCTCGTCGACCGGGAGCAAGGCGGGCGCGAGCGGCTCGCGGCGAAGGGGTACCGGCTACACGCGGTGCTGACGATCTCCCAGTGCTTCGATGCGCTCGCGGCGGCCGGCCTCGTGGATCCTGCCGTGCTCGACCGCGCCCGCACGTTCGTCCGAACCACCCGCGTCACCTGACGCGCGCGGCCCCTCGGGGCCGATCTCGAAGATCGCGGTGTGCTCGAAGGTCGCCACGCGCGTGACGCCGGCCGGCAGCACCGCCAGCGCCGCCTCGAGGCGGCCGCGGGGCTCCGGATGGTACTGCCCGAGATAGACGACGACGTAGCGGGCGTGGATCGCCCGGAGCCGCGCGACGGCCTCCGGCGCGGGGAACGTGTTCAGGATGCTGATGTCCGCGGCGTAGCCGGGCGGGAACACGCCGGCGTACCCGTTGACGAGCGGGCGCCAGTGCGCGATCGAGCCCACGAGCCGAAGGCTCTCGAGGTGCACGGCGCGGGGCTCGTACATCGGCAGGACGGCCACGGCTTCCCGGCCACGCTGGGCGGCGAGCCACCGGTCGGCCGGCCCTGGGCCCGGCGGGACGCTCGTGAGCGGGAGCGGCACGGCCCAGGTCTCGACCACCGCCAGCACCCCGAGCACGCCGAGCGTCGCCGCTCGCCACCCAGGACCCGGGAGCCGCCGCGCGATGGCGGCGGTGCCGAATCCGGCCAGGACGGCGAGACCGGTCGTCACGAGGATGCCGAAGCGTCCCGGGACCCGGAGGGCGTCGAAGCCCGGGACGAGGCCGTAGAGCTGAGCGTAGAGCGGCTGGATACGGAGTCCCGGGCCGAGATCGAGCCACGGCCCGAACGACGCGATCACGCCGACGAGGGTCAGGGCGACGTAGTAGCCGGGTCGGGCCGGCCACCCGAGGCGCCGGAGCCAGCCGAGACCCGGAAGGGGCCGCTTGGCCCCGTTGACGATCCGACGCGCCCCCAGGGCGATCGCGAGCCCCAGGAGCGGCCAGCCGAAGTGGTGCTGCGAGAGGCGGAGCGGTCCGAGCCTGACCGAGAACCCGCCAACGAGGAGCCAGTTGGCGGCCGTCACGAGGATGACCACGGTCAAGGCCACGTCCAGCGCGGTGGGCCAGCGGCGGGCGAGGCCGGCGGCCGCGGGGTTGGCCACGGCCGGCCAGCGCCACACGAGCGCGCCGCCACCGAGGGCGAGGGCGAGCGCGACCAGACCCGGGAAGAGAGCGGCCTCCTCCGCGCGGAACTCCGCCGTCGCGGCGCCGAGCCACCGGTTCGATGCCGGCACCGCCAGGTAGGACGCTGGGCGCGCCGCGTACTGCGCCACCTCGTCCCGGTCCCGCACCAGGCCGATCTCGTTCCGGATCGCTCGGTAGGGCAGGAAGACGGGGAGGAGCAGGAGCGTGACCAGCCCGACGGCCAGGGCGCCGCGGGCGATCAGGCCTGTGAGGGTCGGCCGGGCGGCCGGCGCTCCCAGCCAGACCAGGAAGACCGCGCCGGCGATCGCCGCCATGTACGCTTGGTAGCCGGACGAGAGCGCCTGGAGCGCGAACGCGCCGGCGGCGAGCCACACGTTGCGCCACCGCGCGCCGCCCTCGGCGGCGCGGTGAAGCCCGAGGAGCATGAACGGAAGCCACTGGTGGCTCAGCACCTGGATGTGGCCGAGCTGCCCGAACCGGAAGTGCGAGAAGGCGTAGAGGACGGCTGCCACCGCCGCCGCGCCCGCGTGGCCCGTGAGATGTCGCACGAGCCAGAACATGGTCAGGCCCGTCAGCGGGAACGTGGCGAGCCACACGAGGTTGTGCGCCAGGAGCGGGCCCGCGCCCGCCAGGCGCGCCGGCCCGACGAGCGGCACCAGCCCGAGGAGGTGCTCCGTGTAGGCGAGGGTGAAGCGATGGGGGTGGAACATGTTGGCGTCGAAGAACCGCAGGGGCGCCATCGTCAGGGCGTGGACGTCCCACGCCAGGATCCACGTCGTCAGGAGCGGATCTCCCAGGTCGGACACCACGGAGCCGAGGTGAACGGCCGCGGGCCAGGTCTGGGTGACTGCAAGCCCCGCGCAGAGCAGGGCCACGAGCGCGCTCTCCTTCCAGACCCGGCTTCGCGGGGCCGCCGCGGCCGTGGGGCTTCCCGGGGTCGCCTGCGGGCTCGCGCCCGGCGCGGACCTCCGGCGTTCAGCCACGCGCCTGGTGTTCGGGGCGCCAGCGGAGGAGGCGCGCCTCCAGTTGATGGATGCCGAGCGCGAGGACGATGCCGGTCAGGCCGAGGACGAGGAGCGCGACCATCATGTCGGCGGCGTTGAGATTGCCGAGCGAGGCGATGATGAGGTAGCCGATGCCGCCCCCCGATTCCCCGCCGATGAACTCGCCAATCACGACGCCGATCAGGGCGAAGGACACCGACGGCGTCAGCGACGCGAACGTCCAGGCCAGGGCCGACGGGACGATCACTGTCCGCATCACCTGAGGCTCGGAAGCGCCGAGGAAGCGCGCGGCGTGGACGAGGTCCGGATCGACCCCGCGCGCGCCCTGAAACGTGTTGAAGAAGACGATGAAGAAGACGATGAGCCAGGCGAGCACGACCTTCGCGAGCAGCCCGAAGCCGAAGATCATCGTCACCAGCGGCACCAGCGCGATCCGGGGCAGCGAGTTGAACGCCACGATGTAGGGCTGCAGCACGGCCGCCAGGCGCGCATTCCGCCCGAGCACGAGGCCGGCGACGAACCCGCTGCCGACGCCCACCACGAAGCCCAGCAGCGTGGACTCGAGGGTGGAGACCAGGAGTTGCCAGAGCGGCACCCGCACGGCGCCGGAGTTCAGGTACCAGAACCGGCTCCAGATCGCCGAGGGCCGGCTGATGAAGAAGGGATCGACGAAGTAGACGACCCGGGAGACCGCCTTCGTGATCGCGGGGTGCGTCAGCCCCTCCCACAGGCCGAAGGTCAGGATCAGGATCGCGAGCCGCCAGGCGTTGACGCGCGCCCGATCCGTCATGCGGTTCCTCCGGCCTCCTCGGCCGTCTCCCCCTTCGCGAACTCCTCCCCCAGCACGTGCCAGAGGGCGCTGAACTCCCGGGCGTACTGGTCCGTCTCCCGGATGCGGATGACGTCGCGCTGGCGGGGAAGCTTGACCGCGTGGACGTGCTTGATGCGCCCGGGTCGGCTCGTCAGGACGATGACGCGGTCAGCGAGGGTGATGGCCTCCGCCAGGTCGTGCGTCACGAAGACCACGGTCTGACGCCTGCCGATCCAGAGGGCCAGCAGCTGGCCCTGGAGCCGGAGCTTTGTGTGCGTGTCGAGCGCGCCGAACGGCTCGTCCATCAGGAGGATCTCGGGCTCGACCACCAGGGTGCGGATCAGCGCCACGCGCTGGCGCATCCCGCCGGACAGGGTTGCCGGGAACGCGTCCTCGAATCCGTCAAGCCCCGCCAGCCGGATGGCCTCCCGGGCCCGCCGCTCGCGCTCGGCGCGGGGCACCCCCCGGTACTCGAGGCCGAGCGTGACGTTCTGCAGGACGGTGCGCCAGGGGAGGACCGTGTCCTTCTGGAACACGTATCCCACCTGGGGCGGAATACCGGTGAGAGCCTGTCCGTCCACGCGCATCACGCCGCCGGTCGGTGCGACGAGGCCCGCGATCATGTTGAGGATGGTGGACTTGCCGCAGCCGGACGGGCCCACCAGGGCGACGAATTCCTTGTCCTGGACGTCGAACGAGACACCGTCGACGGCCCGCGTGGCGCTGCCACCGGCCGCGAACGTCTTGGTGAGGTCGCGGATCTGGATCCGGACGCGCGGGGGCGCGGTCAGGATCGCTGGGACGCCTTCCGGACGAAGGACATGTCGACGGCCTTCTGGAACGGGATGGGCGCCTCGATCACCTTCGTCGTGAGGAAGATCTTCTGGACCTCCTGGTACTGGCGCTCGTCGACGAGGAAGTCCCAGTCGAAGATTCCCTTGTAGTACCGGATCGACTTGAGGACCTCCTCCCGGGAGAACGTGTCCATGTACGGCTTGTGAAGCAGGTCGAGGATCTCCGCGTCCGCCGCCTTCTGTATCCACTGCTGCGCCCGGTAGCAGGCGCTCACGTAGCCCTGGACCGCGGTCGGATTCCGCTCGATGGCGTCCCGCAGGCAGTACCCCACGGTCACGGGGAGCGCCCCGCCGAACACCTGGTTCCACGCCTTCTCGTCGAGCACGCTGTAGATCGCCTTCCCGAAGCCCTGGTCCTCCGCCGCCCACAGCCATTCCGGGACGGCCATGATCGCGTCGAACTTTCCCGCCTTGAGCCCTCCGAGCATGGTCGTGGAGGCGCCGCCGCCGACCCACTCGACCAGGCTGTTCAACGGCTTCCCGTCCGGCGCCTTCTGCTGCTCCAGGACGTGGCTGCCGTAGACCCAGGTGCCGGAGCCGATCGCGGTCGCCGCGATCACCCACTTGCCGCCAGCCGGCCGCTTCATCGTGGCGAGCTTCTCGAGACTGCTGAGGCCCGCGTCGTAGAGGTCCTTCCGCACCACGATGTTCGCGTACGAGCACCGGGTGTCGGTGGCAAAGAGGATGACCGCTTCCTTGCCCTTCTCGCTGATCTTCAGCGGGTGGTTGGAGTCCCCGAGCGCGAACATCGCCTGGCCCGCGGCGAGGACCTGCGCCACCTTCGCGCCCCCGCCCGGCACGATGAACCCCTTGTCCACCGTCACGCCCTCCTCCTCGAAGAAGCGCTTCTCCCGCGCGACGAGGTGCTGTCCGTAGACGAAGGTCGAGACGCTGTGGGACGCGGTGATCGAGCGCGCCTCGGCGCGGGCGGGCCGTGGGAGCGCGGCCGTGGCCGAGAGGGCGCCGGCGCCGGAAAGGAACTCGCGTCGAGTGAGCCGGTGGGCACGCATGGAGACCTCCTGGGATGCTGGCGATCGGCAGTCGGGACTATACCGGGGCGTTTCCGAGCCTGTCAACGCCGCGGCCCTGCCAGCCGCGCGTGGGCGCGTCAGTCGCGCCGAGTGCCGGGCGGCGTCGGCGTCGTGTGCGGGATGTGAAATCCGTAGCGCTGGCGCAGGAGATCCACGAGCTGGGTCGGGAGGATGTCGGACGCCCCGAGGCAGTACTGACAGATCAGGCGGACGTCGCCCGTCCAGAAGTCGGACCAGAGCGCGACCTTGTGGAACATCTCGATCGTGTTCGTGTGCGTCGTCCACGACAGCAGGTGAAGATGGCACGACGGACAGACGTACTGCCGCGGGTTTTCGGGAATCGGCCCTGAGTTGCTTGCCATCTCCACTCCCGGGGCCGTGATTCACCCCGTGCCCGAGTACCGTGAACACCTCCTAATAACGTAGAATGCGCCACTCTGGCAAGAAGCACGGCAAGGGGAGCCGACAAAGGCGCCGCCCTGGAAGCTCTTCGGGGCCTCGGGATTGGCCCGTAACGTTGCGCCATCATTGAGCGTTCATGCCAGCACGCGGGCGTCGGTCCGTGCCCGGCGCGTTGACACTCCCCGACAGCTTCGGCTAGCATCAATAGAATTCCCATGGGCCTGGTCGTGAGCATGACGGGGTATGGGCGGGGCGAGGCTCGGGGTGCGCGCGTCGCCGCCATCGCAGAGGCCCGGTCCCTCAACCACCGGTTTCTCGAGGTGAGCCTCAAGCTGCCGAAGGGTCTCACCGGGAACGAGCCTGATCTCCGCCGGCTCGTCCAGGGATGCATCCTTCGTGGCCGGGTGGACGTGACCGTGACCCTCCGCCGCACGACCGCGGTCACCCCCAGCATCCGGACCGATGTCGCGCTCGCTCTCGCGTACGCCCGCGCCGCGCGCGCGCTGGGCGACGTAGCCGGTGTCCCGTCAGACGTCTCGGTGACAGACCTCCTTCGCCTTCCCGGGGTCGTGGCGGTCGAGGACACGGACGAGGACGACGGCGAGGGTGCGGTCCTCCTCAAGAGCGCCGTCATCGAGGCGCTCGATGAGCTGCGCCGGATGCGCCAGACCGAAGGGGCGGCGCTCGCTCGCGACCTCGGCTCCCACGTGGACGGGCTCGGCGCCTGGGTGCGTGAGGTCGGCGGATTCCTTCCGGCGGCGCTGGCGCGGATCCAGACGCGTCTCCGGGATCGCGTCCAGACGATCCTCGGCGAGGTGCCGGCGGACCCCGGCCGGCTCGCCCAGGAGGTGGCGACGTGGGCGGCGCGGAGCGACGTCGCGGAGGAGCTCGCTCGGCTCGGCTCCCACCTCGCCCAGTTCCGGATCCTCTTGACGGAAGGCGGCGCCGTGGGCCGGCAGCTGGACTTCTTGACCCAGGAGCTCCACCGGGAGGTCAACACCATCGCGTCGAAGGCGGACGATGCCGAGCTGGTCGCGCGCGTCCTGGAGGCGCGGACCCTCGTCGAGCGCATCCGGGAGCAGGTGCAGAACGTCGAGTGACTGCCGTATCGCCCCGTCGAGGCATGCTCATCGTGGTGTCGGCCCCCTCCGGGGCCGGGAAGACGACGCTGTGCCGTGAGATCCGCAAGACCGTGGCGAACCTGTCCTACTCGGTCTCCTACACGACGCGCAGCCCGCGCCCCGGAGAGATCGAGGGGCAGGCCTACAACTTCGTCTCCGAGCCGGTCTTCCAGCAGATGGTCGATCGGGGCGAGTTCGCGGAGTGGGCACGCGTGCACGGTCATCTGTACGGCACGGCCGCGCGGACGCTGGAGACGGTGCTCGACCGGGGGGAGGACATCCTGCTCGACATCGACACGCAGGGCGCCCGGCAGCTCCGCGGGCGCTACCCGCAGGGCCTCTACGTCTTCGTGGTGGCTCCTTCGATGCGGGAGCTCGAGGCGCGGCTCAAGGAGCGCAAGTCGGACGCGCCGCGGGAGATCGGCCGCCGCCTCGCGCGGGCGGTCGACGAGATCGCCGCCTGGCGCGAGTATGATTACGTCATCGTCAACCGCCATCTCGACGAGGCCCTGCGGCAGCTCGCGTGCATCATCGAGGCAGAGCGCTGCCGCGCGTCCCGTCTCACTCTGAGCCTGCCGGACTTGCCGGTGGGCGGGGGAGTCCAGGCGACTCTCCCGGGAGGTGCTGCGTGATGTCGTTCCCACCGCTGGAGAAGTGTCTTGAGCAGATCTCCAATCGCTACGTGCTCGTCGTGCTCGCAGCGAAGCGAAGCCGGCAGCTCAACCGGGGCGCGCAGCCTCAGGTTGAGACGAAGCGCCGGAAGTGGACCTCCGTCGCCCTGGAGGAGGTCATCGCCGGCAAGATTCAGCTGAAGAAGCCGGAGGAGACGGACAAGACCTCCGCTCCCCCGGCCTGAGCCCGGCGGGCGCTTCGGGAGGCGCGTGATGGCGTTGGCCGGCCGCGAGCTGATCCTCGCCGTCACGGGAAGCATCGCCGCGTACAAGGCTGCCTACCTGCTGCGCGAGCTCCGGCGCGCGGAGGCGGGTGTCACGGTCGTGATGACCGCGGCCGCGCGCGAGTTCGTAGCGCCGCTGACGTTCCGGACGCTGTCCGCCCGACCGGTCCTGACGGACCTCTTCGACCCGCAGGAACCGGCGGCCGTTGAGCACGTGGCGCTCGCCGAACGCGCCGACCTCACCGTCGTCGCGCCGGCCACGGCCCACGCGCTGGCGCGCGCAGCGCTCGGACTGGCCGACGACTTCCTCGGGACGCTGCTCCTCGCCGTCCGCGGTCCCGTGCTGTTCGCCCCCGCCATGGACGGCGGCATGTGGGACCACCCCGCGGTGCGGGCCCACGTGGGGACGCTCCGGGCCCGCGGGGCCGCCGTGCTCGAGCCCGGCCACGGGGATCTCGCCTCCGGGCTTCACGGCCAGGGACGGTTCCCCGAGGTCGCGGACATCGTCGAGACCGCCGTTCGACTGCTGTGGCCGCGGCGCGATCTCGCGGGCGACCACGTCCTGGTCACGGCCGGCCCAACGCGGGAGCCGCTCGATCCCGTCCGCTACCTGACCAATCGCTCGTCGGGCCGGATGGGGTACGCGATCGCCGCGCAGGCCGCCCGGCGGGGCGCGGTCGTGACGCTCGTCACCGGTCCCACCCACCTGCCACCGCCGCCGGGGATCCGCGTCATCCCGGTGCAGACCGCAATCGAGATGCGTGACGCGGTGCTCCACGCGGCCGGGGCGGCGACCATCGTCATCAAGGCGGCGGCGGTCGCGGACTACCAGGCGAGCCGCCCCGCCACCGAAAAGATCCGCTCGAGGCAGGAGGGCCTTACGCTCGATCTCACCCCGACGCCCGACATCCTCCAGGAGCTCTCCGCCCGGAAGGAGTCCCGCTTCCTCGTCGGGTTCGCCGCGGAGACGCACGAGCTCCGCGAGCACGCCCGCGCGAAGCTCGTGGCCAAGGGGGTGGACCTCATCGTCGCGAATGACGTCAGCCGCACCGACATCGGCTTCGATGCGACCGACAACGAGGTCGTCCTGCTCGACCGCTGGGGCGGGGTCGTCGCGCTGCCCCGCCGGCCCAAGGTCGAGGTGGCCGACCTGATCCTCGACCGGGTCGAGGAGCTGCGGCGCGCCGTGCGCGAGCCCCAGGCGGCGACCTGACGTGGCGGCCGACCCCACCGGCCTCGCCGAGGCCGCCCGAGCCCTGGCCGATCATCTGCGCTTCCAGCAGGCTCTCGGGATCCGGGACCTGCCGCTCGCCGGCGAGCCGCTCGGCGGGCCCCCGGCCGCCCTTCGGCGAGTCGAGGCGGCCAGCGTCGGATGCACGCGCTGCAAGCTGTCCACGGGGCGGACCACGATCGTGTTCGGCACCGGCAGCCCAGAGGCTCGGCTCGTCATCATCGGCGAGGGTCCGGGCGAGGAAGAAGACCGTCAGGGCAAGCCCTTCGTGGGCCGTGCCGGTCAGCTGCTCACGAAGATGCTGGAGTCGGTGAGCATCCCGCGCGAGGAAGTCTACATCTGCAACATCGTGAAGTGCCGGCCCCCGGGCAACCGGAACCCCGAGCCCGAAGAGATCGGGGCGTGCGCGCCGTTCCTGGCGGGGCAGCTCGCCGCCATCCAGCCCGGCGTGATCTGTGCGCTGGGCACGTTCGCTGCCCAGCAGCTCCTCCGGACGCGGGAGCCGATCAGCCGGCTGCGGGGCCAGCTCCATCGCCTGGGGGCGGCCGTCGTGATCCCGACCTTCCATCCCGCGTTCCTCTTGCGGAACCCCGGCCCGGCCTACCGGCGCCAGGCGTACGACGACCTCAAGCTCATCCGGCGCGAGTACGACCGGGTCCGGGGTCAGGCGCCGGCCGGCGCTTGAGGCCGGATCTCCTGCTCGCCCACGTCGTCACCGACCTTCCGGTTCCTCGTACCTTCACGTATCGCGTCCCCCCCGAGCTGGACGGGCGCGTGGCGCCGGGCCAGCGGGTGCGCGTGCCGTTCCGAGGCCGCTCGCGGCCCGCGGTCGTGGCGGCGGTGGAGGACGGCGCCGGCGACGGCTTGGAGGCCATCACCTCGGTTCTCGACGCCGTTCCCGCCCTGACGCCGCCGCTGCTCGATCTCGCTCGCTGGGCGGCGGATGAGACGGTCAGCGCCTGGGGTGAGGCCGTCTTCCGCGCGCTTCCGCCGGGCGCGCGCTCGAACGGGCCCCGGGACCTGCCGCTCGCCGTCCCGGCCCGGCCCGGCGCCCGGGGCGCGCTCGCGACCGGGCGGTCCCGCGGTGCCCTTGTCGAGGAGCGGGTGGCGGCCGTGCTCGCCGGGGGCGGGGGGGTGCTGGTCCTCGCCCCCGAGATCGAGCAAGCGCGGACCTGGGCCGCCCGGCTCGAGGCACGTCAAGCTCGGCCGGCGCGGCTCGTCACGAGCGCAGTCGCTCCACGCGAGCGCTGGGCCGCCTGGTGGGCGTGCCGCATGGGCCAGGCCCGACTGGCCGTCGGCACGCGCGCCGCCCTGTGGCTCCCGCTATCGCAGCTCGGGCTCACGGTTGTCCTCGACGAGGAGGATCCCGCCCACAAGGCTCCGGATGCTCCGCGCTGGCACGCGCGCGACGTCGCGCTCGAGCGGGCGCGGCGTGAGGGGGGTGCAAGCCTGCTGACGAGCTCCGCGCCGAGCCTCGAGAGCTGGGTGGCCGTCCTCAGCGGTGCGCTCGCGCGGGAGCCGTCCGCGCAAGGCTCGTGGCCCACCGTCGAGCGGGTGGCCCTGGACGCCGAGCACGCCGCGGAGGCGAGCCTCTCCCCCGGGCTCCGCGACGCCGTGCGCGAGGCGCTCGGGCGCGGTGGCTCCGTGCTGCTCATCCTCAACCGGCTCGGGTTCGCGCGCACCCTGGCCTGCGCGGACTGCGGGGCGGTGCGCCGCTGCGGGCGCTGTCGGCTGGCATTGCTCTATCATCGGGAGACGCGCGCGCTCGCGTGCCGGCTCTGCGGCCGTCGGGTCCCGGCCGCGAGCCTCTGCGGTCGCTGTCGGGGCCGGCGCCTTCAGCCCCTCGGCTGGGGCACGGAGCGGCTCGAGGCGGAGGCCCGGGAGGCATTCCCCGAGGCGCAGGTGGTTCGCTACGACTCGACGATCGCGCCGGGCCACGCGGAGGCCACGAGGGACGCATTCCGCTCGGGGTCGGCGCGGGTGCTCGTGGGCACCACCATGGCCTTGCGCCTGGCCGAGGAGACCCCGGTCACGCTCGGCGCCCTCGTCCTCGCGGACGCGACGCTCAACCTTCCCGACTTCCGCGCGGCCGAGCGGACGTTCCAGCTCGCGTGGCGCCTGGCCGAGGCCGTCGAACCGGGCGGCAGCGTGTGGCTCCAGTCCTTCCTGACGGAGCACCCGGCGCTCCTGGCGGTGGCCCGGGCCGAGCCCGAGCGCTTCTACGAGCCGGAGTGGGCCGAGCGCCGGGAGCTGGGCTACCCGCCGGCGCGGCGGATGGGGCGCCTGCTACTCGAGGGCCCGGACGCGGCCCGGCTGGCGGACGATCTGGCAGCGCGCGGGGCTGCCGCCGGGGCGACGGTGCTCGGCCCGGCGATGCTCGCGGGCGCCCGAAGCCAGGTCGTCCTGCTGGCCGGGTCCGAGCTCCCGGCCCTCGTGGCACGCGTCCTCGAACCCCTGCGGGGCCGGCGGCGCCTCGGGAGAACGCGCCTGGCGGTCGACATGGATCCGGTCGAGCTCCCGTGAGGGGCGGTACAATGCTAGTCCGAAGGGAGAAGGGGGGAGGGAGCCACATGGCGGTACTGGAGGTGCGGCTCTACGGAGACCCGGTCCTGCGGCGCAAGGCGCCGCCGGTCGGCGAGGTGACGCCGGCGATCGAGGGCTGGCTCGACGACATGATCGAGACGATGCACACCGAGGTGGGCATCGGGCTCGCGGCCACCCAGGTGGGCATCGAGCTCCGCATGCTGGTCGTCGACGAGGGCCGCGGCGCCGCGCGGGCCTATCTGAACCCGATGATCGTCGACCAGAGTGGCGAGCAGGTGGGGGAAGAAGGTTGCCTGTCGCTCCCCGGGATCTTCGCGGACGTTCGGCGCGCGGAGTGGGTGGTCGTGGAGGCGATGGACCGGACGGGCGCGCCGCTCCGGCGCCGCGCGTCGGGGCTCCTGGCCCGCGTGCTCCAGCACGAGATCGATCACCTTGACGGCGTCCTGTTCATCGACCATCTCGACAAGATGACGCGGGACCGGCTAAAGCGGCAGATCAAGCGCACCGGCTTTCCGGAGCAGTCGGCCGCGGCCGGGGTGAGGCTTTGAGCCCCGAGTCGCCCCCGGTGCCTGTCCCTCGGGCCGAGCCCGGTCGTCTGCGCGGGGGAGCTCTCTAGCGGCGGCTCGGCCGGATCCCATGCGCGTGCTGTTCTACGGCACTCCCGCCTTCGCGCTTCCCACGTTCCATGCCCTGCTCAGCCATCACCACGTGGCCGCCGCCGTGACGCAGCCGGACCGGCCGGCCGGCCGTGGGCAGCGATCGCACGCGTCGCCGGTCAAGGCCCTGGCTCTCAAGCGGGGGATTCCCGTGCTCCAGCCGGTTCGGCTCCGCGATCCCGGCTGGCCCGAGCGGCTGGCCGAGCACGCGGCCGATGTCGCGGTGGTGGTGGCCTTCGGCCAGATCCTTCCGCGCCCGGTTCTGGACGTGCCCCCGCGCGGCTCGATCAACGTCCACGCGTCGCTGCTCCCGCGGTATCGGGGCGCTGCGCCGATCGCGTGGGCCATCATTCGCGGCGAGCGCGAGACCGGGGTCACGACCTTCCAGATGGACGCGGGAATGGACACGGGCCCTCTCCTCCTGCAGCGGCTGACGGCGATCGGGGTCGAGGAGACTGCCGGTGAGCTGGCCGAGCGCTTGGCCGTGCTCGGCGCCGAGGTGCTCCTCGAGACGCTCGAGCGGCTGGACACCCTGGTCCCCCGCCCGCAGGCCTCCGAGGCGGCGACCCTGGCGCCCCGGCTCCGCAAGGAGGACGGCCTGCTCGACTGGACGGAGCCGGCCGCGGCCCTCGCCGCGCGGGTGCGCGGGCTCAATCCGTGGCCCGGGGCGTACACCGTCGCGCCGGGCGGGCGCCTCCTGATCTGGCGCGCGCGGGCGATTGCGGGCCACGGCGAGCCCGGTGTGCTCACCCCGGTCCAGGAACGGCTGGCCGTCGGGACGGGCGACGGTCTCCTGGAGCCGATCGAGGTCCAGCCGGAGAACCGTCGAGCGATGGACTGGGACGCGTACCTGCGGGGCGCGCGCCTCGGTCCGGGAGCGCCGGTTGGCGTCACGGTCCCGCGCCTCTGACGCCGTGCGCCCCGCAGCGGCGGCGCCCGGGTCCCGCCCGCGCTCCGCGCCCCGCCGGGCGTCGGCCCGCGGCGTCGCACTCGAGGTCCTCGTTCGCGTGGAGACCACCGAGGCATACGCGGATCGGCTGCTCGAGGCGCTCGTGGACCGCGCCGGGCTTGATTCGCGGGACCGTGCCCTCGTCACGGAGCTCGCGCTGGGAACGCTCCGCTGGCAGCGGCGTCTCGACTGGGCGATCGGGCGCGCGTCGCGGCGGGCCATCGAGGACCTGGCGCCCTGGGTGCGAGCATTGCTCCGGCTCACGGCGTACCAGCTCGCGTTTCTCGACCGCATCCCGCCGTGGGCCGCGGTGCACGAGGCGGTAGAGCTGGCCAAGCGGCGCCGCTCGGCGGGGGCGGCCGCGTTCGTCAACGGCGTCCTGCGCGCAGTGGCGAGCGAGCCGCGCCCGTGGCCGGTGCCGACCGCGGAGGATCCCGTGGAAGCCCTCGCGCTGCGCGCGTCGCACCCCACGTGGCTCGTCCGGCGCTGGTGCGCCCGCTACGGGCCCGTCGAGGCGGAGGCGCTGGCGCTGGCCATGAACGAGGCGCCGCCGGTGGTGCTCCGGGCCAACACGCTGCGCATGACGGCTGCCGCGGTCGCTGCGGCCCTCCAGGCGGCGGGCGTCGGTGCCGTGCCGACGCGGTTCGCGCCCGAGGGGCTGTCGCTCGATCGCGCCGGGGATCTGCGGGCGCTCGCGCCCCTCCGGGAGGGCGCGGCCGCCGTCCAGGACGAGGCGGCGATCCTGGTGGGACACGCACTCGGGCCCCGGCCGGGAGAGACGGTCGCGGACGTGTGCGCGGCGCCGGGGACGAAGACCACGCACCTGGCGGCGCTCATGGAGAACCGGGGTCGGATCGTCTCGGCGGATCCTCACGCCGGACGGCTCGGCCTTCTCCGATCGGCGTGCGCGCGCATGGGCGCCACGATCGTCGCGCCTCGGCACGCCGACGCCCGCGGTCTCGCCGCGGACCTCGGCGCCACGTGCGACCGGGTCCTGGTCGATGCGCCCTGCTCGAACCTGGGCGTGCTCCGGCGGAACCCCGACGGCAAGTGGCGCCGGCGGCCGGAGGACCTCGCGACCCTCGCCGCCGGTCAGGCGGCGATCCTCGACGCCGCCGCGGCGCTGGTGCGGCCGGGCGGGGTCCTCGTCTACGCGACGTGCTCGCTCGAGCCCGAGGAGAACGAGGCGGTGGTCGCGGGCCTCCGGGCCCGCCAGCCGGACTTCGAGCCCGACGCCTTGCCCTCCACCGTCCCCGCGGCGTGCCGGGCGGCGCCCGACATCCTCCGAATGACGCCACATCGTCACGGCTCCGACGGCTTTACCGCGCATCGGCTCAGGAGGCAGCCATGATCAAGATCGCTCCATCGATCCTCTCCGCGGACTTCGCCTCCCTCGCCGACGAGATCGCGCGGGTCGAGGCGGGGGGCGCCGACCAGATCCACGTGGACGTGATGGACGGGCACTTCGTGCCGAACCTCACGATAGGCCCGCTGGTCATCGAGGCGATCCGGAAGCACACGCGGTTGCCGCTCGACCTCCACCTGATGGTCGAGAACGCCGACGCCTACCTCGAGACGTACGTCCAGGCGGGGGGGAGCGCCCTCACCGTGCACGTGGAGGCGTGCCCGCATCTCCATCGGACACTCGGCCGGATCCGGGAGCTGGGGGCGCGGGCCGGAGTGGCCCTGAACCCCGGGACGCCGACCACGGTGCTCGACTACGTGCTCGACGCCGCAGACCTCGTGCTGGTCATGTCGGTCAACCCGGGCTTCGGCGGCCAGGCGTTCATCCCGGCGACCTACGCGAAGCTGGTGGATCTGAGGAACCGCCTCGGGGAGCGCCCGCTCGACGTGGCGGTGGACGGCGGCGTCAAGCTCGAGCACTGCCGCCCTCTCGCGCTGCGCGGGGCCACGACGCTGGTCGCCGGGTCCGCGATCTTCACGGCCGCTGACCCGGCGAGCGAGGTGCGACGGTTCCGGGCCGCCGCGCTCAGCGCCGCCACCGTCTGACGCGCGCCGCGTGCCCGGGCCGCATGATCTACGTCGGCACCTCCGGCTACAGCTACCCCGAGTGGCGGGGCAGCTTCTATCCCGAGGGCTTTCAGGCCGCCCGGATGCTGCCGTACTACGCCGAACGCTTTCGCACCGTCGAGCTCAACAATACCTTCTACCGGATGCCCACCGGGAAGACGATCGCCGGCTGGGACCAGGACACCCCGGCGGGGTTCGTGTTCGCCCTGAAGGTCCCGCAGCGGATCACCCACTTCGCCCGCCTGCGCGACGTCGCCGAACCCTTGCGCTACCTTCTCGACACGGTCGGCGGGCTGGGCGCGAAGCTCGGGCCGCTTCTCCTCCAGCTGCCGCCGAACTTCCGGAGGGATACCGGGCGCCTCGGGGATTGCTTGGCCCTGGTCCCGCCGTCAGTTCGGATGGCCGTCGAGTTCCGCCACGCGTCATGGCTCGACGAGGAGGTCTACGACGTCCTCCGCGCCCGGAACGCGGCCCTCTGTATCGCCGACACGGAGGCGGGTAGCACGCCCGCCGTCGTGACGGCGGACTTCGGCTACCTCCGCCTCCGGGATCGCACGTACGGGGTGGACGAGCTCGCCGGGTGGGCCCGGACCGCTGCGCGCGCCGAGTGGCGCGACGCGTTCGTCTACTTCAAGCACGAGGAGTCCGGGACCGGCGCCGCGCTCGCGCGGGAGCTGGTGAGCCTCCTGGGCACCGTCGCCGCCGTCGAGCCGCCCGCGTAGCCGCGCCTCGGCACGCCGATCAGGCGCGGTGGCGCCGGCGCTGGGCGAGCCACGCCTTTGACGTAGACCCGGCCACCGGCGGCGCCTACGGCAACCGGCTCCGGCGTGGGGAAGAGCTCACTCGCCCGGCGTCCCGCGCTCGGCGCGGCGCGCGTCCATGCGCTCGAGCACCGCGGCCATGTCGATCCCGGCGCCGAGCACGGGCGCCAGGGGGTCCGCACGCCGCGCGAAGCGGCGTGGCACCGTGCGGATCGTGAAGCGGGTCGGATCGAGCCGCCCGGTCACCTCGCTCCAGTCGAGGGGGCACGAGACCGGAGCCCCCGGGAGCGGCCGGACCGAGAACGGCGCGGCGATCGTGCGGCCGTGGCCGTTCTGACCGAAGTCCACGTACACCTTGCCCGCCCTCGCCCCGAGCGGGCGCGCGAGCGTGGCGATGGCCGGGACCGCCTCCATCACGAGAGTGGCGAGCAGGCGCGCGAGGGTCCGGGTCTGCTCGTGTGTGTACCGGCCGCCCGCGGGCACCAGGACGTGCAGCCCGGTGGCGCCCGACGTCTTCACGTGGCTCGGCAGCTCGAGGTCGTCGAGGACTCGGTGGACCGCCTGCGCGACGCGCACGACATCGGTGAACGGCGCGCCCTTCGGGTCGAGATCGAGGACGAGCCAGTCCGGACGCTCGAGCGTCGGGATCCGTGCGCTCCACACGTGGATCGGGATGGTGCCCATGTTCGCCACGTACCGGAGCATCTCGGCGTCGTCGACGACGAAGTAGTCGATGTCGCGGTCGGTGTCCTTCGAGTAGATCCGTTCCGTCCGGACCCAGCCGGGAGCGAACTCCGGGGCGTCCTTCTGGAAGAAGGACTTGCCGGCGATGCCGTCGGGGTAGCGCGTGAGGACGATCGGCCGATCGCGAAGGTAGGGGAGCATCACGGGCGCGATCGCGTCGTAGTAGGCGATCAGGTCGCCCTTCGTGTAGCCCTCGGCCGGCCAGAAGACCTTGTCGAGGTTGGTCAGCCGCACCCGAGGCGCCGGCGGCGCGGCCTCGCGCGGTGAGCCGCCGTGCGCCGCCGAGTCAGCCGCGCCCTCGATCGATTCCGGCTCGGCCCGGAGCCGTTCGGCCGCGTCGGACCAGTCGGTGTCCGGCGGCTCGCGCCGGCAGTCCTCGGGGCGCACGTCATTCCGGAGGCCGAGGTAGATGGGATGGCGGATCCCGCCGTCCCGCGTCCACTCGGTGAACCGCACCTCCGCGACGAGCCGCGGCTCGACCCAGTGGTGGCCGCGCCCGCCGGGGGTGCCGGCGTCGAACGGCGACGTGTCCCGGCGCAGCGGCCCCAGGCTCGCCCAGAGCCGCTCGATCTCCGGGCCGTCGAAGCCCGTGCCGACCTTCGACACGTAGACGAGCCGTCCCCCGTCGTAGAGACCGAGGTGCAGGGCGCCGAAGCGGGCCCGGCTTCCCTGGGGGTCGGTATACCCGCCGACCACGAACTCCAGCCGGTGCTGGCACTTGATCTTGAGCCAGGCGTCCGAGCGCCGCGCGACGTAGGTGCTCGCCCGGCGCTTGGCCACGATGCCCTCGAGCCGGGCCTCGTCGGCCGCCTCCAGGAAGGCCGGGCCGTCGGCCTCCACATGGCCACCGTAACGCACGACGCCGAGCGGCGGCAGGATCCGCGCGAGGCACGCCTTCCGAGCGTCGAGGGGCAGGCGCCGGAGGTCGTGGCCCTCGAGGGCGAGGCAGTCGAAGAACACGGCCTCGACGGGCACGACGGCCAGCGCGCGGGTCACGTCCCCCGGTCGGGTGAGGCCCATGCGCGCCTGGAGCAGCTGGAAGCTCGATACGCCCCGCGCGTCGAGCGCCACGATCTCGCCGTCCATCAGCACGTGATCGAACGCGAGCGCGCGGAGCGCCGAGACGATCTCCGGGTAGCGCCCCGTCACGACCTGGCCGCTCCGGCCGACGAGGGTCACCGCGTCTCCCGCGCGCTCCGCCAGGACCCGCACGCCGTCGTGCTTGATCTCGAACAGCCAGTCCACGTCCTCGGGAGCGCGCGTCGCCGGGGTCGCGAGCATGAAGCCTTGCTTCCGAACCGGCACCTCCCGAACGGGCGCGCCGAGGTCCCGCAGGCGTCCCCGGAGAGCATCCCGCAGGGCGCCTGCGTCGCGCATCTCATCGAGCGTGAGCCCGGAGCGGACCGACCGGGGGTAGCGCTCCGTGATTTCCTCCGCCGGGACCGGCTCCCCGGCCTTCCGGATGAGGAGCCAGTCCTTCCCCTGGCCCTCCTTGCCGCCCATCCGGGCGAGGGTCCAGCGCCCCCGCAGCTTGTGGCCGCGGAGCTCCACCTCGACGAGCCCGCGCGCGAGCTGGGCCAGGAGATCCTCGGGCTTGGCCGAGCGGTAGCGCCCGTGGTCCCAGACGATGACGGCCCCGGCGCCGTAGTTGTCCTTCGGGATGACCCCTTCGAAGTCGGCGTACTCGAGCGGGTGATCCTCGACCTGGACGGCCAGGCGCTTGACCTCGGGCCGGACCGACGGCCCCTTGGGGACGGCCCAGCTCTTGAGCACTCCCGCCATCTCCAGGCGGAGGTCGTAGTGGAGGCGCCGGGCGGCGTGCTGCTGGATGACGAACAGGCCGCCCGCTCCCCGCCGCCCGCCCCCGAAGGGCTCCGGGGTGCGGTCGGGATCGCGCTTCCGGCGGTAGACGTCCAGCTGGGGAGGCCGCTCGTCGATCACTAGGGGATGGCCCTTGCCTCCGTGCCGACCCCAAGTGGTAGCGGGTCCCGGGGGCGCTTTGAAGCATAGCGGGCCCCGTGGTACGGTGCAAAACGCTTCGTCACCTCGAGTTTTCCGGCGGGGAGGGGTCCCTTCATGCCACCGCACTCGATCGGGTCGGGCACGATCTCCTTCGGACTGGTGTCGATCCCGGTCCGCATGTACGCGGCGGCCTCCTCGGCCGGGGTGAGCTTCAACCTTCTTCACGCGAAGTGCGGGAGCCGGATCCGCCAGCAGACCTACTGCCCCGTGTGCAAGGAGGTCGTGGACCGGACGGCCCTGGTCAAGGGCTACGAGGTCCAGAAGGACGAGTACGTCCGGTTCACCGACGAGGAGCTGAAGGGTCTCGAAGGCGAGGCGTCCAAGGTGATCGACATCGCCGAGTTCGTTCCCCTCGCGAGGGTGGACCCGATCTACTTCGAGAAGACGTACTACCTCGGGCCGGACAAGGGCGGGGAGAAGGCGTACCGCCTGCTCGCCGACGCGATGGCGCGGACGGACCGGGTCGCGCTCGCCAAGTTCGTCATGCGCGGCAAGGAGAGCCTCGTTCTGGTTCGCGCCGCCCAGGGCGGCCTCATGCTCCACACGATGTACTTCGCGGACGAGGTCCGGGACTTCGGCGAGATCGAGAAGGGCCAGACCGCGAAGATCAAGGACGGTGAGATCGAGCTGGCGGTGCGTCTCGTCGATGAGCTGTCGCACGACGAGTTCGCACCCGGACAGTACGAGGACGATTACCGCCAGCGAGTCCTCGCCGCGGTCGAGCAGAAGGTCGCGGGGCGTGAGGTCACCGCGGTCGGGCCCGAGGCGCAGCGCGCGCAGGTGATCGACCTCATGGACGCCTTGAAGGAGAGTCTCGCCCGGCGGCCCGCACCCGCCAAGAAGCCGCCGGCGAAGGTCGATCGGCCCGCCGCCGCGGCCCCGTCCAGGGCCGAGCGCCCCGAGAAGAAGGCCCAGGCCGGGCGGAAGTGACGGCCGGCTCCGGGGAGGGGTGAACCCTTCGCGCGAGATCCGGGCCTGGCCGTTGTCCGCCGCTGTCTTCGCGGTAGCTCTCGCCCTTCGGCTCGCTCACGTCCTGGCGCTCCGGCAGAGTCCCTACTTCGAGCACCCTGTCCTCGACGCCGAGACCTACTACTGGGCCTCCCGTGCCCTGGCGGCCGGGGAAGGATGGGCGGAGCCAGTGTACTGGCAGCCGCCCGGCTACCCGTACTTTCTCGCCGCGATCCTGCGGATCGCCGGTCCGGGCTTCCTGGCGCCCCGCCTCGTCCAGGCGGGGCTGGGGGGCCTCACTGCCGCGCTCACCTGCGCCATCGGCGTGCGCGTATTCGGCCGGGCGGTAGGGCTCGGCGCGGGCCTGGCCGTGGCCGCGTACGGGGTGCTGATCTACTTCGACGGAGAGCTGCTCGCGCCGTCGCTGGCGATTGGCCTGCAGATGGCCACGCTGTACTGCGCCGTCCGGGCGCCGGCGGAGCGCGGCGGCCGCGGCTGGCTCGCCACGGGGCTCCTGGGCGGGCTCACCGCCGTCGTGAACGCTCCGGCGCTCGTCCTGCTCCCCGTCCTCGTGCTCGCCGCGCGCCGGCGCGCGGGCTGGCTGCTCCTGGGTGCGGCGATCGCGATCGGTCCGGTGACGCTCAGAAACTGGACGGTGGGCGGCGAGCTCGTCCTCATCTCTTCGAACTCGGGGATCAACCTCTACCTGGGCAACAATCCCCGATACGACGCCACGGTCGGGATGCGGCCCGGGCGCGACTGGCAGGCCCTCGTCCGCGCGCCGCGGCTCCACGGTGTTTCGGGCGCGGGACCCGCGTCGCGCTTCTTCGTGAAGCGCGTGACTGTGTACGCTGGGAGCGATCCCGTGGGGTTCCTCGCCCTTCAGGCGCGAAAGCTCGGGCTGCTCGTCGGCGGGGCTGAGATCCCGCGAAATCAGGAGCTCTATCCGGCCCGTCGGTGGTCCCCGGTCCTCCGGGTGCTGCTCTGGAAGGCGCCGGGGCTGGCCTTCCCGTTCGGCATCCTGCTCCCGCTGGCGGCGATCGGTCTCGGCGTGGCGGCGCGGCGGGCACCGCTGCTCGCCGCGTCCGTCGTGACGCTCGGGCTCACCGTCGCCGCGTTCTTCGTCACGGCGCGCTACCGCGCGCCCCTGATCCCCCTCCTCGCGCTGTTCGCGGGGGCGGGCGTCCGCTGGGCGGCCGTCCAGGCCAGCCTGCGAGCGCGCGCGATGGCGGGCGCGCTCGTCGTGGCCGTCTATCTCCTGGCCAACGTGGGGCAGGGGCCGATGCCGGACCGGATGAACCCGGACGCCGAGCAGGGGCTGGCGCACTGGCTGGAGCGCGAGGGCCGCCGTCCCGAGGCGCTGGCGCTCTACCGGCGGCTCGCCCGGGAGACGCCCGGATCGTTCGACGCATGGTACGGCGTGGCCCAGCTGGCGACCGTCATGGGCCAGCGGACCGAGGCCGACGCGGCGCGGGCGAGGCTCCGGGCCATCGAGCCCGAGTTCCCGGATACCGCGCTCCTGCTGGCGCGGGCGGCGCTCCATGCCGGGTGCGGGCCGGAGGCGGTCTCGTTCGCGGGACGCGCCGCGGTCCTGGATCCCGGCAGCGAGCTCGCCCGGACGCTGCTCCGGGAGGCCCAGGCGCTTCAGGCTACGCGCCCCGGGGGGCTCCCCGGCGGCTGCCCGGCCTGGGTCTTCGTCGCGCCCCTCCCCTCGGCCTCGTAGGCGCCCGGCGCACGGGTCCTCGCTGGTCCGGGCGAGGTTGACGCTGGGCCGGATCTCCTGTAGCCTAAAGTGCTTTTCGGCGTTCCCGCATGATCGACACCCGCTGAGGGATACCGAGCCGAGTCATGTTCGAAGCCCTGACAGAGCGGCTCGAGGCGATCTTCGACCGCCTCCGAGGCGCCGGCCGCTTGACCGAGGAGAACATCCAGGAGGCGCTCCGGGAGGTCCGGGTTGCCCTCCTCGAGGCCGACGTCAACTTCAAGGTGGTCCGTTCCTTCGTCGAGCGCGTCCGCGAGAAGGCGGTGGGGCACGAGGTCCTCCAGAGCCTCACCCCTGGCCAGCAGGTCGTGAAGATCGTCCACGGGGAACTGGTCGACCTCCTGGGCGGCGCCGCGCACCGGCTCACGATGGCCCCCCGGCCGCCGACGGTGATCATGGTCCTGGGCCTCCAGGGCTCCGGCAAGACGACGAGCGTCGCGAAGCTGGGGCGTCACTTCCAGCGCGAGGGCTTCCGGCCCCTCCTGGTCGCGGCCGACGTGTACCGGCCCGCGGCCATCCAGCAGCTCCGTGTCCTCGGCGGAGAGCTGGGGCTGCCCGTCCACGGCGCCGAGGGGCAGTCGCCCGTCGAGATCGCGGGCGAGGCCCTGGACCAGGCGGCGACGAACGGGTGGAACCCCGTTCTCCTCGACACGGCGGGTCGCCTTCACATCGACGAGGCGATGGTCGAGGAGCTGAAGGTCCTGCGGCGTGAGGTCAAGCCCCATCACGTCCTCCTGGTCGTCGACGCGATGACGGGGCAGGACGCGGTGACGATGGCCCAGCGGTTCAACCAGGACGTCGGCTACGACGGGATCGTCCTGACCAAGCTCGACGGGGACGCTCGCGGGGGCGCGGCGCTGTCGATCCGCACCGTCACCGGCAAGCCGATCGTGTTTTGCGGCGTCGGCGAGCGGGTTGACGCCCTGGAACCCTTCCATCCCGACCGGATGGCCTCGCGCATCCTAGGGATGGGCGACGTCCTCTCGCTCGTCGAGAAGGCCCAGGCGACGGTGGACGCCTCGAAGGCCGAGGAGCTGGCGCAGAAGATCCGCGAAGACAGCTTCACCCTGGAGGACTTTGCCGAGCAGCTCCGGCAGCTCCGGAAGATGGGTCCGCTCGACCAGATCCTCGACATGGTGCCGTTCTTCAAGGGCGCCAAGCTGGGCCGGCCCGAGATCGACGCCGAGTCGAAGGACCTCGGGCGGTTCGAGGCAATCATCGGCTCGATGACGCCGGGCGAGCGGCAGACGCCGGCGCTCATCAACGGCGAGCGGCGGTCGCGGATCGCCCGCGGGAGCGGCACGTCGGTGCAGGACGTGAACCGGCTGCTCAAGCAGTACGCGCAGCTCAGGAAAATGATGAAGGACATGAAGGGTATGAGCGGACGGCTCGGGCGCAAGGACCTGCGTCGGGCGATGCCGTTCTTCCGAGGCTAGGCCAAGGGCAGGGCAAAGAGGAGACTCACATGGCGGCACGGATTCGGCTACGACGTACGGGCACGACGAAGAAGCCTTCCTATCGGGTGGTGGTGGCGGACGGCCGGACGGCGCGGGACGGCCGGTTCATCGAGCAGATCGGGTTCTACGACCCGCTGACGGAGCCGCCGACGATCCGGATCGACACGGCGAAGGCGTCGGCGTGGATCCGGAAGGGCGCGCTCCCCTCGAACACCGTGCGGCACCTCCTGGCGCGCGCGGGCATGCCGGCAAGCTAGGGGCGCGTTCAGGGAGAGCGAGGATGGGCGAGTCGGTGAACGCCACGGCGCTGGTCGCGGTCGGCCGAATCGTCCGGACCCAGGGCCGGCGAGGCGAGGTGCGGGTCGAGCCCCTGACCGACGCTCCGGAGCGGCTGGCCGAGCTGCGGGAGTGCTGGCTCGTGCCGCCGGCCGCGGGGGAGCGGCACGACGTGGAGGCCGTCTGGTTCCAGGGGCGAGTCCCCGTCGTGAAGTTCGCCGAGAGCGCCACCATGACGGACGCCCAGGCGCTCGTCGGCCGGCTCGTCACGATCCCGCGCGCGTCGGTGCGGCAGCTGCCGCCGGACCGCTACTACGCGTTCGACCTGGTGGGATGCGTCGTGGAGACCCCGGACGGCACGAGCCTCGGCACGATCACGGAGGTTCTCGCGGGCCCCGAGCACGACTACTGGACGGTGCAGCGCGGCGATCGGGCGTGGTCCCTCCCCGCGGTGACGGCGCTGGTCGAGCGGGTGGACCTTGCGGCGCGGCGCGTGGTAGCTCGGCCCCCCGAGGGGCTCGTGGAGCTCGACGCGTGATGCGGATCGACGTGGTGACGCTCTTCCCCGGGATGCTTCCGGCGGTGCTCGACGAGTCGATGCTCCGCGTGGCCCGGGAGCGGGGCGCCGTCGACATCCGGGTGGTGGACCTCCGAGACTACACGGAGGGCCGGCACCGGGTCGCGGACGACTACCCGTTCGGCGGGGGCGGCGGCATGGTGCTGAAGCCCGAGCCCCTCTTCGCCGTTGTGGACGCCCTGCGCGGGCCGGACAGCCGCGTCGTGCTCCTGTGCCCTCAGGGGCCGACGTTCACGCAGCCGGCGGCGGAGCGTCTTGCCAAGGAGACGCACCTGGTCCTGCTCTGCGGGCACTACGAGGGGGTCGACGAGCGCGTCCGGGCGCAGCTCGTCGACGAGGAGCTCTCCATCGGCGACTACGTGCTGACGGGCGGGGAGCTCCCGGCGCTGGTCGTGCTGGACGCGGTGGTCCGTCTCCTGCCCGGGGTGCTCGGGGATCCGGACGGCGCGGCGCGAGAGTCGTTCGCCGCGGGCCGGCTCGACTACCCGCAGTACACGCGGCCCGCCGAGTTCCGCGGATGGCGGGTGCCGGAGGTCCTTCTCTCCGGGGACCACAGCCGCATTGCCCGGTGGCGGCGCCGCGAGGCGCTCCGGCGCACGCTCGCGCGCCGGCCGGACTTGCTGGCCGCCGTGCCGTTGACGCGCGAGGAGCGCGAGTGGATGGACGAGATGACGCGCAGCGGCGAGCTGGCGCGGACGGGTGAATGACGCCCAGCCGGGCGAGTGACGCACCGAGGAGACGAACATGGCGACGGATGCAATCGCGGTGGTGGAGGCAAGCGCCCTCAAGCGGGACCGGGGCGCCTTTGCCCCCGGGGACAGCGTGCGGGTCCACGTGAAGGTGATCGAGGGCGAGAAGGAGCGCGTGCAGATCTTCGAGGGGATCATCATCCGCAAGCGCGGCGAGGGCGCGCGCGCGACCTTCACGGTCCGGCGCGTGTCGTACGGTGTCGGCGTCGAGCGGACCTTCCCGCTCCACTCCCCGCGGGTGGAGCAGGTCCAGGTCGTGAAGTCCGCGCACGTCCGGCGCTCCAAGCTCTACTACCTCCGGGCGCGCACCGGGAAGGCCGCACGTCTTCGGGAAAAGCGGCAGGAGAGGTCCGCACCCGCGGCGGCGCCCGCCGAGAGCGCGGAGTAGCCGGCCGGCCAACTCCCCGGCGCGCCGGCTTCCGGCCGGGGCGCCAGGCGGACACGCCTCCGAGTGCGCCGGCGCCGGTCCGGTCCTCTGCAAGAAGGGCTCTTCGAGCTGGAGGAGGACCTCTACGCCCAGGAGCGCGGCGCCTGGGCCCGAGGCCTCTGGGTAGCGGGAGTCGACGAGGTCGGGCGCGGGCCGCTCGCCGGACCCGTGGTGGCCGCGGCCGTGATCCTGGACCCGACGGCGCCGGTCGACGGGCTCCGTGACTCGAAGCTCCTCTCGTTCCGGCAGCGACGGCGCCTCGCGCGGGAGATCCGCGCCCACGCGCTCGCCTGGGCCGTCGGGCGTGTCGGCCCGCGGCGAATTGACACGGTCAACGTGCTGCAGGCGACCTGGTACGCGATGCGGGCCGCGCTCGAGCGGCTGCGGCTGGCGCCGGGCCTCGTCCTCGTGGACGGCCACCTCCGGATCCCCGGCGTGACCTGTACCCAGCGGGCGATCATCGCCGGCGATCGCCGCTCGGCCTCGGTGGCCGCGGCGTCGATCATCGCCAAGGTCGCCCGGGACATGTTCATGCTCCGGGCCGACCGTCGGTATCCCGAGTACGGCTTCCGGCGCCACAAAGGCTACGCGACCGCCGCCCACCTCGAGGTCCTCGCCCGGCTGGGGCCGTGCCCGCTTCACCGGCGGTCCTTTCATGGCGTCGGCCCTGGCGCTGCCGGGGCCGGGCCCGAGAACCCGTCGCTCGAGCTTCCGCTCTGACATGAGCGAGCCGCCGCTGGCGCGCCCGCTCGTCCCGCGCTTCCTCCTCGCGGGCTTCGCCGACCTCGCCGGCCAGCTCATGGCCGAGCGCCGTGATCGGACGCGACGACACCTGGTCGCCGTGGAGGCCGCGGTGGCGGAGCTCGGAGTCTACGCGCTCGCGTCCGACCGCGCGAAGGCGCCGGCGCTCGCGCGCCTGCTCGCCGAGTCGGAAGCGCTCGCCGCCGACGCCATCCAGCGAATCACGTCCGGGGCGTTTCCGCTGCGAGCCCCAGACCGAGCGAGCCTAGCCCTGGTGCTCGCCGTGCAGCTCCTGCTCGGGCGATATCACCGAGCGGAGGCCGTGCGAACGGCGGCGCTCGTCGGCCAGCTGATCGTGTCAACCATCGAGGAGGCGCAGGCGGCCGCGGACGAGGCGTCCGAAGATGCCGAGGCGGAGGACGCCGAGGGTGAGAACACCGAGCTTTCGGTCGAGGAGCGGGAGACGGCGCCCGCCGAGGACGCGCCCGACGTGACGCTCCCGGGCCGGCCGCCGATCGGTCGCTCGCTGGCCTCGCTACCCGAGCTTGCGCGTCAGCTGGCGGCCCGAACCTGGCAGGTGGTCCGCTTTCCGTCACCGGTGCTGCTGACCAGCGACACACCGGTCGTGCTCTGGGCGCCGTCGGCCGCCGCGAAGCTCTACCAGGTGGGCCTCGGCTCCGCCCACGAGGTCCGCGTGCCGCTCGACGCCCGTCACGCCTTGATCGTCGCGCGACACGCGCCGGCCGGGGAGATCATCCGCGACCTGGGGGAACGGCAGGCGCGCGCGCTCAATCGCACGGTGGCCGAAGGAGCCGTCGAGTGGATGTACTACCACCCGGGCTCGGACCCGCTGGAGGGCGTGGAGCTGCCTTCGCCGGGATCGGCCTGACGTCGAGGCCGGCCGCGCCCTGATGCTGAGCCGCGCCTCCGGGTGGTCCTGGCGTGGCTGTGACCTCTTCTTGCGGGATGGACGCTCACGGAAGTGACGGCTCACGAGACGGGGCCGTCTCGCCGGCTTCCTCCGGCACTGATCCGCCCTGGGGTGTATCCACCCGTGGCCGGTCCGGGAAGCCCGCCGCGTCCGGGGGCGAGCCGTTCGCGGGGATCGGGCGCGTGGTCCTGTCCTTGCACGTGCGACGGCATGGCCCGGCGGGACGATACGGCCCCGGCTTCGACACGGTCCCTCGGCCGGGCGGGGGAAGCGGCAGCGGCCCGCTTCCTGGAGCGCCGCGGCTTCGTGATCCTCGCGCGGAACCTCCGGTCCCGGCTCGGCGAGATCGATCTCGTGGCTCGCGACGGAGGCACGCTCGTCTTCGTCGAGGTGAAGGCGCGGCGAGGCCTGCCCGGCGATCCGCCCCAGGCGGCCGTGGATGCCCGGAAGCGCGCGCGCATCAGCCGGCTGGCGCTCGGCTACCTCTCGGCGCGCCGGCTCGGCGAGCGATCCTGCCGCTTCGACGTGATCGGCGTCTCGCTGGACGACGGGGGCGGCGTGACCGCCGTGCGGCACCTCAAGCACGCCTTCGGCCTCGAGGGCTGGACTCCCTGAGGGGTCCGCCTGGCGCTGGTTGCGCCGCTCGACACCGCTTCGGCCGGGCCGCCCTGCGCCGATACCGAGGCGCTCGGTCAGCGCATGCGGGCAGCCCGTGCGTCCGCCAGCAGCGTGGCGCGCTCCTGCAGCGCCGGCCTACCGAGCCGCTCCGACCACGCCGCGAACTCGGCGTGCGGGCCCATCCAGCGCAGCGCGTCCACATCCGCGTCGACGGGCGCATCCTCGCGCAGGGTGGCCAGTGTCCGGAACAGCAGCGCGCGATCCCGCTGCACCGTGAGCGTCGCCGCCAGGCGCTCGGCTCCGCGCACGGCCACGTCCCACTCGGTGGCCAGCTTCGGGACGTGCTCGATGTGCTGGTACCGGGCGAGCACCGTCGCCGCCGACCTCGCTCCCCAGCCGGGCAGACCGGGGTAGCCGTCGGCGCTGTCCCCCACGAGCGCGAGCCAGTCGGGAATCGAGGCGGGCGGGACTCCGTACTTCCGCCGGACCGCCGATTCGTCGCGCAGCTCGCGGGTGCGCCGGTCGAGCTGGACGACGCGGTCACCGCGCACGCATTGCGCCAGATCCTTGTCCGGCGTGCACACCACGACCTGGTCGACGCGCCGATCGGCCGCGGCGCGGGCCGCCGCCGTAGCGAGCGCGTCGTCCGCCTCGAACTCGACCATGGGCCAGACGGTCACACCGAGGGCCTGGAGCGCCTCCTCCAGCGGCTGAAACTGCGCATAGAGCAGCGGGTCCAGCCCCTCGCCGGTCTTGTAGTCCGGCCAGAGCGCGTTGCGGAACGATTCGATGACGTGGTCGGTGGCCACGCCCAGGTGGGTCGCGTCGCCCTCGAGCATTCCCAGGACGGACGTCACGACGCCACGGACCGCCCGCAGCTCCTCCGGAGCGCTCCGGTCAAAGGTGGCCGCCGGCGAGAGGAAATAACGGAACAGCTCGAAGGTCCCGTCGACCAGGTGGACGATCACGACTGGCACGATACGGCAGGGCGGCCTCCGAAGGAACGGGGCCCGCGGGGGGGGGGGCGCCACGCACCCGCGATGGCGAGCGTACGACGGGCGATCCGCAGCTCGAGGCCGGCGGGACCAATGCTCGGTGCGTGGGGAGAGCGGCCTCGGTGTGGAACCCTGACCCCCTCGTGGACGTGACGACCGGCGCGGGTCGTGTCGCCTGACCGAGCGATGCACGTTGCCGCCGGCACCGGACCCGCGCTCAGGCCCGTGGTCATCACCTCGGGTGCATCGTCCACGTGGTACGGGCGGCGGCTGCCGCCTCGGCCTTCGCGTGTGGGGCGCGGCGTCTGCTCGATGAAAGCAAAGGGCAACAACAACACACGTTGGAAAGTTAACAATAGTATCTGAGAACGATGAGAACGGAGGAAACGGCCCCTGTTGACAGGAGCCTGGCCAAAGCCTACGGTGAAGCACCCAGCGTGGGTCCGCGCTTGCGGCAATCGGTGGGTAGTGGTGTCGTCTGCTAGATGACTTCGAAGCATCGTGGTTCTAACGACCCTCATCGTCGTCTGGGTCAGGGGTCCCACCTCTCGCCGGGATCGGTCTCGGCCCGCCGCCCGAAATCGGGCGCGGCTCCCACGGCGACACAGGGAGACTGCCGGTGAGGCACATGCGGATTCCGCTGATCCTTGTCGCGCTTCTCGCCAGCCTTCTTCCCCTGTCGTCGTCACGGGCGGCGACGGAGATGGGCATCATGACCGGGGGGGAACGAGGCACCTATTACCAGTTTGGCCTGAACCTCCAGAAGCTCGCACGGGAGCATGACGTCAACCTCACTGTGCATCTCTCCAAAGGCTCCATCGAGAACATCTACGCGGTGTACCAGAAGCCGGCCACGCAGATGGGCATTGTCCAGTCGGATGTCCTGGCCTTTGTGGCCCGCGTTCAGTCTGATCCGGTCCTCCGCAGGATTGCGAAGAAAACCAAGATGGTCCTGCCGCTCTACAACGAGGAGATCCACATCCTCGCGCGGCCTGGCATCGCCGAGTTCGACGATCTAGGTGACCGCCGTGTCGCCATCGGGCGGGAGGGGAGTGGAACCTATCTCACAGCGCGGCTTCTCTTCAACGTCGCGGATGTCAGCCCGAGGGAGATGGTGCTCATCGACACGGACGAGGCGCTCGCGGAGCTGAAGGCCGGCCGGATCGACGCCATGTTCTACGTGGCCGGGTATCCCGTCAAGCTCTTCAGCGAGGGGGTCAGTGAGGCAGACGGACTCGGTCTGGTGCCAATCCTGAACAAGAGCATCACCGAGTTCTATCCGCGTGCGGAGATCCCCGCGAACACCTATCGTTGGCAGCCCAACCCAGTGCCAACGGTGGCGGTCAAGTCCGTACTGATCTCGTTCGATTTCCGACGAAGAGACTGTGACAGCGTCGGACGGTTCGCCAAGACGATCACCGATAACCTCGATTGGCTCAAGAAGAATGGCCACCCGAAGTGGAACGCGGTCGATCTGAACTTCCCCCTGAAGGGGTGGGAACAGTATGACTGTGTCCGGAAGTACCTCGGCAAGCCAGGGGAAGCCTCGCGAGTGACGAAGTCCGTCGACGAGAACCCGATCATGGACGCCATCAAGCAAATTCTGGGGAACTAGGGCGCACCGGCGCTCGTCATCATGGACCGTGTCTTGATTGACAAGGACGTCTACGCGGGCCTGGCCAGGTACGGGCTGACCGAGCCGCCGTTTCCATCCGGCACAGATCCCGAAGTCGCCTGGCTCGGTGAGGCGGAGCTACAGCTCCTGGCGCGATTGGAAGCGGGCGTCCTGGAGAACCAGGGCCTTCTCGTGCTCGTGGGCAATGTCGGCACCGGCAAGACCATGCTGGCCAATGTTCTCGTTCTGCGTCTCGGAACGCAGGTCACCACGGCGAGGGTCTCGTACCCGAACTTCGAGCTCATGGAGTTCCTCGAGAATGTCGGGGCCGCCTGGGGTCTCGAGGCGTCATCCGCTGGGCGAGAGGCCTTCTATGCGTCCCTCCCGGGTGTCCTCGACGAGGCCAGTGCACGAGGCAGCCGACTCTTGCTGGTCGTCGATGAGGCCCAGAGCCTCCGGGATGAATTGTTCGCGGAGATCTCCAGCCTGGAGGAGGTCCGCGGGAGCCAGGATCCAACAGCCCGGGTCGCCATTCTGCTGGTTGGCCAGGAGAACTTGAACGCGGTCCTGGCCGGGCCCGAGAACGCTTCCCTCAAGAAGAAGATCGCCGTCCGATGTACGACTCTCCCCCTGGCCCCGTCCGACGTCGAGGACTACGTCCGGCACCACCTGAGCCGCGCAGGGTCGACGCCGGCGCTGTTCACCAGCGAGGCGCTCCGCATGATCGCGCGAGGCTCGCACGGCATCCCCCGCCTCGTCAACACGATGGCCGACCAGGCCCTTCTTCTCGCGGCGCGACAGGGCGCGAGAAGAGTTGGCGGCGACATCGTGCAAGAAGCCACGGGATGGCGTCGCGCGGACCGACAGACCCTCCGGCATCGTCGCCGCCGGGTGGTGCCAGTGGGGCGGGTCGCGGGTCTCGTAACCGTCGTCTGTGTGTTGGCGGTGTCGACCTGGTATGTCGCAATGGTGCCGCGGAGGGAGGCCCGGATCGAGCCGTCGGCGAGCCGCCTGTCCACGCCTCCGCCACGCGGGACATCGTCTCCGGCCGAAAGTCTGGGAACCGGAGGCGCCGCGGACGCAGCGCCCCAGGCGCCCGCGCTCATGCGTACGGAGTCCGCGGATCAGAATGGCGTCGGAGTCCCCCGTCCGGAGCACCCGGGGGTGCGACCCGGCCCGGCGGCCATCGAGCTCCCGCGAGGCCCACGCCCGCAGGGGCCGATAGAGCGCCCCGACGCTTCGGCGGCGGCTCGCCCGGGCCCACCGGCGCCGTGGTCCCTGGGCGCTCCGGCCGCGAAGTCGCCCCCGCCAATTCCGGTGCCGCTTCCGCCGGCAGCCCCCTCGATCGCACCGGTCCCTCCGCGGGGAGGGCAGGGCGCTGCCGCCGGCGCACCGGCGGCTCCCCCCCCGCGCGCACCGTCAGGGCCGACGCCAGGGAACCCCGAGAGGGCGAGGAGCGCCCAGTCACAAGCGGACGCCGATGTCGCCCCCTCGATCGCACCGGTCCCTCCGCGGGGAGGGCAGGGCGCTGCCACCGGCGCACTGGCGGCTCCTCCTGGACGCGCACCGTCAGGGCCGACGCCAGGGAACCCCGAGAAGGCGAGGAGCGCCCAGTCACAAGCGGACGCCGATGTCGACCCGGGCGCGATCATTGATTGGGTGCTGCAGGAGTATCCGGCCCGGAGACAGTAGGCCGCAAGACCCGCCGCCGGCCTCCTGGCGAACACCGGCCACTCGCAGCAGATCGCCTCGTTCGAGCTAGAACTGCTCGGCGAACGTGACGAACAGCCGTTCCCGCGTTCGGGCCCAGAGGCCGCGCCGACGCCACGTCTCCAGTCGCACTTCCCAGGCGTGCTCCAGGTCCGCCAGGAAGCTCCGGTCCAGCTCGGCCCCGAACCGGCGATCCAGGATGGCGAGGACGTTCTCTTCGTTGAGCTCCTTGGATCGCACGTCCATGTTCGCCGACCCGACCACGCTCCAGACCCCGTCCACGCTGAGGCTCTTGGCGTGCATGAACGCCGGCTGGTACTCGAAGAGCCGAACGCCCGCCTCCAGCAGCTCCTCGTAGTAGCTCTGCCCGGCCCACCAGATCGGCTTGGCGTCGGTCAGCGCATTCGGTAGCAAGATCCGGACATCCACGCCGGCGCGCGCACGGTCCATCACGGCGCGGCGTAGCTCGCGATCGGGCACGAAGTAGGGGCTGGTGAGGTACAGGGTTCGCCGCGCCGCACTGAACGAGACCCAGTACAGCGTTCGAAGCGGGTGTGCCTCGGGCGCTGGGGAGCTCGCCACGCTCAGGTGGAAGAGGCTCTCGGCCAGGGCACCCGGGCCGCCAGCGGCGGCCGCCGGGAAGAACGCCGGCCCCACCAGGATCTCGCCGGTCGTGTTCGACCACGTCTGCGCGAAGGCGGCTTGCAGGCTGTGCGCCAGGGGCCCGGTTACGCGGACCATGTTGTCGCGCCACTCCCCGGGGCCCCTGGCGTTCCCCCGCCACTTGTCTGCCACGGCCGCGCCGCCTGTGAACCCCACACGCCCATCGATCACGATCGCGCGTCGGTGATTCCGGCGATGGAATCGCGTGAGCTTGCCGAACGTCGGCGGGCGATACCACGCGATCTTGCCGCCGGCACGCTCGAGCTCCGCCAGCCGGTCGCGAGGGGCCAGCGAGCCCCCGACGCCGTCCAGCAGGAGCCGTACCGCGACGCCGGCCTGGGCCCGCGTGATCAGCGCCTGGAGGAGCTCCTCACTGGTACGTCCCGTCTCCCAGATGTAGGCGAGGAACAGGACGCTCCGTTCTGCCGAGTGCACCGCGTCGAGGATCGCCGGGAAGAACGCCTCGCCATTCCGCAGGAGCTCGACCGTGCCGCCGGCGTGCGCCGGTGCATCGACAGCCCGGCTGAGGGCGGTCAGGAACTCCGCGCTGTCGACGGGGGGGAGAACCGGCGCGGTCATCCGGGCGGCGCGCCGCCCCTGCGGGAAGAAAAGCCCGAAAACGACCGCGGCGGTCGCGAACACGCCCACGATGAAGAAGACGAGCACCCACCACGGGCTGCCGCGAAGCGCCGCCGCCCTCATCGCGCCCTGCCGTCGCGCCCGGGTGGCGATCCGCGCGACCATCTCGGGCGCCGCCCCGGGTTGCTGGCCGCGCCCGAGCGCTCGATCAGCACGAATCCCGTCATGGACGTCCGACCATCGCGGTTTCGAGAACACTCACGGGTCGAGGGCGACGGGCGCCGGGCGGTCCAGGAGGCAAGATTCTTGACTCCCGACGCTCCCTGACCCGAGCCGGGTGGGCGACTCGATGCCCGGGCGCGCGGGCAAGAACGTAGCGGAAGCCTGCCAGGATGCGGCCGCTGCTCGCCCTGCCGCGAGAGGACCGCGCGGGCGTCGCGCACGTCCAGGGAGCTGTGAAGAATCACACCGAAGCGCCTGCTCTTTCACCCGAGCGGGGGCGGAGCCCCAGCGGCATTCACTTCTCCGCCCGCGCGTCCATGACCACCGAGCTAGTGTGATGTCCCTTACGCTTCTTTACAACGGCGGATCTTACCCAGGATCATGTCCGCATCCTTGGTCCAGACGAACCGCGTTGGCGCTTGGTTGTACTGGCGGAGATACTCGGTGATCGCGGCGACCAGTTCCTGCACGCTGTGGAAGGTGCCACGTCGGATGCGCTTCTGGGTGATCTCGCCAAACCAGCGCTGCACCATGTTGCACCACGAACTGCTCGTGGGAATAAAGTGCAGGTGAACGCGCGGATGACGCGTGAGCCAGCGCTGGACCGGCGGACTCTTGTGGGTGCTGGAATTGTCGACGATCAGGTGCAGGTCGAGCTC
>DASZOL010000006.1:0-60671 GCA_035550795.1 Candidatus Methylomirabilota bacterium
CACCTCGTCGCCCACCACAACGTGACGGGCGAGGTCCTCGGGCTGCTGCAGCGTCTCTATCCGATGCCGCCGAGCCGCCGGCAGACGGCGGGGCGGGCGATCCTTAGCGGGGCGACAGTCGAGATCGAAGACGCGTTGAGCGATCCGGAATACCAGCACGAGATCGCGGTGCTGGGCGGGTGGCGCAGCATGCTGGCGGTTCCCATGCTCCGCGACGGTCTCCCCATCGGGGCGATCGTCATCCAGCGCGCCGAGGCGGGCGCGTTCCCGCAGGACCAGGTGGCCCTGCTCCACACCTTCGCCGACCAGGCCGTCATCGCCATCGAGAACGTGCGCCTCTTCAAGGAGCTGGAGACCCGGAACCGCGACCTGACCGAGACCCTCGAGCAGCAGACCGCCACCAGCGAGGTCCTGCGGGTGATCTCCGGCTCGCCGACCAACGTCCAGCCGGTGTTCGACACGATCGCCCGGAACGCGGCGCGGCTCTGCGAGGCGCAGTTCTGCTTCGTCTACCGCTTCGACGGTCAGCTCATGTACTTCGTGGCGCACCACGGGGTCAGCGCCGAGGGGGCCGAGACGGTGCGCCGGGCCTTCCCGGCGCCGCCCAATCGCGGGAGCGCAGCGGGGCGCGCCCTGCTCGACCGCGGCATCGCCCAGATCCCCGACGTCCTCGCGGATCCCGACTTCGCGCTCGCGGCGACGGCGACGGCCGCGGGCTATCGGGGCGCGCTCGCTGTACCCATGCTGCGCGACGGCGTCCCCATCGGCTCCATTGCCGTGGCTCGAGCCCAGGCCGGGCTCCTTCCCGACCGCCAGATCGAGCTGCTGAAGACCTTCGCCGACCAGGCCGTGATCGCCATCGAGAACGTGCGCCTGTTCCAGGAGCTCGAGGCGCGGACCCAGGACCTGACGCGCTCGGTCGGCGAGCTCCGGGCGCTCGGCGAGGTGAGCCAGGCCGTCAGCTCGTCGCTCGATCTGGAGACCGTGCTCGAGACGATCGTCACCCGCGCCGTCCAGCTGTCCGGTAGCCATAGCGGGCTCGTCTACGAGTTCGACGACGCCACGCAGCGCTTTCACGTCCGGGCCGCGCACCGGATCACGCCGGAGCACCTCGCGGCGGTGCGGGCGGCGCCGATCCGGCTCGGCGAGGGCGCCGTCGGCCGGGCCGGAGTGATCCGGGCGCCCGTCCAGGTCGCCGACATCGAGGCGGGAAGCGAGCTCGTCGCCCACCAGACGCGAGGACTCCTGACGCGGGAGGGCCTGCACTCGCTCCTCGCGGTGCCGCTCGCCCGGGAGGAGCGGCTGCTAGGCGGCCTGGTCATCATCCGGCGCGAGCGAGGCGCCTTCTCGCCCGAGGTCGTCGCCACGCTCCAGACCTTCGCGGCCCAGTCGGTGCTGGCGATCCACAACGCCGGGCTCTTCCGGGAGATCCAGCGCCAGAAGCAGTACTCGGACGCCCTCGTGGAGACGAGCCCGGTAGCGATCGCGACCATGGACCTCGGCGGCACGGTCGTGGGCTGGAACCCGGGCGCCGAGCGGCTCTTCGGGTACACGGAGCGGGAGGCCCTCGGTCGGCCCATGGAGGACCTCGTGGCGACCCCGGAGGTCCGCGAGGAGGTCCGCGACAACATCCGGCAGACGCTCGAGGGCGAGTGGGTCCAGGCGATCGCGCGGCGCGCCCGGAAGGACGGCACCCTCGTGGACGTGGAGATCTCGTCGGTGCCCGTGACCGTCGAGGGCGCCAAGGTCGGCATGATCGGGATCTACCACGACATCACGGAGCTCCTCCGGGCGCGCCGGGAAGCCGAGGCCGCGAACGAGGCCAAGAGCGCCTTCCTGGCGACGATGAGCCACGAGATCCGGACGCCGATGAACGCCGTGATCGGGATGAGCGGGCTCCTCCTGAACACCCCGCTGACCGAGGAGCAGCGCGAGTACGCGGAGGTCGTCCGCCAGAGCGGCGACGCGCTCCTCACGGTCATCAACGACGTCCTCGACTTCTCGAAGATCGAGGCGGGGAAGCTCGAGCTCGAGTCCCAGCCCTTCGACCTCCGCGAGTGCGTCGAGGGGGCGCTCGACCTCGTCGCCACCCGGGCCGCCGAGAAGGGCCTGGACCTCGCGTACCTCTTCGGCGCCGGGACGCCCGCCGCCGTCGTTGGCGACGTGACGCGCCTGCGCCAGATCCTCCTGAACCTGCTCTCCAACGCGGTCAAGTTCACCGAGCGGGGCGAGGTCGTGCTCTCCGTTAGCGCCCGCCGCCTGGACGGCATGGCGCCGCTCCACGAGCTGACCTTCTCCGTCCGGGACACGGGCATCGGCATCCCGCCGGACCGGCTCGGACGCCTGTTCCAGTCGTTCAGCCAGGTGGATGCCTCCACCACCCGCCGGTACGGGGGCACCGGCCTGGGCCTCGCGATCAGCCAGCGGCTGACCGAGCTGATGGGGGGCCGGATCGGCGTCACGAGCGAGGTGGGGACCGGCAGCGAGTTCCGCTTCACGATCCGGGCGGCGGCCGCCGAGGCGTCCGTCGCGGCCCGCCGCGACCTGAGCGGGGTGCAGCCGTCCCTCCGCGACAAGCGCGTGCTCGTCGTGGACGACAACGCGACCAACCGCCGCATCCTCACCGCGCACCTGGATGCCTGGGGGATGCAAGCGCAGGCCACCGGATCACCTCTCGAAGCACTCGGGTGGATCCGGGCGGACCAGCCCTTCGACGTCGGCATCCTGGACATGCACATGCCGGAAATGGACGGCGCGGCCCTCGCCCAGGCGATCCGGGAGCACTCACCGAGCGCGGCGCTGCCTCTCGTCCTCTTCACCTCGCTGGGGCGCCGCGAGGCGCGCGACAGCGAGGGCTTCGCGGCGTACCTCCACAAGCCCATCAAGCCCTCGCAGCTCTTCGACGCCCTCGTCTCCGTGCTGGCCGAGCAGGAGGCCGTCCACGTCCCGGGGCGCACGAAGGCCCACAGCGAGCTCGACCCGGACATGGCGCGCCGGCACCCCCTCCGGATCCTCCTGGCCGAGGACAACGTCGTCAACCAGAAGGTGGCCCTCCGGCTGCTCGGGCAGATGGGCTACCGCGCCGACGTGGCGGCGAACGGCATCGAGGCCATCGACGCGGTCGAGCGGCAGACCTACGATGTCGTCCTGATGGACGTGCAGATGCCCGAGCTCGACGGGTTCGAGGCCTCGCGCGAGATCAACCGGCGATGGCCGGGCGACCGCCGTCCCCGCATCGTCGCCATGACGGCCAACGCGCTGCAGGGGGACCGCGAGCTGTGCGTGGCGGCCGGCATGGACGATTACGTGGCGAAGCCGATCCGGATCGAGACGCTGGTCGCCGCGCTCGAGCGCTGCGGGCGGCGGCCGGCGGCCGGGACCCGCCCCGCCGAGGGTCCGGCGGAGCCGCATCCCTCCGCGATCGGCCCGCCCGGATGGCGGCCGGGCCAGACGTCGCGGGCGCCGGCCCCTCCCGGCGCGTCGCAGGCCCCGGTGATCGACCGGGCGACGCTCGACCGGCTCACGAGGCAGATGGGCAGCCCGTTCGTCGCCGAGCTGATCGACACGTTCTGCGCGGACGCCCGGGAGCTCGTCGCAACCCTCCGCCGAGCCCTCGGCGAGGCTGACCTCGACGCCTTCCGCCGGGCAGCGCACTCGCTCAAGTCCACGAGCGAGAGCCTCGGCGCCGTCAGCCTGGCGGCGCTGGCGCGGGAGCTGGAGACCACGTCCCGGGCCGGGACCCTGCGTGGGGCCGAGGCCGGGATCGAGCAGATCGCCGGCGCCTGCGAGCTGGCCACCCACAGGCTGGAGGAGCTTCGACTTGACCTCTCCGCGTAGCGCGCAGGCCGGCGACCTTCTCGTGGTCGACGACAACCGGGTGAACCGGCTCCTCCTCGGGCGCGCGCTCGAGCAGCTCGGGCACGCGGTGACGTTCGCCGAGAACGGACGGCAGGCGCTGGAGGCGCTACGGCAGCGTCCGGTCGACCTGGTCCTGCTGGACATCGAGATGCCCGAGATGGACGGCTACCAGGTGCTGGAAGCCCTGGCGGGCGATCCGCGCCTCCGCGACCTCCCCGTGGTGATGATGTCGTCGGTGGAGGAGGTGGACAGCGTCGCCCGGTGCATCGAGATGGGCGCCGAGGACTACCTCTTCAAGCCCGTGAACCCGGTGCTGCTTCGCGCGCGCGTCGGGGCCAGTCTCGAGAAGAAGCGGCTCCGGGACCAGCAGCGCGAGCTCATCCAGAAGTTCGCGACCCCCGAGGTGGCGGAGGAGCTCCTGACGACCGGCCTGGCGCTGGGCGGCAAGCACGTCGAGGCCAGCGTGATGTTCTCGGACATCCGGGCGTTCACGCGCATCGCCGAGACCCTGCCCCCCGCGGAGACGATCGAGCTCCTGAACAGCTACTACACCCTCATGTTCGACGCCATCGGCGGCCACGGCGGGATCGTCAACCAGATGCTCGGGGACGGCCTGATGGCCATCTTCGGCGCCCCCCTGCCCCGCGCCGACCACCGGGACCGCGCGGTGCGCGCAGCGCTCGAGATGCTCGATCTGGTGGACGGGTTCAACCGGGAGCAGGCCCTCCGGAACGGGGCGGAGATCCGGATCGGGATCGGCATCGCGTCCGGCCCCGTGGTCGCCGGCTTCACCGGGACCCAGCGGCGCGTGACCTACACGTGCGTCGGCGACACCGTGAACCTCGCCGCCCACCTGGAGGCGCACACCAAGGTCGTCGGCCAGCCGATCCTGATCGACGAGAGCACCAGGGCCGGGCTGAGCGACATCCGCGTCGAGTCTCACGGCGCCGCGCAGCTCAAGACCCGGAGCCAGGCAGTACCGGTCTACTCGGTGCCGGCGCGGCAGCGACCGTGAGCGCGAGCCGGCGCCGGCGCAAGGCCGGACGAGGCGTCTACAGGATCCGGTGGAACCAGAGGATCGACAGCAGCGCCGAGGCGAGCGCCAGGACGAGCGCCGCCGCGGCGAACAGCGCCGTGATCTCCGTCGACTTCCGCTCCATGACGATGCGGGAATTGAGGGCCTGGTAGACCTTCGTCAAATCCGTCGCGGTGCTCGCGTAGAAGTACTCGCCCCGGGTCGTGTCGGCGATCGCCTTGAGCGCCTCCTCGTCGAGGCGCACCCGCATCGACCACCCCTCGGTGGCGAGCACCGCGCCTTCCTTCGTGCCCACCCCCACCGTGTAGACGCGGACCCCACGCTCGGCGGCCATGCGCGCCGCCTCGACCGGGTCAGGCCCCGTCGTCGTCCGCCCGTCCGTCAGCAGGATGATCACCGCCGAGGGATAGGACCCGGGCGCCACGGGCGTGAACGCCGGTCGCTCGGGCTGGTCCCCTGACCCCGGCGCCAGCGGCGCGCCGCGCGCGGCGTCCGGCCGAGGATTCGATCCCCGGAGGTCGAACTCGACCTCCGGGAAGATCGTCTTGAGCGAGACCAGGATGGCGCTGCCGACGGCCGTCGCGCGCTGTACCTGGAAGCGGTCGATCGCGGCGAGGATGTCCTCCCGGCTGTGGGTCGGCGGCTGCACCACCGACGCCGTGCCCGCGAACACCACCACGCCGATGCGCGTGCGGCTCGGCGCCTCGGCGACGAAGGTCCGCGCCGCGGTCTGGGCCGCGACCAGCCGGTTCGGCTCGACGTCGGTGGCGCGCATGCTGCCGGAGACGTCGATGGCCAGGATGATGGTGTCGTACTGGGACGGCAGCGTGACGACCGCGCTCGGCCGCGCCACCGCGAGGAGCATCACGACGAGCGCCGCCAGGAACAGGAGCGGCGGGACGTGACGCCGGAGGCTCTGGGCCGGCCCCAGGGCCTCCCGCACGAGGCTCAAGCTGGCGTAGCGGAGCGCGACCTTCTTCCGGCGGCGCAGCAGGGCCACGTATGCCGCCACGAGCAGGGGGACCACCAGCAGCAGCCAGAGGAGGCTCGGCCAGAGGAACGTCATCGCGTCCGGCCCGATCGTTTGGCCCCGGCGGGCTACGCGCCCCGCGCCCCGGCGCGCGCCGCGTCGAGCCTGGCCGGCGCCCCGGCCGGCCCCACGCCGGTCCCGAGGTGGTCCGGCAGCCCGCCTCCCGCCGCCAGCCGGCTTCGGCGCTTCCGGAGGTCCGCGAAGCGGAGGATCGCGTCGACGAGATCGCCGTCGGTCGACAGCTCGAGCGCATCCACGCCGGCATGACCGAACGCGGCCCGGAGGGCGGCCTCCCGCCGCTCCGCGGCGGCCGCGAAGCGCCGCCGGAACGCCCGGTCGTGGGTGTCGACGAGCAGCTGCTCGCCGGTCTCGGCGTCCTGGACCACGAGCAGTCCCAGGTCGGCCCACTCGGTCTCCAGCACGTCGGAGAGCCGCACCGCCACCACGTCGTGACGCAGCGCGAGGTGGCCGAGCGGCGCCGTCCACCCGGGTGCGCTGATGAAGTCGGAGACGACGAACAGGAGCGAGCGGCGCCGCACGAGCCGAGCGGCGGACCGCAGGAGAGCGGACAGGTCGGTCGCGGCCGGAGGCGCGGCGGCGGGCCGGGCCGTCAGCCGGTGGAGGATGTGCAGCACGTGGCGCCGCCCGCTCCGCGCCGGGATCACGGAGTGCACCCGGCCGTCATAGAGCAGCGCCCCGACGCGGTTGCCGTGGCGGGTCAGCAGGCGCGCCAGCACGGTCACGAATTCCGTCGACACCGACCGCTTGGACGCCTTGTGCGAGCCGAAGTCCATGGACGCCGTCAGGTCGAGGAGGAACCAGGCCGTCACCTCCCGGTCCTCGTGATACTCCCTGACGTACGGGGTCTGAAGCCGCGCGGTGACGTTCCAGTCGATGTACCGGACGTCGTCGTGATACTGGTACTCGCGCAGGTCGGCCAGGTCGAGGCCGACGCCGCGAAACAGGGTCCGGTAGTCGCCTTGCAGAAGCCCGTCCAGGCGACGGATGACGGTCCACTCCAGCCGCCGCAGCAGCCCCTCAGGACGGCGCACCGACTTTGACATGGGCCGCGAGCGGCTTCTCGGGAGCCGGCACGTGGTGCAGGATGCGGCGGATCAGCTGATCCGCGGTCATGCCGTCGGCGAGGGCCTCGTAGGACAGGACGAGCCGGTGACGCAGCACGTCGAGCGCCAGGTCCGTGACGTCCTCGGGCAGCACGTAGGCGCGCCCCCGGAGGTATCCGAGCGCGCGCGCGCCCTCGATCAGGTGGATGGACGCGCGCGGGCTGGCCCCGTAGGACAGGTATCGCGCCAGGTCGCCGAGGCCGTACCGCGCGGGGCTCCGCGTCGCGGCAGCGAGCCGGACCGCGTACTGGATGACCGAGGGATCCACATAGCCGGTCCGGCACTCGTGCTGCAGCGCAGTGAGCTGCTCGGTGGTGGCCACCGCCGCGACGGTAGTCTCGGCGCCCGTCACCCGCTCGACGATGACGAACTCCTCCTCCTCGCTCGGATAGCCGACCAGGACCTTCATCATGAACCGGTCGACCTGCGCTTCGGGCAGCGGGTACGTGCCCTCAGTCTCGATGGGATTCTGCGTCGCCATGACGACGAACGGCTCCGAGACTCGATGGGTCTGCCCGGCGATCGTGACCTGGCGTTCCTGCATCACCTCCAGGAGGGCGCTCTGCACCTTGGCCGGCGCCCGGTTGATCTCGTCGGCGAGCAGGAGATTCGTGAAGACGGGGCCGAGCGAGGTGGTGAAGTCCCCCGTCCGCTGGTTGTAGATGCGGGTGCCGATGAGGTCGGCGGGGACGAGATCGGGCGTGAACTGGATCCGCCGGAACGCTCCGCGGACCGTCTGGGCGAGCGTCTTCACGGTCAGGGTCTTGGCCAGTCCCGGCACGCCCTCCACCAGCAGGTGGCCCTGCGCGAGGACGGCCACCAGCACGCGCTCGAGGAAGTGATCCTGGCCGACGACGATCCGCTTCACCTCGTAGAGGATGCGCTCCATGAGCGACGCGACTTCGCCACGGCCTCTCTCCAGGTTCTCCATGCCGGTCCAGCGTCCTCCTGATCCCCAGGTCAGAACGGTGACAGTCCGACGGCGGTCGCCGCGCTTTCGATGGGCACCGCGAACCCGATGCCGACGAACACGCGCTGCTCGGTCGGGTTGAGGATCCCGGTCACGATGCCGACCACCTCGCCGTCCAGCGTCACCAGCGGCCCGCCCGAGTTTCCCGGGTTGGCGGCCGCGTCGAACTGGATGAGATTCGTCAGCAGGCGCTTCCCCTGCGGCGAGCGGAACTCTCGCCCGAGCCCGGAGATCACGCCCGCCGACGCGGACGGGCCGATGCCGAAGGGGAAGCCGACCGCGACGACCTCCTCGCCCGGCGCGAGGCCCTGGGTCGTCCGGAGGGTCGCCGGGACGAGGTCATCGGGAAGCGTCTTCGCCTGGAGCACGGCGAGGTCGTGCTCCGGCCTGACCGACAGCACGACGGCCTCGGACTCCGTGCCGTCGGCGAAGTCGACCGCCACCCGGACCGCGCCCGCGACCACGTGGAGGTTGGTGAGAATGATCCCCTTGTCCAGGATGACGACGCCGGTGCCGACGCCGATCGCGCCGTCGCTCTTCTTCGCGCCCTCGTCGTCCCCCCATCCCCGGACGCGCACGACTGAGGGCCGGATGACCTCGTAGGCCTTCGCCGCTCGCGACGGCAGCGACTTGGTCGTCAGCGCGTGCAGCACCGCCGCGTCGATGTCCCGCTGGGTGATCCGGCGCGGCGGGGGCGGGCCGACCCCGGCGAGGGTGACGACGAGCAGGGCGAGTAGCCCGCCGGCGGCCACCAGGACGAGCCCCCGCAAGCGCGCGGGTGGACGCCAGGACGGCAGACGCCACCGGCGGGGGGCGCGCGCGGAGGGCTCAAGGGGACCGGGTTCGACCGCGGGCACGTCCTCGGGGGGACGGCGGACCGACACGGGTCGACCGGTCGGTCCAGGCCGCCGGGCACTGCTGTAGAGCGTCACTCGTGGCATGGACGGCTCATACGGTTCAGCCGGCGCGGACCGGTTCCCGTCCGCCGGAGCCTCCAGCATAGCCCACGCAGACGCGCCCTGCCACCGGCGCGCGCATCCGCGCTCACTGGAGCTCCCGACGGCCTCCACACACGACCGCCGTCGCTCCCGAGAGCGCGCGCGGCAGCCGCCTCCCACGAACCACGGCAGCCCCTACTGGCCCCCGGGCTCCAGATCCGATATGGTCTCGCTAGACCCTTCTTCTTCAACACGCCACCGGTTGAGCCGGAATGAGGAGGTCGTGACCATGGGAGCGGAGACCCGCGATCGATCGGCGAGCCGGAAGAGAGGCAGACTCGCGGGACAGCCTTCCCGTCGAGATGTGCTGAAGGGAGCCGCCACGCTCGGCCTGGCCCTGGGCGCGCGCACGGCGCCGGCCCAGAGCGGCGGGCCGGTCACCCTCAACCTGCTCCTGTGGGAGCACTGGAAGGTCGCCGAGGGGCTCCAGAAGGACGACCCCACGAACGTGCCCAAGCGCAGGCTCTGGTTCTACGAGACGATCAAGCGCTTTGAGGCCGAGCACAAGGACATCAAGCTCCAGTACCAGACCGCCAACTGGAACGTCGCGACCCAGACGTTCATCGCCGCCTCCCAGGCCGGCAACCCCCCGGACATCGTGGGAGCGCAGAGCCAGGATAACCAGCCGCTCGCCAATGCCGGTTTCGTGGCCGACCTCGGCCAGTTCAAGTACGGCGAGTGGGACGACTTCAACCAGGCCGTTCTCCGGGAAGCCTGCTCGGTCGGCGGCAAGATCGTGGCCATGCCGGTGTACCTGACGTCGACGGGCCTCGGCTACAACAAGGCGCTCCTCAAGCAGGCGGGAATCACCGAGCCGCCCAAGACGTGGGACGACCTGATCCGCGCCGGCAAGGCCCTGACCAAGGACACGCGCGGGACCGGCCGGCCGAACCAGTGGGGGTTCGGGATCGAGCTCAGCGCGGCGTCGACGCCCAATCCGGTGTCGTTCACGATGCCCATGATCCGGTCGCTCGGCGGCGCCATCGTCGACAAGGACGGCAAGGGCCTGATGGACACACCCGAGCACCGGAAGATCGCGAAGCTGCTCGCGGACATGTATCACGAGCACAAGATCCTCGCCCCCGAGTCCCTGACCATGAAGGCCAACGACGAGGTCGACCTCTTCGGCGCGAAGTCGTGGGCGACGGGAATCGTCATCCACGCGCTGCTCCCGCCGATCCTCGAGAAGATGGGGGCGGACGGCTTCGGCTTCGCCCCGTATCCGACCTACCCCGGCAACGAGCCCCGCTCCTACAGCGAGGTGTACGGGTTCCTGATGTCGTCGAAGGCGGCGAAGGATCCCCGCAAGGCAGCGGCGGCCTGGGAGCTCCTGAAGGAGATCGGCTCGACGAAGACGCTGCTGCTGGCGGCCAAGTACCAGTTCGGCGCCCCGTCCCGCAAGTCGGCGCTCGCTGATCCCGTCTACAAGTCGGATCCGCTGCTCGGCTACCTGGCCAACTACACGTTCAAGACCGCGACGCCGTTCCCCTTCATCAGGGAGGTCTCGTTCTACTCGGAGACGTTCATCGAGGCGCTGAACCTCATCGTCCTCCAGCGCCAGCCGGTGGACGAGACCCTGAAGCGCCAGCAGACGCGGTACGAGGCCAGGCTCCGCTGATTCCCTCGCGCCCCGACGGCGCTCCGGACCGTTACATGCCTCCGTCCCTGCAAGGGCTGGACGCTTCCCCGCCGCCCGGGGCGGCCACGCTCGCGCCGCCGTCCCCATCGGCGGGGCGGCGCGCGGCTCCCGGTGCGGCCAGGCGGACGCTCACATCCGACCGCGTGTTGCCCTATCTCCTCGTCGCACCCGCCGTCCTCCTGGTCTTCGCCCTCACCGTCTACCCGACGGTCTACGTGCTCGTGACGAGCTTCACCGACTGGAACCTCATGCGCACCGTCACCAGGCCGGTGGGCTTCCGGAACTACGTGGACCTGGCCGGGGACGAGCTGGCGATCCGCGCCCTGGTCAACACGGCCCTGTTTCTCGTGGGGTCCCTCGCGCTCATCCTGGTGCTCGGACTGGCGCTGGCCCTGGCGCTGAACGAGCCGGTGCGCTTCCGGACCTTCTTCCGGTCGACCGTGGTGCTGCCGTGGGCGCTCACCGCGGTCGTCGTCGGGGTGATGTGGCGCTGGATCCTGATCCCGGACATCGGGATCGTCAACTACATGCTGGCCGGCCTCGGGATCAACATCTCGTTCTTCCTGAGCCCGGCCGCCGCCATGGCCACGATGATCCTCGTCGAGGTGTGGCGGAGCACCGGCTACGGCATGATCCTGGTGCTCGCCGGCCTCCAGGGCATCGAGCCCTCGCTCTACGAGGCCGCGCGCATCGACGGCGCCGGCTTCTGGCGGGCCCTCCGCCACATCACGCTGCCGCTGCTCGTGCCGACCCTGCTCGTCGCCACGATCCTGCTGAGCATCCGGTCGGTGAACCTGATCGACATCCCGCTCGTGGTGACCGGGGGCGGCCCCGCCCGGATGACCGAGACGCTGGGGCTCTACATGTGGAAGGAATCGTTCTCCTTCTACCACATCGGCTACGGCTCGGCGGTGGCGATCGTCATGTTCGCCATCAACCTGGTCCTGACGGTCCTCTACATCCGCTCGCTCTCCTGGAGCCGGCGGTAGACGCGCCGATGGCGGCGGCTCCCGCGCGGTCGCGGAGATCCCGGGCCGTCGTCCATCTCCTGCTCGCCGTGTTCGCGGCGTACTCGCTCTTCCCGCTCCTGTGGACCCTGGTCACCTCGCTCAAGCGCCCGACGGACGCCGTCGCGTACCCGCCGAGGTGGATCCCGGACCCGGTGACCCTCCAGAACTATGTCGACGTGCTGACGCGGACGGCGCTGCCCTGGCAGATCCTGAACACCATGATCGCGGCGAGCCTCGCCGCCCTCGTCGTAGTCGCGACGAGCAGCCTTGCCGGCTACGGGTTCTCGCGCTTCGACTTCCGGGGGAAGGACGTCCTGCTGATCAGCCTCCTCGGCTGCGTGATGGTGTCGGGAGCGACGAAGGTGGTGCCCCTCTACCTGATGCTCCACAAGGCCGGGCTCCTGAACAGCCTGTCCGGCCTCGGGCTCGTCTACTCGGTCGAGTTCCTTCCGATCAGCGTCTGGCTCATGAAGAGCTACGTCGACACGATCCCGGTGGAGCTCGACGAGGCCGCCTCGGTGGACGGCTGCTCCCGCCTGCGGACCTTCTTCCGCATCGTCTTACCGCTCAGCCTGCCCGGGGTGATCGCGGTGGCGCTGATCACGTTCGTCCGGTCCGCGCAGGAGTTCATCTACGCGGCGACCTTCCTGACCGAGACCGGCGTGAAGACCTCGCCGGTCGGGCTTTACATGTTCTTCACCGAGCTGGGGGTCGAGTGGGGCCACCTCACGGCGGCGTCGCTGGTCATCGTCCTGCCGATCGTGCTGGTCTTCCTGATCCTGCAGAAGTGGTTCGTGTCGGGCCTGACCATGGGCGCCGTGCGGTGACCGGCGCCGAGACCCGCCGCGGGCCCCTGCCCACCGCGCGCCAACGGAGGCCAAGCGAATGAGCGGAGCAAGCCGGGAGACCCCGACGAGGCGATACATCCGGGCCGCGCGCGTCCTCACCGCGGGCCCCCGGGGCACCATCGAGGACGGCGCCGTCGCCGTCGAGGGCTCCCGGATCACCGCGGTCGGGCCCGCGGCCCAGGTGACCGCGCACGTCGCGGGGGAGGTCGTGGAGACGTACGCCGACGCGACCCTCTTGCCGGGCCTGGTCGACGCCCATGCCCACCTCACCCTCGCCGGGGACCGCCGGACGTACGAGCAGATGGTGCTCGATCCGGACGAGATGATGGCCCTGGTCTCGGTCTGGAACCTCCAGCGCCACCTCGCGTGCGGCGTCACGACCCTCCGGGACAACGGCGGCCGGAATCGCGTGACGTTCATCGTCCGGGAGGCGATCAACCGGGGATACTTCGTCGGCCCACGCCTGCTCCTGAGCGGCCGGCCGGTGACGCACCGCCACGGCCACTTCTACTGGTGCAACGGCGTGGCGGACGGCCTCGACGCGATCCGCGCCACCGTCCGGCAGCTCGTCGCCGAAGGGGCCGACCACATCAAGATCATGGCTTCGGGGGGCGCGACGGCTGGGAACATCCCCTACTACGCGTCGTACGGCGCGGAGGAGCTCCGGGCCGCCGTCGAGACGGCGCACGGCCTCGGCCGTCTCACGACCGCCCACTGCCGGGCGAAGCAATCGATGATCAACGCGCTCGACGCCGGGCTCGACTGCATCGAGCACGCGGAATTCCTGGTGCGGGGCCAGGTCGTCGAGTACGGCGCGGGCGTCTCCTCTAGCGGCCTCATGGAGTACGACCCGCGCGTCACCGAGCGGCTCCTCCGGCAGGACACGTTCGTCAGCTACACGTTCCAGGCCGGCGGCTACGACTCGCTCGTCGAGCTCCGGGCGAAGGCGGGCCACGAGCGCCTCGCTCCGGAGGAAGCCGCGCGCAAGGACGCGCTCGAGGCCTACTACGAGATGAAGCTCCACGTCTTCAGCCGGCTCATGGGCGACGGCATGCTGCCGCTGCTCGTCGTGAGCAGCGACGCCGGCCCGTTCGACTGCGAGTTCGGCCGCATGCACTACGGCTTGGATCTGGCCGTCCAGGCAGGCATGAGCCCGCTCCAGGCGATCGAGGCGGCGACGTCGATCGCCGCGCGCGCCTGCGGTGTCGCGGAGCTTACCGGCAGGGTCGAACCCGGCAAGGAGGCCGACCTGCTCGTGGTCCACGGGAACCCGCTGACCGACATCCGTCACATGGCCGACGTGGCCGCGGTCTACAAGGGCGGGCTGAAGGTCGGCGTCCTGCCGCCGAACGCCCTGCTGCCCTCGCTGACCCGCTGAACTCGCGTCGACGGCGGCGCCGCGGGCGAGGGGCCGGAAAGGCGCGGCCCCGCCGGGGGCCACGCCCGGCGGGCGGGGGCCCCCGGCCCTCACCTCGTGCCGTAACGGATGACGAGCACGACGCCGGCGACCACGAGCGCGGCGGCCAGGACGATCCGCCAGGTGACGCGCTCGAGATCCCGGAGGAACAGCCAGGCGAGCACGACCGTGACGACCGCGTGGCTGTTGACCAGCGGCGAGACGACGGAGACGGTCCCGAGCTTGAGCGCGCGCCACATCGCGAGATAGGCGATGCCCTCGGCCAGGCCGGACAGGGCCAGGAGCCTGACGCCGGGCCGCGTCACCCCGACCAGCCCGGTCCCCCGCACGGCGAGGACGACGGCCCACATCACGCCCACCGACGCGGCCGTGGCGGCGGCCGCCGCCAGCAGAGGATAGGGGAAACCGGAGAACCCCCACCGGCTCAGGTTGTCGCGAAACGCGAAGCCGAGCGCCCCCAGGATCGGGAAGACGAGATCGCGCCGGCGCCAGGCGCGGTCGTCACGATGGCGGTAGGAGAGCAGCACGCCGCCACACACAATGGCCACGGCACCGGCCAGCAGGCCCCAGCCCGGCTGCTCGCCGAGCGCGAGGACGGCCATCGTCATGGCGAAGAGCGGCGCGAACGAGGCCAGGGCGGACGCGCGGGAGGCACCGACGCGATGCACGCCGACGTAGAGGCCCAGGCGGGCCAGGCCGGGCGCCGCCAGCCCCGCCACGAGGAAGGGCCAGACGCGCGCCGTCAGCAGGAGCGACATGGACTCCGCGGCCGCGGCCAGGAGCCACACGGTGGCGGCGGTGAAGTGGACGGAGAGCAGGACCGCCGCCAGCGGCGTCGCGTGCTGGAGCCCGCGCTTGATCAAGACGGCGGCCACGGCGAACGCCAAGGCCGCCACCAGGGCCAGGAACGGCGGCGAGCTCAGCGCCGACGCCGCCACTTGTCCGCGGTCGCGGGAATCCGGTGCTTCAGCATCCGGCGCAGGCCACGAAGTGGCCGAAATCGATCACTCGCGCGAGGTCGGGCGCCGGTCCGGGATTCATGGCAGCACGGGGACACTAGCATACCGCCGCGAGACTCGCGGGTCGGACAGCGCCGCGCGCCGGAATCCGGAGTCGGCGCCGCCCTTCCGTCGGAGGGCGCGTGCCGGCACAATGGACCGGGTGCCAGTCGGGGCGGACGGCCGGCCGACCACGCCCCGATGGTGGCGCGATCCACCGTCGAGGAGGCTCGCGATGAAGCCGATCGTGTGTGTCGTCGGCGCCGCACTGGCCAACGGCGGCCTGCCGGCGCAGGCGTGGGCTCAGGACCGCCCTTGGGGGTGGGGGGCGCATCCGATGTGGGGAATGTGGGGCATCGGCATGCTCCTCGTCATGCTCGCGTTCTGGGTCCTGGTGATCGTGGCGCTGTTCGCCGGGATCCGCTGGCTCATTCACCAGAGCCGTGCACCCGGACGGGAGCCCCGCCGGGACGCCGCGATGGAAATCCTGCGGGAGCGCTACGCCAGGGGCGAGATCGGCAAGGAGGAGTTCGACGCCAAGAAGCGCGACCTGACCTGACGCGCGCCTCTCGGGAGTCGCGGCGGCCGCCTGATGGCCTCTGGCGCGTCTGGGGCAGGAAGGCGCCAAGGCGTTGGTCCCCGGGCGCCGAGGTGACGCCGCGCCTTCGCGGTCCGAGCCGGGTCGGTGCCGTGCGCGGGGCGCCGCTCGCGGTGAGCCCGTCCGATGCCGCATAGTAGAGGCGTGAAGACGGCGAGCCGGCGGATCGGCGCGGGCGTGGCGCGCGGGGCGCCGTTCCGCTTCACGCTCGACGGTGAGGAGGTCGAGGCCTATCCGGGCGAGGCGATCGCGACCGCGCTCCTCGCCGCCGGCCGGCGGATCGCGCGGCGCACAGCGCATCGCGGCGCGCCGCGCGGGGTCTTCTGTGCGATCGGCGTCTGCCACGACTGTCGGATGGTCGTCGACGGCGAGGCCAACGTGCGCACGTGCCTGGTGGCCGCGCGGGCGGGCATGGTCATCGAGACCCAGGTGGGCTTCGGGCGCGCGGCGGGTCCGGCGGCGGACGGCCTGCGGGCCGAAGGCCCGCCGTCAGGTACCGAGCCGCCGCGAGGATAGGGCTTCGTGGTCGCCGGCCCCGAGGTCCACGAGGTCGTCGTCGTCGGCGCGGGCCCCGCCGGGATCCGGGCGGCCGTCGCGGCGCGGGCAGCCGGGGCCGAGGTCCTGGTCCTCGACGAGGCGCCGCGGCCCGGCGGCCAGATCTACCGCCAGCTCCCGCCCGAGATCCGTCCTCGACGTCGCGATCCCCTCGGGGCGTCCCGCGCGAAGAGCCTCGCCCTCCTCTCCGACCTCCGGCGCGCAGGCGCGAGCGTCCGGGCCGGGGTCGAGGTGTGGGGCGTCATGCCGGACCGCGTGCTGCTCGCGCACGAGCACGGGCGCGCCATGGTGCTCCAGGCGGGTGCGCTCGTCCTGGCCGCCGGCGCCTGCGACCGGCCCGTGGCGATCCCCGGATGGACGCTGCCCGGCGTGGTCACCGCCGGCGGCGTGACCGTGCTCGTCAAGGCTCAGCGGGTCCTGCCGGGCCGGCGCGTGCTGCTCGCCGGGACGGGACCGCTGCTCCTGGCGGCCGCGACGGCGCTGGCCCACGGCGGCGCCCGCGTCGTCGGGATCGCGGAAGCGGCGCCGCGCCGGGCGGTCCTCGGCCTCCTCCGCCGACCCGGGATAGTGGGCCAGGCGCTCGAGGTGGCCGCGGCCCTCTGGAGGACGCCGATCTGGGCGCGCCACGGCCTCGTCCGGATCGAGGGCACCGAGGAGGTCGAGCGCGGCATCGTCGCGAGGCTCGACGACGCCTGGCGGCCGGTGCCGGGCACCGAGCGCGCGCTAGACGTGGACACGATTGTGCTCGGCTACGGCCTGGTCCCCGCGCCCGAGCTGGCCGACCTCGCCGGGTGCACCCTGGCGTACGACGCCGGCCGGGGCGGCTGGATCCCCGTCTCGGACCCGGAGCGGCTGATGGCCACCTCGTCCCCTGGCGTCTTCGTGGCCGGCGACGGCGCGGGTGTGGCCGGCGCGGACGTGGCAGAGGCGCAGGGGCGGCTGGCCGGCCTCGGGGCCGCCCTGCACGTGGGGGGGCTCGGCGCGGCCGAAGCGCACGAGCGCGCGGCGCCGGCCCTGCGTGCGCTGCGGGCATTCGCCGCCTTCCGGCGGACGCTCGAGACGATGCTGGCGCCGCGACCGGGCCTCTACGAGCTCGCGGCCGACGACACGATCGTCTGCCGCTGCGAGGAGGTCTCGGCCGGCGAGATCCGTGTCGCCGTCGAGGAGGGCGCGCGCCAGGTCACCGAGGTGCGGGCCGTCACCCGCGCGGGCATGGGGCTGTGCCAGGGGCGCATGTGCGTGCCGAGCGTGGCCGGCCTCCTCGCGCGCTGGGCCGGCGTCTCGCCCGAGACGGCCGGCCGCCTCCCGCCGCGTCTGCCGGCCCGCCCGGTGCCGATTCCCGTGCTGACGGACCCGGTCCTCGAGTCGGTCGCGGCGCCTGCGATGGAAGCCGTTCGCCGCTAGCCAGCGCTCGACGCTACCCGTACCGCGCCTGCGGGTCGAAGACTCCAGAGCTGCCGGGACCGGGCGGTCCAGCGGCGAGCAGCTCGGCCAGCGTCGTCACCGAGACGGGCTTGATCAGGTACGCGTCGAACCCCGCGAGCCCCGCAAGCCGCCGGCTCTCCACCTGGCCATAGCCCGTGATCGCCACGAGCCGCATCGATCCGCCGCCCGGGCTCGCCCGGATCGCCCGCGCGACCTCGTAGCCGTTGAGCCCGGGCAGCCCGAGATCGACCAGGACGACCTCCGGGCTCACCACCGCCGTGAGATCGATGCCGGTCTGGCCATCCCCCGCTTCGTGGACGTCGTGGCCGGCGAGCGTCAGGGCGGCGCGCAGCATCTCCCGCGCGTTGGCGTTGTCCTCGACCAGGACGATGCGCCGGCGGATGGTCTCGTGAGGCGTGCCCGGGGCAGACCCCCGCGCGGCGGGCGCGGCGGCCCGCGGCAGGTGGACCGTGAAGGCGCTGCCCTTGCCGGGCCCGGCGCTCCTCGCCCGGACCGCCCCGCCGTGCAGCCGCACGAGCACCTGCACCACCGTCAGCCCGAGCCCGAGGCCGGCCTGGCCGCGATCCATCGCCCGGTGCCCCTGCACGAACGGATCGAACACCCGGGTCAGCAGCTCGTCGGAAATGCCGACGCCCGTGTCCTCGACCTCCAGCACCGCGGCGTCTCCGGCGGACGCGACCCGGATGGTGACCGCGCCCCCGGGCGGCGTGTACTTGAGAACGTCTGCCCGAGGTCCCAGCCCGGCGTCGCTTCGTGACGCCGAGCCAGGGGGGCCCGGCGAGGCCACTATGCGCCCGCCCCGGGCCGCCGTTCAGGGCCACACGATTCCGCGCCCCGGGCGGTCAGAGGCATTCCACCGGCCTGGCCGTGGGGTCGCATTGCGGATCGAACCGTCAGGCCCCGCACTCGGGCTACGCGGTGTCGGCCCAGCGAGTCACGCTGAACTCGTCGAGCGGCAGGCTCGGCGTCCCCTCATCCAGGAGCTCCGCCAGGAGCCGGCCGAGCACCGGGCTCAGCGCGAAGCCCCACCCGCCCGCCATCAGGACGAAGAACCCGGGCTCGCGCGCGTACTCGCCCACGAAGCCGACGCGGTTCCGCGCGCCCGTCGCCGTCGTCATCCCGGCCCAGGCGCGCAGGATACGCGCCCTGGCCACCCCGGGCAGGACGTCCTGGACGACTCGGGCGCTCCCGACGATGGACGGGAGCAGGGTCTGGGGCCGCGCGCCGGCGGCACCGGGTGGTGACGGCTGCGCGGGCCAGCCGCCGCCGATCACGAACGTTCCGTGCGGCGTCTGGCGGAGGGAGAGGGACCGGCTCGCGTGCTGGATCAGCTGCTCGAGGACGGGCGGGCGCGGCTCGGTCACCATCACCTGGAGCGCGTGGGCGACGATGGGGAGCTTGAGACCCACCATCGCCGCGAGCTCCGGCGTCTGAGCGCCGGCCGCGCACACGACGCGCCCGGCCTCGACAGTCCCGGCAGCGGTACGGACGTGGAAGCCGCGCGCCCCCGCCCGCTCGATCCCGACGACCCGGGCGTGACGGCGGACCCGCGCGCCCCGGCGTTCCGCTGCCCGAACGTAGGCGGGCGCGACGAGCAGCGGGTTGGCGAAGCCCTCCTCCCGGCAGTACGCGGCGCCCGCGAGGCGCCCCGAGAGATGCGGCGCGATGGCCAGCATGTCGCGCGTCGTGACGACCTCGGTCTCGATGCCAAACGGGCGCTCGAGGCGGGATTTTCGATCGAGGCGCGCCAGATCCTCCTCCGTCTCGGCCACCATCAGGCCCCCATGGCGCCGCACGCCGAGGTCCGACTCGAGCTCCTTCTCGAGGGTGGCCCACGCGCGGGCTGCCTCCGCGTAGAGGCGGTCGGTGGCGCACACGTGCTCGCGCTCCGCCTGGCTCACGTCCGGGCGGTCGTAGTTCAGGCGGAAGTGCTTCCCCGGCATCTGGACGTGGAGCGTGCCTGCGTTCGAGCCCGAGGCCTCGCGGTTCAGCTCGCCCCGCTCGACGAGCAGCACGTCCAGGCCCCGCCGGGCCAGGTGGTACGCGGCGGCACAGCCGAGCACCCCGCCGCCGATGACGAGGACGTCGGCCCGGAGGTCCGGGAGGGCGGTCACGGGGCCGGCCGCTCGCGGCCGCTCCGCACGCCGAGATAGAGGCGCACGACCTCGGGGTCCTCGAGCAGCGCCTGGCCCGGCCCCTCCAGGCGGTTCTGTCCCTGGTCGAGGACGTAGCCGTAGTCCGCCATCGCGAGGCACTGCCGGGCCTTCTGCTCGACCATCAGGATCGACACCCCGGCCGCGTTGATCGCCTTCACGCGGGCGAAGACCTCCTCGAGGATGGCCGGCGCGAGCCCCGCCGACGGCTCGTCGAGGATCAGGACCCGCGGGTCGGACATCATGGCGCGCGCGAAGCCGAGCATCTGGCGCTGACCCCCCGACAGGGTCGCCGCGCGCTTGCGCAGCATGGCGCGCAGCATGGGAAACGCGGCCAGCACGCGCTCGAGCTGCTGGGAGAACCGCTCGGGGGCCGGCAGCGCTCCGATCTCGAGGTTCTCCAGCACCGACATCTCCGGGAACACGTTGGCGAGCTGCGGGACCATGTTCACGCCGAGCGCGGTGATGCGGTTCGGCTTGAGGCCCGTGAGCTCGACGGGCCGGTCGGGCCCGTCGAAGAGCGTCACCCGCCCCCGCCGCGCCGGGACGAGCCCGTACACGGTCTTGAGGAGCGTCGACTTCCCCGAGCCGTTCGGGCCGATCACGGCCACGATGGTACCGCGCCGCACGTCGATCGAGACGCCGTGGAGGATGTCCTCGTCGCCATAGCCGGCCGAGATATCGCGGGCCGTCAGGACGAGGTCGCTCACGGCGCGGTCCCGGGAGCCGGTCCCGCCAGTCTGCCCAGGTACGCCTCGATCACGCGCTCGTTCCGCTGGATCGCCTCCGGCGAGCCCTCGGCGATGACGTGCCCCTCGTCCATCACGATCACGCGATCGCTGATCGACATGACCACGTCCATGTCGTGCTCGATGACGGCCACCGTCACCCCGCGGCGCTCGCGGAGCTCCCGGATGTGATCGAGCAGCTGCAGGGCGAGAACGGGCGCCACCCCCGCCATGGGCTCGTCGAGCAGGATCATCCGCGGCTCGACCATCAGCGCGCGCCCGAGCTCGAGCAGCTTCCGCTGCCCCCCGGACAGGGTGCCGGCGTAGGCGCCCGCCAGCGGCGACAGCCGGACCAGCTCGAGGAGCTCGCCCGCGCGGCGGCGGACCTCCCGCTCGCGCCGGGCCACCCGGCCCGGGGCGAGGAGGGCCGTGAAGAGGCGCTCTCCCGGCTGACGCTGGGCGGCGAGCAGCATGTTGTCCAGCACGCTCATCCGCGTCAGCACGCGCGCGGCCTGGAAGGCGCGCACGAGGCCCGCGCGGGCGACGGCGTCGCCCCGCCAGCCGTCGATGGACCGGCCGGCGAAGCGGATCGCACCGCCGTCCGGCCGGAGGAAGCCCGAGACGAGGTTGAAGACAGTCGTCTTCCCGGCGCCGTTCGGCCCGATGAGCGCGGTGATGGAGCCCTCGGCGACGGCGAACGACGCGTTGCGGACGGCGGCCACGCCGCCGAACGACCTGGCGAGACCCCGGACCTCGAGGAGCGCCGGCGTCATGGGGCGCCAGCCCGGGCTGACCGGAGGGCATCGATCGGGCGGCCGGCGGCCCGCGGCGGCCCGGCGCCGGGGGGGCGAGGGCCCCGACGCGGGGCACGGCGACGCTCGCGGACGCTCATCTCTCCAGCAGCAGCTCGCGGCGGTTGCCCAGCATGCCCTGGGGCCGGAGCGCCATGAACAGCACCAGCAGCAGCCCGACCAGGAACAGGCGCAGGAAGGCTCGCGAGCCCGAGTCGATGAGGGACAGCGGGTAGAAGTCGAGGAAGCGCGTGCCGGTGTAGAGAAGGCTGAAGAGCACCGCCCCGACCGGGATCGCCCACAGTCGGTTCATGCCGCCCAGGATCAGGATGAGGTACGCGTAGAAGGTCAGGGTCGGCTGGTAGTCGTCCGGAGCGAACACGCCGATGTGCCACGCGAGCAGCAAGCCCGCCAGGCCCCCGAGGATGGCGCCCAGGACGAGGGCCTGGAGCTTGAAGGCGAAGACGTTCTTCCCGACGGCCGTCGCCGCCGTCTCGTCCTCCCGGATCGCCCGGAGGACGCGCCCCCACGGCGCCCGCTCGAGCCGCCAGAACGCGGCCAGGAGCAGGCCGGCGAGCGCCCACACCAGGATCGTCATCACCAGGTCACGGGAGACGGGGACACCCAGGAGGGCGGAGGCGGCCCCTCCCGCGCGGTTCAGCGACCGGATCCACCCGTCGTTGTAGGTGGCGATGTCGCCCGGGCCGAGCAGGCCGATCGAGCCCAGCGGTCCGCCGGTCAGCCCCGGAAAGTTCATCGCGAGGTACCGGACCATCTCGCCACCCGCCACGGTGGCGATGGCGAGATAGTCCGCGCGGAGGCGGAGCGCCGGGACGCCGAGGACCAGGCCGAGCAGCACGGCGGCGACCAGGCCGAGGACCGACGCGAGCGGAAGGCCCACCTTCAGACGGACCACGAGGATCGCCATCGTGTAGGCGGCGACCGCCATGAACGCGACGTGCCCGAAGTTCGGGAGGCCGGCCATGGAGAACTGGACGTAGAGTCCGAGTGACAGGATCACGTAGATCCCCGCGATGACGGCCATGAACGTCCAGAAGGCCGGGTTGAAGAGGTCCATCAGCGCGGCCCGTCCGCCATCAGAGGACCCGCGCCTTTCCGAAGAGTCCCTGCGGGCGGTAGAGGAGGAGGAGGATCAGTGCGGCGAAGGCGAGGACCGGCTTGAAGCGCGCGTCGAGCCCGCCGGCGAAGCCGCTCCAGGTCGAAAGGTCCATGGCGAGCCCCAGCACCAGGCCCGCCACCAGCGCGCCGTAGGCGCTCCCGATCCCGCCGAGCACGACCGTCGTGAAGATGAGGAAGAGAACCTGGAAGCCGAGGTTCGGCTCGAGCGTCCCCTGCACCACTCCGAACATGACGCCGCCGAGGCCGGCGAGCCCGCCCGCGAGGAGCCACACGTAGGTCCCGATCCGGTCGACGTCGATGCCCGAGATCGAAGCGAGGTCCCGGTTGTCGGCGACCGCACGCATTGCCTTGCCGAGCCGCGTCCGGGCGAGGAAGAGCGCCACCGCCGGCGCGACGACGACGGTGATGCCGAGCGCCACCGCCTGCCCGGGCGAGATCCGCACGAGCCCCAGGTCGTAGACCGCGGACTGGTCGATGCCGTACTGCCGGATCTGGGGGCCGGCGGCGAGGAAGATGACGTTGCGGAGCATGAGCGCGAGCCCGGTGGTGATGAGGGACAGGGCCACCAGCCCCCGGCCCCGGAGCGGCCGGAGGACCGCGAAGTGCAGCCCGACCGCCAGCAGCCCGGTCGCCGCCATCGCGCCCAGCGCCGAGACGGCGATGCCCTGGCCGAACCCCACGTTGAGGAGCAGCGCGATGTAGGCGGCGAACGTCAGGTACTCCCCGTGGGCGAAGTTCGCGACCCGCTGGATCCCGAAGACCAGCGAGGCGCCGACCCCCGTGAGGGCCAGGATGGCCCCGGTGATGAGCCCGTTCAGGAAAAGCTGGGCGAGGTAGGCCAGCATGGCCGGTACGAAGAACTAGGGGGCGAGGCCGCGGCCCCGGGCGGGACCCCGGAGATCGGGCCCGCCCGGAGTGCAGCTCGCCGGCCTGGAGCGGCGGTGGATGACCGGGCTCGCCGGGCTACGGCTTGAAGGTGATCGTCTTGAACGGGGCGCTCGAGCCGTCCGGCTTGACCTGCCAGACGTCGTAGGCCGTCGAGCTGACCCGCCCCTCCTTCGTGAACTGGATGGGCCCGGTCGCGCCGTTGAAGTGGACGCGCTGTCCCTCGAGGATCGCGCTGATCGCCTTGTCGAGCTCCTGGAAGGTGTACGCCTTCCCGGGCGGGTTGGTCACCGAGACGATGTGCTCGCTGATCTTGGCGGGATCCGCCGACTTCGCCTCCAGCGCCGCCAGGAAGACGATGAACGCGCTGTCGAACGCCTCCGCCGTCCACGCCGCGAACTGGGTGCCCGGCTTGGCCTTCTGCTCGAACAGGGCCTTGAATGCGGGGAACGACGAGCCCGACGAGGCGTTTGCCTGGGTCGCGCGCAGCCCCGGCCAGCTCTTCGTGCCGCGGCTCTGGCAGTCCACCAGCGTGTCGGAGCCGAACGTCTTCGCCGGGTCCCACTTCCCGGTGCGGGAGAGCGGCAGGGCCAGCTTCGCGAACGTCGGACAGAAGTCGATGAAGAGCCACCCGTCCGGGTTGCCCTGGATCACCTCCTGCGCCTCGCTGTCGAGCGTCGGCTGCTGGTGATTGTAGATGACGAACTTCGGGATCGTGCCGCCGCCCGCCGTCCACGCGTCCTTGAAGACCGCGGACAGGTTCGTGCCGTAGGCGTCGTTTCGCGCGGCGACGTTGATCTTGGCGTTCTTGCCAAGCGCATCGGCGATGATCGCCGCCAGGACGCGACCCTGGATGTCGTCCGAGGCGACCGGCTGCCAGATGAACGCCGGGCTCTCGGTGTTGAGCTTGGTGAGGGCCGGGCTCGTTCCGCCCGTGAACATGAGCACCCGGTTCGGGATCGCCACGGCGCGGGCCACCGCGCTGGTCACGCCGCTCCACGGGTCGCCGATGATGGCGTGGACCTTGTTGATGTTGACGAGCTTCTGGGCCGCCTCGACGCCCGCCTGGGGGTTGCCCTGGCTGTCCTGGGAGTCGGAGAGCACGACCTTCACGTCCGACAGGTTGAGCTTCTTCAGCGTCTCGTCGATGTAGTCGATTCCGATCTTGGCCGCCTGGTTCCAGGCCTGCCCGGAGATCGCGGGGTCGCCGGTGAGGCCGGACAGGATGCCGTACTTCAGGGTGAACGCGGGCTTCCCGGATTGCGAGGCGGACGACCCGGCCACGAGCAGCGTGACGATCGCCGCGAGCGGCAGGACCATCCAGGTGCGCCTTGTCATGTCCGTCCTCCTGTCGATGCGCTTCGTTGCGCGACAATCAGTGGCGAACGCCGAGCCAGCGGGATGATGTGCAGAACGGGGCGCCCCTCGGCGCCTTCATCTCCCCCCGCGCCGTCACGGCTCCAGGACGTCGAGCTCCTTGAGCATCCGCTCCATCTTCTGCCTCTCGGCCGCGGTCAGGCTCGCCCGGCTCTTCCGGGCCGTGCCGATGGGGATGCCCTGAAGCTTCGAGGCATACTTCATCAGCTGGATGCCCTTGCCGCTCTCGAGGAAGACCGTCAGCGGGACGATGCGGAGCCACAGGTCCCGCGCCTCGCGGATTCGCCCCTGCTGGACGAGGTCGAACAGCCTGATGCAGAGCTCCGGGATGACGGCCGCGGTGCCGCTGCACCAGCCGGTCGAGCCGAGGACGAAGGCCGGGAACGCCGAGTCCTCCATGCCGTTGAACACGGAGAGGCGGTCGCCGACCAGGCCGATCGTCTGCTGCATCGTGACGATGCCGGTGCACTCCTTGACGTACTGGATGTAGCCCCGGTCGGTCAGCTCGACCTGCGCCTCCGGGCTCGCGGCCACCGTTCCCCAGACCGAGTTGTAGAGCATGATGGGAATGTTGACCGCGCGAGACATCGCGCCGAAGTACTCGAGCAGCCCCTCGCGGATGTCCGCCTCGGGGGCCTTCCCGTGCCGCTCCGACGCGTCGATGTAGAGGTACTGCTTGACCATCAGGCCGTCGGCACCAGCGCCCTCGGCCGCGCGGCCGAACTCGACGCTGGCACGGGTCGTCTGGCCGAGGCCGCAGATGCCGACGAACACGGGCACGCGGCCGGCCACGTGCTTGAGCCCGGTCTCGAAGACCTGGCGGCGCTCGTCGTCGCTCAGCTGCGTGTACTCACCCCAGCTCCCGGCCAGGAAGAGGCCCGGCGCCCCCTTGTCGATGAGCCAGTCGATGTGGGCCTTGAGCGCATCGAGGTCGAGGTCCTCGTTGTCCTTGAAGGGTGTGAGGACCAGCGGGCACGAGCCACGGAGAATCTTGTGCGTCTTCGCCACGTCCCAGTCTCCTTTCGGTGGCCCACCTTCCTGCGGGTCACTGGCTTGGCGGCGGTCGTCCGGTCGCGTCGAGTATGGCACGAGGGGCGGTCAAGGTCACCGGGGGAGGACCACGGGCCGGCGTTTTGCGGGGTGTTACCGGTCTCACGGGAGGCCCCCGGGCCGCGACTCGCTCCCGGCGCGCCGGGGGCTGGTTCCGCGGGTCGCCTGCGCACCGCTGCGACCGGCGACCATGCTGAGGCGACCTGCGCTCGCCGGCCAGCGGCAGGCCGGCCCCCGGGAGCGTCAGCTCGCGAGCAGGTCGCGCACGACGGCCAGGAGATCGCCCATGCCGAACGGCTTGATCAGCGTGTGGTGGGCGCCCACGTACCGCGCCGCCGTGAGGCGATTGAAGCGGCCCCGGGCGCCCGTGACCGCGATCACCTTGGCGTCCGGGTGCCGGCGCCGGAGGCCCCGGATCGTCTCCACGCCGTCCTTTCGGGGCATCAGGAGGTCCGTGATGATCAGGTCGGTCGGGGCCGCCGCGTACGCGGCGAGCGCTTCCTCGCCGTCGGCGGCTGCCACCACGTCGTAGCCCGCCGTGACGAGCGCCTCGTGGAGAACCTCACGCACCCGGGGGTCGTCCTCCACGACGAGGATGCGCTTGCCCGCAGCCCGCTGCGACCCCGCCGTCTCGCCCCGGGCCTCGACGATGACGAGCCCGGGCCATCGCCAGCTGGGGGGCGGCGGACCGCGGCGCTCCCCGGCGCGACGGTCGCTGGGCACGGTCTCGACCCGGCGGCGGCGCTCGGCGAGGCGGCGGTCCCACACGACGTCCACGCCGGGGTCGGTCGGACAGCCGAAGAGCGCGGCGAACAGCTCACCCCGGCCGCGGTCGACGATCGCGACGTACGGAGACAGCGAGCGGGCGGGCAGACCGGCCATTTGAGTATCTCTGGCACGGGAGGTCGCCAGCAGCCTAGGGAATTGCACGCCAGGTCAGCCGCGCCGCCGACCGACCCCGGGGCCCCGCCGGCGGGCCCGGGGCTCGAGCCGCCCCAGCACGGCCGGACGCCGGCCCACGCCACCGCCTTGACGGACTGCTCGTCTCCATGGAGTATCGCCTCGTCATGGTCACGACTGCCACGACACCGTCGTCCCCGCCGGGCCTCCCCTCCGGAGAGACACGTGGGGTCGACGTGCCAGCGTCAGGGCACGAGGAGGCCGCGGAGCTGGGCTGATCCAGGACGTGCAGGCGGGACCGGCCGGCGCCACGCGCGCACCGGCGCCGCCTGGCGAGGACCCACCGGATGACCTTCCAGCGCCTCTTCACCCCGTTCCGGCTCGGCCACGTGACCCTTCGGAACCGGATCGTGAGCACGCCGCACGCGACGCGGTTCGGCAAGGACGGCTACGTCACCGAGCGCTACATCCGGTATCACACGGAGAAGGCGCGGGGCGGCGCCGGGCTCGTCCAGTGCTTCGGGAGCTCGAGCGTCCACCCCTCGAGCCCGGTGATGGACTGGAACGGGATCAAGAACTGGGACGACTCGTCGCTCCCGACGCTCGAGGCGTTCGCCCGCGCGATCCATGCCGAGGGCGCGCACGTCATGGCGCAGACCACGCACCGCGGGCGCCGCGGCTTCTCCGGGCCGGGCGAGCGTCCCCTGGTGGCGCCCTCCGACGTCCCTGAGACGGAGAACCGCGAGATTCCCCACGCGCTCGACCGGAGCGAGATCGCCGAGATCGTCCAGGCGTACGCCGCCGCGGCGCTGCGGCTCAAGCGCGCGGGGTTCGACGGGGCCGACCTCTGCGCGTATGCCCGCCACCTCATCGACCAGTTCTGGGTGCCGTCGGTGAACCGGCGGACCGACGAGTACGGGGGCAGCCTCGAGAACCGGCTGCGGTTCGCCGTCGAGGTCGTGGGGGCGATCCGGGCCGCCGTGGGACGCGACTTCGTCCTCGGAATGCGGGTCAGCGGGGACGAGCTGATCCCGGACGGGCTGCATCTGGACGACGTGGTCGAGATCATCCGGGCGCTGGACGCCCTCGGGCAGGTGGACTACTTCACCGTCTCCGGGTCGACCGGCGAGACCTCGCGATTCCACCAGAAGCTCATGCCGTTCGCCGACGCGCCGCCGGGCGTCTACGCGTCCCTCGCGGCCCGCATCAAGCAGGAGGTCCGGGCCGCCGTGATCTACGCGGGACGAGTCGTCGACCCGCGCCACGCGGAGCGCCTTCTCGCCGAGGGCGCCTGCGACCTCGTCGCGATGACGCGGGCCCTGATGGCCGACCCGTGGATGCCGCGGAAGGCCGCCGAGGGGCGCCTGGACGACATCCGGTTCTGCGTCGGCATGCAGGAGGGCTGCCTCGGCCGGTCGAGCCGGGGGCTGACGCTGTCGTGCTCGCAGAACCCCGTGACCGGCCGCGAGGCCGAGCTGGCCGAGCTCGTGCCCGCGGCGGCGGCCCGGCGCGTCGTCGTGGTCGGAGGCGGGCCGGCGGGCCTGGAAGCAGCGCGGGTCGCCGCGCTCCGCGGCCACGAGGTGATCCTGTACGAGCGGACGGCCGCGCTCGGCGGCCAGGTGCTCCTGGCAGCCCGCGCGCCGCTCCGGCCGGGCTACGGCGAGTCGGTCCAGTGGCTCGTGCACCAGCTGCGCAAGACCAGCGCGACCGTGAGGCTCGGGACCGAGGCGACGGTGGAGCGCGTGCTCGCCGACCGGCCGGACGCGGTGGTGGTGGCGACGGGCGCCGTCCCGCGGCGCCCCGGCGTGCCCGGCGCGGACCTGCCCGGCGTCGTGACGGTGGAGGACGTGCTGTCGGGCGCGGCGGTCGGGCCGCGCGCGGTCGTCGTCGACGGCACCGGCCGCATCCAGGCGGGCCTCGCGGCCGACTTCCTCGCCGGCCAGGGACGCGCCGTCAGCGTCCTGACGCCGTACCACACCGTGTGCGACAACACCGAGGGGTCCACGAAGGAGCCGCTCTTCGAGCGCCTCTACCAGCGGGACGTGGCGATGATCGTCGACACGGCGCTCGTCGGCATCGAGACCGACGGCGCGGGCCGCCTCCGGGTGCGCGGGGCCAACGAGTACTCCGGCCGCTCGCTCGCGCTCGACGGCGTGGACACGGTCGTCCTGGCCTACGGGGCGCGCGCCGTGGACGGGCTGTACGCCGCGCTCCGGGGGCGTGGACCCGAGGTGGTCCTGGTCGGCGACGCCATGGCGCCGCGCCTCCTCCACGACGCCCTCCTCGAGGGCACCCGCGCCGCCCGGCGGCTGTAGCGCGTCGGTCCCCGGGGCAGCCCGCCCTGCCGAAAGTCCCTGACGCTCGGACGCCCTTGACCGTGTCGAGAGAGTGGGCATAGGGTTCTAGCAGGAGCTGACCACCCTCCGTCCGGTCCTGGCGAGAGCGACATGGCCCACACTCGGATCCCCGGACAATGCGCCTCCTCTCGAGGGTCAGGCCGCGGTGACCGGCGAGGGCGCTCGCGCGTCCCCCTCGCCGCCCGGACCACCCGGTGGCCGGCTGCAAGCCTCCTGGAGAACAGCCTCTTCATGTCCGTCCGGACGGGGACGCCGCCTTCGCCGCCCGGGAGGGAGTCCCTCTCGCTGCGGCAGGTCGACCGCCTCGGCGGGCGGCGAGGGCCGGCACGCCCGGTGGCACCGAGCAGAGAGGAGGAAGGCAGTGGAAGAGAAGATCGGTGTCGTTACCGACTATCTCAACAGGATCGGCGTCGCGGTCGTTCGTCTGACGGACGGAGACCTGCGCGTCGGCGACGAGATCCGGATCACGGGGCAGACGACCGAACTGACGCAGGCGGTCGAGTCGCTCCAGCTCGAGCACCAGGCCGTGGAGCAGACCCGGCGCGGAGCCGAGGTTGCCGTGAAGGTGCAGACGCCCGTGCGGCGCCGCGACCAGGTCTTTCGCATCCATGAGGGATAGGACGACGTAGAGGCGGCATTCACCGGGAGCACCCGACGAGAGAGGTGAGCGTCCATGCCGCGATATGAGTTCATGTGCGAGACCTGCAAGAAGCCCTTCGAGCTCGCGATGACCATCTCGGAGCGCGAGAAGGCCAAGCCGAAGTGCCCGGCATGCAAGGGCACGAAGGTCGTGCCCCGGCTCGGGTCCTTCATGACGCAGACGTCAAGGAAGAGCTGACGGCGCCGGTCCCCCGGACGCCGCTGCTCCTCTCGCGACGGCGCGGGAGGCACGGGGCCTCGGGCGCGTCCATTTGGCCCCGCCGCCCCCCGCGTCTTCGCCTATGATCGATACCTTCGGTTTTGAAGGAGCAGAGGAGCGGCTGTCCTCACCGAACGGGGGAGATTCGTGAAGATCACGCGCATCGACGTCTATCGTTTCCGCTACACGCTCGCGGGCGGCGTGCTGACCCTGTCCGGCGGGCGCACGGTAGAGGCCGAAGACAGCACGCTCGTGAAGATCAGCACCGACGAGGGGCTGGTGGGGTGGGGTGAGAGCTGCCCCTTCAGCCCGACCTACATGCTGGCGTTCCCAGAAGGCGCGCGGGCGGCGATCCACGTGATGGCGCCAGCCTTGCTCGGGGCGGACCCGCGACAGATCGAGGACGTCTACGCGCGCATGGACGGGGTCCTGTACGGCCACGCCTACGCCAAGTCCCCCGTCGACATCGCCTGCTGGGATCTCCTCGGGCAGGCGGCCGGCCTGCCGGTGAGCGACCTCCTGGGCGGGACCGTTCAGCCGCGCTTTCCGATCTACCAGGTCGTCGGCGTGAACCGGCCGGAGGCGATGCGGGAACGGTCCGAGGAGCTTCGCGCACAGGGCTTCCGCCGCTTCCAGGTGAAGGTCGGCAGCGGTCACTGGCGGCTCGACGTCGAGCGCGCGCGAGCGTGCCTGGACGTCCTGCGGAACCAGGAGGTGGTGATCGTCGACGCCAACGCCTACTGGCGCCAGCACGAGGCCGCCCAGTTCACCGCCGCGCTCGAGGAGGAGCCGATCTACCTGGAGCAGCCCTGCCGGACGCTGGGCGAGTGCCTGGCCATCCGTCGCCGCACCGCGCGGCCCATGATCCTGGACGAGACCCTGACGGACCTGGACGCGCTGTTCGCCGCACAGGCGGCGGGGGCGATGGACTGCGCGATGCTGAAGCTGTCGCGGCTCGGCGGCATCAGCCGCCTCCGCCTCGCCCGCGACGTCTGCCGGCAGTGGGGCCTGGCGGTGACCATGGAGGACGCCGGGGGCGGCGACGTGGTGACCGCCGCCATGGCGCACCTCGCCGCGAGCACGCCGCCCAAGTCGCTGCTGAACGGCATGCTCATCAACATGCTCGTGAACGAGCGCATCGCCGAGGGGACGCCCGCGCCGCGCGACGGCTGGTCGGAAGTGTCGCGCCGCCCCGGCCTGGGCGTCATCGTGGACGAGAAGGCGCTCGGCGCGCCCGTCTTCAGCGTCAGCTGACCGGATGCTCCGCCCCCTCCGGGCTCGAGGGCCTTGATGCCCCCACCGACCCGGGGCTACGGTACCGGTACGACCTCGCGCGCCGCGGCATGCGCGGTCGCCCGGCGCCTCGGCAGCCGGTTCCATCGCACCACACACGGAGGTGAGCCGTGAAGAAGACAGGAGAGCGAAGGCTGGCGGCGTTTCGCAGACGTCTGGCAGCTCGCCGGGCGAGCTGGGCCATCGAGATTCCCGCACGACGGAGAATCACGCTGGAGCTGACGGAAGCGCAGCAGGAAATGCTGAGGCGCGCGACGAAGCACGTCGTGCCGTCGGTGACCCTGGTCCTCTCCTCGAACACCCTGGAGCCGAACGGGCACGCCTTGGCCTGCCTGGAGCTCGGCTCGGCGAGACGCGCGAGGGCCAAGAGGCGGAGGGCCCGGTAACCGCGCTGCGCGCCGGCCGACTCGGGCCTCGCGCGCGGGATTCCGCGCTCCCGAGCGACCCGGCCTTCGTCAGCGGCGTCCGGTCGCTGCTGTCGGACTACGCCGGACTCGCAGCCGGCCAGTCGGCGGTGCTGGTGTACGACCGCGAGGTGGAGGCCGTCTGCCGCGCCATCGGGGCGGTCGCCGCAGGCGCCGGGGCCATGGTCCGGCGCGTGTCAGCCAGTCTCGGCTGGCCCGCCATCGAAGCGCGCCTGCGGGCTCGGTGCGACGTGGTGATCTTCCTCGAATCGGACAAGAGCCACCATGCGCAGGCGCTGGTGCGCTACCTGTCGGGCTGCCGCCGGGCGCCCCGCGCGTACCGCCTCTTCGGGGCCACACCGGAGACCATGCGCTACGGGTTCCGACGCCGCCGGGCGACGCTTCGCCATCGGAACTGGGATCTCATCGAGCGCGCGCGCCGCTCCGGCCGCCTAACCGTCGAGAGCCGCCGCGGCACGCGGCTCTCGGTCCAGCTGGATCGCGCGGCGCCGTGGGCCAACACCTACGGCGAGGCCGCGGACGGGTATCCGGGCGTCCTGCCTCCGGCCGAGGTCAACACACGGAGCGCCGACGTCGACGGCGTCCTCGTGGCCGATGGCGCGATCGGGTCGAACATCGGCTGGCCGCTCGACGCCCGGCTGGCCGCGAATCCGATCACCCTCTGCATCTCACGCGGCAGGATCACCGACGTCGAGAGCCGGCACGCGCTGGTCCGCGACCTGGTCGAGGAGTTCCTGAGCGTGCCGCACTGCAACGAGGTCGTGGAGATCGGGATCGGCACCAACGACGGCATTCCAGACTTCGTGCCGTCGGACATTCTGCTCAACGAGCGCTTCGCCAGCTTCCACCTCGGAGTGGGCAGCGCCGACGCGGAGAACGCGGCCCAGAACCTCCACCTGGACTTCATCCTCGGCGATTGCCGGATCCTCGCGGGGCGCCGCCTCGTCCTGAGCCAGGGCCGGTTCGCCCGGCCGGGGCCCGGAGCCATCCCGGACCGGCGCGCGTACGCCGTTCCCGTCAAGCTGCACGACGCCGTGTAGCCAACCCCCCCCTGAGGCGGTCGGCCCAGGCATCGCGTCCTGCCCGAGCCGTACGACGGAAGCCTGCCGGCGCCGCGATCGGCCGCGGACCCCGGCAGGCCGCACGCGCATCCACGCGCTGTCAGTCTCCTGCGCCTCGGCCCGCCGGGACGCGTCGGTCGGGCCGAGGGCGGACCTTCGCTACTCCTTGTACTTGGCCCAGATGCCAAGCAGCTTCTGGCGCGCCTCCTCGGCGGCCTTCTCGGGCTCCCAGTTCTCGACGAGGACCCGGGCTGCCATGTCCGGCAACACGTAGGTGTTCGTGGCCTCGCCGAAGCCGGCGTGGGGCGGACCGGAGTAGGAGATGAGCTGGCCGGTCTGGGCCAGCTTGCCGTACTCGGCGTAGACGCCGCTGTTCCACAGAGGATCCTTGGCGATGTCCTTGTAGACGGGCAGCCAGCGGCCGGTCAGCGCCTTGATGAACTTCTCGTAGCGGCCCGGCTGCATGGTGTAGGCGAGGCAAGCCTTGGCCTCCTGGGGGAACTTGGTCTGCTTGAACACGCCGAAGCACCACGCGTCCACGACGTTCTTGCCGGGGCTCGGGTACAGCTTGGTCCTCTTGGCCAGGTCCGGCTTCTCCTGCAAGAGCCAGGACATGACGCTGGCGGGGTTGTGAATGAAGACCGCCTGCTCCGACTGGAAGGCCTTGTTGTTACCGGTATCGTCCCAGTTGATCGCCCCCTGGGGGACGATCCTGTCTTCCTTGTACCACTTCCTCATCAGCGTGAGCACCTTGGCGACGGGCCCGACCTGGAAGTCCAGGCTGCCGTCCTCGTTCTCCATCTTGCCGCCCATCTCCCACAGGACCGGCATGAAGTTGTCCTCGAAGTCGCCGCCGCTCCGGCCTACCGCCATGCCGTACCCGACCAACTGGGGCGGCTTCTGCAGCTTCTTCGCTACTTCGCCCAGCTCGACCCAGGTCCGCGGGAACTCCTTGATCCCGGCCGCGTCCAGAAGATCCTGCCGGGCATGGATCGGCCAGGGGTTCATCACCGTGGGCACCGACCAGTACTTCCCCTTGTGCCTGACCGTCATGAGCGCCGCATCGAACATGCCCCCTCCGAGCTTCGTCAGGGGCTCGACCACGTCGCTGACGTCCAGCAGGCTGCCCTTCCCCCGGTAGTAGGCCGTATCCGCGTCGAACAGGAAGGAGATGTCCGGCGGCGTGCCGGCCTCGATGGCCGCCGGCAGCTTCTCGATCAGGGTGTTGTAGGCCATGATCTGGAAGTCGACGTCCACGTTGTTCTCTTTCCCGTAGCTCTCGTACAGACCCCTGATGGCCGCGTCGGCCTGCTTGGTGAAGCTCGACTGGGTCCAGACGGTCAACTTGGGCTTCGCCCGGCCGGTCTGCGGCGCCGCCACCCGGGGCGCGGCCACCAGGGCTCCGCCAGCAACCACAAACTTGACGAACCGCCGACGGTCTAGTCCGTCCTCTCGAGGTTCCGACATGGCATTCTCCTTCTGCTGCATCTCCGATTACGCTTGACGTCCGGACGGTAGCGGCTGTCTCCTCCTCTCCTCGTTCCGGGCGACCTCATTGTAGCTCTTGGCCGCCTGGCGGTGGGGAGGCCCTCGCGCTCTATGCCTTGACTCCGCCCATGGTCAGGCCACCGACCACCCAGCGCTGTCCCGCGAGATACAGAATCACCGGAGGCAGGGACATCAGAATTGCCCCGGCGAACATCTTGCCCCAGAAGTACACGTCCTCCCCGACGAACGTGGCGATCCCCGCCGTCACGGTCTGATCGACCGGATTGGTGACAAGCACGATGGCGTAGAGGAACTCGTTCCACGACAGCGTGAAGGAGAACAGCGTGGTGACCACCAGAGCAGGCGCGGCGAGAGGAAGCGTGATCCGCCAGAGCGCCCCCACGTGACTGCACCCGTCCACCATGGCCGCCTCTTCAAGCTCGACCGGCAGCGTCTTGAAATAGCCGATGAGAAGCCAGGTGCAGAAGGGCACGGTGAACGTCAGGTAGGCGAGCAGGAGTGAATTGGTATTGCCGACGAGACCGAGCGTTTGAACAAGGCTGAAGAGAGGGATGAACAGCACCGAGGCCGGCACCAGATAGCTCCAGATCAGGAAGCGCGCGATGAGCTGACGTCCCCTGAACTTGAGGCGTGTGATGGCGTAGGCGGCCGTGCAGCCCACGACTGCCGACACGACCGTCGTGATCGTCGAGACGTAGAAGCTGTTCCGAAGCTGCCGCAGAAAGGGCGACTCCCAGAATAGCTCGCGGAAGTGCGACAGGGTGATCGGATCCGGGAAGAGGCTCAGCACCGGCCGGTAGAGCTGGTCGTTGGTCGTAAACGCGGTGACGACGATCCAGTAGATCGGCCCCAGTGTCCAGAACAACATGATCGCCAGCGGGACCACGATGAAGAAGGCTCTGATCGGATTGATCTTCGCTCTGCGCCGCACCCCTCTCACTCCTCGCTTCGCAGCATGCGCCGGGTGAGGAAGAAAATGAGGACCAGGAACATCGGGAAGAAGCTCAGCGCCACCGCCGCACCCATTCCCAGCGCCTTGGCCCCGATGGCCTGGGAATAGGCCATCATCGGGAACGTCTCGGACGCGTGGCCCGGGCCGCCCTTCGTGAGGACGAACACCCATTGCAGCTCGGTAGCGGTCCAGATCGCGGAGAGCAATGTCGTGATGATGATGACGTTGCTCAAGCCGGGAAGCGTGATGTGGAAGAAGCACTGGATGGAGCCGGCCCCGTCGATCCTCGCCGCCTCGTACAGCTCGCTCGGAATCACCGACAGCCCCGCCAGGAAATTCATGGTGTAGAAGGGCGTGCCTTCCCACAGCACGGCGGCGACGATCATCCAGATGGCGAGCTTCGGATCGCCGAGCCAGACGATGTAGCTGTCGATGATCCCCAGGTGGCTGAGCGTCATGTTGAGCACGCCGTTCATGTCGTCGAGGATCCACCGCCAGCTGAAGCCCGACACGACGATGGGAATGGTCCACGGAAAGAACAGCAGGGCCCGCCACAGCCCGCGGAGCTTGATCCGCTCGTTCAGGATCAGCGCGACCATGAGACCGACGAGGAACTTGAGGCCGACTCCCACGATCATGACGATCAGGGTGTTCCGTATCACCTGATAGAAGATGGGACTGCGCCACAGGGTGAGGAAGTTCTGGAGCCCGACGAAGGTGCCGGGGGCGCCGATCGGCTTGTTCTGCAGGCTGAGGTAGATGGCGTAGAGGAACGGGTAGGCGATCAGGCCCACCAGGACGGCGAGCGCCGGCAGCAGCAGCAGGTAGCCCAGGATCCAGTCCCGGCCCATCACGTCCCGCAGATTCCGGCGGCCGAGCGCTCTCATTCCAGGCGCGGTCGGCCCGCGTGCGGCCAGCTCACCGGATAGAGCGCTGGTCATCCGGCATCAGACCTCGCGGTGCGGCAGTGGGGTCGACGCCGCACGGCTAGCGAGGCGCGTCTCGGAAGCAAGGCTCTCCACTGGAATCGCAGCGGCCCGGGGCTCGAGGGGTCCTCGCTCGTCGCCGCCGCGGCAACGTCGGCGGCGACACAACCACCGGTTCTCCACACCGCGCCCCCGTCCCGACGGCCCTCTCATGCGTTGAGCTCGGTCACGGGGACGATACCTCAGGGGGGGCCGCCGTGCCAGGGCCGGAGCGCGGAGCTGACGCCCGCGCCGGCGCCGCGGCGCTGCACGCGCGGCTGGCCGCCCGTTCCGCGCTGCGCCTGATCGCGTCGGCACGCCGTGGCCCGTCTCGCCCCGGACCTGCGTGGAAGTCTCCCCTGGACGTCCACGCGCGGGTAGACGGACCGGGTGGGCGGCCAGCCGGCGCCGCGTCGCACGGCCGGGGATGCGGATAAACGAGCGTCGGCGCGCGCTGATCTGATATCAAGGAAGGGACATGGCTTCCATGCCGGCCGAGCCCCACCCGGTACCTTCGAAGGCTCCCGCCCCCGCCATCGAGATGGGCGCGCGTCAGCGGGAGATCTCCGTCTCCGAGTTCTTCACCAAGAACCGGCACCTGCTCGGCTTCGACAACCCGCGCAAGGCGCTGCTCACCTGCGTCAAGGAAGCGGTGGACAACGCCCTTGACGCGGCCGAGGAGGCCGGGATCCTGCCCGACGTCGTCGTGAAGGTCGAGGTCGTGCCGAGCAACGGGGCGCCCCCGCCTCCCCCGAGCCAGGCGACACGGTTCCGCGTCACGGTCAGCGACAACGGCCCCGGCATCGTCCGGCAGCAGATCCCGCCGATCTTCGCGAAGCTCCTCTACGGGTCCAAGTTCCACCGGCTCCGCATGAGCCGGGGCCAGCAAGGGATCGGGATCTCCGCGGCTGGCATGTACGCTCAGCTGACGACGGGCAAGCCGGTGCAGATCATCTCGCGGACCAGCGCGCGCGCCCCGGCCCACTACTTTGAGGTGCAGATCGACACCAAGAAGAACGAGCCGCGGATCTTCGAGAGCAAGAAGATCCAGTGGGAGAGCCCGCGCGGCACCCAGGTGAGCCTGGAGATCGAGGGTCGCTACCAGAGGGGGCGAGCCTCTGTCGACGAGTATCTCGAGCAGACGGCCATCGCCAACCCGCACGTGACGCTCGTCTACCTCCCGCCGGAGGGCGCGGCGCGCGAATACCCCCGGACGATCCACGCGTTGCCGCCCCAGCCGAAGGAGATCAAGCCGCATCCCTACGGGATCGAGTTCGGCATTCTCCTCCGGATGCTCCACGACACCCGGAGCCACTCGCTCGCCGGTTTCCTCGCCGGCGACTTCACCCGGGTCTCCCCCGCCCTCGCCCAGGAGATCTGCGGCACGGCCAAGCTCTCGCCGAACGCGCGCCCGCGGAACATCCACGGCGAAGACGCCGAGGCGCTCTACAAGGCCATCCAGTCCACCCGGATCATGGCGCCGCCGTCGAACTGTCTCTCGCCCATCGGGGAGAAAGCGATCCTCCACGGCCTGTACAAGCAGATCAAGGGAGACTTCTATACCGCGGTGACCCGGCCACCGGCTGTGTACCGCGGCAATCCCTTCGTCATCGAGGCCGGGCTGGCCTACGGCAAGGGGCCGGACCAGCCGGCGGCGACGCCGGACGCGCCCCCGGTCCCGATCGTCCCGCTCGCCGAGGGCGAGCAGCGGGAGGACGACAGCGAGCTGGCCCGGGTCATCCGCTACGCGAACCGCGTGCCCCTACTCTACCAGCAGTCGGCCTGCGCGACGTTCAAGGCCGTGCTCGAGACGGCGTGGCGGAACTACGACGTGGCCCAGTCCCGGGGCGCCCTCCCCGCGGGGCCCATGGTGATCTTCGTCCACATGGCCTCGGTCTGGGTACCGTTCACCAGCGAGTCCAAGGAAGCGATCGCCGACTACGACGAGATCCGGAAGGAGATCAAGCTCGCGCTGCAGGAATGCGGGCGCCGGCTCGGCGTGTTCCTCCGGCGCCGCGAGCGGGCCAAGAGCGAGTTCCGCCGGCGCAACATCTTCGACCTGTACATCGAGGAGGTCGTCGAGGCGTGCGCCCGGCTGAAGGGCGGCCGGCTGGCCAAGGACAGGCTCAGGAGCCAGCTGCACAAGATCGCCATGAAGCGCACGGGGGGCGCCAGGACCGACGAGATCCTGGGCCGCAACGGCGGCCCGGAAGGCCTCCCGCACTCGATCATCGTCACCCCCGACGGGACCGAGGGAGAGGCGCCGCTGTCGCCGGTCGAGGGGCGCGGCGACATCGGGCCGTCCGAGAACGGCGCCTCGGCCGAAGCCAGCCGCCCGGAGTCCGGCCGATCGCCGCGGGCCCGGCAGCCGGGGCGCGCCAAGGCGGCGCCGCCGGCGGCCGCCGTGAAGTCGGGGAGCGCGGCCAGACCCGCGAGGCGCGAGCGGCGGGCCAGGGCGGTGCGGCCGAAGAGCGCGGCGGGCACCTCGAACCGGACGAAGGGATAGCGAGACCCATCATGGCGCAGGGGACGGCCCCGAAGCCCGGAGCGGTCGAGAAGAAGCTCGTCGGCGTGGCCGATGCGGTCATCACGGCCGCCGACCGCAGCAAGGACCCCACCCTCTCCATCCCGGTCCGGAGCCTCGCCAACGTCAACTTCAACGAGAAACGCGGCATCATCGAGATGGGCAGGCGCCGGCAGGCGCGCACGTTTTTCAACGCGGGCATGGCGAAGAAGTTCATGCAGACGGTGCTGGTGGCCGACGCGCTTTCCGAGCTGCAGCGGGCGAACCTCACGACGTCCCTGCGCGAGATCTACTACCGCACGAAGCACACGATGAAGGACTCGCACGAGAACACGTTCGACAACCAGAACGAGTCCGACCCGCTCATCGAGGACCTCGAGGTGGCCCTGTCGGCCCTGCGCGAGGAGCTCCACGTGCGCGCCGAGAACGCGGGCAGCATCGTGGGGCCGGTCGTGCTCGGCGACGACGGCGACCGGGTCGACTGCGCGCGCCTCGGCAAGGGCGGCTACTCGGTGCCCTCCATCGTGGAGCCCGAGTACCTCGAGATCCGGCGGTGCACGGCCGACTTCGTCCTGCTCGTCGAGAAGGGCACGCAGTGGAACCGCCTCTCCGAGGACAAGTTCTGGCGCCGGTACAACTGCGTGCTGCTGACCGGCAACGGCCAGCCGCCCCGCGGGGTCCGGCGCCTGGCGCGGCGTCTCCACGAGGAGTACAGGCTTCCTGTGTACGTCCTCGTCGACAACGACCCGTGGGGCTACTACATCTACTCGGTGGTCAAGCAGGGATCGATCAACCTCGCGTTCGAGAGCGAGCGGATGGCCATTCCCAAGGCGAAGTTCATCGGCCTCTCCAGCGCCGACCCCGACCGCTACGGCCTGCCACGCAACGTCGGCATCAAGCTCACCGACAAGGACGTGACCCGCGCGAAGGAGCTGATCAGGTATCGGTGGTTCGAGAAGAAGCCCTGGCAAGAAGAGATCAAGCGGATGCTCGCGACGGGCCTCAAGTACGAGCTCGACGCGCTCGCGAACAAGGACTTCCGCTACCTGACCAAGACGTACCTCCCGAGGAAGCTGAAGGAGCGGGACTGGCTGGACTAGCGCCCGACGACCGGGCGGCGCGCTCGCGGGAGCGGGCGGCCGGCGGCCGGGGACCCTTGCTCCACGCGGGCGGCGGCCCCGGGCCCCCACCACCAGCGACGCCAGCCTGACCGCGACCCGCACCAGGCGGATCGAGCTCCCGAGGACCGCTCCGGCATCGGGCTACACGGTACACAGTGCACGGTACACGCTGCACTGTGCACAGTGCAGCGCTGCACAGTCTACTGTGCATCGTGCTCGAACCTCTCGATTCTGCGACGATTCCCGCGCACTCGTGCCACCCACCGCGCCTCTGGCTGCCCACCGGCTGCCCAGTCCACTGTGCACCCCGCCCCGGCCCCTCCACGGGACGATCCGCCGAGCGCGGTGTCGAAGTCCAGGCCACGGTAGGAGAACCCGGCCGCCGCCGGCTCGCGCGTCCTCGTTGGCGTGAATCTCGCTTCGCGGCAGGAGTGCCCCGGCGGTCGGGGGCGCCGTCTGCCATGTGCGTCCATGCTGCCGCCGGGCTCCAGGGAAGGAGCCGGATGATCCACTGCGCGCCGGGTCCTCGGAGTTGTCGTCCTCGCGGGCCCGCTCCCCTGGCGCCCCCCCAATCGAGTGTTGCGGAGCGCCGGCCGCTCCGGTAGGCATGGCCAACCCCGGGCGCGGAAGAGCGATCTTCGAGCAGCGGGCCGAGTATCCCCTGCCCCGGAAGAGCGGGGTGCGGGACTACGTCTTCTACTTCGTCCCGGAGAGCGACGGCTACGGCCGGGGCGCCCGCTACTTCCTGAACCGGTTCTACCCGAGGCACGTCCCCAAGAACGTGGCGAGCCTGGAGGCCCTGGTCGACGCGCTGCACGCGGAGGTGACCGGCGGCGGCGTCTCGCAGATCAGGGAGATCATCATGCTCGCGCACGGCACCGCGCAGGGGCTCGTGCTCCCGGTGCTGAAGAGCGCGTCGGCCGCCACGCTCCAGGAGTACCGCTACCTCACGCCCTTCTCGCTGGCGTTCCTCCAGAAGGACTTCTCGGACGGCAAGTTCGCCGGCTTCAGGCAGAAGCGGACGGAGGTCATCGCCCGCCTCCAGAGCGACTCCTGGGTGACCCTCCGCGCCTGCCGGTTCGGCAGCTCCGCGGAGGGGATGTACGCCCTGTACTCGTTCTTCGGGGGGAGGGCCAACGTCTACGCGCCCAGGGAGTTCCAGTTCTTCGGCTCGCATCCCATCGTGGAAGGGATGCGCGTGGAGACCCGGCTGAAGGTGCACGCGCACCTGGTGAAGCAGCGGTTCCTGCCCGGGGACCTCCACACGCCCGAGCGCCAGGACGCCATCGTCAAGGCGCTGATCGACCCGGCGAAGTTCAGCGAGTCGTTCGAGATCGCGTCCATCCGACTGTCCAATCCCGAGCCGGACGCGGTGGCGCGGTACGAGCAGCTCATCGACCGGCTCAATGCGGAGCGGACGAGCAATGCCCTGACGGCGAAGTTCGTCGAGCACGGCCACGCGCTCACCAGCCAGGCCACCGTCCGGGTGAAGGTGAAGAACTCCGCCTGGCTGATCCGGGACGCGCTCGTCCATGGGGGCGACACCCACCGGGTGGAGTACGACGTCGGCGAGGAGGTGGGCCCGGCGCCGACGGGCGGGGGGCAGGTCGCGGCCCTCCGCGCCTCGGCCAGCATCGCGGACGCCTACAGCGCCCGCGAGTTCTTCCCGATCCAGCTGTTCTTCTACGAGTCCGAGAACAATCTGTGGAAGGGGAAGCTGTTCGTGCTCGCGGCGCACCTGGAGGAGCCGGACGCCGACCCGGCTGACAAGCAGAAGTTCGACGCGCTGCTCGCCCTGCTGAACCAGAGCGAGTCCCCGCGCCCCGTGCCGGACGCCATCAAGACCGAGTTCAAGGCGGCCCAGGACCTCGATCTGTCCGCCGCCGCCCGCCTCAGCGTGGTCTCCACGACCGGGACCGGCGCTCTCATGAGGCGGACCTGGGCCGTCCAGGACAGAACCTCCCGGTACCTGATCAAGCTGGAGCACCCGGCCTCCGCGCGGGGAATTCCCGGCCACAGCCTCGGCATCTACAGCGGCCTCGAGGGGAAGGCCCGGCTCCGGCACGAGTACGAGCTCATGGGCTTCCTGGGCCAGGACCCGGACACGCCGGGCCCGGAGCTGCCGGCCTACCTGGACCGGCTCAGCCTCGACGAGCTGATGGAGCTCATCGATCACCTGCGCGCGCCGTACCGGGACTGGCACAGCTTCTACATCCACCATGCCCAGCAGGCCATCCGGCGAAAGAAGGACTACTTCCAGTGGTGGCAGGCCCGGTACCGCGACATCGCCATGGCGCAGCCCCTGTTCCATCAGCCCTATTCGGAGCTCGAGCCTGGCGAGGGCGAGGACAAGCGGGCGCTGGTCTACGACTTCGACTTCAACGGGATCTGGCAGGAGGTCAAGGCCTCCCATCCCTCCCTGGGCGTCTTCCAGCAGGACTTGTTCGCCGAGGAGAGCCTGTGGGAGAAGTTCCGCCACACGGAGGACATCTCCGACCGGAGCGCCGTCGCCGAGGTGGAAGCCGAGTCACCGTACACCGACCTCGAGGAGCTGAGACGCCTGGAAGCCCAGGGCTTCGAGCGCTACTTCGCGACCGACAAGGCGCAGTTCGAGCCGGCCGAGGACAGCGACGTGAGCTGCGACGAGTTCCGCGCGATCCTCACGAGGTGGAAGGAGCTCCAGGGCACCGAGGCGGAGGAGATGAAGCGGCTGCTCGGGCTCGAGGTCGCGTCCGACGGCAAGACGTTCCTGGATCACATCCTGCACTACTACCAGAAGTTCAAGATCACCGAGATCCTGATGCTGACCAACATGTTCAACATGGCTTTCATGAGAGACGGGATACTCGTGAACCTCGCCAGCCGCATCCCGATCATCGGAGCGCCAACGGCGCTGGGCACCCCCACCGTGTTCACGTCCGTCTTGCGGGTGCTGCCGGCCATCACCATCCCCCTGACCATGTGGCTCAAGTTCCTGGGCGCCCAGGCGGAAGCGGACCAGGTCTGGGAGAACACCGGCAAGCTCACCGCCATCCGGCAATGGCTTCGACAGCTGATCCTGCTGACCATCCACGACACCCTGCCCGATAGCCTGGTCATCGATCTCGGCTGGCACGGCTCGTCCGAGCCGCACGTCGAGAGGTACTACCAGGAGCAGCGCGACGAGTACGGCAGCTACTCCGCGTTCGTATGGGCGCCCGATCGGATGGCGAAGGGGTTCAACGAAGGCATCCGGCTGATGGAGCAGGTGGGCCAGGAGATCCTGGACAAGGCCGACGAGATGATCGCCGACGCGCTCAGGGAATGGAACCTCGACAGCTGCCGGATCAAGGTCCTCGTCGACGTCGGGCTGCTCGAGCTCACCAAGATCAAGGCGCAGGCCGTCCGGCAGATGGCCGGACTGCTGCTGGACAAGTTGCCGAAGGTGTGACCGTCCGGTGAAGAACCAGCTCGCCTACCTTTACCTGGCGCTCCGGGACTTCGTCGACCCCCTGCGCCGGAGGCTCGACAGCCCGGAAGCGCTGGAGCACCTGTTCCACCGGTACGGCTGGATCGCGCCCCTGGACCAGCCGGTCTTCGACCGGGTCCGGCAGGCGGCGGGCGTCACGGCGCCCATCGAGCAATTCCTCGTCACCGCGGACACGCTCCAGCAACGGCTGGATGCGGATCCCGACGCGGGCCTGGGCGTGACCGATCTCGCCGCCCTCGCCCAGGGGGCGGAAGCCCTGCTCCGGGCCCTGGCCGAGTTCAAGCCGTCCGCCCTGACCGGGCTGGCCGCGCCGCTCGACCGCGCGGAGTTCTGGGAGAGCATCGGCGAGCACGTCGTGGACGACCTGCTCGAGGAGTACCTGCGCGTCTACCGGCCCGGCGCCTTCCTGCTGCTGCGCCTGTGGGGGGCCATCCGGTACGAGCCGACAAGCCCGGCCCGGCCGTTCCGGCGGCCGTACATCCGGATTCTCGTGGACTGGGACCGGGCGGTCGAGATGGTGAAGGACCCGCTGACGTCCCTCCAGCGGGCCTATCACTGGGGCGACCCGGTGCACCCCTTCGACCACCAGGGGGCCCTCGAGGCGCTGGCGAGCGTGCTGCGGGCGATGCGGCTGCCGGCGATACCGATCGCGCCGGCCGTAGAGACGAGGCGGCGGTTCCTGCCCGATCCGGGGCGGCGGATCCAGGAGGATGTCTCCGCATTGCGGACGATCCTCCTCCAGGGCGCGTCCTTCCTCGACCAGACCCAGTACAAGATCGGCTTCGAGGTCTTCCCGGCCGCGAAGGCCGGTCAGCCCCGGCCGTCCGGCCTGATGGTGAAGCCCCTCCTCGAGGGCAGCTCGGCCCGGGCGATCCCGCTCGGGGCCACGTTCTCCCTGCGCTTCACCATCGCGGCCGACCAGGGCGACGCCATCGGCCTCGCACTCTTCCCGGGCGAGGCCAACATGATCGGCGGCGGTCCGGCCGTGGGCACGCGCCTGGAGATCGCGAGCGAAGGCAGCGAGCCCTGGTACCTGGTCGGCAATTCCAGGACGTCCCGCATCGAGCTGTCCGGCCTCTCGCTGGGCCTGTCACTCGAAGGCAGCCTCGCCGATCCAGAGATCAGGCTGCGCCTGGCGACCGCCGGCAAGGCGGGCCAGGCCGGGGGCAAGGTCGTGATCCCCCTGGAGGATTCCGACCGGTTCGTCCAGCAGTCCGTGAAGCGCTCCTCTCTCGAGTTCGCGTTCTCTCCCGAGATCGTCTGGTCCAGCAAGACCGGGCTGGCCTTCAACGGCAAGCCGCGCCTGGACGTCGACGTGCCGGTGAACATCGGCCTCGGGCCGGTCACGCTCACGAACGCCATCATCGCCGTCGGCCCTGGGCCCCCGCGGAACGGGACCTCGAGCCTTGCGCTGCGCGTGGGCATGGGGATCCGGGGAGCCCTCGGGCCCCTGGAGTTCGTGATCGAGAACATCGGCTTCGTCCTGAGCGTGGCCCGCTACACCCGTCAGGACCTCCTGACGGCGCCCGACGGGACCACGGCGCCCGCGCTGGGCGGCCTGGGCGTGGACCTCGCCTTCGCCCCGCCCACGGGCATCGGCCTCGGGGTGGACACCGAGATCATCACCGGGGGCGGGTACCTCGAGTGCTTCCCCGAGCGCGGCGAGTACATCGGCGTCGCCCAGTTCAGCCTCCGGAACCGGATCACGATCAAGGCGTTCGGCGTCGTCCTCACCGAGCCGCGCGTCTCCATCCTCCTCGTGATCAGCGCCGACTTTCCGCCGGTGCAGCTCGGACTCGGCTTCCAGCTGACCGGTGTCGGCGGGCTCATCGGCATCCACCGCCGGCTGGACTCGGACAGGCTCCTCAAGGGACTGCGCGACAACGTCCTCGACGACGTGCTCTTCCCGAAGGATCCCCTGAAGGATCCCCGCGGCCTGGTCGGCCGGGTCGGCGACCTCTTCCCGCCGAGCGAGGGCCACCACGTCTTCGGACCCATGGGCCTGATCGCCTGGGGGCCGAAGAGCCTCGTCACCATCGAGGTCGGCCTCATCCTCGAGGTCCCGTTCTCGTTCAGGGTGCACGTGGTGGGCGTCCTGAAGACCGAGGTGTCCAAGCGAATCGCCGGCAAGGACCTCTCGGTCCTGAAGCTGCAGGTGAACTTCGCCGGGCTGTTCGACTTCGAGGAGCGCTTCATCCGCTTCGATGCGTCGCTCTATCAGTCGGCGCTCCTCGATCTCCCGCTGGACGGGGAGATGGCCCTGCGCCTCCGCTACGGGCAGAATCCCGACTTCGTGCTGACGCTGGGGGGGTTCCACCCCGACTTCCAGCCACCGGCCCTGAGCCTGCCCCCGGATCTGCGTCGCCTCCAGGTGACGCTCCACGCCGGCAACCCGCACATCTGGGTGGACGCCTACCTTGCCGTCACCCCCAATACCGTGCAGTTCGGCGCATCCGGTCACCTTCGCTTCAAGAAGTGGGGCGTCGGGATCTCCGGCGACCTGGGGTTCGACGCCCTCTTCCAGTTCAATCCCTTCCGCTTCGAGGCCGGGGTCTACCTCGTGCTCAGCGCCTCCTGGAAGGGCCACGACTTCGCCTCCATCGAGATAGACGGCACCTTCTCGGGGCCCTCGCCCTGGCGGATCCAGGGCTCGTTCAAGCTCAAGATCTGCTGGTTCCTCAAGATCTCCGTCTCCATCGACGAGTCGTGGGGCGACAGCGACGAGACGCAGCTGGGGCAAATCGAGGTCATGCCGGCGCTCCTGGAGGATCTCGGCGCCCCGGCCAGCTGGGAACGCACCCCGGGGCGCTCCCGCTTGCTGGTCACCTGCCGCCGCATCGAGCCGGCGGCGGCGGACCTGCTGCTGCACCCCAACGATCTCGTATCGGTGCGACAGAGCACCGTCCCCCTGGGGCTCCGCATCGACAAGTTCGGCGAGAAGCGCCCCCAGGGCGCCTCGCGGTTCAGGATCAAGCTCCAGGGCGGCGGGCAAGCCCTCGAGGGGGCTCCGCTGCGGGCGCACTTCGCACCGGCGCAGTTCTTCGACCGGAGTCAGGAGGACCAGCTCGCCGCCCAGCCCTACGAGCTGCTCGAGGCCGGAGCCGGCTTCGAGGAGCTGGACGCGGTCCTCTTCGACAACTGGAAGGGACAGGGGGTCGCGTACGAGAGCGCCTACGTGGACGACCCGGCCCTGACGCCCCGAGAGCCGGCGCCGCCGAGGCCGGAGACCCTCGAGGGGTTCCGGATCGGCCTGCTCAACAACGCCCTGGCCAACAGCGCCATGGGCCGTCGTGCGACGCCCAGGAGCCCGGCCGGCCCGGTCCGGATCGCGGAGCAGTACGTCGTCGCCGACCTGGGCACCCTTGCCGTCCACGAGGCGATGGTGGCCCGGAGCGAAACCGAGGCGCGGCAGATGCTGCGAGACGTCCTCCGCAACGACCCCCGGAAGCGGGCGCAGCTCGCGGTGCTCCCGCTGTTCGAGGTCGCCCCCTAGCGGGGGGGACTGGCTCCCCATGGCAGACGACGCGCAGTACTCCTTCCTCGGATGGATGCGCCGCGGCGTAATCGGAATGGCCGACGCGGGCAGCCTGCATCCCACGGGCCGCCTGTCGGTGCCGCTCCAGCTCCAGGTCACCGGCGACGGCGAGCAGGAACGCACGGGGTCCGTGACCCGTACCGCCCGCCTGTACGGGCCCGGCGACGTGAGCGGCATCAGCGAGTCGGCCGTCGTCCGCACGGTGCCGCGCCGGCACGTGCGCGACTTCGAGGCGAACTTCCTGGCGGCCATCGAGTTCTACGACGAGGACTTCCCCTGGCGCTACACGCCGGCGCTGGCCCAGGGCGGCCGGCTCAGGCCCTGGCTCTGGCTGGTCGTGCTCGGCGAAGGCGAGTATGCGCGGCGGGGCGTCTCCGCGGGAAAGCTGCCCGCCATCACGATTCCGCCGCCGCCCCTGGCGAGCGCCTTTCCCGATCCCGACACCACCTGGGCCTGGGCACACGTGCACCTCAACGCCACCGTCACGGCGCCGCCCGGCCAGGTGAGCGCCGCCCGCCAGGCCGTGAGGCAGCTCCTCGACGGGAACCCGAACCTCGGCTGTTCCCGGCTGCTCTGCCCGCGCCGCCTCCGGCCGGATGCCCGCTACACCGCCTTCCTCGTGCCCGCGTTCGAGAAAGGCCGCCTGGCGGGCCTCGGACGCCCGGAACGCGAGGTCGATCAGGTCCCCAACGCGGCGCCATCCTGGCCCAAGCGAGACGCGGTGCAAGGAGCCCTCGAGTTTCCCGTCTACTACGAGTGGGAATTCTCCACGTCAGGCGCCGGGGACTTCGAGCAGCTGGCCCGGCTGCTGCGCCCGTTCGACGCGAGAGACCTCGATCCCGACGCTCATCTGCTCGACATCCAGGAGCCCGGCTGGGGCCTGCGCTACCGCAGCCTGGGACCGGGCCGGAAGCACCCCGGAGCGGTCGCCCTGGAGAGCGCCCTGCGCATCCCCGGGGTCGACTCCGCGCTCGCCTTCGGGAAGGACCCCGCGGACGGCCAGCTCTCGCGCGCCGTCGCCGACCTCTTGAACCTGGGCGTCGGAACGGGCGGGACGGGAAGCGCGTCCCCCTCCGGCGCGAATCCCTTCTTCGGCTCGGACCTGGACGACGATCCGATGGTGCTGCCGCCGGCCTACGGCAGCTTCTATCGCCAGAGCACGAAGCTGACCCCCGCCGCTCCGGGCAGTTGGTACGACCACGCGAACCTCAATCCCGTGTACCGGGCCGCCGCCGGGCAGGGCGCGGCGGTGGTGCGCCGGAACCAGGAGGAGTACGTGGACCGCGCCTGGGATCAGCTGCGGCAGCAGATGGAGGCTCGCTCCGTCGCCCAGCGCTGGCAGCTCTCCCTGCAGGCCAGCCAGAAGCTCTTCGCCAAGCGGCTGGAAGCGTCTCTGTCCATCACGCTCGATCCCTCTGCGCCCGGGACCGTCGCCAGAGCACGGCAGGAGGTGCAGATGTTCCGCGCGGTCAACCTCACCGCGCCCATGCATGCCGCCCTCCGGTCGGGGCCCGGGAGCTTCGCGGCCTCGATCCGGGGTAGCCGGTACGGCGGCGCCTACACGCCGGGCTTCGCCAAGGTGACGCGCAGCGGCGGACCGCTCATGCGCCGCCTCGACAACCGCGCGTCCGCCGCACCGACGACGCTGTTCTTCCATCCGCGACCCCGCCCGCCCGCCCTCGTCTCCCCCCTCCGCAAGGCGGTGACGGCGGCCCTCCACGTCCTGGATCAGCCCGCCGGGCGCATGCCGCCGCCGACCCTGCCCCCGAACGTGGCCGGGATGCAGATCCTGAGCGCGATGCTCGCCCGGGACGGCCTGGCCGGCTTGACGGCGTGCAAGACGGCCTTGACGTCGCTAGAGCCCCACCTGCAGCACCTGTCCATCATGACTGCGCCCGCGCCCAACAATCAGCTCTACGCCTCGATCGCCGACCAGGTGCGGCCGTCCAGAACCCTGCCCGCTCGCCTGCGGACGCTTCTGGCCACGCCCGCGTCCCCGTCCCCGGCCGAGGCGGAGCGGATCGACCTTCCTCACCTGACTGTCGAGTTTCCCGAGCCCATGTACCGGGAGCTGGCCGACCGGTCGCCCGACTACATCATGCCCGGCCTGGACCGCCTTCCCCCCAACAGCGTCGTCATGCTGGCGCCCGACGCGCCCTTCATCGAGGCCTACCTCCTGGGGCTGAACCACGAGATGGCCCGCGAGTTCCTGTGGCGGGAGCTCCCGATCACCCTGGACGCCACCTTCTTCCGGCAGTTCTGGGACGTGCGCGACAACCCGGCCGCGAGCCGGAATCCGGAGAGCTTCAAGGACATCGTCCCCGTGCGCCAGTGGGCCTCCACCGCCCTGGGGGCACCGCAGCACCGCCCGCCTGGCATGTCGGGCAGCCTGACCGTGGTGGTGATCCGGGGAGACCTGTTCCGGAAGTACCCCCATACCGAGGTGTACATGCAGAAGGCGGCCTGGCTGGAGGACCCCGTCGACCACCGGTCGTTCCGCCAGGCCGATCTCTCCCTGCCCGCGAACACCCGGGCGCCGCTCTTCTCTGCCCGCATCGAGCCGGACTACACCTTGCTGGGCTTCCAGCTCGACGCGACGGACGCGAAGGGCGATCCGGCGGTCGAGCAGGGACGGCCCGGCTGGTACTTCGCGCTGAAGGAGCGCGCCGGCGACGTGAGCTTCGGCTTGGACGTGGACGCGAGCGTCAACGATCCCTCCTGGCCCGCGCTGGAGGAGGTCGCCGAGAACCAGTGCATCGACGCCGAATCCGCACGGTTCAAGAGCCTGCCGCGATACGGCGCTGGCTCGGAGAAGCTCGCGGCCATGCTGTATCAGAGGCCGTTCGCGCTGTACGTCCACGCGAGCCGCCTCTTGACGGCGCTGTGACGATGGACACCCTGAGCGCCCTTCAACAGGAGATCGCCGAGGCCCGCGCCCGCCTGGCCGCCGCCGACGACGCCTACTACCAGGCGCTTCAGGCCTGGTCCCTGTCCGGGGAAGGCGCGGAGCGCCTGGGGCCCTTGCGCCAGCTGCGCGAGACGCGTGATGCGGCTCAGGCGAGCCTTGACGGAGCGATCGTCCGGCTGGCCGCGCTGGGCGAGCCGGCGACCCTCATCGAGCAGGTTCCCGCCGATTGCCCCTTCCTCCTGTTGCCGCTCCGGCTCGAGGCCCGCTACCTGACCCGGCTCCACGTCGTGCGCGACCTGGATCCCGGCGACCTAGTCGACGTCGCGAACCTGCCCCTCGCCGGCCGGCTGGCGAATCCCGGGTTCAAGACCGACGAGGACGGCGTGACGAGCTACCAGGTACCCGCCCTGGATTCCCTGCGGGTGCCGCCCCCGCTGCTGCAGGCGCTGAGGGAGGCGGCCCTCCAGGTGAGAAGCGGGAGCTTCATCCGGAGAAAGCCCGATCGCGAGGAGCTGTGGATCCGCATCTACCCCGACGAGGTCTTCACGGAGGCCCTGGAACGGAGCCTGCTCGCAACCGAGGCGGAGGCGGGTCGGGCCTTCTGGGGAAAGATCTGGGCGGGCGTGGACGCGGACGAGGCATGGCTGGGCCTGGCCGACGGCACGACCGCACCGCGGGCCGCCTGGATCCTGCACGCGACACGACCCACCAACTTCCGGCCGGGCGCCCCGCTCGATGCCGCCCCGCGGTTCCCCGAGGTGCCCCTGAAGGACGGCCCCTACACCCGTGCCCCCGTCGGCCGCTTGCTGCCGGAGCGCTTCGTGGTCCGGCTCACGAGGGGTCGCACATCCAGGGAGTTCACCGGCCGTCCCGTGCCCGAGCCCCTGCCGCTGGGGCTTGACCCGACCCTCGACCCGCTGGCGGAAGACGCGGAGTCCGCCTTCGTCTCCGAGAAGACCACGCTGAGGGCCCCGGCCTCGCTCCGCTGGGTGCACGACCTCGAGGCCGCCGAGCGCGCGGGCCTGGCCATCCGGGTCGACCTCGCCCAGCACCCGGAGTTCCAGGACGGCGTGGACAGCATCGTGGTGCTGGGCGCGAAGCTCTCCGCGGATGCGGCGGAAGGGGCCCGCCTGCTGGATGCGCACCTCGAGAACTGTCTCTACAAGGAGAAGGGCCTCGGCATCCTCCCGCAGGGCACTCCCACGAACAAGTCCGAGAGGGAAACGGGAACCAGGGGCCGGGAGGCGGAGGCCCGCCGGGTCTTCGGGGCCCTCTGGGCTCCTTCCGCCGGCCCCGGAAGCGATGAAGCCCGGCTGCGCGGAGCCCTGGGTCTCCGCGAGGATCTGCACTTCCCCGACGGCCACGTCACCGACATCGACGAGGCCCTGACGATGAATCGTCTCCTCTGGCCGGCCACCTTCGGCTACTACTTGCTGAACTTCTTCACGCCGGACCTGGCCGAGACGACCCGGGAGCAGGTGCGGCTCTTCTTCACCCGGTACGTCAGCGGACGGGGATTGCTGCCCGTCCTCAGGATGAACAGCCAGCCCTACGGGGTCATCCCCATCACTTCCTTCGACCACTGGACCTACGGGCCGGGCCCGGTCGGCGAAGAGGCGTTCCTGGCCGGTCTGTGGACGGGGTTCCTTTCCAGACTGAGCGCCCAGTGGAAGGCGATGGCCGCCCAGGTGGCGGCCGAGAACGCGGCCGCCGCGTCCAGCCACCACCTCGACGAGGCATTTCTGAGGATGATGGGCATGAGCGCGGCCTCGGTCCGCTTCCACAAGCAGATGATGGTGGGAGCGGGCTTCCAGGAAGCCCTGCGGTCGATCCAGCCAGCGGCCCTCACCGAGCTCTCCCGGGATGCGTCGTTCAATCCCCGCATGCGCGGCACGGAGCTGGCCGCGGCGGGCCTCGACCCGGCGCACTACCGGACGCTCACCGACAGCTATTCCTCCCCGCAGGACCGTCGCCGGATCCGCTGGCACACCGTCGACGCCCTGCCCATGTCGGAAGAGCGCGGACTCCAGCGGCTGCCGGAGAAGGCCTGGAACTACCTGGAATGGCTCGCCCAGGCCAGGCTCGAGCACATCTGGACGCTCGACTTCTCGGGGGTGCCCCCGGGGGACGAGCCGCTCAACGGGAACGCGGCCGCGTTCACCTTGCTCGCACGGCTCTGCCGCCAGGCAGTCCTCCGGACCTTCCTCGAAGCGGGCCTGCGGAAGACCGAGCCGAACCCGGGCCTCTGGCTCCTGAAGGCGAGGGATCTCGAGCCGGAGCACCTGCACGACCGGCCGATCGCCGTGAACCCGGCCGCCCTGGTCGCCAACAACAAGCTGCACCAGCTCTACAGGCCGGTCATCCAGAGGTTCGGCCTGACCGCGCCCTTCACCCTCGACCCCGACCGGTGGAGCTATCTGAAGCCCATCGCCCCGCAGCTGGACCAGCCCGGCGCCGATCCGGCCCTGCAGGGCATCCTGGAGATGAAGGCGGCATTGACGCGATTGAGCCGGCTGCCCACCGCCCGGCTGGAGCGCCTGCTCACGGAGCATCTGGACCTGTGCAGCCACCGCCTCGACGCCTGGATGCTCGGCCTCGTGAACCAGCGGCTCGACAAGCAGCGCGCCGCCAAGCCCAGGGGGATCGGGCTCGGCGCCTTCGGCTACCTCCTGGACCTCAAGCCCGCCTCCCGGCGCGCCGTCCGCTTCGTGGAGGAGACGCCGGAGCGCCTCCCCGCCGCGCCCGAGAACCTGCCGCACGCCGCCATCCCGGTCGTGAACCTCGACCTCGCGCTCGAGCAGGGAATCTCGCCGTCCCGGAACTGGGACCGGGTCTACTTCTACATCGGCGAGCAGGACAGCCCCGCCATCCGGCTGGACACGAGGACGGGCACCCTGGAGCCCGACGATCAGGCGAGTGACGCCGGCAGCCATGGGTACCTGCACGCCCCCTCGCTCGGCCACGCCGCCGCCGCCGCCATCCTCTACGCCGGGCACCTCAACCACAAGCAGGACACCTCGGCCGAGTCGCTTGCGATCAAGCTCAACGCGCCCAGGACGCGCATGGCCCTGGAGCTTCTGCAGGGCATGCAGCGGGGCGCCACCCTGGCCGAGCTGCTCGGGTATCACCTCGAGCGGTCGCTGCACGAGCGCGGCCTCGACGCCTTCCTCCATGACGTCCGCAAGGCGTTCCCCCTGCGCCGGGCGGAGGCGCCGAACGCGCCGCCCCAGCCGCTGACGACCACCGACGGCCTGGTGGTGGTGGAAGCCTTTCGCAAGACGCCGGTACCCGCGCTCCTCAACTCGGTGGCCGCGGCGGTCCGCGACATCGAGGACCGGCTCGATGCCGTGGGAGACCTCCTGCTGGCCGAGAGCGTGTTCCAGACCGCGCAGGGCAGCACCGAGCGCGCCGCCGCCGCGCTCCGCACCCTCAACAGCGGCGGCCAGGTGGTGATGCCCGAGTTCATCCGGACTCCGCAGCACGGGATGGTCATCAACCACCGCGTCGGCATCGTGTTCGAGCCCGGCGGCCCTGACGACACCGGGCACGTCTGGGCCCGTCCCGGAACCAGCCCGCGGACGTCCCTGAATCGCAGACTCAACCGCTGGCTGGCGCGCCAGCTGCCGGCCCCCCAGGATATCGCCATCGCGTTGACCCTGCCCGACGGGGTCCGGAAGAAGCTGACCGTGAAGCAGCTGGGAATCGAGCCGATCGACTTCCTGCACGCCTGCCCCGCCGGCTTCGACCAGGGCGATGCGAGTCCGCTGGCCGTCGCCGCGAGCCTGAAGGCGCGCGAGCTCTTCGGGGTGGCCGAGATGGAGGCGGCCAGTCAGCCCGGTGAGACCGGGAACGGGAGCGTTCCCTCCCTGCGCGTCGACTTCAAGAGCCGTGACGGCTTCCGTCCGGGAGATGTGAGCGTCTTCGAGGTGAGCGCGATCGTGGCGTGCCTCAGGAAGTTGGCGGCGGAGAGCCGGTTCCTCGCCCCCGACGACTTCCATCTGCCCGGCGCGCCCCGCGCCGGCGACGACAAGATCAAGCCGGCGAACGTCCTCAGCGCGCTGGAGGGGCTGCGAGCGGGCGGGGGGCCCCTCACCGTCGCCGCCACGCGCGTGCGCCAGGCCGCCACCCAGCTCGCCGCCGCGCTGCGGGCGGCCGAGCCCTTGCCGGTCCACCAGGCCGGGGAGGCGCTGCACCGGGCGCTCTACCGGGCATGGCTGCACGGGAGTGCGGATGCCGCCGGGGGAAACCTGTCCGACTACTCGCCGGCAAGCACCGGTCTTCTGATGGAGCGGGCGGAGCAGGTCGCTCGCGACCTCGAGCAGCGCCGCGCTGCCCTGGACGCCGCGATGGGCTCGATTCCCGCCGGGCTTGCGGGCGCTCCGCTCTTCCGGCGCCTCGAGGAAGCGGCCGCCGCCGTCTTCGGACGCGGGCTGCGGCTCTTTCCCGAGATCGAGCTCGAGAGCGCCTCCAAGGTGGCAGCCGCCCTGGGCGGCCGTGCCTTGCTCGACAACGCCGACCCCGATGCGGTGGACCGCTGGATGCAACAGGCAGCGTTGACGCGCCAACCCCTGCGCGCGTTCCGGCGCGCCGTCTTGCTCCGTGAGGCGCTCGGCCCGGCCGCCTCCGACCAAGACCTCGCGATCGTCCAGCTGCCGTTCCGCGACGGGCAACGGCAGGCGTGGATCGGCGGGCCCTTCTCCCCCGACGCCGATTCGTCCGACCTGGCCTTCGTCTCGCTCGTCCTGGAGTCAGGCGCCGCGATCGACCCTCGATCCGTCCTGTCGGGCATGATGGTGGACGAATGGCCGGAGTTCGTGCCCTCCCGGACCGCCCGCACCGGCGTCGCGTTCCACTACAATCAGCCCAACAGCGAGCCGCCGCAGGCCCTGCTCCTGGCCGTGGCGCCGGTGGAGGGCGGCAACTGGCGCTGGGAGTACCTCCGGGGAGCCGTGATGGACGCGCTTGCGCTCGCGCAGAAGCGCCTGGTGACGCCGGCAAACGTCACGCGGCAGAACGCGGCCCTGGCCCACGTCCTGCCCGCCGTGGCCCTGCCCCTCACGCCCGAGGAGAATCGGACCCCGAACGTGGAGGTGCTGTAGCACCGCCCGGACATGAACGCCACGACTTCTCGACAGGACACGTAGAGCATGGTCGCGCTGCTCACCTGGGAGCGGTGGCACCCCGAGCCCGATGGCGAGGACATCGCCGAGGCGCTGCGCGGCGAGGTGCGGGACGCACTCTGGCTTGTGGCCCGCCAGTGGCAACTGGGCGAGTTCCGGGCCGAGGACGCCGGCACGGCGGCGGCCGCCCACGTCCTCTCCCGCTCCTCGCCGTTGCAGCGGTTCGGGGCGCCGGGCGGCCCACCCAGGGCCATTCCCGGTGACGCGCCCCTCAACGCCGCGGTCGAGCGGATGGCCGCGGCCTTCGACCTCACCCTGCGCGTCGAGACCGGACGCGAGTGGCGACGCCTCCTGCTCCGGGCCGGCAAGACCAGCGCCTGGGAGGTCTTCCGGGGGAATCGCCTCGTGCACTTCAGGGTGCGAGAGCCGGAGTACGCGCCGGAGGACCCGGAGCTCCCCTACCTGGTCGACGAGCCCTACGTCCAGATGCTGGCAGCCGTGAGCGGCGGCCGCATGGTGGACGGCGGCCGGCTCTTCGAGCTGCTCGGCCAGCGGGTCGCCTCCGCCTTCCTCGCGGCGGCGGACCCCGCGGTGGATGCGCTCGGCAACCAGTGGCGGACGTGGGTCGGCGAGCGCCTCGGCCTGCCCGCGCACCCGCAGCGCGCGTGCTGGGACGCCGGCCGGTTGACCTACCGGTTCGATTCCGTCGCGGCCCACGTGGACGGCACCGGGGAAAGCCTGAAGACCACGGAGCATCATGGCCAGGCCATGGACTGGTTCAGCTTCGAGCAGGCACCCGGCGACGCCGCTCTGACGGGAGATTTGGACCCCGGCGCCATCGTGGAGCACCGCCACACCTTCATCCCCTCCCCCGTCTCCTTCCCGGGCATGCCCCGCGCCCGCTGGTGGGAGATGGAGGACGATGCGGTCGACCTGGCCAGCCTGAAGGCCGCCAAGACCGACACGGGAGCCCTGCTGCTGGCCGAGTTCAGCCTGCTCTTCAGCAATGACTGGCTCTCGGTCCCCCTGCCTGTGCCGGTGGGCGGCCTGGTCAAGGTGCGCGCCCTCAAGGTGACCGACGTCTTCGGCGTGCAATCCTCCATCCAGAGCGCCTACGGGGAAGGGGGAGCGGGGCTCTGGGAGCTGTTCCAGACGAACGCCTCGGGGACGCCCGCCGATCACCTCTGCCTGCCTCCGGTGCACGGCCGCTGGCTGCAGGGCGCGCCCGTCGAGGAGGTGCGCCTCGTCCGGGACGAGATGGCCAACATGGTCTGGGCCATCGAGCAAACGGTCCCCGACGGGATGGGGAACGGGACGGACGGCCAGGGCGCCGCCCTGCGCGTCGAAGCGCGGCTGAGGGAGCTGGCGGGCGTGCCGACCACCCCGCTCCCGGCCCTGCAGGACAGCGGCGCCAGGCTGAGGTACGTCATCGCGACGGCGGTCCAGCCCCACTGGATCCCGTTCATTCCCATCAGGCCCGACGCGGCGAAGCCGGACATGGTCCTGCGCCGCGCGGCGATGCCGCGGTTGATCGAGGGCCAGACGCCCACGCGCATCCGGCCGCGGACCGGGATCCTCAGAGCACCCGCGACGAACGGAAACCGCTACGACCTGCGGGAAGAGGACGTCCCGGTCCACGGCCTGTCGGTCCGCGCGATGTGGCGTCGAGCGCGGTGGTTCGACGGGCAGACCGTCACCTGGTTCGCGTACGAGAAGGCGCTCGGCACCGAGCCCGCGAGCAGCGCCTTGCAGTTCGACCAGGTCGTTCCGGAAGAGAAATGAAGGGCGGGCCGCCGGGGCCGGCGCGCTATCGCGGAACCGAGAATCATCTCTACCGGATCGAGGTCCACTCCTCCGGCGATACCGCCGACGCAAGCCGCGCGTCCACCTTCAAGTGGTCGGGCGAAGGCTTCCGGGCAGCTGCGGGCGCCGAGGTCCCGGCCGGCGTCCCCGATTCCTAGGTGCGCGCGCCCCGCGGCGGGTTACGATCGTCTTGATCTCTCTGCGGCCCTCCGCGAGAAGCCGTCACGAGGGGTCCCTTCGGTGGAGGCTGCAATGCCGCGTGAGAATACCCGTACCGCAGACGCCACGCCCGAGGTGTCCGTCGTCACGCCCTCCCTGAACCAAGGTCGATTCATCGAGCAGGCCATCCTCAGCATCGGGAAGGGAGCCCGGGTCGAGCACGTCGTCCAGGACGGCGGCTCGACCGACGACACCCTCGCCATCCTGCGTCGTCACCCGCACGTCGTGTGGAGGTCGGAGCCGGACGGAGGACAGTCCGACGCGCTCAACCGGGGCTTCCGGCTCGCCCGCGGATCGATCCTGGGGTGGCTGAATGCCGACGACCTCTACCTGCCCGATACGGTGGAGGTGGCGGCCGCATTCCTGGCGGCCCACCCGGAGGTCGATCTCATCTACGGCGACTGCCTGTTCGCCGACGAGGACGGCGTCGTCCGGACCGCGGCGCGCTCCGGCCCCCTGGACGTCCAGCGCCTCCTGACCTTCGACCAGGCCCTGCCGCAGTCCACGATCTTCTTCCGCCGGCATGTGCTCGACCGGGTCGGGCCGCTCGACTCCACGCTCCACCTGGCCATGGACGTGGATTTCGGGTTCCGGGCGGCCCTGCGCTGCCGGATCGCCTACGTCCCCGCCCTGCGGGCGGCGGTGCGCGTTCATCCGGCCTCCAAGTCGTCGACGCGGCTCCCTGAGGTGCTCCCGGAGATCTTCGGCATCCTCGACCGCACGTTCGCCGATCCGGCGCTGCCTCCCCCGCTGGCGGGCCTGCGGCGGGAGGCCTTCGGTGCCGCGGTCGTCGCGGCGGGGATCCGCGCGTACAATGCCGGCGACCGGCGCGAGGCCCGGAGACTGCTCTGGGACGGGCTCCGCCAGGCCCCGAATCCGCTCCGCCGGCGGACGCTGAAGGCCATTCTGTTCCTGCTCGACTCCACGCTCGGCAGCCGTCTCGGCAGCCGTCTCCGGAGCCGGTCGCAGCGCCGCGCCCTGCGGGCGATCGAGAGGCGGCGGTATCCGCGCTCCGGCCCCGCTCCGTCAGCCCCCCGCCCGGTGCGGTCGCCGGCCAGTCCGTCACGCCGGCGCTCGTGACCTCGCCGGCTCCGACCGGGCTCGACCTCGAGACCCTGGCCGAGATCGGGCCGAATCACGTCCGGCGTGATGCCGGTGGAGCCGGAGGCGAGTCGTCGGGATGCGGGTCTTCCTGACGGGCGCGAGCAGCCTCCCCGGCTCTCGCACGGAGGACCGGCTCCTCATCGAGATCCACGGCCGTCTTCCGGACCGGACGGTGGTCGAGGTCTCCCAGGGAGAGTCCGACCCGGCCGCCAGGACGACCCTGGCTCCCGGGTCCCGCGAGCTCCACGCGGCCGGACCCGGTACCTCCGGCCCTCGCGCCCTGGGAACGCTGGTGCACGACGGCCAGCTCCCCCCGGAGGTCGGCGTCCTCCTGATCCGTCCGGCCGTCGACCCCCTGGGTGTCGTCCGGGGCCTGGATCCGCTGCGGCCTCTCGTGGTCGCGATGCCGTGGGCGCACGACGCACCGGAGCTCGGAGCACGCCCCGAGGCGCTGGCCGACGTCGCGGCATTCCTCGGTCCGCGGGGCTTCTCCCAGGTCGCGCTCGTGAGGCACGGTGACGAGTTCCCGGTGCTCCAGCTCGGGGGCCTGGCCGCGCGACCGGGGGATCGGGGTCAGGCCCTGTTCGTCCACGAGCGCGTCCTCGCCGACCTGCTGCCATTCCTGCACGACGCGGCGGGAGAGCTCCAGTCGGCGGTCGTGGACAGGGCGCTCGAGCTGCGCGAGCAGGCCGAGCTCCGCCTCGATCACATCGCCGAGCTGACCCGGCGCCACGACCGCCGCCTGGTGGTTCGCCTCCGCCGGCGCTGGCTCGGCCCGCGGATCGGCACCCTGCGCCAGCATGCGCCCCGGCCGCTCGCCATCCCTGCCCGTTACCGCCGCCTGACCGAAATCCGGAACCCGCCCCGCATCGCGCTCGTGACGCCGACCCTCAATGCCGCCCGCTTCGTCGAGCGCACGGTCCAGAGCGTGCTCGCCCAGAAGTATCCCGCCCTCGAGTACGTGATCCAGGACGGCGTCTCGCGCGACGGCACCCTCGCGATCCTGGATCCGTACCGGCACGCCATCGCCAGCGTCGTCTCCGAGCCGGACCGGGGCCAGGCGGATGCCATCACGCGGGGCTTCGCGCGCACCACGGGAGAGATCCTTGCGTGGCTGGGCGCCGACGACCTGCTGCTGCCGGGAAGCCTCCACTACGTGGCCGACTTCTTCACCCGACACCCCGACGTCGACGTCGTCTATGGCCATCGCGTCCTCATCGACGCGGACGACCGGGAGATCGGCCGGTGGGTCCTCCCTCCCCACGACAGCGCCATCCTCTCCTGGGGTGACTTCGTTCCTCAGGAAACGCTCTTCTGGCGACGGCGCCTTTGGGAGCGCGTGGGCGCGACCCTGGACCGGACGTTCCAGTTCGCCATGGACTGGGAGCTTCTCCTGCGATTCCGGGCCGCCGGGGCCCGCTTCGCCCGGTTGCCGCGCTTCCTGGGCGCCTTCCGGGTGCACGACGCCCAGAAGACCACGGCCCAGATGACCGGCCGCGGGCACCTCGAGATGGCGCGCCTCCGGGAGCGAGAGCACGGGCGCCGGGTGCCGATCGGCGAGGTGTCGCGGCGGCTTCGGCCGTACTACCTCCGGCACATCGCCTATCAGGGGCTGTATCGCGTCGGCCTGCTCCGGTACTGACGGGGGCCTGGCGCCTCACCCGCGGCGCAAGGGGGGGTGCGCGCGGAAGGACAGCCGAGTCAACCGGCCCGGGCCGGCTCTACTCCGTGCCCCACGCCCGGTCGCGCTCGTAGCCGGTGGCGATCAGCACGTCTGCGAACCGCGCCTTGAACTCCCGGGTGACGCGCGGCGTGAAGTAGCTTCGCCAGTCCCCGGCCACACCCTTGCGGTGGTGGCTGGACTGAAGCTCCTGCCCCCGCTCGCGGCCGCCGGTCATGCGCTCGAACCGGCTGGCCTCGACCGCTCTCCGGAGCCGCCTCCGCGGGATCGCCAGCTTCCCGTGTTCGAGGAGCAGCCGCTCGAAGCTCGACACGTCGTCCTCCAGCAGCTCCTCATAACGGACGATTGGATACCCCGAGCCTATCCATGACTCCTGGATCCGGGCGATCTTGGCCGCGTAGACATGCGAGACCAGGTAGAGCAAGCCATCCTCGAGTCCGAGCCTGTTCAATGCGGCCCGGTTGATCGTGATACCGGGGCTCATCTCGGGGTGGCTGATCTTCCAGCTGAAGTAGAGAGAGACGAGCGTATCGCGCATGTCACGAATCACGACAAAGACCCGGGACTGATCCGGAAGCTCGATCCGCTCGAACTCCTGCCGTTCCAGATACAACGTGGGATAGACCAGACCCTCTTGGACCGGCTGCTCCAAGACCTGCGACATGTTGCCCCGAGGCCGCACGATCGCGTCCGGCACGCACCCGTTGAGGATCGCATACACCCACTGCGAGCCCGCCTTCCAGTGGGTCACGTGAAAGAGGGCCGGGCCTGGGAGCGGCCTCAGCGGAACGACCGTCTCGGTCTGGCTCGTTCCGGCCGGACCTCCACCGCCCGCCCCGGCAATCGAGCCCCCCGCGCCGCTGGCCCCGTCGAGCAGCACCCGAACGTTCTTCGCCATCCGGCCCGGCAGCACGCCCTTGATGCCCTCGATCACCGGTCGGGGCAGGTAGTCTCGGGCCGTCCACGCCGCGGCCTTCGCCGTGCTGCGCATCCGTCCCGCCAGTGTCTTGCTGGCACGATCCCGCCAGTACCTGATGGTGCGGTCCTTCGCCAGCAGCTCGGCCCGCAGCCTCCCCCGCTCGAGCGCCTGTCGGTAGACCTGGCTCCACTCGACCCCGTGCTCCCGCGCGTAGCAGCGCACGCTCGCCCACGCCGCCGGCGGGCAGAAGACGATCACGTCGTTGACCACCACCAGGCGGTGGAACGTGCTCAGCC
>DASZOL010000007.1:0-22693 GCA_035550795.1 Candidatus Methylomirabilota bacterium
CCGTCATGGCTCGACCGGCAGCGGCGATGGCGTCCTTGGCGTGGCAGGTGACGGCAGGGCGTGTCAGGAGTGACCTGACCTGAGCTTTGGGGGGCGCCAGATGTCCTCCGACAGGTAGGGCGTACGCATCCCGGGCACGGCGGGAGCGCGCGCCCCCCCGTGCCCGGGCTGCGGCTAGTTTGTGACGCCGCCGAAGTACACCAGCATGAAGAGGATCGTGAAGATGATGGTGCCGAAGGTCCAGATCTCCGGGAGCCCGATCTTCATGCGCGTCCTCCCTTCGCCGGCGTCAGGTCGGCGTCGCTGCCGCCGGCCAGCGCCGGGGCGACCTCGTGCACCACGATCTTCTGGTCACGCTCGGCCCGCTGGATCTGCGCCTCGCCGAGGAACGAGAGGCCGGCCTTGAAGCACATCGCCCACATCATGATGATCCCGAGCAGCCACCAGACGATCTGCCAGGCCCAGAGGGGCGGGAACCCGAGGAACGAGAAGGCGGTGTTGCCCCAGACGGCGAACGGCCCGATGGCGAAGAGGTACCAGACCGGTACCACCACCCACATGGCCTTGCGCCAGGCCCGCTGGGACTCGGTCGGGCGGTCGATGTCCTCCAGCCACGTCCGGATCTCCCGACGGCGCTCCTCGACCTCGCGGGAGTCGCGGAAGACCATGCTGAAGACCAGCGCCACCGCGAGACCGACGCCGAGGCCCCATCCCGCGGAGTGGATCGTCCACAGGTAGCCGAACGTGCTTGCCCAGGGACTGACGTTCGAGTCGGTGATGATGACGGTGGCGATCCCGGCGATCAGCCCGGCCACCGCGCCGACGCCCCGGACCGGCCAGCCGTAGCACACGCCCAGAAGCGCCACGTACATGAGCGTGCCGAAGGCGGTGGCCAGGCCCCCCAGCATGACGAGCGCGGCCGCGGACTTGATCGAGATGAACATCGCCACGCCGGCGAGCACGACCGCGAAGACCCGCGACATCCAGATCTGCTCACCATGCCCGGCGGTCGGCCGGATGTACCGGAAGTAGACGTCGCGAGCCAGGATCGTCGAGCCGGTCCCGATGTACGGGGCGGCCGTGGACTGCATGGCGGCCAGCGCCCCGATGGTGACGAAGGCGAGCCAGAAGCCAGGCAGGTAGCGCTCCATCAGGGCCGGCACTAGGTTGCGGTCCGACACGGTCACCCCGAGGGCTGCGCCGACCTCCTGGGCCACCACCCGGCCGCCCATCCCCTGGATGGCCGTGAAGAAGAACAGGGCGAAGCCCACGAAGAACGTGGAGGCGATCGCCTGCTGCCAGGGGAAAGGCCTCGGGTTCTTGTTCGAGAACGACCACATGGTGAACGCCGGCGAGGCCTGGATCCCCATGAGCGAGAACATGTAGGTGAGGATCATCATGCCGGTCCAGATGGTCGTGCCTGAGGTGAACTGCATGACGCCGGAGCCCGAGGGTTGCCCGACCTTGACGCCCGGCCCGCCGGGGATCTCCAGGTACTTCTTATCGAGGGCGTTGATCTTCGGGGCCAGCTCCGCCCAGCCGCCTGTGTTGTTCAGCACGAAGACGCCGAGGGTGATGATGCCCAGGATGAGGAGGATGCACTGGAGGGCGTCCACCCAGGCGATCGACCGGATGCCCCCGGCGGCCACGTAGAAGACCACGATGGCCGCCAGCAGGATGGAACCCATCTCCACCGAAACCTGCTTGTTGGTCACGAGGTGGAAGAGGTTCCCAGAGGCGATGAGCTGCACGGCCGAGTAGAACGACGAGTAGAGGAAGGCCACGATGACGACCAGCCAGCGCATCGCCTCGGAGCCGTAGTAGTAGGCGTACATGTCGCCGGGAGTGATGAAGCCGTAGCGCTTGCCGAGGAGCCACTGGCGCTTAGCGAACCAGGTGCCGGTGATCGGGATGGTCAGGACGTAGAAGGACGCGAACGCGTAGGACAGGCCGTCACGCCAGATCAGCCCCGGATGGCCGATGAAGGTCCACCCCGAGAACGACGTGGCCGTCGCCGCCAGGATGAACACCCACATCGGCAGCGATCGCCCGGCGACCATGTAGGCACTGGCCGTCTTCGACCTGATCGCCCCCTGGATGCCCCAGTAGATGCAATAGGCCCAGTAGAGGATGACCAGCGTCCATACCCACGCCACACTGCTCATGCGCGGCTCCTTTCGTCGCTGGCCCGGTCGGGGCGACCGCGGTCATCCACGGATCGCTCGCGGGGCGTCCCGGAAGCCTGGCCTACACCGTTCACTGTGGACCTCCACCACTGCCCTTGGACCATTGCGCACACCGGGTCGCATGAAGGTGCACGTCGCGTGCCGGGAGCACGGCGAGATCGAGGCTGATCAGAATGCGTGTGCTGGCGGACGGTTGCCCACCCGCTCGGAAGCTGCAGGTAGATCAGCCATGGTGCGCCCACCCGCCACGACCCTCGAAGCCTGTCGAGTGGAGCAGTGTTTTCGGGTGCTTGGCTCGCGGCCTGGAGACCACGGTCTGGATGCCCGGTCGACCCTCGGAGCCTTCCTGGTCGACGTCCGGTGATCTATTCACAGCAGCACGAAAGTACGTTCACGTACCTCGATTATCCAGCGAGTCCGGCCGCCCACCAGACGCAGAGGAACACCGCGCCCGTCAGCACCGCGAGAGATGCCCAGGCCACAGGGGAGAGGCCCTGGAGCGTCGCGCGGTCGGGAACGAGGTCGGGGTTCACCCGCAGGATCAGGGCGCCGGTCGCCGGGAGGGTCATGGCGACGATCTGGACCGCGACGCGGGTCGATCCTTCGGTGCTGCCGAGACGGAAGAACAGCGCCGCGGGCAGGGCGAAGAACACGGCGAGCACAAGCAGGAGCCCCAGAAGCTGCGGCGCTGCCCGATTCGGTGGCGGCGGCGTCGGCCGGCGCTTCATTGCGCGGAACCCCGACCATGCGGCGTGTCCAGATCCATCCACGATGGCTGGGTCATGGCGCCCATCCTACCCGGTCGCTCGGCACATCGCGAGTCCCGCTCGCCCGCCGCCGCGCAGCCTGGTACGATCGAGGTGCGCCGGTCACCTGTCCAACCTGGACGCGAACTCGGGCACTTGGAGCGATGCATGGCTGGATTCTTCCCGATGTTCCTCCGTCTCGCGGGCCGGGTTGTCGTCGTCGTCGGCGGCGGGGAGATGGCCGTGCGGACCGTCGAGGCCCTTCTCCGCTGCGACGCCGAGGTGCGGGTCATCAGCCCCGCGCTCTCCTCCGCCTTCGCTCGATTCCGGGGCATGCCGAATCTCATGCTGATGCGGCGACGGCTCCAGAGCGGAGATCTCGAGGACGCGCTCCTGGCTCTCGCGGTCGACGACGATCCGGCGGTGAATCTCGACGTCGCCCGGCAGGGACTCGAGTGGAACGTCCTGGTGAGCGTCGCCGACGAGCTGGCGCTCAGCGACTTCGTCGTCCCTTCGTTCGTGCACCGTGGCGGTCTGACCCTGGCGCTCCACGCCGGCATGCTCAACGCGTCCTTGGCGAGCCGCGTCGGCGAGGACCTCGAGCGCTCACTCGGCCCGGAGTATGGCGACTTCATGGCGGCGCTCCAGCGCGCCTGGGAGCGGCTCGCGGCGGAGATTCCGGACGGCGACGTCCGGCAGACGCTGTTCGCGCGGCTGGTTCACTCCGACCTCCTGGAAGTCGTCCGCGCCGGTGGGGCGACGGCCGCCGATCTGAAGGTCGAAGCGTTGCTGGCCGGGTCGGCCGTCGCGCGCGGCCGGGGCGAGACCTCGGCGGACGGCACGCGGCGGCGCTAGCTCGCTCACACGACGAATCGCTCACACGACGAGGGGAGCGAGCGATGCCGGCCGCCTTCGACGCGCGGGTGTACCTTCCGCGCGAGCTGTACGAGGGGATCACCGACCTCCGGGTCCGCCAGCCGGGGTTCGCCGACGGCGAAGGGGACCGGCGGACCCGTCGGCGTGTCGCCGCGCCGGACGGCAAGCTGGTCATCCTGGCGGCCGACCATCCCGGCCGCGCCAACCTCAGGATCCAGGACGATCCCATGGCGATGGGGGACCGCCACGAGTACCTGGCGCGAATCCTCCGGGTCCTGAGCCACCCCGGCATCGACGGGGTCATGTCGACGCCGGACATCGTCGAGGATCTCCTGATCCTGGGCGGGCTGATCCGCGAGCGCGGTGGTCAGAGCCCGCTCGACGAGCGGCTCCTGATCGGCTGCATGAACCGCGGAGGCTTGCCGGGGACCGCCTGGGAGATGGACGATCGCTTCACGGCCTTCACGACGCGCCGGATGCTCGTCCTGGGACTGGACGGCGGGAAGTTCATGGTGCGGATCGACCCCACGGATCGCGGGTCGCTCGCGACGATCGAGGGATGCGTGCGGGCGATCGGCGAGCTGGCCGAGTCGAGCCTGCTCGCGTTCCTCGAGCCCTTGCCGGTCGTGCGGGAGAACGGGACGTACAAGGTGGTCCGCACGCCCCGCGCCCTGGCGGAGGCCGTCAGCGCGGCGTCCGCCATGGGAGCCAGCTCACTCTACACCTGGATCAAGCTGCCGACCTGTCCGGAGTTCGAGCGCGTCGCCCGGGCGACGACGCTGCCGCTGGTGCTCCTGGGTGGCGAGGCGGTCGGAGACCCGCGGCCGGTGCTCGATGACCTCCGGCGCGGAATGGCGGCCGGCGCCAACGTCAGGGGTGCCATGATCGGGCGGAACGTCCTGTATCCTGGCGCGGACGACCCCCGTGCGATCGCGGCGGCGGTATCGGCCATCGTTCACGATGGCAACGGGGCCGACGAGGCCCTCGGGGCGATGGAGGCCGAGCGCGGCAAGGAGCTCCAGCTGGTCTGACGCGAGGACCGGGGTCCCGGCTCCCGGGACGCCGACGCTGGCGTGTCCCCGCAGCTGGCCAGCCGTGCGCGAGAGAGTTGCTCAAGCTTGGGAGGAGGATCCCATGAGCCAGCCGCTCCGCTTCGAGGGCGTGATGCCGGCCAACCTGCTGCCCTTCCGGCCTGACCTCTCCATCGACGAGCCCGCCTACCGCGGCCACCTGCGCTGGCTGGCCGACGTACGGGGGGTGACCGGCCTGGTCGTCAACGGCCACGCCGCCGAGGTGTCCTCGCTGGACCGCGAGGAGCGGCGGCGCGCGCTCGCCATCGCGGTCGACGAGGTGCGGGGGGCGCTGCCGGTCGTGGCGGGCGTCTACACCGACGGGACCCAGGAAGCGGTGCGGCTCGCCCGGGACGCGAAGGCGGAGGGTGCCGCGGGGATCCTCCTGTTCCCGCCGACGCCGTTCATGTGGGGCGCCCAGCTCAAGCCCGAGATGGTCGTCCGCCACGTGAGCGAGGTCGCCGCCGGCGCGGACCTTCCGATCGTGGTGTTCGAGTATCCGCCGGTCTCGGGGATCGGGTACGCGCCGGAGACGCTCGCGCGGCTCTGCGCGATCCCGCAGGTGGCCGCGGTCAAGGACTGGTCGAACGACATCGTCGCGTTCGAGCGGAACCTGCGCGCGATCCGCGGCACCGGCCGCCCGGTCGCCGTGCTCTCGTCGTTCACGATGTCGCTGATGGCCAGCTTTCTCCTGGGCGCCGACGGCGCGATCTCGGGCATGGGCAGCGTGGTGGCGGACCTCCAGGCGGACCTCTTCGACGCGTGCCGGAAGGGCGACCTCGACGTGGCGCGGGGGATCAACGACCGGCTCGACCCGCTCGTCCGCGTCTTCTACGCGCCTCCCTTCGTCGACATGCACAACCGGATGAAGGAGGCCCTGGCGATGCTGGGCCGCATCCCCGCCGCCCACGTCCGCCCTCCCCTCACGCCGATCCCGGACGCGGAGCGCCAGGCCATCCGCGCGGCCCTCTCCGGGGCCGGCATCGCCGGCCTCTAGAAGCTGAGGTCCGACCCCATGACGAGCGCGGTGGGGAGCCAGGCCGCCAGGCGGCGCGCCTCGGCCGCGCCCGTGACCACGCCCAGGTAGCATTCGAGCCCCGCGGCGCGGCAGGCCGCCACGTCGGTCTCGAGGACACACGCAGCCTCCAGGCAGAGCGCCGTGAGCACCCCGGGCGGCGCCACGGCCGCCGGGCCGGCGGGCCGGCCGGCCACGCAGGCGCCGAGGCGGAGGTCCCCGTCGAGCGCGCGGCACCGCGCGAGGGCGAGACGGTCGTGGGACGCGACGAGCGTCCGGTCCGCCACGCCGTACAGGTGGAGCAGGCCGAGCGCGCGCTCCTCGATGCCCGGGTAGACATCCGACCCGCCCCGGAGCTCCACCACGAACCCGACGCGGCCGCGGAAGCGCTCCAGCACCTCCGCCAGCGTCTGGATCCGCTGGCCGCGGTACCGCCGGCCGAACCAGCGGCCCGCGTCGAGGCGCTTCAGCTCCCGGACCGTGAGCTCCCGCACCCGCCCCCGCCCGGTCGTCGTGCGCTCCAGGCGGTCGCCGTGGACCACCACGAGCTGCTCGTCGGCCGACTCCTGGACGTCGAGCCAGAGGGCGTCGACCCGTGCGGCGACCGCGGCCTCGTAGGCGGGGATCGTGTGCTCGGGCGCGATCGCGGCCGCGCCGCGGTGGGCGACGATCAGCGGGCGCGGGGGGCGCGCCGTTGTCACGGCGGGAGGCGGCGTGTCACGATGAGCAGGTGCGTCCGGTCCCGTTCTGGCTCCTCGAAGCGCTCCGGCCCGGCGTGTGGACGGCCGCGCGGGGCATCTTCCGCATACGCTTCGAGGGCGTCGAGCGCGTGCCGCGGACCGGGCCCGTCGTCATCACGCCGAACCACACCTCGTTCATGGATCCCATCCTGGTGACGATCCCCGTCCGGCGAGCGCTTCACTACATGGCGCTCGAGCCGTTCTTCCGCGTCCGGGGACTGGGCACCCTGATGCGGTGGGCGCGCGCCTTCCCCATCCAGGAGGGAGAGCCGGACAGCCCGGCCGTTCGCCGCGCGCTCCGCATCCTGAGGCAGGGGGAGCCGCTCGTGATCTTTCCCGAGGGGGGTCGCTCCCGCGACGGCCGGCTCCAGCCGTTCCGCCCCGGCGCCTTTCGCCTCGCGCTGGCCGCCGGCGCCCCCGTGATCCCGGTGACCATCGTCGGCGCGTTCGAGGCCTGGCCCCCGCGGCGCCGACTGCCGCGCCCCGGGCGCGTCACCATCACGTATCACGCGCCGCTCGATGACTCGGCCTTGCCGTCCGGCGCGAACCGGAAGGAGCGCCCCGAGCTCCTGATGGCGCTGGTGCGGGACCGGATCGCGTCCGAGCTGCCGGGCTGAGCGCGCCGCCCGCGCCTCGGGCGACGCTACTGCGGGAACTTGGCCCGGAGCCCCAGGATGTCGACCGTCGTCTGGCCAGCCGCGAGCGCCTTCTTGACCTGCTCCTCCCGCTCGTGGATGAGGCGGATGCGCTCCGTCACGGCGGACGCTTGCTCGCGCGGGATCACCACGACCCCGTCATCGTCTCCGGAGACCAGGTCTCCGGGGCGGACGACCACGCCGCCGCACTGGATCGGCACCTGGACGGCCCCGAGCGTCTCCTTGACCGGCCCGCGCGCCGTGGCGCCGCGGGCGAACACCGGGAGGCCCTGGGCGGCGATCGCCGCCGAATCCCGGACGAGCCCCTGGAGCACGATGCCGCCCAGACCGCGCAGCCGCGCCGCGTAGACGAGGATGTCGCCGATCAGCGCCGTGTCACGCCCTGCGCCGCCGTCGATCACGAGCACGTCGCCGTGTGCGGCGAGCTCCACGGCGCGGTGAATCGTCAGGTTGTCGGCGGGCCAGCAGCGGAGCGTGAACGCGGGCCCGAAGCACTGCATGCCCCCGGCGACCGGCCGGATGGCCGCGTCCATGTTGCCCCAGCGGCCCAGGGCGTCGGACAGCATCGCCGTCGGCGCCGCCGCCAGCGCCTTCAGCGCGTCCGCGGCCCCGGCCGGCGGCCCCGAAGCCGCCACGTGCGGCGACGGGGTGGATCGCTCGCTCACCCGGTCACCCTAGCGGAACGCGCTCCCGCGTGTCAACGCGCGCCTCAGTCCGCGAAGACGGTCAGCTCGTGGACCGACCAGTCGTAGACGGGGTCGCCCCGCGTCAGGGTCAGCCGGAGGGCCCGGAAGGTGGCCGCGGGGAAGTCGAGCCGCACCGATTCGACCCCGCTTCGGAGGAGCGCGATGCCACCCCATCGAAGGTCGCCCTCGGTGGAGAGGCGCGTCGGCAACGGGCGCCAGGCGGCGCCGTCCACCGAGCCTTCGAGCGCGAGGCCACGCGGCCAGTCGAGCGGGGTGCGCGTCCAGACACGCACGGCGCGCACGGGCGTGGGCGCGCGCAGATCGATTCGCAGCCGGTCGCCCGGAGCCTGGGGCCGGCCGGTCGCCCAGCGCGTCTCCGGGCGGCCGTCGAGCGCGAGCGCCGTCTGCTCGGGATGAATCGAGGCCGTCAGCGCGAGGTCGCTCCGGGCGACGGCCCGCCCGGCGTTCGGAACCGGCGGCGCGGCGCGCACGAGGAGCAGGTCGCCGAGTGGCTCCTGGAAGATCGGGCGGCCAAGCGCTGCGGCGACGCGGGCGAGTCCCTCCGCATCCACGGGCTCGAGGACGGCGCCGCTCCCCGGCTCCCAGGCGACCGGCGGCACCAGCTCCGAGCGCGGCCCGTCCCAGCCGTAGGGATCGAGGTGCAGGTTGGCGGGCAGGACCCTGAGCTCCGGGGCGGCGAGCGCGACGGCGCTGCCCCACCCGTGATCGGCGTACAGCCGCCGGATCCCCGCGGCGCGCAGCGCGCCCGCAATCGCGGCGCCGCTGCGCCACGGCGCGGGATGCGGTGGCGCGGACGGGTCGACCGCGTAGACGAACAGCTCCGTGATCGTCCACGGCCAGCGCCCGCGGGCGCCGGTCTGGGTGATCCTCAGGTAGCGGGCCGAGGTCGGCGGGATCCGTAGCTCCACCCGGCCGCTCCGGACGCGCCCCATCGGCCGGCCCGCCGACCAGTAGAGCGGCCCCACGTAGGCCGGCACGTCGATGAGGCGGCGCCACGCGCCCCGGTCGATCGCGGCGTCGAGGGCGAGCCCGCTCGGCGACTCCTCGTGGACCCGGGGCAGCCAGCGCACCATTCCCACGGGCTGGACGGCGCCGAGATCGACCTCGATCCACTCGCCCCCGCGCATCTCCCCCGCGGTCCGCCAGGCGGTCGCGGCGTCCCGGTCGAGGGTCCAGGCGGCTCGGGTCGAGGTCTCGCTGGCCGTGACGCGCAGCGTGTCGGGGTCGAGCTCCCGGAGGGTAAGCGGCGGGACCGAGAATCGCGCGTAGGCGCCACCGAGCGGCGGGTAGGCCCGGTACTCGAAGGCGGCGCCGAGCGCGGTCAGGCTCCGCTCCATCGCGGGGGCCGGGCCGTCGACCCACCAGCCCACCGTGGCCGCGGGGGCGCCGTCGACGGCACGCGCGTAGCGCGGCAGCGCCTCCTCGTAGTAGTGCGAGAGGATCACCTGCTCCCGCGACACGAACGTGAGCTCGCGGCGCTCGTGGTGCGACTCGTACAGCCGGAGGAAACCGTCGCGGGCCAGCGTCTCGGCGAGGGCGCGCTGCGCGGCATAGGGGGCCGCGGCCCTCAGGGCCGGATCGGGCAACGGCGGCTCTCCGCGCAGCAACCCCAGGGCGATCCCGGCGCCGTGAAGGGCGACCACGAGCCCGGCCGCCGCGCGGGCCGCGCCGGGCCGCGGCAGCGCCGCCAGTCCGGCGCCGGCGAGCGCGGGAAGCGCCGTCCACACCGGCGAGAGGTAGAACGCCCGCGGCCACAGGAGATCTCCGTATCGACCCACGATCACGGCGCCCACGTTCACGGCGATCAGGAGGGCGAGGGCCACGAGGTCGGCGAAGCCCCGCCCGGCGCCGCGGCGGGCGGCCCGCACCGCCGCCCAGCCGAGGCCGACATAGACGGCGGTCGCCAGGGTTGCGAGGAGCGGCCCGGCCGATCCGGGGACGTCGACGGGGACGCCGAGGAGCACCGGCCACGCTCGCCCGAGGCTCACGAGATGCGCGAGCATGCCCGGGAGCCGGCCCGGGTCGAACGGCGCCGCCGCCGCGCCTCGGGGCAGGGCGTAGATCAGGTGGGGGAGGGCGCCGAGGACGAAGCCGAGCGGCGGCAGGATCGCCTCCGGGACGCTGCGAGGTCGGTACCGGCCGAGCAGCAGATACAGGACGACGGCGGGAAGGTAGACGACGATCAGAGGATTGGTCCAGTACCCCAGACCCGCCACCAGCCCGAGCACGAGAAGGCGTCTCGCGGCCGTGGCCGCGGGCGCGCCGGGCACTCGGCGCGCCAGGAGGAGCGCCAGGACCCCGAGGACCAGGGTGAGGTGGTAGTGCGGGCGGGACTCCTGCGCCCACCAGAAGACGAGATCCGGCGGCACGGCGAGCCACAGCGCCGTGAAGGCCGCCGCGCGGACGCCCCACGCCTCGACGGCGAGCCGCGCGACGAGCCCGCCCCAGGCGATCGACAGCAGGACGCCGACCAGCTCCAGGGTGACAGGAGCCACGCCGAGGACGGCGTAGAAGACCCCCGCGAGGTAGACGTCGGCCGCGGTGCCCATGAACGACTGTCCCGCGAAGTAGACCGGGAACTCGCCGTGAAAGAGCGCCAGGCCGTTGACGCCGATGCGGGCCTCGTCGTGACTGGCGCCCGCCCCGCGGAGGAGAAGCAGGAGACGCGTCAGGGCGGCGACGACGAGGAAGATCGCCATCCAGCGGGCGCTCTGTGCATGGTCCGGCGCCCCCGCGGCGGCGTCGATCACCGACCTACAGTAACATTCCGCGATCGCCGCCGACCCGAGCTGGTCAGAAGGAGAGGACCGGCTCCGCTGCGGTCGCCAGGCACCAGCCGACCGGCATGAACGCCGTCGAGTGCGCGTGCCCCAGCCGGCCGCGCCAGTCCATGAGGATTAAGCCGCCGCTGCCGCGCCCCTCCTCCCGGACGATGTCGAGCGCGATGTCCGCGGCCAGCTGGGGGTCGTCCAGCTCCTTCAGGACGTCGAGCGCGGTCTTGGCGAGCACCGTCCGGATGAACGCCTCGCCGTGCCCCGTCGTCGACACGCCGCCCAGCCGGCTGTCGGCGTAGGTGCCCGAGCCGATCAGGGCGGAGTCCCCGACGCGCCCGGGCCGCTTCCCCGTGTAGCCCCCGGTGGAGGTCCCGGCGGCGATCCGGCCCCGGACGTCGATCGCCACTGCTCCCACCGTGCCGGAGGTCTGCGGCGCGCCGGCGTCCCTTCGGGACGCCAGATGCTTGGCCAGGCTCTCGCGCTGCCGGTCGGTCGCGAGGGCGTCCGGCGGGCACAGCGGAACGCCCTGCTCGCGCGCGAAGTCCAGCGCGCCGTCGCCGACCAGGAGAACGTGGCGCCCCTCCTCGAGGATCCGCCGGGCGAGGCCGATGGCGCTCCGGACGCCGCTCACGGCTCCCACGCAGCCCGCCTGGAGCGCGTCACCCTCCATGATCGACGCGTCGCACTCGACCGTCCCCCGCTCCGTGAGCGCCGAGCCGTAGCCGGCATTGAAGCGCGGATGGTCCTCCATCGCGCGGATGGTGGCTTCCACCGCGTCCAGCGCCGATGCCCCGCGACGGAGGAGGGCCCACCCCTGCCCGAGGGCGCCGCCCAGGGCATCCCGGTACGTCGGCTTGTCGCCGGGGTCGCCGCCGGCTCCCCCGTGGGCGATGAGCGCCGGGACCATCAGAGCCTTCCTCCGTGAGCCGCGGGCGTGCGGACGCCGCGCAGTCTATCATGGCGTCCGATGGCGTTGCGTGACCTGCAGGCGCGGATCGCGGCGTGCCGACGGTGTCCGCGCCTTGTGCGGTTTCGCGAGGCGGTGGCGGCCTCGCCGCCGCGGCGGTACCGCGACGAGACCTACTGGGCGCGCCCCGTGCCGAGCCTCGGGGACGCGTCCGCGCGACTCCTCCTGGTCGGACTGGCCCCCGCCGCCCACGGCGGGAATCGCACGGGACGGATGTTCACGGGCGACGCCGCGGGCGGGAGCGGTGAGTGGGTGGCGCGCGCCCTCCACGCCCACGGCTTCGCGACCCGGCCGACGTCGTTCCACCGCGGCGACGGGTTCCGGCTCGTCGGCGCCTACATCACCGCGGCGCTCCACTGCGTGCCGCCGGACAACCGGCCCGCGCGGGCGGAGCTTCGCCGGTGCGCGAGCTATCTCAGGGAAGAGCTGGCGCGCCTCCCGCAGGTCCAGGTCGTGGTCGGCCTCGGCCGGATCGGCTTCGACGCCTACCTGACCGCGGCCGGCGCGATCGGGCTGCCCGTCCCGCGACCTCGGCCGAGATTCGCCCACGGGGCGGCGGTCGACCTGCCCTTCGGCGTGGCGTTGCTCGCGACTTACCACCCGAGCCGGCAGAACACGCAGACGGGACGGCTCACCTGGCCGATGTTCGAGGCCGTGTTCGCCGAGGCACGCCGTCGCCTCGACTCGCCGCCGGCGGTCAGCGCGGGCCGGGGCGGCCCGTCAGGGCGAGCCAGGGGCAGCACCACGTCGGGCGGAGACACGTGGCCGAGGGGACGACGTCAGAGATAGGCGAGCAGGCGGCCGCAGGTGACGACGCCCACCCAAAGCGCGAGCGACGCGACGGCCGAGGCCCGGGCCGCGGCCGGCGCCGCCACCTGGCGGTCCCAGGTCGCCACGGACCGGAACGTCCAGCGGTGGAAGATCCAGGCGTTCAGCCCGGCCAGGACGATGAGCGAGAGCTTCAGCCAGAACGCCGGGTTCTCGATCCACTCGGTCGCGTGGGCCGAGAACATGGCGAGCCCGGAGGGCGCGACGAGCCCCAGGCCGATCCGCGACCACGGCAGGAGGTGGCGCGCCAGGTCGGAGACCGGGATGCGCGGCGAGATCCCGAGCAGCCGGAGGTCGAACATCACCGCAGCCCCGACCAGCAGGACGAAGCCCAGGATGTGGACGATCTCGACGATCGGGTACAGCCAGAGCCAGTGACGCATCGCGGCCGCGAAGCCGCTCGTCTCGATCGCGACCAGCCAGGCCGGTCCCTCGGGCGGGTGCACTAGCGAGACCGACCGGGGGACGTCGGCACTACCGGAGCTGGGTGGTCTTGCCGTCGATGGCGATCCACTCGGCCCGCATCTCGTTCGGGTCGGTCCGGCTCGGATAGCCCATCACGGTGGCCGAGGTTCCCGCCTTCAGCATCGCCGAGGACAGGCCCCGGTTCTCCATCCGCGACGGCGGCGCGAGCGTGACCACCCACACCTTTCCCGGGACCTCCAGGCGCACGTAGCCGTGAGGGTGCTCGTAGCCCGCTTCCTTGATCGTCCCGGTCACGTTGACGGGCTTGCTGGCGTCGTATCCGCTCCAGCCGTGATGGGCAAGGGCCGCCGTCGCGAGGGCGAGCGCGAGCGCCGGCCCGGCGGTGAGCCGGATCGCGCGTCGGATTGTGGTCCTGAACATCGTCACCTCCGGGCGAGGATCGTCTCTCGATATTGAACCATGAGGTACTGGCGTCCGCCACCGCGTCACCACAGTGGACCCCGGCGGGTGACGAGCGGGAGCGGGCCGGGTCGGCGCATCGCGGCGCGCGCGGCCGCCGTCGCAGCTCCGTCGACGGTCATGGTCCCGGGGTCGATGACGACCCCGTAGTCCTGCCGCGCGCCCTCGATCGAGACGTAGTCCTCGATCACGTCGCGGAGCACCGCCTGGGGATCGCGTTCCCACGGCGGGCCGTACCCGCCGGCCCCGGACTGCTGGAAGGAGACCACGTCGCCGTGCTCGACGGTGTCGGACGCCTTCGAGTGCACCCGGCGCTCGGACGGCGTGCCGGGGTTCACCAGCGTGACGCCGGGCTTTCCGGCCTGGCCGCCGAACAGGCCCCATGGCCCGAAGCGGTGCCGCTCGGTGTTGTTGGTGAGCCGGCCCCCCTGGAGGTAGAAGCGGAGGTCTCGCCGGATGCCCGTCCCGCCGCGGTACCGGCCCGCGCCGGCGGAGTCTCGGATCAGCTCGAACCGCTCGACGAGGACGGGCTGGTTCGCCTCCTGGGACTCCACCGGGATGTTCGAGGCGTTGAACGCCATCGACATGGCCTCACAGCCGTCACGGTCGGCCCGGGCCGCGGTCCCGGACAGGATGAGCTCGTAGACGACCGTGCGGCGGTTCCGGCGCGGGTCGAAGCCCCCGCAGGTCGGGTTCGCGAAGTGGGAGCCGGCGGCGGTGACCCGGTCCGGCAGCGCGGGGGCGAGGGCCCCGATGACCGCGTCGAAGATCCGGTAGCAGAAGACGGCCCGGGGGCCGCCTCCGGCCGGAGGGCGCGGGTTGAGGAACGAGCCGAGGGGCGCCTCGACCTGCACGGGCCGGAAGGCGCCGTCGTTCTGCGGGCCCGCCGGGTCGGTGAGGCACTTCACCGCGGCGTAGCAGTACGAGCGCGTGTAGTTGACGTACGAGTTCATCCCCGACTCGGTCTGGGGCCCCGTGCCGTCGAAGTCGATCAGGACGTCCTCGTCGCGCACGGTGACCGTGAGCGCGAGCCGCATCGGGTCGGTGCCCGGCCCCGAGTCGTCCATGTGGTCCTCGAACGGGTAGACGCCGTTCGGGATCGTCCGGATTGCCTGGCGCACCTTCGCCTCGGTCCGGTCCATGATCTCGGCCATCGCCGCCTGGACCGTCTCGTGGCCATACCGGCGCGCGAGCTCGATCATCCGGAGCTCGCCCACCCGCAGCGAGTTCCGCTGGGCGCGGAGATCGCCCAGCATCGACTCCGGAGTGCGCGTGTTCGCGAGCACGATGGCGAGGATGTCCTCCTGCTCCTCGCCTCCCTTCCAGGGCTTGATGGGCGGAACGTGGAGCCCCTCCTGGAAGTAGTCGAACACCCCCTCGACCGCCTGGCTGCCCGGCCGCATGCCGCCCACGTCGGTGTGGTGGAGGATGTTGGCGACGAAGCCGATGAGCCGGCCGTCGTCGGTGAAGGCGGGCTGGATCATGAAGAAGTCGGGGAAGTGCCCGGAGCCGAGGAACGGGCTGTTGAACAGCACGACGTCCCCGGGCCGAAGCCGGTCGCCCGGGAACGCCTGGACCGCGTTCTTGGCGGCGAACGACATCGCCCCCATGTGCCCGGGGCTGTAGGGGCCCTGGGCGACCATGCGGCCGTCGGGGTCGAAGAGACAGACGGAGAAGTCCTGGCCCTCGCGCGCCTGCTGGGAGTGCGCGGTCCGGTGCACGGTCGTGCCGACCTCGACCGTGACCGACTGGAGCGCCCCCCAGATCACGCTGAGGGTGATCGGGTCCACGCCGCGGCTCATGAGCGTGGCCCGGCCCGTCGGCTCACGCGACGCTCACGAGCAGGTTCGCCCACGGGTCGACCTCGGCGGTCGACCCCGGAGGCAGGACGGTGGTCGACTCCGGCTCTTCCACCACGGCCGGGCCCTCGACGCGCGCCCCGACCGGCAGCCGCGCCCGGTCATAGACGGCGCACTGGACGTAGCCGCGCGTCTCCGGGAAGTAGGCGGGCCGGTCCGGCTTCCGCGCCTCCGCCGGGTCGCGCGTGCCCGGGCGCTGCTCGGGGAGCCGGACCTCCGGTCCCGCCCCGGTCACGGTCACGGACACGGTGACCAGCTCGACGGCCGCGCGTGCGTCCGAGTACCCGTAGCGGTGCGCGTAGACGCGATCGAACGCCTCGCGCAGGGTGGCCGCCGTGCGGCCGCCGATGGGCCCCTCGGGGAAGGGGACCGAGAGCTCGTAGCCCTGGCCGACGTATCGCATGTCCGCGCTGCGCGCCACGGAGGTCGTCCGCGCGGCCCCCGCCTCCCGGACGACCTCCGTGCCCTGGGCCCCCATCTCGTCCAGGACCTGGGCGAGGTAGGCCGGATCGAGCGCGTCGAGTCGCCGGACGTACGAGCGCGAGAGGTCGAACCGGACCTCGGCCGCCAGCAGGCCGATGGCCGACGTGACGCCCGCCGCCGCCGGGAGGATCGCGCGAGGGATGCCGAGCGCCTGGGCGAGCCGGCAGCCGTGGACTGGCCCCGAGCCGCCGAACGCTGCAAGGGCCAGCCGCCGGGGATCGTAGCCGCGCTCGATGGACACGACCCGCGTGGCCAGCTCCATGTTCGTCGTCACGATCTGGTGGACCCCCCACGCGGCCTCCGCGACGCCGAGCCCGAGGGGCCGGGCCACCCGGTCGTCGATACCCCGCCGGGCGCCGTCGAGGTCGAGCCGCATGCGGCCGCCGAGGAAGTAATCCGGGTTCAGGTACCCGAGGACGAGGTTCGCGTCGGTGACCGTGGGCTCGCGCCCGCCGAGACCGTAGCAGATGGGCCCCGGGGCGGCGCTGGCCGAATCGGGGCCGACCCGGATCACCCCGGTCTCGGCGCGCGCGATCGAGCCGCCCCCGGCGCCGATCTCGACCAGGTCGATGGCCTGGATGTTCATCGGGATCCCGCTGCCCGGCTGGAGCCGGATCCGGTGCAGCTCGAACTCGCGGATGGTCTGGGGCGCGCCGCCCGCGATCAGCGAGAGCTTTGCCGTCGTCCCGCCCATGTCGAAGGCGACGAGGTCGGCATGGCCGGTCAGCTTCCCGTACGCCGCGGCCATGAGCGCGCCCGCCGCCGGTCCGGACTCGATCATGCGCACGGGGAAGCGGGCCATCGTCTCCGCGGTCGCGATGCCCCCGCCGGACTGCATGACGAAGAGCCGCCCTCGGTAGTCGAGCGCCCGGAGCGCCCCTTCGAGGCGCTCGAGGTAGTCGCGCACCGCGGTCATCACGTACGCGTTGACGACGGTCGTCGAGGTCCGCTCGTACTCGCGGATCACCGGCGACACCTCCGACGAGAGACTGATCCCCACCCCGGGCGCCTCCTCGCGCACGATCTCGGCGGCCCGCCGCTCGTGCGCCGGATTGACGTACGAGTGCAGGAAGCAGATGGCGATCGACGCCACTCCCTTCCGGGCCAGCTGCCGGACCGTCTGCCGGAGCCCGGCCTCGTCGAGCGGGACCAGCACCTCGCCGTCGAACGCCACCCGCTCCGCGACCTCGTGGATCCGCGAGCGCGGAACCAGGGGCACGGGCTTGTCGATGGACAGGTCGTAGAGCTGATAGCGCTTCTCACGGCCGATGATCAGCACGTCGCGGAAGCCGCGGGTCGTGAGGAGCGCGACCTCGCCGCCCTTCCGCTCGATGACGACGTTGGAGCCAAGCGTGGTGCCGTGCACCGCCTGGGCGAGATCGGCCCAGCCGAGCCCCGCCCGGGCGACGAGCTCTCGGAGCCCGTCGACGCACGCTCGCGCCGGGTCGTCAGGAGTCGTGAGGCGCTTGCCGGTGAGGAGACGTCCGTCGTCGGTCTGGAGCGCGAAGTCGGTGAAGGTTCCGCCGACGTCGAAGCCGACGCGGAAGCGCATGCCAGAGGACAGTATACTCGGCGTCCGGTCACGCGACGCCGAGGTAGTGGCGCTTGACCTCCTCGTTGGCCTCGAGCGCGGCCGGCGTGCCCTCGTAGACGATCTGCCCCTTGTTCATCACGTAGACGCGATCGGCGATCCGGAGCGCCAGGTGGTAGTTCTGCTCGACGAGGAGGATCGAGAGGCGCTCGCTCTTGAGGCGGGCCAGGATGCGGCCGATGTCGCGGACGATGAGCGGGGCGAGCCCTTCCGACGGCTCGTCGAGGAGCAGCACGCGGCCGTTGGTGAGGAGCGCGCGCCCGACCGCGAGCATCTGCTGCTCGCCCCCCGACAGGGTGCCCCCTGCCTGGGCCGCGCGCTCCCGGAGGCGCGGGAAGAGCTGGAACACGCGCTCGAGGGTCCATCCGTCCGATCGCGCGCCGAGCAGGAGGTTCTCCCGCACCGTGAGCGGCGCGAAGATGCGGCGCCCTTGCGGGACCAGCGCGACCCCGCCGCGCGCGATGCGATGGGCCGGCCAGCGCTGGATCGGCTCCCCGTCGAGCAGGACCCGGCCCGCCCGAGGCGGCGTGAAGCCCATGATGCTGCGGATCAGGGTCGTCTTGCCGGCGCCGTTTCGCCCGAGCAGGACCACCGCCTCGCCGGGGTCGACCCGGAGCGACACGCCGTGGAGGACGTGGCTCTCCCCGTAGTAGGTGTGAATCGCCTCGACGTCCAGCATCGGGGTCACGCCGGCCCGCCTCACTCGCTCCCCAGGTAGACTTCGTAGACGCGAGGATCCGCCTTGACCTCGTCGGCCGTGCCCTCGGTCAGGACCTCCCCGTAATGGAGCACGGTGATGCGATCGGCCAGCGTGAACACGACGTCCATGTCGTGCTCGATGATGAGCAGCGTGATGTCCTGGGGCAGGCCGGCGAGAAGCTCGGTCATGCGCTGCGTCTCCTCGGGGGACATGCCGGCGGTGGGCTCGTCGAGCAGGAGGAGCTTCGGGCGGGTGGCCAGCGCGATGCCGATCTCGAGCTGGCGCTGCTCCCCGTAGGAGAGCGCGCCCGCCGCGACGTCGAGCCGGTCGGTGAGGCCGACCGCCTCCGCGGTCGCGCGCGCCCGCTCCGCCGGCACCCAGAGGCGGGTCACGGAGCCGACAAGGTCGTAGCTGCCGCGTCCGGTGGCGGCCGCGGCGAGCCGGAGGTTCTCGATCACCGGGAGACGCGGGAAGACGTTCGTGCGCTGGAACGAGCGGGAGATCCCGCGCCGGGCCACCGCGTAGGGTGGGAGCGCGCCCAGGGGCTCGCCCTCGAAGAGAATGCGCCCCCCGGTCGGCCTGAGGTGGCCCGTGATCAGGTTGAACAGCGTCGTCTTGCCGGCGCCGTTCGGCCCGATGATGGCGCGCCGCTCGCGCGCCGCGACGGCGAACGTCACGCCGTTGACCGCCGTCAGCGCGCCGAAGCTCCGGCGGAGCCCCTCCACCGCCAGCGCGGCTGGCGCCGTCACGCGCGGAGCCCGATCCGCCCGCGGAGCGCGCCCACGATCCCGCCGGGGGCGAAGAGGACGAAGAGCACGAACGTCACCCCGAGGATCAGCATCCAGCGCTCGGTGTAGGTCGAGACGAGGCTCTGGAGCAGGATGAAGGCCGCGGCGCCGAGCACGGCGCCGCCGAGGGTGCCCGTCCCCCCGATGATCACCATGAGGAGCGCCTCGCCCGACGTCGTCCAAAAGAAGGCGTCCGGCGTGATCGATCCGCTGAACTGCGCGTAGAGCGAGCCGGCCAGGCCCGCCAGCGTTCCCGCGAGGACGAACCCGAGCAGCTTGTACCGGCGGACCGGATAGCCGACCGCCGTCATGCGCTCCTCGTTCTCGTGGATGCCGGCCAGCACGTGCCCGAACGGGGAGCGCACGACGCGCCAGAGGAAGAGCGCCGCGAGCGCGGTGATCGCCACCACGTAGACGTGGAACGCCCAGCCCTCGCCCGTCGGCACGCCGAGGAGCGCGGGCCGCGGAACGCCCGTGATCCCGTCCTCCGCGCCGAGCCACGCCGTCTGGAACGCGTAGGCGTAGAACATCTGTGAGAACGCGAGCGTCAGCATGATGAAGTAGACGCCGCTCACGCGGATCGAGAAGAAGCCGACGACGAGCGCGGCGAGGGCCCCGGCCGCGGCGGGCAGGAGCAGCGCGCCCAGGGGCCCGCCCAGGGCGCCGCCCGGGCCCGTGAGCGCCAGCGCGGCCGCGTAGCCGCCGACGCCGAAGAAGGCGGAGTGCCCGAACGACACCATGCCCGCGTAGCCCATCAGGAGGTCCAGGCTCATCGCGTAGATCCCCCAGATGAGGATCTCCTGGAGGAGCTTGACCGGGTACCGGCCGAAGGCGGCCGGGAAGGCGAGGACGGCGACCAGGATGATGGCGAAGCCCCAGGCGCGCAGGCCGCCCGGCCGGGTCACGGCCGCGCGTCTCGCCAGGCCCGCAGGGCCGCCGGTGGGCGGGACGGCGGGGCCGGCGTCACCGGAGCGGCCGCCCGAAGAGGCCCTGCGGCCGCAGCACCACGATGAGCGCCATCACGACGTAGATCATCAGCATCGAGACGCCGGGCAGCCAGACCTTCCCGAAGGTCTCGGCCTGGCCGATGATGAGGCTCCCCACGAACGAGCCCTTCAGCGAGCCCAGGCCGCCGACGACGACCACGATCAGCGCGGGGATGAGGATGCTCACGCCCATGGACGGGTACGCTGACTGGATCGGCCCGGCGATGACGCCGGAGAGCCCCCCGAGGGCCGCGCCGAACGCGAAGACGAACGTGAAGACGCGCCCGGTGTCGATCCCGAGCCCCGCGGCCATCTCGGCATCGTACACGCCCGCGCGGATCACGGCGCCCAGACGCGTCTTCTCGATCACGAGCCAGAGCACGAGCGCCACGACGAGGCAGAAGGCGATGACGAAGAGGCGGTACGAGGGGAGCGTGACCCTGCCGAAACTGACCCGGCCGGAGAAGACCTCGGGCGGCGAGATCGAGCGGATGCGGCCTCCCCAGCCCCACTTGACCAGGTCCTCGAACAGGTAGATGAGGCCGAAGGTGAGGAGCACCTGGTCGAGCGGGGAGCGGCGGTAGAGCGGCCGGAGGAGGCCGCGCTCGACGAGGGCGCCGATCAGGCCCACCGCAATCGGGGCCGCGAGCGCGGCGAGCCAGAAGTTGCCCGTCACGGCGAGCGTGGCGAGGCCGGCGTACGCCCCCAGCATGTAGAAGGAGCCGTGGGCCAGGTTGACGATGTCGAGCATGCCGAAGATGAGCGTCAGCCCCACGGAGAGGAGGAACAGCAGCGCGCCGTAGGCCAGGCCGTTCAGGGCCTGACCGAGGAAGTCCGGGAGGAAGGGCACGGGGACGGGTGGAGCCCGGGACCCGAGGGCCCCGGGCTCCCGTCGCTCTCGTCAGGCCGGAAGCGTGCAGCCCGTGCCGGGGTCGCGCACGTCGGCGACCTTGTCGATCGGCACGTTGTTGAGGCCGCCGGCCACCTCACGCACCTCGCGGATGTAGATGAATGGCTGGATGACGTTGTGGGTCTTCGGATCGAAGCGGAATCGCCCGCGCGGGCTGTCGAACTCCGTCGCCGCGATGGCGGCGACGAGCTTGTCTTTGTCCTGGGTGTTGCCGTTCACGGCCTTGAGCGCCCGCACGATCACCTCGGCGGTGTCGTAGCCCTGGCAGGCGAAGCCGTCGGGCGTCTTGCCCCCGAACTTCTCCCGGAACTCCTTGACGAACCGCACGTTGACCGGGTTGTCGAGCTGTGGCGTGTAGAAGTGCCCGGTGAGGGTGCCGAGCGCCGCCTTGCCCTGGGCGGGCAGCACGTCGGGCTCGGTCAGGAAGCCCGCCCCGGTCAGCCGGATGCCCTCCTTCAGGCCGAAGCCGTCGTACTGCTTGACGAAGTTCACGGCGTCCGTGCCGGAGAAGAACGCGAACACCGCCTTGGCGCCGGACTGCCTGATCTTGGTGAGATACGGGGCGTAGTCGGTCTCGCCGAGCTTCGGGTAGTCCTCCGCGACGACCTTGCCGCCGGCAGGGGTGAACGTCTCCTGGAAAGCGCCCATCATGTCCTTCCCGGCCTGGTAGTTCGGCGCGATCAGGAACACCTCCTTGGCCACGTTCTTCGCGACCCACCCGCCCATCGGCTGGCAGGGCTGCCAGTTCGAGAAGGACGTCCGGAAGATCCACTTCGAGCAGCGCTCGCGGCTGATGGCATCGGCGCCCGCGTTCGACACGATGAGGATCGTCTTGGAGTTGTGGACCTTGTCCCGCATGCCCATCAGGATGCCGCTGTGCACCGGGCCGGTGAGGATGTCCACCTTGTCGGAGTCGATGAGCTTCTCCGTCTTGCGGACGCCCACCGGGGGCTTCATCTCGTCGTCTTCCTTGATCATCTCGATCTTGCGTCCGGCGACCGTCCAGTTCTCCCGGGCGAACACGAGCTCCATCGCCTGGGTGATGCTGTTGCCGAGCTCGGCGTAGACGCCCGTGTACGGGAGCACCAGTCCGATCTTCACCGGCCCGCCCTGGGCGCGTGCCCGGAGGACCCAGGGGCCCACGGTGGAGCTGGCCACGGTGCCGCCACCGATGACGGCCCCCCGGAGGAACGTTCGACGCGTCAGCTGGTCCATGTGTGTCTCCTCCTCAATGCTCCCGAGCGTGCAGGTCCAGGGAATCCGGCCGGCGCGGGCCGGCTGGCCGGCGCGGGCCCCGATGCGAGCGGTGCCTAGAGCCTACACCGAACGGCGGACCGCGGTGAACCCGCCGAGGCCCTACTTGAGGCGAATGGCCTACCGGACCGGGACGGACGGCTCAGCCCGACACGGCACCGGCGCCCGGCAACCCCCCGCCCCCGCGCCGGATGGGCCACGGTGCGCCAGCGGCGTCCGATGCCGCAGTGCCTGGCCGCGGGGTTGCGGGGACATGGCACCGCGACCGCCACGGGTCGCGACCCCGGGGCGTGACGCGCGCGCCACGGCGCATCCCTGGTCCAGGACGCGCGACGGCGCCGGCAGACACGCCGGGCCGTCGGCGGCCGGAACCCCGGGCCCCGCCTACTTCTTCTTGCGCTTCGTCAGGATGCCCTCGAGCTTCTTCGCCTGGTCCATCTCGGTCTTGAGGGCTTCCTGGCTCTCCTTGAGCTTGACCTCGGCCTCCTGGATCTTGGTGGCGAGCTGGCCCTCCCGCTCGGCGGCCTTCCGAGCCTCCTCGAGCTGCGCCTTGGCCGCGGCGACGTCCCTGGCAGCCTGCGACGACTGCGTCCCCCAGGTGAAATAGCCGATGCCGAGCCCGATGACGGCAGCGATGATCCCGATCACGACGGCTTGCATGGCACCTCCCGT
>DASZOL010000008.1:0-190732 GCA_035550795.1 Candidatus Methylomirabilota bacterium
TCGTGGAGCTGGTCGGGCGCGAGGACCTCATGAACGCGATCGCGCTCAACTCGGCGACCTTCAACGCGGCACGGGTCGTCGGCCCCGCGCTGGGCGGACTCCTCATCGCTCGGTACGGCACGGCGGTCGCGTTCCTCCTGAACGCTCTGTCCTTCCTGGCCGTGGTGGTGAACCTCACCCTGGTGCGGTCGGGATCGGAGGCGAGACCTCGGCGCGGCACCACGATCCGGGAGGAGCTCCTCGACGGCGTCCGCTACGCGACGCGCACGCCCCTCGTCGCGTTGATCCTGGGCCTTGTCTTCGCCGTCAGCACCTTCGCGATGAACCACGGGGTCCTCGTCCCCCTCTTTGCCCGGGAAGTCCTGCACGAGGGAGTGGACGAGTTCGGTCTGCTCATGGCCTCGCTCGGGGCCGGGGCCGTGGTGGGCGCGGTCGCGCTCGCCACGTTCGGCGACGGGCGACCGCCTCTCGGTGCCGTAGTCATCCCCGGGGTCGGCGTGGCCCTGTGCATCCTCGGTCTGGCGTTCGTGCGACACTTCGTGCTGGCAGCGATCGTCCTGTTCGTGGTGGGCGCGATGCAGATCGTCTTTCAGAACGCCTGTAACACGATCGTCCAGGTGACCGTCCCGGACGACCTCCGGGGTCGGGTCATGGGCGTCTACATGATGGTCTTCGCGGGCGCGACGCCGGTGGGGTCCTCGCTCATCGGCTCGGTCGCCGAAGGGGCCGGGGTACCGGCGGCCTGCGCCGTCGGTGGCGGGCTCGCCCTTCTCGGGGTTCTGGTCCAGCTCGCCCGCTGGCGACGGTCCAAGGACGTGTACGCTTGAGCCGGCGACGGGTCTCGGTGGACCATCATCGGGGGCGCCGTCAGGCTCTCTCCACCGAGTAGTCCCGAGCACCGGCGATGCGCATCGGGGTCGACCTGGGCGGCACGAAGATCGAGGCCGTGGCCCTGGACAAGGACGGCCACGAGCGGGGCCGGCGCCGCGTGCCGACGCCCCGCGACCGCTACGCCGCAACCCTCGCGGCCATCACGACCCTCGTCGAGGGGCTCGAGCGCCAGGCGGGGGAGCCGGCGCGGGTCGGCATCGGCATGCCCGGGGCGCTCTCGCCCGCCACCGGACTCGTCAAGAACGCCAACAGCACCTGGCTCAACGGCCGCCCCCTTCGTCAGGACCTCGAGCGCCTGCTCCACCGCCCGCTGCGGTTCGCGAATGACGCGAACTGCTTCGCACTCTCCGAGGCGCGCGACGGCGCCGGCGCAGGGGCCCGGGTCGTCTTCGGCGTCATCCTGGGAACCGGCACCGGCGGTGGGATCGCCGTGGACGGCCGTGTCCTCACCGGCCCGAACGCGGTGGCCGGCGAGTGGGGGCACAATCCCCTGCCGTGGCCGCGCCCCGGGGAGTGGCCGGGGGCGTCCTGCTACTGCGGGCGAACGGGCTGCGTGGAGACCTTCCTCTCGGGCCCGGGCATCTCCAGGGACCACCTGGAGGCGACCGGTGAGGAGATCGAGGCGACGACGATCGGCGCGCGGGCTGCCGACGGCGATGAGCGCTGCGAGGCGACGCTCGCCCGCTACGAGGAACGTCTCGCGCGCGCGCTGGCGGCGGTCGTCAACCTTCTCGACCCCGACGTGATCGTGCTGGGCGGCGGGCTCTCGAACCTGGCCCGCCTCTACGCCCGGGTTCCGGAGCGATGGGGCGCGTGGGTATTCTCGGACCGCGTCGACACCCCGCTCCGGCCCCCGCAGCACGGGGACTCGAGCGGCGTCCGGGGAGCGGCATGGCTCTGGGAGGCCGCCGAGGACGACGGAAGGCCGGCCCCGTGGCCGCCCGCGGCCGCCTGAGCCAGGACCGGCAGCTGACTGCCGTCACGCCCGCGCGGGACCATGTCCGGTCACCCGCCGCTTCGGATGATGCCGGCGAGGGCAACGAGCGAGTCCACGCGGACGAGGCCGGGGCGGTCCGCGTGACGGCCGGCCCGGTCGATCAGGACGGCCCGCAGGCCCGCCGCGCGCGCTCCCTCGCCGTCCTCGACGGGCGAGTCGCCCACGTGAAACGCGGGCGCCCCGTCGGCCCGGTGGCGCGCGAGAGCCCGGGCAAAGATGGCCGGGTCCGGCTTCGTCACGCCCACCTGGCTCGACAGCGTCACGGACGCGAACCAGGGCGCGAGATCGAGCCCCTCGAGGATGCGAAGGACGCGGCTGTCGAAGTTGCTGACGATGCCGAGCGAGCAGCCCAGGCCCCTGAGGGCCGAGAGCGCCGGGGCCACGTCCTGGAAGACCTCCCACGTCGGGGGGTCCTCGAAGTGGCGGTACACGGCGTCGAAGAAGGCGTCGAACCGGCCCGGCGCGAACGCGGCGAGGACGCCGGCGCCCGCGAACACGTCGTGCACGATGCCGCGCCACACCTCGCGCTCGAGGCGGGGGACCGCCTCCGCGGGGACACCGGGGAAGGCCATGGGCGGCGCGGCGCGAAAGGCGCCAGGGAACGCCCGCTCGAGCGCCACGGGATCGGCGCGGACTCCGAAGCGCTCGGCGACGCGCGCGTACTGCGCCCCGACGCCATCGCGAACGCGGATCAGCGTACCCGCGACGTCGAAGAAGACGACTGCCCCCATCTCCGCCCCCTCCCCCCGGCGTCCGTAGCTCCCACGTCCAGCCGTGAGCCAGCCTGATCCTCCGCCGCCTGCGCCCATCCCGTTCCACGAGGGGCTCGGCGAAGGCCCGACCGTCCGGGGGACGCTCCACGCGCCCCGGGGCGCCGCCGACGACGGCCTGGTCCTCACCCACGGCGCCGGGTCGTCGTCGGACGCCCCACTTCTCGTGGCGCTCGCGGCGGCACTCGCCGCCCGCGGGGTCCTCGTCCTCCGCTGCGACCTGCCGTTCCGGCAGGCCCGTCCGCACGGGCCGCCGTCGCCGGCCGGCGCGGCGCGGGACCGTGACGGGCTCCGGGCCGCCGGGGCGGCGCTCGTGCGCGCCGGCGCGCGGCGCGTCTGCCTCGGCGGCCACTCCTACGGCGGCCGCCAGACAAGCCTCCTCGCCGCGGAGGATCCGTCCGTGGCGCGGGCGCTGCTGCTGCTCGCCTATCCTCTCCACCCGCCGGGTCGGCCCGGCGAGCTCCGCGTCGCGCACTTCCCGCGGCTCCGCACGCCCGCGCTCTTCGTCCATGGAACCGCCGACCCGTTCGGCTCGGTGGCGGAGCTCCGCGGCGCCCTGGCTCTCGTCCCGGCGCCGACGGTGCTTCATCTGGAGTCCGGCGTCGGCCACGACCTGGGCGCCGCCGGCCGGTCACGCACGGCGCTCGCCGGCGTCGCCACGCGCATCGCGGAGCGTTGGCGCGAGTTCCAGACGTGAACGCCCGGTGAGACCGGGAGTCTAGCACGGGGCAAGGCGCGGGCGCGCCTCGAACCCTCCGGAAACCTGCTATAGTTCGAACGCGATGCGCGCCGAGCAATCACCGTGACGATCCACGCGCGGGTCGAGCGGCTCCGCAAGGAGCTCGCGAAGGAGGGACTCGCGGGATACCTGATCCCGCGGGCCGACGAGCACCAGGGTGAGTACGTTCCTCCGCGTGCCCGGCGCCTGGCGTGGATCAGCGGCTTCACGGGGTCCGCCGGGCTGGCGGCCGTCCTGACCGACGCGGCCGCCATCTTCGTCGACGGGCGCTACACGCTCCAGGTGCGGGACGAGACCCCCGGCGCCGTGTTCGAGTACCACCACGTGACGGACAGCCCGCCCACCGACTGGCTCCGCCTGCGGCTCCATCAGGGCGACCGGCTCGGCTACGACCCGTGGCTCCACACGATCGACGGCGTGGAGCGCCTGGAGGGCGTCTGCGCCAAGGCCGGCGCCACGCTGGTCCCGGTTGCGGAGAACCTCGTCGACCGGATCTGGGACGACCAGCCGCCGCCGCCGCGCGGACCGATCGCCCCCCACGACCTGAAGCACGCCGGGCGTCCCTCGCCCGACAAGCGGCGCGAGATCGCCGAGCTCCTTGCGCGCGAGGCCGTCGACGCGGTGGTCCTCACGGCGCCGGACTCGATCGCGTGGCTCCTCAACGTGCGCGGCAGCGACGTCGCGCACACGCCGTTGCCGCTTGCCTTTGCGCTCGTGCACCGCGACGCGACGGTGGACCTCGTCGTCGACCCGGCCAAGCTCGCGCCGGGCGTCCTGGAGCACCTTGGCGAGGGCGTGCGCGTGCTTCCACCCGACGCGCTCGGCCCGGCGCTCGATCGCCTGGGAGCGGCGCACCGCACGGTCCAGGTCGATCCCAGCTCGACGGCGGGGTGGATCGTCCAGCGCCTGGCGGGTGCGGGCGCGACGGTGACGCGCGCTCCCGATCCCTGCCTCGTGCCCAAGGCCACGAAGAACGACGTAGAGCTGGCCGGAGCCCGCAGCGCTCACGAGAAGGACGGCGTCGCCCTCGCCCGGTTCCTCGCGTGGCTCGCCCGCGAAGGGCCGGCTGGGCGCCTCACCGAGATCTCGGCGGCCGAACGCCTCGATGCCCTGCGGGCCGAGGAGTCGCTGTTCCGCGACGTGAGCTTCCCGACGATCTCCGGCGCTGGCCCGAACGGGGCGATCGTCCACTACCGCGCGACGCCCCGCACCGACCGGCGGATCGAGCGCGGAATGCTGTACCTCGTCGACTCCGGAGCCCAATATCTCGACGGCACGACCGACGTGACCCGGACCGTCGCGATCGGCTCACCGACGGCCGAGCAGCGGGACCGCTTCACGCGCGTGCTCCGCGGTCACATCGCCCTCGCCCTCGCGCGCTTCCCGAAGGGAACGACCGGATCTCAGCTCGACGCGCTGGCCCGCGCCCCGCTCTGGGACGCCGGCCTCGACTACGACCATGGCACGGGCCACGGGGTCGGCAGCTACCTGTCGGTCCACGAGGGACCGCAGCGGATCTCCAAGGTGGGGAGCAGCGTGGCGCTCCGACCCGGGATGATCGTGTCGAACGAACCGGGATACTACAAGGCGGGCGAATACGGGATCCGGATCGAGAGCCTCCTCGTGGTGGTCCCGGTGCCGCCACCGCCCGGCAGCGAGGTCACGCTCTACGGCTTCGAGACGCTCACGCTGGCGCCGATCGACATTGCCCTCGTCGAGCCGGCGCTCCTCACCCCGGCCGAGTTCGCGTGGCTCGACGCGTACCACGCGCGCGTGCGAGCGGCGATCTCGCCCAGGGTCGACCGCGAGACCGCCGCCTGGCTCGCCGACGCCACGCGCCCGCTGGGACCAGGCTAGGGACAGCCGCCCGGCCCGTCGCGCGCGCCCCCATCGTCGGCAGCGCGGCCCCGGTCCCCCGATCCCGGTCGACCCGAGCTGGGGCCCGCTCAGTCCACCTGGGGGCGGAGCGGCGGCGCTCCGCCCCAGGCCCCCCCACCGCATTGATCAGTCGCGTAGCGCCGAAGAGATTGGTTCACGGGCTCAGTCCAGCCCCCAGCTCCGGACCCGCGCGGGCACGATGCGGAACATGACGCGATCCGCCGGCATCGCCCGGCCGCCCCAGCGCCGCTCGAGGTGTGGCCGGTACTTCTCCAGCAGACGCTCGACGAGCGCGCGCCGTTCGGGCCCCTCGGACAGGAACTCCGCGTGGCCGTGAACCGCCACGCCGCGCACGTCCCCGCTGGCCCCGCCCTCGGCCACGACGCACGCCCGCGGGTCCCGACGCAGGTTGCGGACCTTCTGCGTCCCGGTGACGCTGATCATGGTCAGCGCCGCCGGGTCGTGCAGGAACCACATTGGCATCGCCAGCGGCCCGCCGTCGGCCTGGACGGTGGCCAGCACGACCACGTCCTTCCCGTCGAGGAACTGCTGGATCCGAGCCTCGGCGAGGCTCATGGCCATCGCGCTCCGTTCTCCTCGGGCCCGCGGGCTTCGCGTGACGCGGCGGTCCGGCCGGCTCCCGGGGGCCGGCGGCCCCTGCCGGCCCCGGGCAGGACGATCACGGCCAGGCCGCCGAGGATCAGGGCCATGCCAGCGTAGCGCACCGGGCTGAAGACCTCGCCGAAGATGAGCGCGGACGCCAGGACCCCGGTGCACGGCGCGAGCAGGGCGAAGGGCGCCACCGCGGCGGCCGGATAGCGCTGCAGCAAGCTGCTCCAGATCGCGTAGGCCACCAGGGTCGCCATCACTCCGAGGTAGACCGGAGCGCCACGACGCCCGCGGCCACCAGCGCCCGGCGGCACCAGCGCGCCCAGTCTCGCACCGCGCGAGCGTATCACGCGCTCCCTCGAACTCCGCCGGCTTCACTCCCCTGCGCCCTCGCGTGGGGCTTGTCGGAGCACGCGTCCTCGGTCAGACTGTCGTCTCGTCACCCTCGGCGCCCCCGATCGCGCGCGGGCCGAGGCTGGCCGGAGAGACGATGACGGTGACCGACACTCGAGCGATCGTGCTCCTCGTGGAGCTCTTCGTCCGCCCGGGCCGCGCTGCCGAGTTCCGCCGCTTCGAGACGGAGGCCGCGCGCGTCATGCGCCGCCACGGCGGCCGGATCGAGCGCGTCATCCGTCCGACCGGTCCGGCGCGCGGCGACGCCCTGCCCCACGAGATCCACGTGGTGTCATTCGAGAGCGCGGCCGGGTTCGACGCCTACCGGGCCGATCCGGAGCTCGCGAGGCTCGCCCCCCTCCGCGAATCGGCGATTGCCCGGACGAGCGTGACGGTAGGCACAGACGGACAGCCCTACCCCGAGGATCCCGCATGACCGGGCGACTCGCGGGGAAGGTGGCGATCGTCACCGGAGGCGCCTCGGGAATCGGTCGCGCCACCTGCCGCCTGTTCGGCCGCGAGGGCGCGGCGGTGACCGTGGCCGACATCGACGAGGCGGGCGGCCAGGCGGTCGCCGACGAGGTCGAACGCGAGGGCGGCCGGGCGCGATTCCACCGACTTGACGTCACCCTCGAGGCGGACTGGACCACGGTCGTCGGGCAGGTCGTCGAGGAGCACGGCCGGCTGGACGTGCTCGTGAACAACGCCGGACGGGGCGGTCTCGCGGCCCGCGTCGCGACCGAGCACGTCTCGGTGGCCGACTGGGATCTCATCATGGCGGGGAACGCGACCAGCGCCATGCTGGGAACGAAGCACGCGATCCCGCCGATGCGCCGGTCGGGCGGCGGCGCGATCGTGAACGTCGTGTCCATCTATGCCCTGGTCGGCAGTCGCTCGGGGACCTCGTATCACGCCTCGAAGGGTGCGGCCCGGGCGCTGACGCGCGTGACGGCCATCCAGTACGCCCCTGAGGGCATCCGGATCAACGCCGTGTTCCCGGGCTTCGTCGAGACCGCCATGACCGCGGAGCTCCACGGACGCCCTGGTGTCCGGGAGGAGCGTGTGGCCCTGACGCCGCTCGGCCGGCTCGCCGGGCCCGAGGACATCGCCCCCGGCATCCTCTACCTGGCCTCCGACGAGGCGAGCTTCGTGACCGGCGCGGAGCTCGTGATCGACGGGGGCATGACGGCCCGCTGAGCGCCCGGGAGGCAGGCGAACGAGCGTGGAGTCCGACGAGGTCCTGATCACACGGGACGGACCGGTCCTGGTCGTGACCTTCAACCGGCCCGCGGCGCGAAACGCGCTCACGTGGAGCATGTACGAGCGCCTGACGCAGGCCTGCGAGGACGTCGACGCCGACGACTCGATCCGGGTGCTGGTGCTCCGCGGTGCGGGGGACCAGGCCTTCCTCGCGGGTACGGATATCGGGCAGTTCCAGACCTTCACCGGAGCGGCAGACGGTCTCGCCTACGAGCGGGCCAGCGACCGGCGCATTGCGCGTCTCGAGGACGTGCGCAAGCCGGTCATCGCGGAGATCCGGGGCTTCGCGGTCGGCGCCGGCCTTCGCATCGCGGCGGCCTGCGACCTGCGGATCGCGACCCCCGACGCGCGCTTCGGCGCTCCCATCGCGCGCACCCTCGGCAACTGCCTGTCCGCCGACGCCTACGCGCGCCTCGTCGACCTTCTTGGGCCCTCGCGGGTCACCGCGCTCCTCTTCACGGCCAGGCTCGCGAGCGCCCAGGACGCGTACGCGGCGGGGTTCGTCCACGAGATCGTGGCACCCGGGGAGCTCGGAGCGCGGGTCGAGACGCTCGCCCGGGAGATCGCCGCGCATGCCCCCATCACGCTCCGCGTGACGAAGGAGGCCGTCCGGCGCCTCCGGGCGGCTCGACCCGTCCCCGACATCGAGGATCTGATCGCCGAGACCTATGGAAGCGCGGACTTCCGCGAAGGCGTCCGCGCGTTCCTGGAGAAGCGCACCCCTCAGTGGAAAGGTCGATGAGGATGACATCCCCCCAGGCGACTGCAACGCCCCACGAGACCTACGCCACCCGCTTCGGCCTCCGGCCCGTGGCCCTCGGGCGCCGGGGCATGGTGGCGAGCGCGAATCCGCTCGCGACCCTCGCCGGCCTCCGGATGCTGGCGCGCGGCGGGAACGCGGTCGACGCGCTGGTGGCCACCGCCGCCGCCGTCGGCGTCGCCGAGCCCTACATGTCCGGCCTGGCGGGGTGCGGCGTCCTCGTGCTGACCCGACCCGACCACCGCCCGCAGGTGCTCAACTTCCTGGGCCGGGCACCGTCCGGGACGAGCCGGGACCGGCTCCACGGCGTCAACCACACGAGCGGGCCCCTCTCCGTCGCGGTGCCCGGGAACCTGGCGGGGTGGGCCCGGGTCCTCGCCGACCACGGCACGCTGTCGCTCGCCGACGTCCTCGAGCCTGCCGCCGAGCTGGCCGAGGTTGGTCCCCCGCTCACGCCGTTCGATCGCCAGATGTTCGACGAGCACCTCACCCACCTGGACGCCGAGGCCGTCCACACCTATCTCCACGGCGGCCGGACGCCGGCCGTCGGGGCGCCGCTGCGCCAGCCCAGCCTCGCCGCGACGTTCCGGCGGATCGGTCGTGAAGGAATCCAGGTGGTCTACGCGGGGCCCCTCGGCGACGCGATCGTGGCGGCGCTCGGCGGGATCATGACCCGCCGCGATCTCGAGGCGTATCCGGAGCGGCTCCGCTGGGAGGATCCGCTGACGACGACCTACCGGGACGTCGAGGTCTTCGCGCCGCCGCCGCCGACCAGCGCCATCCAGGTCATCCAGACCCTCAACGGCATGGCGGGCTGGGACGTGGGCACGCTCGGCCACCTGGGACCCGACCACATCGCGGTGATCGCCGAGGCGGCCCGCGCCGCCCGCCTCGACACGCACCGTCACATCGGTGACCCCGACGTCGTGCCCGTACCCGCCGACCGCCTCCTGGACCGTGGACGCACGGAAGAGCTGCGCGCGGAGATGCACGCGCGGCTCGGCGCGCCGCGCCGGCCCGTGGCCGTGGCCGGGGGCAGCGGCGCCGCGCCCGGTGCCTCCACGACGCACCTGGCCGCGATGGACGCGAGCGGCCTCGCCGTCAACGTCACCCAGAGCCTCGGCAACGGGTTCGGGAGCGGGATCGTCGTGCCGGGCACCGGCATCTGTCTCAACAACGCGCTGCACTGGACCAGCACCGACGCGAAGCACCCGAACGTCGTCGAGCCCGGCAAGCGGCACGAGTGGCCGGTGGCGCCCGTCCAGCTGTTCCGCGGCGGCAAGCTCTGGGCGACCGTGGGCACGCCGGGCAGCTACGGCATCCTGGTGACGACGGTGCAGGTCCTCTCGAACCTGATCGACTTCGGCCTCAACGTCCAGGATGCGATCGGCGCGCCGCGCTTCCGGTGGCTCGACGAGGCGATCGACCCGCTCCCCGCGGATACCATGCGGATCGAGTCGCGGGTCCCCGAGGCGACCCGCCGGGCGCTGGCGGCCCGCGGCTACGCGCTCGAGGTCATGGGCCCCTGGTCCATGCGCGTCGGCGGCGTCCAGGCGATCGTCCGCGACCAGGCGACCGGCTGGCTCATGGGAGGCGCCGATCCCCGCCGGAATGGTTACGCGATGGGCTGGTGAGCGCGGAGCGCGTGCCTGGCGCGGGCACCGCGGGTCGCGCTGGACGGTGTCGCGGTCGCGTCGGCTGTCTGCGGATCTCTCCGCGCCCACACGGGCCGACCACTAGAGCATCGTGTTGCTGCTGGCCTGCGAGGTAGCCTCCGACCCCGACGCCTCGACGAGACGGCCGTCGGTCACGGCGAGGAGGTCGCCCACCGCCAGCTCGAGATCCACGCCCCGAACGCCCGCGCTCACGTGGATGCGGCCCCGGCGCTCCGCGCTCGCGTCAACCAGCACCTCGAACGCCCGCGCTCGCACGGCCAGCGCCGAGATCCCGCCCACCTTGAGCCCCGTCAGCCGCTCGGCCTCCTGGAGGCTGGCCATGCGCAGACGCTTCTCCCCGAGCGCCCGCCCCAGGCGCCTGAGGTCGAGCTGCCGATCGGAGGGCACCAGGACGAGGAGCGGCTTGGCTCGAGCGCCGGGTTCCCGGAGCACCACCAGGGTCTTCAGGACCGAGCTTCCCGGCACGCCGAGGAGGGCAGCCGCCTCGTCCGCCGAGTGGAACGCCTGCTCGGAATCGTAGACGCGGATCCGGTGCTCGATGCCGCGCGCCTCGAGTAGGCGCGTCGCGTTGGTCTTGCGCGTCCCAGCCATCGAGCGGGCGGGGCTCGTCAGTAGCCGAGCTCGCGGTCGACCACGTTCCGGAGGGGCCGGCCCGCGAGGTACCGCCGCAGATTGTCGAAGAAGATGTCGAGGCAGCGGGTGACGTACGCCCGTCCGTCGTCGACGGCGCAGTGCGGGCTCAGGATCACGTTCGGCGTCGTCCAGAGCGGGGACTCGGGAGGCAGCGGCTCCTCGTGGAACACGTCGAGGACGGCGCCCGAGAGCTCGCGGGTCCAGAGCTTGGCGGCCAGCGCATCGTAGTCGACCACGGCACCCCGCCCCAAGTTGACGAGGCCGGCGTGGCGCGGAAGACAGTCGAGCTCCTTGGCCCCGATGAGCCCGCGGGTCTCGGGCGTCAGCGGCGTCGTGACGACGACGAAGTCGGCCTGGCGGAACGCCGCGCGCAGGTTCTTCGTCGTGAACATCCGGTGGATCCAGCGGTGCGGACGGTTGCTCCGCCGCACGCCGAGAACGCGCATCCCGAAGCGCCTCGCGAGGCGCGCCACCTCCCCTCCGATCCGGCCGACGCCGACGATCGCCACGGTGCGGCCGGCGATCGGGGTCATGAAGATCGGGTCCCACCGCCGCTCCCGCTGGCGCGTCACGAAGTGCGGCACCCCGTGATTCAGCATGAGGAGGGCCGTCATCGCGTACTCGCCCCCCTTGGGGATGTGGACGCCGCTCGCGTTGGTCAGCACGACGTCCGGCGGCAGGAGCGGCACGAGCTTCTCGACTCCTGCGCTGGTCGACTGGATCCACCGGAGGCGCGGCGCTCGCGACGCGAGGTCCCGGCCGTCGACGTGCGCCGCGATCAGGATCTCGGCCTCGCGGAGACCCTTCTCCAGGGCGGGCGGATCCACGCCGAAGGTCACGCGCAGCCGCCGGCGGAGGTCTCTCACCCGCCTCGCACTCGTGGCGAACCGCGGAGGCGTCACCCCGTCGTTGGGACTCAGCGGATCGTTCTGGATGTGCAGCCGGATCTTGCGGTCGGGCGGAAGCATCACCGCTCCTCGTGCTCAGGTTGGGTTCGGATCGGCATCGGACGACGTCGGGCATTCTAGCGCAGCTTGGCGGGCACGGACACCTGCGGGCGCGTGCTACACTTCGTGGGCACGGGAGCGCGGCCGTGTCCATCGTCCGGCGGGGGCCCAGGAGGCGCGACGATCCAGCCGCTCGACCAGCTCTTCTCCCCGGCGGACCACGCGGCCATCGAAGCGGCCGTTCGCGAGGTCGAGGCACAAAGCGCCGGTGAGATCGTCCCGTACGCCGTGGAGCGCTCGGACCCGTACGTGCGCGCCCACTGGACCGCCGCCACGCTGGGAGCCCTCGCGGGAGGCCTGATCGCCGCCCTCGTCCAATGGGCGGCGGACGTCTGGGGTGGTCCCGCGGTCCTCTGGACGGCGCTGCTGCCGGCCGCGGGTGCGGCGCTCGGCTGGCTGGCGGCGCTCGCCTGGCCGGCTCTCCACCGTCTCCTGGTGCCAGCCGACGTCCTGACGGCGCGGGTGAGACAACGCGCGACGCGGGCCTTCGTCGAGGAGGAGGTGTTCCGCACCCGCCACCGCACGGGGATCCTGATCCTGATCTCGCTGTTCGAGCGACGCGTGGTCGTCCTCGCCGACCGAGGCCTCGATGGATGCGTCACCCCGCGCGAATGGCAAGACGTCGCCGAGAGCGTCGCCACCGGCATTCGTCGGAGCCAGCCGGGGCCGGCCCTCGCCGAGGGCATCCGGCGCTGCGCCAGGCTGGCGGCCCGCGTCCCGGCGAGACCGGACGACCGGGACGAGCTTCCCGGTCAGCTCCGCCTGGGCCCGGGGTGAGCCGCCTCCACGCTCGCGCGCGTGTCCACGCGTGCCAGGCTGCACGAGGAGGGGCGCAGGTCCCGGCGCTCCTCGCGGTCGTCAGTCTCGCACTCCTCTGCGCGGTCCCGGCCCTGTGGGGCGCACGGGACGTGCCGTTCCTCGCCGGCCGGGTGAACGACACGGCGGGCATCGTCCCGGCGCCGGTCCGCGGGCGCCTCGAGAACAAGCTCCGCGAGCTCGAGGACCGGACGGGCGCGCAGATCGCGGTCCTCACGGTCGACGGCCTCGAGGGCGACTCCATCGAGGGCTTCGCGGTACGGGTCTTCCAGACCTGGAAGCTCGGCCGGCAAGGCGTGAACGACGGCATCCTCTTCGTCGTGGCGCGTCAGGAGCGCCGCATGCGCATCGAGGTCGGCTACGGGCTCGAGGCCCGGATGACCGACGCCCGCTCCCGGCAGATCCTCGACGACATCGTTCGACCGCATTTCCGGTCGGGGGACTTCGGGGCCGGCGTCGAGGCCGGCGTCGACGCCATCGCCGCGGTCGTCGAGGGCGCCCCGCTGCCCCCGCCCCGTCCGGATCGGTCGCGTCCGCTTGACTCGATCTTCGCCATGCTGCTGTTCGCGGGACTCTTCCTGCTCGTGATCGGGACGTTCTCCGTGATCGCGCTCCTCACGCCGGGCGCCGCCGGCTGGTTCCTCTACTTGTTCCTCACGCCGTTCTACGCCACCTTCCCGTCTGTCTTCCTCCGGCCGTACGGGGGGGCGATCGCCGCCGGGGCCTGGCTGGTCGGATTTCCGATCCTGCGGAGCGTGCTGCACAGCCCGGGGGGGAAGAAGTTCCGGAAGCGGCACGGCTGGGTGATCACGCCCTCGACGGGGGGTGGTGGCGGGCGCTGGCACGGCGGAGGTTCTTCGGGCGGCGGTGGCTCCTCGGGCGGCGGCTTCTCGGGAGGTGGAGGGAGCTCGGGCGGCGGTGGAGCGTCGAGCAGCTGGTGAGGCCCTCGCGATGACTCGCCGGGAGGCGGGGCCCCACCCCCCGGCGGATCCATCCTGCGCTCGCGTCCCCGCTCACACGCGGAGCGTTACCGGGACGACCTGCGCGCTCCCCTGCACAGGGGAGCCTTTACGTGGGTTTCCGTCACCGGCTTGCCCGGCGACGGCGTCCTCTAGCGCGGTGGCGTGTCCTCCATCGGCTGTCTCCTTTAGGAGGCCCGCTACGCGAGCCTTCGACGGGGATCGCGCGCTCCCTCGTCAATCCAAGTGGAGCAAGATGTCGGGTCCGTGTCAAGAGGATCGTGAGGCTGTCACGCTGAGGACACGGGCGCACCGGGGAGGCGGCTGGCCGGTGCTAGGATGTGGGCCGAGGGAGGACGCCATGACGGGACCCTACGATCTCCTGCTCCAGGGCGGCCGCGTCATCGATCCGGCGCAGGGCCTCGACGGTGCGCTCGACGTGGCGGTGAGCGCCGGGCGAGTCGCCGCGGTGACCCCGAGGCTCTCTCCCGGAGACGCCCGTGAGATCGCCGACGTTCGCGGCCAGCTCGTCCTTCCGGGGCTCATCGACACGCACGCTCACGTGTACCAGTACGTCACCGGGCGATTCGGCCTCGAAGCGGACATGGTGGGTGTCCACTCCGGGACCACGACCGTCGTCGACCAGGGAGGCCCGAGCTGCATGACGCTTCCGGGCTTCCGCAAGTTCGTCGTCGAGCCGGCGACGACCCGCGTCCACGCCTTCCTGTCCGCCTACGTCGTCGGCGGGCTCGAGGGCCACTACTACCCGGCGCTGTACGGCCCCGACGGCGTCGACGTCGCGGCCACCGTCCGTGCCGCGCGCGAGAACCCGGACCTCGTCCGCGGCATCAAGGCGCACGCCGAGATCGGGGGCGTGGCCCGGTGGGGGCTCGAGGTCCTCCGCCTCGGCGCGGAGATCGCCCGCGAGGCCGATCTGCCGCTCTACGTCCACTTCGGCCAGCTCTGGCCGCTTCCGAAATCGGGCGCGGGCGACGCGGACCCCGACGCGATCCTCGCCCGGACCATCGAGCTCCTGCGTCCCGGGGACGTCCTCGCTCACCCGTTCACGCGACACCCAGGCGGTTTCGTGGACCGCCAGGGTCGCGTGCACCCGGTCGTCCGCGAGGCGGTGGCCCGCGGCCTGCGGACAGACGTCGGGCACGGCTCCCACTTCAGCTTCGACGTGGCGCGCCGCGTGCTCGACGCGGGGTTTGTCCCGGACACGCTCGGTGCCGATCTCCACGGCTACAACACGCAGGTGCCGCGGCCCGCCGGCACGCCTGCGGGAGCCCATCCGGATCCGGAGCTTCATCCGTTTGCCGGGAGCGCGCGCTTCAGCCTGGCGCGCGCGATGACCGGACTCATGGCCTGCGGGCTCAGGCTGGAGCAGGTCGTGCCGATGGTGACGCAAAACGCCGCGCGGATGCTCGGCCGCGAGGGCGACCTCGGCACCCTCCGCCCGGGCGCCGTGGCCGACGTCACGGTGCTCGACGACCGGCGCGGGCGCTTTTCCCTGCGGGACAACGGCGGCACGGAGGTGATCGCCGACCGCCTGCTGACGCCCGCGTTCTGTCTCCGGGCCGGTCGGCGCGTCGAGGCCGACGCGCCCATCCTCCCGCGCGCGGTCGCGGCCTAGCCTCGAGGGGACCCGGGCGCGATCAACCGGGTCGCGCCGTCACGCCAGCGGGGGCCAGTACCGGACCCGTCTGACGGCGCCGTCCTGGCGGGCGAGCAGCCAGGTCGCGCCCTTCTTTCTTGGGGCGTCCTCACCGACCAGGGCCTCCATGACGTCCCCGTGCGTGCAGAGCACCAGGGGTCCGGGGCCGAGCCGGCCGACGAGGGCACGCACGCTCTCGGCGGACGCGCCCTCGGCCAGCGCGTCGTCCGCCTCGACCGGCGTCGTCAGGCGCGCGGCAAGCGGCTCGAGGGTCTGCACACACCGGGCGTAGGGACTGGAGACGAGGCGCATCGGGGCATAGCCGGCGATCGGCTCCACCAGGGCGTCCGCTTGACGACGGCCCCGCAGCTCGAGGGGGCGCAGCCGGTCGTCGCCGGTCCAGCGGTCGCGGTCACCCGCCTTCGCGTGCCGCACCAGGAGCACCAGACGCTCACGGCTCGGCGCCAGCGCGGCGAGGATCGCGCGGTCGCCCGGGTACGAGAGCTGGCGCCCGGCCACCGGCAGCGGGGTCCAGCGGATCTCGTCGACCTCATCGTTCGGCTTGAACGCGCCGTCGCGAACGGTCATCGCCCAGTAACGGACGCCCTTGTCGCGGCCCCGCCGGTCACGATACCGGCTCGCACCGAGCTCGGGCCCGAGGAGACAGTCGAAGCCCGTCTCCTCGGCGACCTCGCGGAGGGCGCACTCCTCGTCCTCTTCACCGGGCTCGACCTTGCCCTTCGGCAAGGTCCAGTCCCGATGTCCGGGGCGATGGACGAGGAGGACATCGACCTCACGGCCGGGGCCCGCGCGGAGAACAGCCCCGCCGGCCGCCCGGACCTCCGGGGCTAAGCGGCCTTCCACGCGCCCTGACGCACGAGCTCGTCGCCGACGGTGCGGATCGCGCGCTCCAGGCCGTCAACCACGCGGTCCACCTGGTCTCGCGTGATGCAGAGCGGCGGCGACAGTGCGATGACATGCCCCACCGGAAGCGCCCGGACGATCAACCCGTCGTCGAGGCATCGAGCGGCGACCTGCTGGGCGACCTTGAGCGCCGCGTCGAGCGGCCGCCGGCTCGCGCGGTCGGCCACGAGCTCGATGCCTGCGATGAGGCCGAGCCCACGGACCTCGCCCACCAAGACGCTCGCCTTGAACCGCTCCCGGAGGCTCGACTGGAGGTACGCGCCGACACGCTCGGCGTTGCCGATCATGTCCTCGCCGAGGAGGATGTCGAGGTTGGCCATCGCTGCTGCCGCGCCGACCGGGTGGCCGCTGTAGGTGAAACCATGGGCGAACGCCCCCACCTCGGGCGATCCCGCCTGGAGCACCGACCAGACCCGGTCGGACAGGATCACCGCGGAGAGCGGGAAGTAGCCGCTCGTCAGGCCCTTCGCCACCGTGACGAGGTCGGGCTCGATACCGAAGACCTCGGAGCCGAAGAGGCGCCCGAGGCGGCCGAACCCGCAGATGACCTCGTCGGCGATCATCAGGACGTCGTGCTTCCGCAGCACGGCCTGCACGCGCTCGAAGTAGGTCCGGGGCGGCACCAGCACCCCGCCAGCGCCCATGACGGGCTCCGCGATGAAGGCGGCCACCGTGTCCGGGCCCTCCCGCTGGATGAGCTCGTCGAGCTCCGTGGCGAGGGCCGTCGCGTACGCCTCCTCCGTGGTCCCCGGAGCGGCGTCACGGTAGTAGTACGGCGTCGAGGTATGCAGCACGTTCCCGATCGGCAGATCAAAGGCCCGGTGGAACATCGGCAAGCCGGTCAAGCTGGCGGAGGCGACGGTGCTCCCGTGATAGCCTCCCAGCCGGGAGACGATCTTCTTCTTCCGGGGCTTGCCCCGCAGGTTGTTGTAGTACCAGACAAGCTTGACCTGGGTGTCGTTCGCCTCGGACCCGGAGTTCGCGAAGAACACTTTGCTCATCCGGCCGGGAACGATGCCGAGCAGGCGGTCCGCGAGCCGGATCTGGGGCTCGTTCGACATCGACGAGAAGGTGTGGTAGTAGGCCAGACGCCGCGCCTGTGCTCCCATGGCGTCCGCGACCTCGGTCCGACCGTAGCCGATGTTGACGCACCAGAGCCCGGCCACCGCGTCGAGGTAGCGCCGGCCGCTCACGTCGGTCAGCGTGAGACCCGACCCCTCGGCCATGATCCGCGGCCCCGTCCGGAGGTGGTCGGCGATCGAGGTCGCCGGGTGGAGCACGCGCTCCTTGTCGAGGGTCTCGAGCGTGGGAGTCTCGGTCGTCTTGCCCGTCATCGTCGGCTCCTTGCGCACGTCCGCCGTCGAGGCGGGCGTCAGGGGATCGGTCGTCCGATCGCCTATGATACGCGAAGCCGCGGCACCGCGCCCGCCGTCAACCGGCGCGGCGATAGGAGCGGAGCGCCGGCGACCGCCAGGCGATCCACGCCGTCGTCAGGAGACTCGCCACCCCCCCGACCACCACCGCGGCGCTCACCCCCAGCCACTGGGCCATGACTCCGGACTCGAACTCCCCGAGCTGAGGGCCGCCCATGAAGAACAGCATGCTGATCCCCACCATCCGACCCCGGAGATGGTCGGGGGTCTCGAGCTGGCGGACGATGTTGCGCAGCACGGCGCTGACGGTGTCCGCCGCGCCCGAGGCGGCCAGGGCCACGAACATGAGCGAGAAGGCCCGCGACAGCCCGAAGACCACCGTCGCCAGGCCGTACACCGCCACGGCTACGAGGAGCACGAGGCCCCGTCGGGTGATCCGGCCCGCGAGGGGCACCATGACCGCGCTCGCCAGGACGGCGCCCACCGACGGGGCGGCGTAGAGCCAGCCGTAGCCCCGAGCGTCCACCTGCGCCACGTCCTGGGCGAACAGCGGGAGCAGGGCGGTCGCGGAGCAGAAGAAGGTGGCCAGGCCGTCAAGGACCAGCGTGGAGCGCAAGAGCGCCGACCCGAAGACGAACCGGATCCCCTCGCCGAGGGCGCGCAGGCTGATGGCGCCCGGGCCGGCCGGCCGGGTCGGAGGCAAGTCGCGCATTAGGAGCACCGCCGCGATGGTCGCAAGGAACGACAGCGCGTTCAGCGCGTACACGCTGGCCACGCCCGTCGTCGCCAGGGCGACCCCCGCGAGGGCCGGGCCGATCACCGAAGCGGTCTGGAACAGGATGGAGTTGAGCCCGATCGCGTTCGGCAGGTGCTCGCGCGGGACGAGGCCGGGGAGGAGCGACTGGCGGGCCGGACCGTCGACTGCCCCCGCCGCCGCGCCCACGCCGGCAACGAGGAGGATGAGCCAGGTTTTCGCCAGCCCGCCGGCCGTCACCAGCGCCAGCGTCGTGGCGGTGAGCATCATGACGATCTGGGCGGCCGCCATGAGCCGGCGCCGGTCGACGGCGTCCGCCACCACCCCGCTCCAGAGCCCGAACACGAGGATGGGTCCGAGCCTGGCCAGGCCGACCATCCCGAGCGCCAGCGCCTTCCAGCCAGGCGGAGCGAGGATCGAGATGTGCCAGAGGATGGCCGCGGTCTGCATCATCGTGCCGGACATCGACACGAGCTGGCCGAACCACAGCAGGCGGAAGTTCCGGTAGCGCAGCGCGACGAACGTCGACGCGTCGGTCGGCGCCACCCCTACGGCCGATCCCGCCGCGCCCGGCGAGCCGGAGTCCTGCTCGGAGCCGTGACGCCCCGACGGCGGCGGCCCGCCGCCCAGCGCTCGCGCACGATCGCCCAGCGCTCGTGGTCTCGCCAGCGCCCCCCGATCTTCAGGTAGCGCGGCGAGTAGCCCTCCTTGCGGAAGCCGAGGCGGCGCACGAGGCCGCGGGACCGATCGTTGCCCGGCTGGATGTTGGCCTCCAGACGGTGCAACCCGAGGCTCCGGAACGCGTGGCGCAGAGCCAGTGCGAGGCCCTCCGCCATGTATCCCTGCCCCGCATGCGGCCGGAACGCATAGTATCCCAGGTAGGCGTTCTGGAAGCCCGCGCGGACGATCTCGCTCACGTTGATGACACCTACGATGGCCTCGTCCGCCCGGCGTCTGACGAGCAGGCGCCGCCGGTTGGGCCCGGTGCTCTTGATCCAGCGCACCACGCCCGAAGGCGTGTCGGGCGGGTAGACCCAGGGGCGATGGAGTCGGCGGCTCGCCCGCGCGAGGGCCGCCAGCGTCGAGGCATCTCCGGGTTCCGGCGCCCCCAGCAGGACCCGCCGCCCGGCTTCGATCGCGAGGGTAGGTCGCCGGCGGCCCTCCCTCGGCCCGCGGGACGGCGGCACTATACGGCGACGCCGCGGAGCGTGAGCTCGCGAGCCCGGTGACAAGCGGCGAGGTGCCCGGGCGCGATCGCCTCGAGCCTCGGCGTCTCGGTCCGGCAGGTCTCCACGGCGTACGCGCAACGCGGGTGGAAGTAGCAGCCCGTCGGCGGGTTCGCCGGATCCGCGACGTCCCCTTCGAGCACGATGCGCCGGGTGCGCAGGCGGGGATCGGGCTTGGGCACGGCGGACAGGAGTGCCTCGGTGTAAGGATGGCGCGGCGTCGCGAACAGGCGCTCCGTGTCGGCCACCTCGACGAGCCGGCCGACGTACATCACCGCGACGCGGTCGCTCACGTGCTTGACGACCGAGAGGTCGTGGGCCACGAACAGGTAGGTCAACCCCAGCTCGGTCTGCAGATCCAGCATGAGGTTCAGGATCTGCGCCTGGACCGAGACGTCCAGAGCCGAGACCGGCTCGTCCGCGACCACGAGGCTCGGATTGAGCGCCAGCGCCCGGGCGATTCCGATGCGCTGGCGTTGCCCGCCGCTGAACGCGTGCGGGAATCGCCGCATGTACTCGGGCCGGAGCCCGACGAGCCGGAGGAGCTCGGCCACGCGCTCGCCGCGCTCGTGCCGCGTGCCCACGTGGTTCACGAGGAGCGGCTCGCCGACGATGTCGTGCAGCGTCTTCCGGGGGTTCAGCGAGGAGAACGGGTCCTGGAAGATCATCTGCATCTCGCGCCGGAGGGGGCGCAGCCGCCGCTTGGGCAAGGTCGCGACGTCGAGCACCTGGCCATCCCCTCCGCGGAACAGGATCTCGCCGGCGGTGGGGGTGATCGCGCGCAGGATGCAGCGGGCCGTCGTCGTCTTCCCGCACCCGCTCTCCCCGACGAGCGAGAGCGTCTCGCCCCGGCGGAGGTCGAAGCTCACATCGTCGACGGCCCGGACGTACCCCGCGAGCCGGCGCAGGAGGCCCCGCCGAATCGGGAAGTACTTCCGGAGCCGCCGCACGTCGAGGAGCAGCCCTTCGGTGGCGGTGGCCTCGTCAAGCCGGCGCGCCCGGGCCGACCCGCCGTTGCCGGGGTCTCCGACGGCCCGCGCGGCGGCGCCAGCGTGGTGTCTCATGCGCCGGCCCGGACGCCGGCCGGAACCTGGGCCGAGGCGCGCGGAGGATGGTGCAGGAAGCAGCTCACGGCCACGCCGCTCTCCCCGTCGATGGGCAGGAGATCCGGCTCGTGGCGCTCGCACGTGCCCCGGATCCACTCCACGCAGCGGGGGTGGAATGGACAGCCCGCCGGCCGGTTGTGGGGGTGCGGGATGGAGCCCGCGATGGTCGGAAGCTTCGTCCGGACCTGGGCCTGGATGGACGGGATCGACCGCAGCAGGGCCTGCGTGTACGGGTGCCGGGGCGCGTGGAAGATCGCGTCCACGGGACCGCGCTCGACCACGCGGCCGAGGTACATCACCACCACCTCGTCGCACATCTCGGCGACGACGCCCAAGTTGTGGGTGATGAGGATGATCGCCATGCCCTCCCGGGACTGAAGCTGACGAAGCAGGTCGAGGATCTGCGCCTGCGTCGTCACGTCGAGCGCCGTGGTCGGCTCGTCGGCGATCAGGAGGCGCGGGCCGCAGGCGAGCGCCGTGGCGATCATCGCTCGCTGCCTGAGGCCTCCGCTCAGCTGGAACGCGTACTCGTCGACCCGGCGCTCCGGCTTGGGAATCCCGACCTGACGGAGCAGGTCGATTGCGCGCTCGCGCGCCGCGCGCGCGTCCAGGCCGAGGTGGAGCTGGATCGTCTCCACCATCTGGTTCCCGACGGTGTGCACCGGGCTGAACGAGGTCATCGGCTCCTGGAAGACGAGCCCGATCTCCCCGCCCCTGATCTGGCGGATCTCCCGGCTCTCGGGATCGAGCTGCGCGACGTCCACCGTCTCCTCCGGCCGGCCGTCCTCGGACGGGCGCCGGAGACGGATCTCCCCGCTCACGATCTGGCCCGGCCGCTCCACGATGCGGAGGATCGACCGCGCCGTGACGCTCTTCCCGCAGCCGCTCTCCCCGACGATCCCGAGGGTCCGTCCCGCGTGGAGCTCGAAGCTGGCCCCGTCCACCGCCTTGACCACCCCTTCCTCCGCGAAGAAGTACGTGCGCAGATCGCGCACGCTGAGGATGGGGGTCTGGTCGACGGCTTGCGTAGACGTCAAGGAGCCGCCCCGTCAGTGGCCGTAGGGGTCGGCCGCGTCGCGCAGGCCGTCGCCCATGAAGTTGAACGCGATGATCACGACGATCACCGGGACCGCGGACATCAGGAGCCATGGCGAGATGGCGAGCGCCTGGATGTTCTGAGCCTGCTGGAGCAGGACGCCCCAGCTGATCGCCGGCGGGCGGAGGCCGAGACCCAGGAACGAGAGCGACGTCTCGCTGATGATCATGGCGGGAATGGCGAGGGTCGTCGCCGCGATGATGTGCGAAAGGAACGAGGGCACCATGTGGCTCAAGATGATCCGAGGCCGGCTGCACCCCGCCAGCTCGGCCGCCATCACGAACTCCTCCTCGCGGAGCGAGAGGAAGCGTCCGCGCACCACGCGAGCGAGCTCCGTCCAGCCGATCAGCGAGATGATCACGGTGATGGCGAAGTAGACCTGGATCACCGACCAATCGTTCGGCAGCGCCGCCGCCAGGCCCATCCAGAGGGGGATCGTCGGGATCGACCGCAGGATCTCGATGACGCGCTGGATGACCGTGTCGATGGCACCGCCGTAGTAGCCGGAGACGCCGCCCAGGAGCACTCCCAGCACCAGCGCGAGAGCGACGCCGGCGAGGCCGATGGTCAGCGATGTCCGGCTCGCGAACATGAGACGCGACCAGAGGTCTCGGCCCTGCTCATCGGTCCCGAGGAGGAACAGCGTCTCCTCTGGCCGCGCGTCCTCGACCCCGAACAGATGGCGGCTCGCCGGGAACAGCCCGAGGAAGCGATACTCGAATCCGGGCACGAAGAAGCGCACCGGGACCTTCCGCGCGGGGTCCGGCGTGTAGACGCGCTTCAGCGTCAGCGGGTCGCGCTGGCCGGTCAGCCCGTACACATGCGGGGAGAAGCGGCCCTCGTCGAACCAGTGGATCCGCTGCGGGGGGAGCAGTGAGCGCTGGGCCTCGGACGCGCTGGGCGGCGCGTACGCCAGGAACTCCGTGAAGATGACGCCGAGGTAGAAGCACGCCACGATCACCGTGGCCACCATTGCGAGGCGGTGGCGCCGGAAGCGCCACCACATGAGCTGCCACTGGCTCGCGACCGAGATGCGCTCCTCGGCGACCTCGCCGACCGCGAGATCGAGCCCGGCGGCGACGGGTTCTCCGGCATCGGACCCCGGGGCGACCGCGGTGGCGGGCTCCGCGGGATGCCGGGCGTGGGGGACCGGCAGCTCGGCTATCGCTTGCCTTCCATCCGGATCCGCGGGTCGATCCACAGCAGGAGGAGGTCGGACAGGAAGGTACCGACCACGGTGAGCAGCCCGAGCAGCAGCACGATCGTCCCCGCCAGGAACATGTCTTGGGCCACCAGCGCCTTGAGGAGCAGCGGGCCGACGGTGGGCAGGCTCAGGACCAGCGACACGATGATGCTGCCCGACACCACGTAGGGCAGCAGGTAGCCGATCGTGCTCGCGAACGGGTTCAGCGCGACGCGCACCGGGTACTTGAGGATCACCCGCCGCTCGGGCACGCCCCGGGCGCGCGCCGTCATCACGTACGGCTTCCGGAGCTCGTCGAGCAGGTTCGCCCGCATGATCCGGATGAGCTGCGCGGTGCCCGCGAGCCCCAGGATGAGCGCGGGCAGCGGGAGGTGCTTGGCCAGATCCCACACCTTCGCGAGGCTCCAGGGCGCGTCGGCGAACTCGTCCGAGAAGAGCCCGCCGATGCTCATGTCGAAGTACCGGAACCCGAGGTACATGAGGACGAGGGCGAGCATGAAGCTCGGAACGGCGAGGCCGATGAAGCCGACGAACGTTGCCAGGTAGTCGCCCGGAGAGTACTGGCGAACGGCCGAGTAGATGCCGATCGGCAGCGCGAGCAGCCACGTGAGGAGGATGGCGGCGATCGAGACGACCATCGTGAGCCAGAGCCGGTCCCCGATGACCTCCGAGACCGGGCGCCTCCACTCGAGCGCCATCCCGAACCGCCCCTGGACGACCTGCTTCATCCAGCGGAGGTACTGGACCAGCATCGGCTGGTCGAGCCCGTACTCCTGCCGGAGCGCCTCCGCCTCCTGCTCCGAGACGGCCCCGCCCGAGGCCGACATCTGGGCGATGTAGGAGGTGATGTAGTCGCCCGGCGGCAGCTGGATGATGACGAAGGCGAGGACGGAGATCGCCCACACTGTGAGCAGCGCGAGAATCAGCCGCTGGACGAGATACGTGACCACGGACGCCTAGTCTACCCCGGCGCCGTTCCCGACCCGCCCCCCGGCAACCGTGCTGGTCGCCGGGAGGCTGGACCGGGAAGCGCGCCTTAACCCCTACGCCTTGAAGTAGTACGTCGAGGGCTGAGAGGTGCCGGGCGTGCGGCAGTGCTGGGCGTTGATCTGCCGCGACGCCATGTTCCCCATCTTCCGGCTGGCGATGCGGACCCCCATCGTGGCCGGCGACTGCCCCACCGTCCCGATGGAGTACTGGCCATCGATCATCATTCGGAAGATCTCGTGGGCGATCTTGATCCGCTCCGGCAGCTTCTTCCCATTCGCGGTGCGGAACAGCTCGAGGGCCTTGAGCAACTCGGGATCCTTCGGCGCCTTCCCCTGCTTACCCCCCGAGGCGTACCAGTCCGCGATCGGGTGCCCCATCTTGGCCTCGGCCGGATCGACCGGGAGACCGTGACGCGGAAACAGGTAGAGCAGCTCGGTGCCGTCATTCGCCCAGATACTGATCTGTTGCTCGTTGCTCCGCATTCGAGTTTCGAACAGACTGCGTTCGACCTCCTTCACATCGGCCTGGATTCCGATCTTCTTCCACTGTTGCTGAATCATCTCAGCGATCTGAGTGTGCGGGACGAAAGAACCCGCCGCGGTCAAAAGCTCGATTCTCAGCCGGCCTTTGCCGTCGAGGCGCAACCGATAACCCTCGCTATCCTTCTTGGTGAGGCCGATCTTGTCGAGCAACGCGTTGGCCTGCTTGACGTCGAGGGTCGACCACTTCTTCCGCCATTCGGGTCCCGGGCTGTAGGGCGTAGTCTCGCTCGGGGCGACCGACCCGGGCACTCCAATCCCCAGCCAGAACGTCTCGTTGAGCTGGTCGCGATCGATGCCCATCGAAAGAGCCCGGCGAAAGTCCGCCGTCTGGAGCCACTTCGCGACCTCGGAATCGGCGTCGTAGGCATGATTGATCTGGAGCGTGGCGTCCGAGCCGTTCAAGGCGGGATCGAGCCGGACGTCGTAGCCGACCTTGTCCCGGTTCTCGAGGAACACCGGAAGCTTGGTCATAGCGGTATGGCGCTCCTGGAGGTCGTACTGGCCGGCGATGGCCCGGAGGTTCAGGACCTCGAGGTTCTCGGCGAGCGTCATCTGGATGCGGTCGATGTACGGGAGCTGGTTGCCCGCGGTGTCGACCTCGTAGAAGAAGGGATTGCGATCCATCACCCAGGTCGGGTTGTTGATGGGCGTGACCACCTTCCACGGCGTCAGCACCGGCAGCTCCGGGTTGAGTCGCCAGTCCCAGCGGTTCCTGATGTACGCCAGCCAGCCGTCGAAATTGGCCGCCTTCGCCTTCGCGTTCGCGGCGTCCAGCCCGATGTACTTCGGGTGGAACTGCTTGACGTAGTGGGCGGGCATGTAGGCGCCCATCGCGCGCCCCTGCATCTGCCAGAGGGCCTGCCCGCCACCCATCGCGGTCGAGCCGGCGAGGATGTCGAGGAAGAGATAGTTCGGCTCCGGGAACTCGAAGATGACCGTCGTCTCGTCGACCTTCTTCACGACCCCGGACTTGCCGTTGATCATGAAGTCCGGGTGCGGGGTCGGCGTGATGTCCTTGTTCAGGTAGACGTCCTCGTACCAGAAGACGAAGTCGTCGGCCGTGAAGGGCTTCCCGTCCGACCACTTGTGGCCCTTCCGGAGGTAGAGGGTCACCGACTTCCCGTCGTCGGCCAAGAGCCACTGACGTGCGACGGAGGGCCGGTGCTGGGTGCCAGTGTACTCCCAGAACAGGAGCTTGTCGGCCGACACGATGCGGTTGCCGTTCTCAGCGTCTCCAGGACCCGTGAAGCCACGACGCCAGGTCCCCCCGTAGCGTCCGATCTCGTGGACGGGCTTGATGACGAGGGGCTCCTTCGGAATGCGCTGCTCCACCGGCGGAAGCTTCCCCTGCTTCACGAGATCGGCCAGCATGGGCGCCTCGCTGAACTTCTTCGGCCACTTGGCCGGGTCGAGGATCAGCTCGGGGCCCTCGAGCTTCCCGATGAGCTGGGCACCGAGCTTCGGCCGCGCACCTGCGGTCTGTCCGCGGACCGACCCCGGCAGACCCACGGCGGCAAGACCGCCGGAGAGCAGGGCCGCGTCCCGGATGAACTCACGTCGGCTCACAGCAGTTCGCTTCTTCGGCATGAGGGACCCTCCTCGTTGATGGACCCGATCAGGAGACGGCGGGCTCAGGCTACCGGAACGCCCGGAGTCTAGCACGGCGGAGTCGGGCTTTGACCCCTTAACGGTCCGAGCGTCCTCGACGCGCCTGCCCCCCGGTCACCGTCGAGCCGACGCGGCGGCCCGCGCGGCCCCGCGGGCGTCCCGGCCGGCGACCCACCACGGCTGGGCGCAGAGCCATCCGAGGAACTCGACGATCGTGTGCGCCGCCAGATACGACGTGATCCCGGTGCCGACGTCCAGCATCGGGTTCACCTCGACCAGGTCGAAGCCGACGATCCGCGTGCGCTCGGCCAGGGTCCGGAGCGTGTCCCGGAGCTCCGCGTAGAGGAAGCCGTTCGGCTCCGCGGACACGCATCCCGGGACGAGCGGGAGATCCAGGACGTCGACGTCCACGCTGACGTAGCAGGCGGCCTCCCGCGGGATGCGGTCGATGAGGCCGCGGGGCGTGACGTCCCGGAACTCCTCCATGGTCACGACGCGGTTCCCGTCCCCCAGCGAGTCGTCCATCATCACCTGGGAGTTCCGGAGGCTCCGGATGCCCACCTGCGTGAGGCTCTGCACGTGAGCCATCCGCGCGATGTGCCGGAACGGATGGCTGTTCGTCAGCTCGAGTCCGTGGACGAACGGCAGGTAGTCGAGGTGGGCGTCGAAGTGAACCACGTGGAGCGGCTCCGCGTACGCACGGACGACCGGGTACGTGATCCCGTGATCCCCGCCCAGGACGACGGGCAACGCGCCCCGGTCAAGGAGCCGCCGGACCATCGCGGTGACGTTGTCGAAGGTCCCGGCCACGTTCGTGGGCAGGACGTCCGCGTCCCCCACGTCGACGATGCGGCCGTGGGTCAGCTCGTGGCCGAGGAACTCTCGCCGGAGGGCGGGGTCGTAGTAGCCGCTCCCCCGGCCGCCAAAGCGCATCGAATGCTCCCGGATGCCGCGGGGGCCGAAGCGCGAGCCCGGCATGAACGGCGAGCCCTCGTCGCTCGGCACCCCCATGACGGCGATGTCCGCGTCGAGCACCGCGAGGTCGGTGGCGATGACCGAGCGGAGGAAAGACGGGATCCCGACGAAGGGGGCGTTCCAGCGCGGCTCGGCGGACGGCTGCATCGTGGCTCCCCCTCAGGCGCCAACACGCGTGGGCGCGCGCACGCCGCTCCGTTCCCCACTTGCAGGGCTCACCCCGTGGCGCGCCAGCACGGCGGCGACGGCGCGACGCTCCGCCTCGGTCGACGGCGCGAGCGGCAAGGCCGGCATGCCGCTCCCGATCCCGATCATGGCGCACGCCGCCTTGAGCGCGGGCAGCCAGTGCCCGATCTCGTGGATGGCGCAGAGGTCCAGGATCGCCCCCTGGAGCCGGGTGCACGCAGCGCCATCGTCCCGCGCCGCCGCCGCTCGCAGCTCGACCAGCAGCGCGGGCACCACGTTCGCCAGACCAGGGACGAGCCCGTCGCCGTCCAGGCGGAGGCTCGCCGCGACGAGGTGCTCGTGCCCCTGGAGCACACGGAAGTCGGCCCGCGCCGCCTTGATGGCGAGGAACGCCTGGAACGCGACGAAGTCCCCGGCGGAGTCCTTGATGCCGAGGACCCGGCTGTCGCGCGCCAGCTCGGCGACGGCGTCAGGGGCGAGGACCTGGTGGGTGCACTGGGGGATGTTGTAGAGCAGGGCCGGCCGCCCCGCGGCCTCGATCACCGTCTCGATGTGGCGCCGCCGCGCGACCGCGTCGACGCCGAAGTAATAGGGAGACCCGACGACGACCGCGTCGGCGCCCTCGCCCGCCGCTTGCCGCGCCGCCTCCACCGCCGGCGCCGTGGCCGGCAGCATGACTCCCGCCAGGACCGGTACCCGGCCCGCCGCGGCGCGCACGAACGTGCGGACCACGACCCCCCGTTGTCGGGGTGGAAGCCAGGCGCCCTCGCCGCAGCCGCCCAGGATGAAGAGGCCGCTGCACCCGCCGCGCAGCACGTGCTCGACCAGCGCGGCGACGGCACCCTCGTCGATCTCGCGCGCCTCGTCGAGCGGCGAGATCGTCGGCGGGACGACGCCGGTGAGGGCGCCGTCCCAGGTCCAGCGGCGCGCGGAACCCGTGGCCGTGGTCACGCGGAAGCCCGCCCGCCGACGAGGGCCCGCTCGGGGACACCGGTCCCGAGCACGTCCTTCAGCGAGGCCTCCACCACGTCGAGCATGTCGTCCACCTCGGCGGCCGTGATCGTGAGCGGAGGGGCGAGCGCGAGCATCCAGTGGCTCGCCCGCAGCAGGAGCCCGCGGCGCCGCGCGGCCTCGCGCACGCGGATCCCGAAGTGCACGTCGGCCGGGTAGCGCTCGCGCGTCGCGGGGTCCCGCACGAACTCGACGCCGATCAGGAGCCCCTCGCCGCGCACGTCCCCGATCACGGGCAGGCGCGCCCCGAGTTCCCGGAGGCGCGCCATCGCCTGGGCGCCCCGGGCTCGCGAGTTCTCGACGATGCCCTCGTCGAGGATCTGCCGGATGGCGGCGATGCCCACCGCGGACGCCACCGGGTTGCCGCCGAAGGTGTGGCCGGCGTGGAACTGGACCTGGTCGACGCCGCTGCCGTAGAACACCTGGCCGATCCTCGTGGTGAGGAGGTTCGCGGACAGCGGCGCGTAGCCGCCGCTGATTCCCTTGCCGACACAGAAGATGTCCGGCCACGCGTTCCAGTGCTCGGCCGCGAAGAGCTTTCCGGTCCGGCCGAACCCGGTGATGATCTCGTCGTAGATGAGGACGATGTCATACCGGTCGCACAGCTCACGCACCCGCGGAAGGTACTCGGGCGGGGGCACGACCACGCCCGCCGACGTCATGATCGGCTCGGCGATGAAGCCCGCGATGGTGTCGGGGCCCTCCAGCTGGATGACCTCCTCCAGCAGGCGCGCGTAGGTCGCCCCAAGCGACTCGGGGCCGCCAGGGAACGGCGGCCGGTAGGGATCCGGGGTGTGGAGGTGGATGAACCCGCCGGGCAGCGGCTCGTAGGGGACGCGCCAGCCGGGCCAGCCTCCGGCGGCGAGCGCGTGGCCCGTCCCGCCGTGGTAAGCGCGGTAGTGCGACAGGATCTTGTACTTGGTCCCGCGCCCCGCCTGCTTGTGGTACTGGCGGGCCATCTTGATCGCCGCCTCCGTCACCTCGGAGCCGCCGGAGAGAAGCTTGACCGTCGTGTACTGCGGCGGCGTGATGTCGAGCAGGAGCTTCACGAGCTCCAGCGCGCGGTCGCTGGTACCGAGCGTCGGCGCGGCGAGGGCCAGCCGCTCGATCTGGCGTGACGCGGCCTCCGCGAGGCGCTGGTTGCCGTGGCCGAGGTTCACGCAGAACGTGCCGCTCAGCCCGTCGATGTAGCGCCGACCATCCACGTCGGTGACGTGGATGCCCCGGCCCTCGGTGAGGATCAGGGGGTTCTCGGCGAACTCCTTCATCGGCAGGAAGTCGACCATGATGTGGCGGGCGAGCTCTTTCATCGCGTCTCCCCTCGGCGTCCGGAACGTGGGCAGCGGCGCGCGCCCGGCGCGTCGCACGGCCCCGATTGTACCGGGGCGGCGGGCGCGGCGCCAGGCACGTGCCGGGCGGCGACGCCGGTCACCGCGCGCTGTGGTACGGTGAGACCAGCGCCCGGAGAGCCGGGGGCCGGAGCCGAACGCCCGGCACGCCCGGGCGCGGAGCGAGGAGGACAGGTCATGGCGGAGGCGGTGATCGTCTCGACGGCGCGGACGCCCATCGGCAAGGCCTACCGGGGCGCGTTCAACAACACCCACGGGGCCACCCTCGCCGGCCACGTCATCGAGCACGCCGTGCAGCGCGCCCGGCTCGACCCGGCCGAGGTCGAGGATGTCGTCATCGGGTGCGCCATGCCCGAGGGCGCGACAGGCCACAACATCGCCCGCCAGGCGGCTCTCCGCGCCGGGCTGCCCGTCACGGTCAGCGCGATGACCGTCAACCGCTTCTGCTCGTCCGGCCTCCAGGCCATCGCCATCGCCGCCCAGCGGGTGGTCGCGGATCGCGTGCCGGTGGCGGTGGCGGGCGGCGTGGAGTCGATCAGCCTCGTGCAGAACGAGCATCAGAACAAGTTCCGGCTGACCGAGGACTGGCTCCTCGAGCACAAGCCGGAGGTCTACATGTCGATGCTGAACACGGCCGAGGTCGTCGCCAAGCGGTACGGTGTGACGCGGGAGGCCCAGGATCGCTACGCGCTCGAGAGCCAGCGCCGGATCGCGGCCGCCCAGCGCGAGGGCCGGCTCGACGCCGAGATCGTCCCGCTCAAGACCGTGAAGCTCGTCACCGACAAGGCCACCGGGCAGGCCCGCGAGGAGGCGGTGACGCTCAGCCGGGACGAGGGCAACCGTGCCGACACGACGGCCGAGGGCCTGGCGAGCCTCAAGCCCGTCGTGAGCGCGGACGGGACCGTTACCGCCGGCAACGCGAGCCAGCTCTCCGACGGGGCCTCGGCCTGCGTCGTCATGGACGCGAAGCTGGCGGAGCGCCGCGGCCTCCAGCCGCTGGGCGTCTTCCGGGGCCTCGCCGTCGCGGGATGCGAGCCGGACGAGATGGGGATCGGGCCCGTCTTCGCCGTGCCGCGGCTCCTGGAGCGGCACGGGCTCCGCGTGGAGGACATCGACCTCTGGGAGCTCAACGAGGCGTTCGCGGTCCAAGTCGTGTACTGCCAGGACCGCCTGGGCATCCCGATGGACAGGCTGAACGTCGACGGCGGCTCGATCGCGATCGGCCATCCCTACGGGATGAGCGGCGCGCGCATGACCGGCCACATCCTGATCGAGGGGAAGCGGCGGGGTGCCCGGCGCGTCGTCGTGACCATGTGCATCGGCGGCGGCATGGGCGCGGCCGGCCTGTTCGAGATCGCGTAGCCCCGGCCGGCGCGGCCGACCTCCGGGCTCCCGACGTCTCCCGGTGTAGAATGCCGCGGGACGAGATGGGCGAGACCGTCTTCCTCGGCTACGACCAGGCCGCACTCGACCGCGAGTACAACAATAGCGGGAAGGTCGCGAACTCCGCGGAGTATCTCGCGCGCTATCGGGCCGAGAGCCGCCTCACCCGCGACGCGCTCCCGGCCCGGCTCGACCTCCGCTACGGCCCGAACCCCGGGGAGACGCTGGATGTCTTCCTCCCCGAAGGCGCCGGCCCCTGGCCGGTCCACGTCTTCGTCCACGGGGGCTACTGGCGAGCGCTCGACAAGCAGGACTTCAGCTTCGTCGCGCGGGCCCTTCAGCCCGCCGGCGTCCTCGTCGCCGTGATCAACTACGCCCTCCTCCCCGCGGTCGACATGGACGAGCTCGTGCGGCAGGTGCGCGCCTCCGTCGCGTGGCTCCACCGGAATGCCGCCGCGCTCGGCGGCGACCCGGCGCGCCTCACCGTCTCCGGCCACTCGGCGGGCGGCCACCTGGTCGCCATGCTGATGTCGACCGACTGGGGTCTCTTCGCCGGACTCCCGGCGGACGTCGTCAAGGCCGGCTGCGGGATCAGCGGGCTCTACGACCTGGAGCCGATGCGGCTCTGCTTCCTCAACGAGACGCTCGGGCTCACGATGGAGACGGCCCGCCGGAACAGTCCCGTCCACCTCGTCCCCGAAGCCGCCGGCCCGCTCCTGCTCCCGGTCGGGGAGCGCGAGGGAGCCGAGTATCACCGCCAGACCGAGACGCTCGCGGCTGCGTGGCGCCGCCGCGGTCTCACCGTCGAGGTCATGGACATGGGCGGCCACGATCACTTCTCCATCATCGCGGAGCTCGGGCGCCACGGAGCGCCGCTCGGCCGGGCGCTCCTGCGCCAGGCGGGCGTCCCGGCGGCGCCCGCGGGCGCGGTGGCGCGATGATCCGCGACGTGCCCGGCCGGAGGCCTCGGATTCATCCCGACACGTGGATCGATCCGACCGCCGAGGTGATCGGCGACGTCACGATCGAGCAGGGCGCGAGCGTCTGGCCCGGGGCGGTCCTTCGCGGGGACGAGGACAACTACGTGAGCCTCGGCAAGAACTCCAACGTCCAGGACGGCTCCGTCCTCCACGTGACGCCCGAGTTCCCGTGCGTCGTCGGCGCCGGGGTGACGATCGGCCATCGCGCCGTCGTCCACGCGTGCACGATCAGGGACAACGCTCGGGTCGGGATCGGCGCTGTCGTCCTAACCGGCGCCGTCGTCGAGGAGAACGCGCAGGTGGGCGCGGGCGCCGTGGTCCCGCCCGGCAAGGTCGTGCCTGCGGGCTGGCTGGTGATGGGGGTCCCGGCCAGGCCCGTCCGCCAGATGGCCCCCGAGGAGCTCGAGGAGATCCGGCGCAACGCGACCGCTTACGTCGCCCTCTGGCGCCGGGACTACGGGCCGCGCCTCGGTTCCCGCTAGCCGGTGAAGCCGGGCGAGCCCGAGGCGACACCACCTCTCGACGCGAGGAGGACTCATGCCGCTCCGCACGCGCTATCTCTTCTCCGCCGCCATGGACGTCGATCCGAGCAAGGATGCCCTCTTCCACGAGGTCTACGAGAAGGAGCACATCCCCGCGCTCCTCGAAGTGCCGGGCGTCGTCTCGGCCGCGCGCTTCAGGGTCCGGGAGCTCACCCTCATGATCGGCGGGGAGCGCCAGACCATCGTGGTGGAGGGCGAGCCGCGCTACAACGCCCTCTACGAGGTCGAATCCCCCGAGGTCCTGGTCACCCCGGCGTGGGCCCGCGCGGTCGAGCGCGGCCGCTGGCCGAGCGACGTCCGGCCGTTCACGCGGAACCGCCGGCACCTCCTTTACGAGCGGCTCTGAGGGGGTCCGTCTGACCCCGGGCTGGGACCCGGCGAAGTACCTCGAGTTCGCGGGCCACCGGCTGCGCCCGGCGCTGGACCTGCTGGCGCGCGTGGCGTCGGCCTCGCCCGCGGTCGTCCACGACCTCGGGTGCGGCGCCGGCAACGTGACCCGGCTCCTGCTGGAGCGCTGGCCGGGCGCGGCGGTGACCGGCGTCGACGGCTCGGCGGCGATGCTGGCCGCCGCCCGGGCCGTCGCGCCGGAGGTGACGTGGGTGCAGGCCGACATCGGCTCCTGGCGCGGCCCCCGGCCGGCCGACGTCGTCTTCTCGAACGCTGCGCTTCACTGGCTCGACGACCACCGGGCCCTCTTCCCGCGCCTGGTCGCGGGCCTCGCGCCCGGCGGCATCCTCGCCGTCCAGATGCCCAGGAACCACGGCGCGCCGTCCCACACCGAGATGGTCCTGGCCGCGGAGGCCGGGCCCTGGCGAGAGCGGCTGCGCGCGGTGCTCCGGGCGCGGCCCGTCGCCGAGGCGGCGGCGTACCACGACATGCTGGCGCCTCACGTCTCGCGACTCGACATCTGGGAGACCGAGTACCTGCACGTCCTGGAGGGTGACAACCCGGTGGTCGAGTGGACGCGAGGCTCAGCCCTCAAGCCGCTCCTCGACGCCCTCGAGGAGGCGGAGCGCGCCGGGTTCCAGGCCGAGTATGCGGCGCGGATCGCCCGGGCCTACCCGGCTCGCCCCGACGGCCGGACGCTCTTCCCCTTCCGCCGCCTCTTCATCGTCGCGATGCGATGACCGAGCGGTCCCGGCTAGCCGCGCCCCGCGTGATAGAGTGGGAGCCGGCAGCCCGGAGCACCACCGGGGGACGGGAGAGCGCATGACAGGGGCCGCGCGCCGGCGTACCGCGAGCGTGGACGTGAGTGGCGTTCGGGTAGGCAGCGCTCACCCGATCGTCGTCCAGTCCATGACCAACACCGACACGGCGGACGCCGCCGCCACCATCGCCCAGGTGCGGGCGCTCGCCGAGGCCGGCAGCGAGCTGGTCCGGGTCACGGTCAACAACGACGAGGCGGCGCGCGCCGTGCCCGACATCGTCCGCGAGGTGGACGTGCCGGTCATCGGCGACTTCCACTACAACGGCCACCTGCTCCTGGCCAAGTACCCCGCGTGCGCCCGGGCGCTCGCCAAGTACCGGATCAACCCGGGCAACGTCGGCGCCAAGCACCGGGACGAGAACTTCGCGACGATCGTCAGGATCGCGATCGACCAGGGCAAGCCTGTCCGCATCGGCGTCAACTGGGGCAGCCTGGACCAGCACCTCCTGACCGAGATGATGGACGCGAACGCGAAGCTCGCCGAGCCGAAGGACGCGCGGGACGTGATGCTGGACGCGATCGTGGAGAGCGCGATCCGCTCCGCCGAGCTGGCCGAGGCGACCGGCCTCGGTCACGACCGCATCATCCTCTCCGCGAAGGTGTCGGGCGTTCAGGACCTGGTCGACGTCTACCGCCGCCTCGCGCCCCGCTCCGACCATCCGCTCCACCTCGGCCTCACCGAGGCGGGCATGGGGATGAAGGGCATCGTGGCCAGCACCGCCGGCCTGGCCATCCTCCTCCAGGAGGGCATCGGCGACACGATCCGCGTCTCCCTCACGCCGCGCCCCGGGGGCGACCGGACCGAAGAGGTCGAGGTCGCCCAGCAGATCCTCCAGTCGCTCGACCTCCGCGTCTTCGCTCCCCAGGTCACCGCGTGCCCGGGCTGCGGGCGGACGACGTCGACGTTCTTCCAGGAGATGGCGGAGGAGATCCAGGGATACCTCAGGACCGAGATGCCGCGCTGGCGCGAGCGCTACCAGGGCGCGGAGGCGCTGCGGGTCGCCGTCATGGGCTGTGTCGTGAACGGACCCGGCGAGTCCAAGCACGCCGACATCGGCATCTCGCTGCCGGGCACGTTCGAGGAGCCGAAGGCGCCGGTCTACGTCGACGGGAAGCTCCTGACCACCCTCCGCGGTGACACGATCGTCGCCGACTTCCTGCGGATCCTCGAGGGCTACGTCGACACGCGCTTCGGCGCGACGTCCGCCAGCCGCGGCTGAGCGGACCTCGCCGAGTCCCTTCCCCGCATCTCGCGCCTGTCCACCGCCCGCGCGCCACTGAGGAGGCTACCGATGTGGTCATCGGCGATCGTGGCGGCGCTCCACTACCTGGCGCTTCCGATCGGGCTCCCGGCCGTCTTTCTGCGCGGCCGCGCGCTCAAGGGGACGCTGGACGACGCCGGCCTCCGCCGTCTCTTCGCGGCCGACACGGCCTGGGGCGTCGCCGCCGCCCTCTGGGTGGCGACCGGCCTGCTCCGGGCGTTCGGCGGGCTGGAGAAGGGCTCGGCCTTCTACCTCCAGAGCCGGCTCTTCTACCTGAAGATGGCGCTCTTCCTGGCGATCCTGGCGCTCGAGATGTGGCCCATGGTCACCTTCATCGGCTGGCGCCGGGCCGCCCGGAGCGGCGCGCGCGTGGAGACGCGCCGCGCCCGAGCGCTCTTCCAGCTGAACCACGTCCAGCTGGCGCTCGTCATCACCATGGTATTCGTCGCCTCCGCGATGGCCCGAGGGCTCTGGTGACCCCCGGCCGGGAGCGTCGAGCCGGCCGCGTCACTCCGGCGACCAGTGGGGGGCGGCGCTGAACAGGCCGTCGACGACGCCGATCTGGTAGGCCATCCACACGCCGAAGGCGAGGCTGAGCAGGCCTGAGGCCGCGGCGAGATGGCGATTGAGCCACGCGAAGCGGTCGGCCGTCGCCGCGAAGGGAAGGGCGATCGCCGCGGTGACCAGCATCATGCCGGCGATCGTCCCCGCCCCGAACACGAGAAGGTAGCCGGTTGCCCACCACGGATCACGGATTGCCGCCAGCACGAGCAGCGCGACGGCCGCCGACCCCGCGAGCCCGTGGACCAGGCCGACGACCAGGGGGCGAACGACCCGGTAGACGTCGAATCGCCCGAGAGCCCGGTCGACGCGCGCCTGGGGCGTCGCCTCCTCGGGATGTCCGTGCGCGTCCGGCGGGTGCCCGTGCGCATGGCTGTGGATGTAGTCGCCGTGCGCGTGCGGATGTGCGTGGCGATCCGCGTGACCTCCCGCGTGGTGGCTGGTCCGCGCGTCCTGGATCCGGCCGGTGACGCCGGTCAGCGTGAGCACCCCCAGCAGGATCAGCATGAGCGCGACCGAGAACTCCATCCCGAGCCCGACGTGCGGCGGGATGACGAGCCCGAAGAACACGATCGCGCCGCCCACGGCGACGATCGTCAGGGTGTGCCCGAGCCCCCAGAGGACGCCGGTCCACGCCGCCCCGCGCACGGAGCGCTGACGGCTCACGATCGTGGTCACGGCGATGACGTGATCGGCGTCGGTCGCGTGGCGCATGCCGAGAAAGAACCCGAGGAGCAGGACGGACAGGAACGGTGTCATGCCGTTCACCCTACCCAATCACCTGGCGGCGCGCCAGCCCCGGACGGAGCCCTCAGCGCCGGCGCCGCCGGCGATCCGGCCGGCCCGACCCGCCGGGCGCCGGGCTCGCCGCGACACCCGGAAGCCGCTCCTCCAGCGCCTCGAGCGTGCGCGGCCAGTCCTCGTGGAGGAGGCGCGAAAGGGCGCGATCGGCCAGGAGCCGGCCGCCGGTCTGGCACGCCGCGCAGTAGTTGGTCTCGTTCTCGGCGTGCACGATCCGCTGCACCCGCGCCCCGCAGTCCGGACACGGCCGCCCGTACCGGCCGTGGACGGCCATCCCGTCCCGGAAGGCCGTGACCTTCTCCGGGAACGCCTCCCGCGCCTCGGCGGACAGGCGCTCGGCCCACTCGGTGAGAACGGTCCGGGCGGCGGCGCGGAGCCGCTCGATCTCCACGTCGTCAAGCTGGTCCGTCATCCGCACCGGTGACAGTCGGGCCCGGTGCAGGATCTCGTCCGCGTAGGCGTTGCCGATCCCGTCGAGCAGGCGGGCGTCGGTGAGCGTGCGCTTGAGCGTGTGCCGCTCCCGGCGGAGCGCCGCGCGGAACGCCGCGGGAGTCGCGTCGAAGACATCGAGACCGCCGGGGTCGTGGGCGGCGAGGGCCGTCTCGCCCCGCACCAGGTGGATCGACGCGCGGCGCCGCGTTCCGGCCTCGGTGAGGACGAGCGTGCCGTCGGGGAAGTCGAGCGCAGCCAGCCCCACGCGTCCCGGCGGATGCGCGCCGGCCGGCCGCCAGTGGAGACGGCCGGCGATCATCGGGTGGATCACGACGAAGATCCCGCCCTCGAGGGCGAGGACGATCCGCTTGCCCAGGCGGCGGAGCCCCACGACCGTCCGTCCCTCCACGTCGGCCACGGGCGGGTCGACCGAGCGCAGGACGAACGGGCTCGCCAGGCGCAGCCGCACGAGACGCCTTCCAACGACCCGCGGATCGAGGGCCGTCAGGTACGCGATGACGTCCGGCAGCTCTGGCAATGGCCCACACCTGGCATCGAGGTCAATCCCCGTCTACGCCGAGGAGGCCAGTGACCGCCGCCCCGTTCGACGACCTCCGGACAGAGGGTACCAGACGCCCGGCCGACCGCGCCGTGCTACGGTTTGTCCCTCGATGGCCCCCGCCGAGCCCGCATTGCTCCGTCTGTCCGGCTTCTCCCGCTTCGCCTGCTCCGCCATGCTCAGCACGGTCGCCTTCGCGGGTGAGCAGGTCGTCCTCGGGTGGCTCGCGCTCGAGCTCACGAACTCCCCGCTCCTGGTCGGCGTGGCGCTCGCGCTCCGCATGGCCCCCCTGCTCATCGTCGGCCTGCCCGCCGGCGTCCTGGCCGATCGCGGCGACCGCCTCGTCCTGCTGCGCGGGGCCAACGCGGTCATGGCGCTCGCGCTGACGGCCCTCGGGACGCTCACGGTGCTCGACCGCGTGAGCATCGGGGCGGTCCTCAGCGTCACCTTTCTCATCGGCTGCGCGCGCGCGCTGCAGCAGGTCACGCAGCAGGCCCACGTCCACGACCTGGTCGGCGCCGCGCGGCTGACGGCGGCGCTGGGGGCGCTCGGCATCGCGATGCGCATCGGCGGGCTCATCGGCGCGTTGCTCGCCGGTCGCCTGATCGCCGGCCTGGGGCCAGGCATCGCGTACCTGGCCGCCGCGGCCGCCTCGCTGCTTGGGACCCTGGTCCTCCCCCACCGCTCCTCCCGCGCGCCCCGGTCGCCCATGGCATCCGGGTCGGTGTGGGAAGGCCTGTACGGCTTCCTCGTCGCCGCACGCGCGGAGCCGCGCCTGCCGCTGCTCATGGCCCTGACCGCCGCCGGCGAGGTGCTCGGCTTCTCGCACCAGGCCGTGCTCCCCAGCCTGGCGCGCGATGTCCTGCGGGTGGGCCCGGAAGGGCTCGGCGCGATGAACGCCGTGCGCCAGGCCGGCGGGATCATCGGCATGCTGGGAGTCGGCCGCCTGAGCCAGATGGGCGGGCTCACCAGCCTCTTCGTCGGGGTGCTCGGGGTGTTCGGCGCCGGAGTGGCTGGCCTGGGGCTGGCCCCCGGTTACGGGACCGTCCTGCTGCTGCTTCTCCTCATCAACGCGGTAGGAGCGGTGGCGGACGTCCTCGGGCAGAGCCTGATGCAGCAGACCGTGCCACCGGCCCTGCGGGGTCGGGCAAGCGGCGCCTGGGTGGTCGCGGTCGGCGTCGGCCCCATGGGTCAGCTGCAGATCGGCGCCCTCGTCTCCTGGCTGGGCGTCGCCGCCGCGCTGGGCATCAGCGGCACGGCTCTCGTCGTCGTCGCCGCGGCCGCCCGGGCTCTCATCGCGCGGGCGCGTCGCTTTTGACGCGGCTCCACCTGGGGCACGCGCCCACTCGGGCGGGCTCCTCGTGTCATAATCCAGCAAATCGCCACACGGGGAGGAACCCGATGATGCGTGCCATCGTGACGCTTGCCCTCGCAGCGCTTCTCGCCGTCGCTTCCGGCCCGGCCGCCGCTCCGCCGGCGGAGGCCCAGACGCCCGACGTTCTGGTGGTGGCACAGGGCGTGGACATGCAGACGGGCGATCCGCACAAGACCACCCTCACGCACGCGGTCAACGTCCTGGCCAACTTCTACGACACGCTGGTCGGGCGGGACGCCAGCCTCGCCCTCAGGCCCGGCCTGGCGCTCTCCTGGCGCGCCGTCGACGCCACGACCTGGGAGTTCAAGCTGCGCCAGGGCGTGAAGTTCCACAACGGCGAGCCCTTCAACGCGCAGGCCGTGAAGTTCTCGTTCGAGCGGATGCTGGACCCCAAGACCAAGTGGCCCGGGGCGGGCGCGCTGCGGCTGATCAAGTCGGTGACCGTCGTGGACGACTCCACCGTACGGTTCACCACCGAGCGCCCCTGGCCGCTGATGCCGAGATTCCTCGGATACTACGGGATGATCGTCCCGCCGGGCCTCCTGGCCCAGGGCGGTGACGAGGTCCTCATCCGCCACCCGGTGGGAACCGGGCCCTACCGGTTCGTGCGCTGGGTGAAGGACGATCGCGTGGAGCTCGAGGCCAACCAGGACTACTGGGGCGGCAAGCCCAGGATCAGCCGCGTCGTCTTCCGCGCGATCCCGTCCGAGTCGTCCCGGCTGGCGGAGCTCCTGGCCGGCTCCGTCCACCTCATCAACTTGGTCCCGCCCGAGCTGTTCAAGCCGATCCAGGACTCCCCGCGGGCGAAGCTGGTGGAAGGACGCAGCCTGAGCGTCTACTTCGTCATCTACAACCTGGTCAACATCGCGAAGGACCGTCCGCTGGCCGACCGCCGCGTGCGGCAAGCGCTCAACCACGCGATCGACCGCAAGGCCATCCTGACCAGCATCATGCACGGTGTGGGCCAGCCGGTGGCAACCGCCTGCACCGAGGTGATGCTCGGGTGCGACGCGGCCGTCTCGCCCTTCGCCTACGACCCCGAGCGCGCCAAGACGCTCCTGCGCGAGGCCGGCTATCCCAACGGGTTCGACTTCACCATCACGACGACCAGCGGCGCCTACCCCGGCGACCGCGACATCGCCCTGGCCGTGGCGGACCAGCTGAACCGGGTCGGTGTGCGCGCCCGCGCGAACGTCACCGAGTACGGCGTGCAGCTCAAGGCCGTGCAGAGCCGGCAGCTCGCCGAGGACGGGTGGTTCACGCGGTTCACCGACTTCTTCGGGCTGAGCACGATCATCCCGTTCCGCGCCTTCTACTCCCAGGGGGAGTGGTCGCTCTGGCGGCCGGGCCAGCGCGACTTCGACCAGCTGATCGAAGCGGCGAACGCCGCGGGGGACGAGAACCAGATCCGCGACCTCTCGCGGCGCATCCAGATGCTCTACAAGGAAGAGGCGCCGGCGATCTCCCTGTTCACGGCGCCCAACGTCTACGGGATGCATCCCGACCTCGACTGGACGCCCCGGCCGGATCTCCTCCTGACCATGTTCGACGCCGGCTGGCGGCGACGCTGACCGGGCGCCGCGCGCGGCGGGTCGGCCCGTGCCCGCGGGCGCCGGGCCGGTCCCTGCGCGCGCCAGACCCCGCCGAGGAACCGTCGCGCTTCCTCCGCGCGAGCCGGGAGGGAGCGCCGTGACCGAGTACGTGATCCGCCGGCTCGCGCTCTCGGTCGTCGCCATGCTCGGCGTGATCACGATCGTGTTCGCGCTGCTGCACGCGAGCGGTGATCCGGCGACGCTGCTCGTCTCTCAGGATGCGACCCAGGAGGACATGGAGCGGATCCGTCAGGCCTACGGGCTGGACCAGCCGCTGTCCGTGCAGTACGCGCGGTTCGTGGCGCGGGTGGCCCGGGGCGACCTGGGCTTTTCCTACCGGCAGGGCCTGCCGGTCGGGGAGCTGATCGTCGAGCGCCTGCGGGCCACCTTCGAGCTGGCGCTCGCGGGGCTGGCCGTGGCCGTGCTGCTGGGCGTGCCGCTGGGCTTGATCGCCGCCGCCCGTCACGGGTCCGCCGTGGACACCGCGGCCATGACGGTGGCCCTGCTGGGCACGAGTGTCCCGAGCTTCTGGCTCGGCCTCCTGCTCATCATCGTCTTCGGCGTCCAGCTGGGCTGGCTGCCCGTGTCCGGGTACGGGAGCCCCCAGCACCTGCTGATGCCGGCCTTCGTGCTGGGCGGGTTCTACGCGGCCCAGATCAGCCGGCTGACCCGCACCAGCCTGCTGGAGGTGCTCGCCCAGGATTTCATCCGCACGGCGCGGGCCAAGGGGCTGGCCGTCCGCGCCGTGCTGCTGAAGCACGTCCTGCGGAACGCCGCGCTTCCGGTGCTGACAGTGCTGGGCCTGGACTTCGGCCGGATGCTGGGTGGCGCGGTCGTGGTGGAGACCATCTTCGCATGGCCGGGCATGGGCCGCCTGGCGGTCCAGGCCGTGCTGGGCCGCGACTTCCCGGTGGTGCAGGGCGCGGCCATCATGGGCGCGGCCGTCTTCCTGGCCGTGAACCTGACCATCGATCTCCTCTATGGCTGGGTCGACCCTCGCCTTCGCGCGGCCGCGCACCGAGCGTAGAGGGCTCCGGCCTCTCGCGCTTCGGCTCCTCCGGGGCCCGTCCGGCGCGGTGGGGGCCGCCCTCCTGGCAGTGCTGACCGCCGCCGCCTTCGGCGCGTCCTGGGTCACGCCCTACGACCCGGCCGCGCAGGACCTGGGCGTCACCGTGCGCCCGCCGTCGCTGACCCCCGTCCGCGGCCACGTGCACGTGCTCGGCACCGACCAGCTGGGACGTGACATCCTCAGTCGCTTGCTGGTCGGCCTCCGCATCTCGCTGCTGGTGGCGCTGGCCGTCGTCCCCCTCTCCATGCTGCTGGGTCTGGTCACCGGGATGGTGACGGGTTACCGCGGCGGCTGGCTCGACCTCGCGCTGATGCGCCTCGTGGACGCTCAGCTCGCCGTCCCGACGCTGCTCCTCATGGTCGCGGTGGTGGCCGTGCTGGGCTCCGGCCTGGTGCAGATCGTGATCGTCCTCGTCATCACGGGCTGGCCGACCTACGCCCGCGTCGTCCGGGGCGAGGTGCTGGCGCTCCGCGATCGCGAGTTCGTGGCCGCGGCACGGGCCGTGGGAGCGTCCGACGCCCGCATCCTCGCCCGGCACGTGCTCCACAACGTGCTGCCCACCGTCCTGGTGCTGGCGACGCTGCAGCTGCCGGTGGTGATCGTCCTGGAGGCCGCGCTGAGCTTCCTCGGCCTGGGGATCCAGCCGCCGACGCCCAGCCTGGGCCAAATGCTGGGCCACTCGCAGGAGATGGTGTGGCGAGCCTGGTGGATGCCCACCATTCCCGGGGTGGCCATCACCCTGCTGGTCCTGGCGTTCAACCTGATGGGCGACCGCCTGCGCGACGTGCTGGATCCTCGGCTGCGCGGGCTCGGGCACATCTAATATGGCTACCCTGCGCCCGGGAGGACCCCGACCGATGGGATGGCCGGGATCCCGCGCCCCCGCGGAAACCCTCGACCCCCGTGGTGATCGTGATCGAGGCCGCCCTGAGACCGGGCGGGCGAGCTCCGGAGTCCGACGAGGGCGCGGCCGGCCTCGAGGAACGGACAGGACGGCTACGCGGGGCCGCTGCCCTCGTAGCGGATCAGCGACCTGGCCGTCGGTCGCAGGCGAATCGTCGACGCGTCGGCGACCAGCCCCTGGAGTTCTCCCTGCAAGGCCGCCCGCCACGGATCCCCGTCGGGCCACCCGGCCCGGAGGGCGTCACAGCGCTCGGCGTCACGGTACGCGGAGAGCACCAGGAGAAGGTCCGGGTCCTGGATGACCGGCAGCCGCGGGTAGTCGTTGGGCGTCAGCTCCGCGACGAAGTGGCCCAGCACCCGGTGGCCCTCGGCGAACAGGGCCGGCCGCACGTGCTGGTCGAAGCGCTCGACCAGGCGATCCAGCGCACCGGGCGCCGCCCGGTAGAAGTCGACCGCGACGAGCCCCGTGTGGGACGGCACGGCGCCGGGCGGCTCCGAGGCCCGGTCCTCGAGCGACAGGCCTCCCGTCAGGGCCGCGCTCGGTCCGAGCGGTCGTAGCAGGTGCACGTGGTCGGAGTCGCGCATCATCGCGTTGGCCTCGGTCCGGCGCGCCTGCCAGAAGGGTCCCTCGTAGAAGCCGCTCAGCCCGCGCAGCCGCGCGCCCATGTCCGCGAAGCCGCGGATCCAGACGAACCGGTCCGGCTCCCCGACGACCGCGAACTGCCCGAGCACGTGCATTCCCTCCTCCCGCTGGGAGACGAGGAAGTGCTCCTCGAAGTAGCGGATGAAGTCGCCGGTCGCCCCGTCCCGGAGGCGGTAGTTGCGGAGCTCGATCATCTGCATGGCGTTGGCCCCCCCGCCCTCACCGCGCTCCCGCCGCCCGGCGGCCGGTCGCCCGGCGCCGTCGCGCAGGGCGCCGGAGGGCGGAAGCGTCCGTCTCCCGGAACTCACGCGCGGCGGGTGAACTCCATGATCCAGTTGGTCTCCCAGGTCCGTCCCCCGTCAGGGGAGAACGCCTGCTCCCACCGGCACGAGGTCGGCGTGATCCCCGACCAGAGGTAGCGCACGATCACACCCTGACCCTCGAAGAGCTCGTGGCTAAAGAACTCCCCGCGGCCCCCGCTGAAGGCACCGAGCATGGGCTGGTCCAGGATCCCCCTCGCGGCGTTGGCCCAGTACAGCCGCCACTGGCGCGACGCCGGCTCGTAGACTCGGACGGTCATGCCCAGCACGGGGCCGGAGGGGCTGTCGGCCACGAGCTCGTCCACGTTGGCCCGTCCCCCCCAGACCGGCCGCGCCACCACCGTACCCTCGAACTCCTCCCACGCGTCAGAGCCCTTGAGCCGCTCCTTCAGCCGCCGATGGCGCACGGCCCAGCGGCCGAGGAAGAAATCGAAGTCCCGCTGGCCATCCCGCGTCTCCGTGCCGACGTGCTCCAGCGTCGCCATGGTGTCGTCGTCCTCCTGCGCGTCACGTTGCGGAAGTGATCTCCGTCCCGGGCGTCCCCCGGGCTCACGCGGCCCGCGGCCGGCGCTCGGCCGGCCGTCTTCCCGGCGCCAAGAGCGGCGCCTCCTGGGGCGCCAGAACGATCTCGTAGCGCTCGGGCCCGAGGCGCCCGAGCGTCCGGTGCAGAACCCCCAGGATGCGAGCGACGACCGCCGGTCGGCCCAAGGGCACCGCGATCCGAATTCGCCACCGTCCCAGTCGCCGCTTCACGACGGGCGCCACGATCGCCCCCACCTCCTCCACGAGCGCGTCGCTCAGGCGGGCCTGCCGCGCGGTCCGGGCCAGCTCGCGCCGATCGCGCCGCTCGGCCAGGGCGAGCAGCCCCCCCACGAGCAGCAGCGGGGAGAGTCCGGCGAGGACGGTCACCACAAGATCGAGGAACTGGCTCATGCGAGCCTCCCACTATGAGGCGCCGTGTCGGTGGCGCTCACGCCCTGATTGTCCCGGGGAGCCGCGCGGGCGTGGAGAGCCAGTTCTGGGAGATCGCCTAAGTCCAGTTGGCGGGCGTCGAGGGCGGCGCTTCGGTGGTATCATCCGGACGGCCACCCTGGGCGGGTGGCATACGACCACCTCGGAGCCGCCGCGCATGGGCACACGACCGGCCACCAGCCTGCTCATCCGCCTGGAGTCCCCCGGCCGCGGCGCGCTGCAGCAGCAGATCTACGCGGGCGTCCGGCAGGCCATCCTGGACGGCCTCGTCGCGCCCGGCACGCGGCTCCCGTCGTCGCGCGCGGTGGCCGAGGACCTCGGCGTGTCCCGCACGACCGCCGTGCTGGCGCTGGAGCAGCTCGTGGCCGAGGGGTACCTCACCACGCGGCGCGGCTCAGGCGCCTTCGTGGCCCATGACCTTCCGGACGACCTCCCGCAGGGCCGGGTGCCCCGGCCCGCGCGCAGCCCGCGGCACCCGCCGCTGTCGCGTCGCGGCGCCGCCCTGGCGGCGACGTCGCCCGGCGCCCGGCGGCTCGACGGCCCGCCCCGGCCGTTCCGGATCGGCACGCCCGGAGTGGATCTCTTCCCCATCCACCTCTGGTCGCGGCTGGTGAGCCGCCGCCTGCGATCCGTCACATCGGCCCAGCTCGACTACGGAGAGGCAGCCGGTCTCCGCGCGCTGCGCGAGGCCATCGCCGCACACGTCCAGACCGCTCGAGGCACGCAGTGCGAAGCCGACCAGGTGGTCGTCGTGGCGGGCGCCCAGCAAGGCCTCGACCTCGTCTGCCGCCTGCTACTCGACCCGGGGGACAGGGTCTGGCTGGAGGACCCCGGTTATCCCGGGGCGCGCAGCGCGCTCGTGGCGGCCGGGGCGCGGATCCTCCCCGTGCGGATCGACGCGGAGGGTCTGGACGTCGAGGCCGGGGTGCGGCGGGCCGGGGACGCGCGCCTAGCCTACGTGACACCGTCGCACCAGTATCCCCTAGGAGTCCCGATGAGCTTGCCGCGGCGGCTGGCGCTCCTCGCGTGGGCGAGCCGGGCACGCGCGTGGGTGGTCGAGGACGACTACGACAGCGATTTCCGGTACGGAGCCCGTCCCATCCCCTGCCTCCACGGCCTCGACGTCGACGGCCGGGTGATCTACGTCGGCAGCTTCAGCAAGAGCCTGTTCCCTGCCCTGCGGCTGGGCTTCGTGATCGTGCCGTCCGACCTCCAGGGTCGCCTCGTCGCCGCGCGGGCCGCGGCCGACCAGCACCCGCCCGCGATCGATCAGGCCGTCCTGGCCGACTTCATCGCCGAGGGCCACTTCACCCGCCACCTGCGCCGCATGCGGGCGGCGTACCGCGAGCGCCTGGAGGCCGTGATCGCGGGGGCGCAGCGCTCCTGCCAGGGGGCGCTCCGGCTACGGCCGGTCCAGACGGGGCTCCACGTCGTGGCCGACCTCGAGGGTGCCGACGCCGTCCGCGTGGCGCGGGAGGCGGCGACCCGCGGCGTGGAGGTCACGCCCCTCTCGGCCTACTTCGCCCGGCCTGCCCAGGCCCCGAACGGTCTCGTGCTCGGCTTCGCCGCCGCGCACCCCGAGGCGTCGAGCCGCGCCATGGAGCGGATGGCGGCGGCGATCGAGGCCGCGCGCCGCTCCTGATCCGCTACGGTCGATCCGGTCGCGTACTCGCCGCGGGGCGGGCAGCGGCGGATCGGGCGTCAGCGGGCCCCCCGTCAGCAGCAGCCCCCGGCGACCGCGGGCTTCTTCGGCGCCTCGATCAGCTCGATGCGCGTGTCGTCGGGCGCGCGCATGAAGGCGATGCGCGCGCCGTTCGGGACCTGGATCGGCCCCTCGAGGAGCGGGCAGCCGAGCTTCTCCAGGCGGGCGATGTCGGTCTCCAGGCTCACGGAGTCGAAGCCGAAGTGCTCCAGACCGTGGTGCGGCGTGGCGTCGCCCGCGCCCAGGCGCTCCCCCGTCCGCGCCCCCGAGATGTTCACCGCGATGCCGCCGTCCTCGCTCACGCACCGCACGAAGCGGTCGCCGAAGACCCGCGTCTCGTCCGACAGGATCTTGAAGTTGAAGGCCCGGACGTACCAGTCGGCGGTCTTCCGCGGATCGGGCGCCTTCAGGTGGATGTGGTTGATCCGGAATGCCATCGTGACCTCCAGGTCGACGGCCGCCGGCCGGCCGTCCGGTGAGTGCTTACCACGGCATCGCGACGTCCGCGCCGCCGCGGCGGGCGAGGCGGGCGGATCACACGAGAGCGCGACGGCCGAGCTTCACCGGGCGCCCGGCCTGGATCACGTCCACCGCGTCGGCCAGGAGCGCGATGTCGGCCGCCGGATCGCCGGGTACGGACACGAGGTCGGCGACCAGCCCCGGCCGGATGGCGCCGACCTCCTGCCCGAGGCGCATGGCCTCGGCGGACTCGACGGTCGACACCGCCAGCGCCTGCCACGGCGAGTAGCCGAACCACTTCACGAACGCCCGGGCGCTCGCCGACGACGCGTCGAACCGGGCGTGGGCCATCCCCATGTCGAGCCCGGTGATGAAGCGCACGCCGCGGGCCCGCATGTCGCGGGTCGCCTCCACGTGCTCGTCCATCGACACCGGCGACGCCGACACGGACCAGTGCGGTCTCGGGGGCGGCGCGCCCGCCTCGACCGCCTCGTGGGCGAGCAGGTGAAGCCCGAACGTCACGTCCACCGCCTGGCCGTTTGCCGCGATCCGGCTCGACACCTCGGGATCGTAGTCGAGCCCCTTCTGCGGGTCGGCCGAGAGCCACCGGGCGTGGACGAGGTGATGGATGCCCGCCTCGGCGCAGTTCCGCACACCGTCCGCCGAGAGGGTGTGGGCGACGATCTGCATGTCCAGGCGCTCGGCCTCCCGCACCGCCGCCCGCAGGGTCGCGACGGGGTACTGGACCGTCCGGGGGTTCGCCGTCGGCGTGAACATGCCGCCGGTCGCCATCATCTTGATGCAGTCGGCGCCGAGCTTCTTCTGGCGGCGCACCGCGGCGACGACCTCGTCGAGGGTGTCGGCCTCGGTCCCGAACATCCAGCAGTGGCCGGCCGTCGTGGTGACCGGCGTGCCGGTCAGGATCAGGCGCGGGCCGGGCACGAGGCCCCGGCGCACGGCGTCGCGGATCGGGAAGGCGACCTCGTTCTTGCTGCCGATATCGCGGAGCGTCGTCACCCCGCTCATCAGCGCCGCCCGGACGTTCGCCGCCGCCCGGAGGAGGAGCGCCTCGTGCGACTCCGTGGTGACGAGATGGTAGGCGTCGGGCGTGGCCGAGCAGTGCATGTGCGCATGGACGTCGACAAGGCCCGGCAGGAGCGAGACGTCGCCGAGGTCGTGGACGCGATGGGTCGCCCCCGCGTCGACGGGCAGCTCGCGCTGCGGGACCACCGCCTGGATCCGCTCGCCGTCCGTCAGGATCGCGTGGTCGACGAGCCAGCCCGACACGGTCGGGTTCGCGACTCGCCTCGCCTTGAACACGGAGCGCTGCGCCACGACTGCCTCCCGGGATGTAGGGCGGCGGGTGCCGCCCGCGCGCCAGGCTACGTTCGGCGCCGCGGACGCACGCACTGCCCGCGGCCGGTCAAACGGGTCAAATGAGGGATGCCAGCGCCTCGCCGACCTCGCGAGTCGAGGCCTTGCCGCCGAGGTCGCGCGTCACGGTCTTGCCCTCCGCGACCACCGTCTCGATGGCCCGCACGACGGCGTGAGCGGCCGCGGTGTGGCCGAGGTGCTCGAGGAGCATCGCGCCGGTCCAGATCTGGGCGACCGGGTTTGCGATGCCCTTCCCCGCGATGTCGGGCGCCGAGCCGTGCACAGGCTCGAACATCGACGGGTGGTCCTTCTCCGGGTTGATGTTGCCGCCCGGCGCCAGCCCGATCGAGCCCGCGATGGCCGGTCCGAGATCGGACAGGATGTCCCCGAAGAGGTTCGACCCGACCACTACGTCGAACCAGTCGGGGTGCTGCACGAAATGCGCCGTGAGGATGTCGATGTGGTACTGCGCCGTCTTCACGTCCGGGTACTCCCGCGCCATCGCCGCGAAGCGCTCGTCCCAGTACGGCATGCTGTGGATGATGCCGTTCGACTTGGTCGCGGAGGTGACGTGGCGCCGGGGGCGACTCCGGGCCAGCTCGAACGCGTACCGCATCACGCGGTCGCAGCCCTTCCGGGTGAAGACGGCCTGCTGGACCGCCAGCTCCTCGTCCGTGCCCTTGTAGAGGCGCCCGCCGATCTCGGAGTACTCGCCCTCGTTGTTCTCCCGGACGATGACCATGTCGATCTCGGCGGGCGAGCGGTCGGCGAGCGGCGAGCGGACGCCGCGCAGCAGGCGCACGGGACGGAGGTTGACGTACTGCCGGAACGTCCTCCGGATCGGGATCAGGAGCCCCCACAGGGAGACGTGGTCCGGCACGCCGGGCGCCCCGACCGCGCCGAGGAAGATCGCGTCGCACGCGGCGAGCTGCTCGAGCCCGTCCTCGGGCATCATCCGGCCCGTCTTCCGGAAGCGCTCGCAGCTCCAGTCGAACTCGCTCCAGGCGACCTCGAACCCGAACCGGCGCGCCGCCGCCTCGAGGACGCGCTGGCCCTCGGGCACGACCTCTCCCCCGATCCCGTCCCCGGGAATCACCGCGATGCGATGTCGCATGAATCCCCCTTCGCCGGGCAGCGCTGACGTCCGGCCGGATGGCGGATGGCGGCGCCCGTCACGGGCCCGAGCGTATCTCGCTCACCCAGCGGGGTCAATGCAACCCCGCGATGCCCTCGATCAGCGGCGGTCCAGCGCCAGGCGCGCGCCGAGCGCCAGGAGGACGAGGCCCGTGGCGCCTTCGAGGACGCGGCGGATGCGGGGTCGGAGCAGGACGTCACCCGCCCGCGCGACCACGGCGGCGTAGCCGGCCAGCCAGACCAGCGTCATGGCGCAGAACAGGAGGCCCAGCGCCAGGAGCGCGGCGAACGCGGCGGTCCCGGCCGGCGTGAATTGCGGCAGGAGGCTCGTGAAGAACACGGCCATCTTCGGGTTCCCGAGGTTGCTGAGGACCCCCTGCCGGAACGCGGCCCGGACCGCGAGCCGCCCGGCGGCGATCGGGGCCCCGCGCGCATCCCGCGGCCCCCCGGCCCGGCAGGCCCCCCACAGAGCCTGCGTGCCGACCCAGCCGAGGTACACCGCCCCGGCAAGCCGCAGCGCCCCCATGGCCGACGCCGAGGCGACGAACAGCGCGGCCACGCCGGCGCTCGAGGCCACCGTCCAGACCGCCTGGCCAGCCGCCACCCCGAGTGCCGTCCCGAGGCCAGCTCGCCGTCCGCCGCCGAGCGTGTTCCGGATCGTCAGGGCCGTGTCGGGCCCGGGCGTGGCGATCACGACGGCGGCGACCGCCAGGAAGGCAAGGAACGAGCCGGGCGCTCCCACGCGGCCGAGCGTCAGCGGGGCGGCCGCGTCCCGTCAACGGCCAACGGGCGCGGGCCGCCGCCGGCCATTCGCGGGAGCGCCGGTCAGCGCAGGCGGAGCTTCGGCTTCCGAGCCAGCTGGCGGAGGACCCGGCACCCCTCGCTCCTCGACGGCGCCGCGACGACTAGAGCGCCGGAAGCGCCCGCCCCACGGGACGCGGAGCGCCCGTATAATGGCGGGAGCATGCCGACCGGAGCGCCGAAGCCGTCCCCGCGCCGGGCCCGTCCGACCCCTGCGCCCGGGCCTCATCCCAAGACCGCACGAGAGGATGCCGCCATGAAGCTCACCGGAGAGTTCTGCGAGAGCCTCTACAGCACGATGGTGAAGATCCGACGCTTCGACGAGAAGGTCGCCGAGCTCTTCCAGCAGGGCATCGTCAAGGGCACGGCCCACAGCTACGTCGGGCAGGAGGCGGTGGCGGCGGGCGCCTGCGCGAACCTGCGCGAGGACGACTTCATCGTGTCGAACCACCGGGGCCATGGCCACACCATCGCCAAGGGGGCCCGGATCGACCGCATGATGGCGGAGCTGATGGGCCGGGAGGACGGGTACTGCCGGGGCCTGGGCGGCTCGATGCACATCGCGGCGCTCGACCTCAACATCCTCGGGTGCAACGGGATCGTCGCCGCCGGCGTGCCGATCGGCGCGGGGGCCGCACTCGCCGCGAAGATCCAGGGCACGGACCGGGTCGCGCTCACCTTCTTCGGGGACGGCGGGGCCAACCAGGGCGTGGTCCACGAGACCATGAACCTCGCGGCGGTGTGGAAGCTCCCGTTCATCTTCCTGTGCGAGAACAACAAGTACGCGCTCTCCACGGACACGAAGCGCACGACCGCCGGCGAGATCGCGAAGCGCGCCGCCGGGTACGACATGCCGTATGCGCGCGTGGACGGGAACGACGTCCTGGCGGTCTACGAGGCGGTCAAGGACGCGGTCGCCCGCGCCCGCCGGGGCGAGGGTCCGACCTTCGTCGAGGCGGTGACCTACCGGTGGGGCGGCCACAGCATGCGCGCGAACCTCCCCGACTACCGGACGAAGGAGGAGGAGCGTGAGTGGATCGAGCGCGACCCCATCGTGCGCTTCGGCCACCACGTCGTGGATCGGAAGGCCCTCACGCCGATGCGGCTCAAGGAGCTCGAGCAGGCGGTCGAGCTGGCGCTCGACGAGGCCGTTCGGTTCGGAACGGCCAGCGCGGAGCCCACCGTCGAGCTGATGGAGTCGTCGGTGTACGCGCCGCACGCCCCGGGGAGCGAGCCGGCCTCGCGCGGCACGCGGCAGCTCGCCATGAACGAGGCGCTCAACGAGGCGTTCCACCAGGAGATGGCCCGGGAATCCCGCGTGTTCGTGATGGGCGAGGACGTCGGGCTGATTGGCGGGATCTTCCAGGTCACCAAGGGGCTCCGGGACCGCTTCGGCGAGGACCGCGTGCGAGACACGCCCATCTCGGAGGCGACGTTCGTCGGTGCGGGCGTCGGCGCGGCGGTGGCCGGGATGCGCCCGGTGGTGGAGATCCAGATCTGGGACTTCATCGCCATGACGATGGACCAGGTCGTGAACCAGGCGGCGAAGTTCCGCTACATGCTCGGCGGCACGCCCACCGTGCCGCTCGTCATCCGCGGCCCCCAGGGCGGCGGCATCCGGCTGGCCGCCCAGCACTCCCAGAGCCTGGAGGCGTGGTTCACGCACGTGCCGGGGCTCGTCGTCATCGCGCCGTCGACGCCCTACGACGCCAAGGGGCTCCTGACCGCCGCGATCCAGGACGACAACCCCGTCATCTTCCTCGAGCACAAGGCGCTCTACCCCCTCAAGGGCGAGGTCCCGGAGGAGCCTTACGCCATCCCGATCGGCAAGGCGGACGTCAAGCGGGCCGGCCGGGACGTCACCGTGATCGCCACCCAGGCCATGGTCAGCCGCGCGCTCCAGGCCGCGGGCGACCTGGAGAAGGAAGGGGTGAGCGTCGAGGTCATCGACCCCCGCACGCTGGCGCCTCTGGACGAGACCACCATCCTTCAGTCCGTCGGCAAGACGCACCGGCTCGTCATCGCGCACGAGGCGGTCAAGCGCGGGGGGTTCGGGGCCGAGGTCGCGGCGCTGGTCAGCGAGCAGGCGCTGGACGAGCTCGACGCGCCGATCCTGCGGGTCGCCGCCCGGACGGTGCCGATGCCCTACAACGACAACCTCGAGCGCGCGACCATCCCGACCAAGGAGGACCTCGTCGCCGCCATCCGGTCCCTCCTCGCGTGAGGCCGGCGCCGGCCGTCACGACGGACCACCGAAGGCACCGTCGTGAAGATTGAGGAGATCCCCTTCCACACGACCGACTGGAGCGCGGTCGAGCCGACCCGGCACGCGGGGGAGGCGGGCGCGGCCACCTGGCGAACCCGCGAGGTCGGCAGGATCCGGGTGCGGATGGTGGAGTACTCTCCGGGCTACCGGGCAGATCACTGGTGCCGGAAGGGCCACGTGCTGCTCGTGCTGGACGGTGAGCTCGAGACCGAGCTCGAGGACGGGCGGCGTTTCGTGCTCCGGCCGGGAACGAGCTACCAGGTCGCCGACGGCCACGAGGCACACCGCTCGTCCACCCGGACGGGCGCGCGCCTGTTCATCGTCGACTGAGCATCCCCCGCGGAGAAGGCGATGGGCGTGCCGTTCTGGGCCCGGGTTCTCGCCCGCTGGACCAGGCTGACCAACGTCGCCACCCGCGCACACGACATTCCGCGGGACGAGATCCTGCTCGGCTTTCTGCCGGCGCAGCACCGCGCGGACTACACGGAGCTCACGTACGGTGGATCGCGGACTTACCTGCCGGGGGAGAGATCTTCGAAGGGGGGCTCGCGAGCTGGGAACACACGATGCTCGCTCACGCCGCCGTCCCGCGAAGGGGGGAGCGACTTCCGCCCCCCCTTCGACGTCGTCTACATCGGGTGGGGCGGGTTCACGCACCTGATCGAGCGCCAGGAGCAGCTTCGCCTTCTCCGCTCCCTCCGGAGGCTTGCGCCGGGCGCCCCCCGTTCTCTTGTCCTTCTGGACCCGGCGGCCGGAGATGCGTGAGCCGGCCAAGGCGCAGAAGTTTCAGGCGTTGACGAGACGAGCGCTGCGCCGGCTGGGCGCGAAGACTCCGCCGGCGGGTCTCGTGGCCTGCGCGTGACGCCGGAGAGGCTTGACGGATCCCCTCCGTAGTCCGCCGACGCGATCCTCTCAGGGTCCTGCCGCCCGCTCGGATCCGACACGGCCCCGGCACCGCGCGCCGGGTCAGACCGGTGGTGATGGGGAGCCCGGGACGCGCCCTCAGCGGCGCAGCGCCGCCCGATCCGCTTCTCGCGCGGCCTCGCCGACGTCGGTGGACGGCGGCACCGACACGTCGATCGTCGCCCGGAGCGCCCCCAGCCCCTGGACGCCCTGGAGCTCCTCCAGGGCGAGGTCCTCGATCTCCCCGGTCACGTACCCCCGGGCGCCCAGGTAATCCAGGTACGTCCGGTACTCGGCCGCCTCGGCGGGGTGGGAGTACACGATCGCCAGCTTCCGCGGCTGCGTGATCCGCTCCCGCGTCCCCTGCACCACCGCCTTGTCGATCCGCTTCTTGATGACCTCGTAGCGGACGTTGTAGGCGCCGTCGACGTCGAAGCGCCGCTCCTCGAAGCGGAACCGGATGGACAGCGGCGCGTGGTGGGCGAGCACCAGGTGGGTCGTGGCGAGCGGCACGCTCAGGCGAGGCAGGACGGCCTCGGTCCGGCGCGCGATCCCGCACGTGACGATGAGCTGCCACAGGCGGAGATTCCGGAGGTACAGCTCGTCGAACCGCCCGTCCTCGACCAGGCTCCGGCCGACGTAGATCGTGTGGTCCACGCCGTCGGTCCGCTGCCGCTCGAAGTAGTGCGGGAACATCGACTGGGCCAGCTCCTCCTCGGCGGCGAGGTACGAGGACGCCGTGTCGATCACCAGCGTCATGCTCTCCTCGTAGTCCCGCCGCTGGCGGTGGACGGTGCCGAGGCCGGGATCGAGCGCCGCCCGGTACGTCTCCACGCTTTCCCGCACCTCCGGCCCGAAGCCGGCGAGCTGGTCGAACAGGGGCTCGACGTGCTGCCGGAGGAACGCGAGCAACGTCACCTCGTCGCCCGAGGAGAGCACCTGCTCGACCTGCCGGGCGTGCCGCTCGATCCGGTAGGCGGTCTCGTCGAGGATGGGCAAGAGCGGACGCGCCGCCCTGGCCGCCTCGACGACCGCGAGGGCCAGGCGCAGGTGGACGCCCAGGTCGGCCTGGGACGCGAGGTTGCGCTCGACCGACGAGCCGCGGATGTCCGTCTGAGCGTAGAGCGGGTGCACGTCCCGGAAGACGATCGGCTCGAGCTCCATCGCCTCGCCGTCGTGCTCCTCGATGCTGTCGAGGACGGCGCGCCGGAAGCGCCACTCGACCGAGGGATGGATCGCAGTGCACTTCTCCTTGATCACCGCCTGGACGCGGGCCTCCAGCTCGTCGAGGCTCCGCCGGACCGCCATCGAGAACAGGGGGAGCACCTCGCGGAGTTTGATCATGCTCACGGCACCGAGGTCGCCCGGATTCGGCGAGCTCAGCTCGAGCGTGCCGATCGGTCGGTCCTGATAGTGCAGCGGGGCCACCAGGAGGTTGCGGACCCCCAGGGCCAGGAGCGCGTCCTCGAACTGGGTCCGCCGCGGCTCGACGGCTAGGTCGTCGACGACGAGGGGCGTCCCCTGGGACACGGCGCGCTCGTACACCGAGCCCACGAAGTCGCTCATCTTGCGGTGCTCGGTGTCGGCGAAGATGCAGCCGTGCTCGATCTCGCACGTGTAGTTCAGGATGAAGACGCGCCCGTCCTGGAACGCGGCCAGGCCGAGGCGCAGGTCGGGCCGCCGGAGGAGCGTCCGGAGCTTGCCCTGGAGCTCCTGGAACCGCTCGGTCGAGACGATGGACTCCTTGTCGATCAGGTCCCGCTCGATGGCGGACAGCACCTCCTGATCCGTCACGTCCGTCGCGCGCACCACGACGAAGCCGGAGAACTCGAACCCGTCCGGCTGGAACAGCTCCCCGAGGAGCTTCGGGGCCGCGCCCCCCCGGAGCAGCTGCTCCCGGACCGCCTGGTCGAGAGGCGGAAGGGGGCGGAGCGTCCGCACGTCGAGGAACCGCGTGTCGAACTGCACCCTGAAGTGCCGATCGAGACCGGAGTTCTCGTCGCGCGCCGCCAGGATGAGCGGGTAGTCCACGTCGAGCGTCATGCCGTAGTGGACCCGGAGGATGGCGTCGTAGGCGTAGAGGAGCCGCCCCTGGGCCGCGCGCTCGGCGCTCAGGTTCAGCCAGCCCTGGAGGACGCCGTTCGCGTCGAGCAGGAGTCGCCGGAAGCTCGGCGTCGCGTGGACGGCGCGCAGCTGGAAGGGCACCGTGGCGGCCGCGTAGTCCTGCGCCCACGAGGCGGCCGGGAAGACGCGCGACATCAGCACGTCGACCAGCTCACGGTGACGCTCCAGCGTCGACGGGTCGTCGATCGGCGCGCGGAGCTCGGGCGCCCGGTCGAGTCCGCGACAGACGGCCCGGGCGACGTCCCCCGCGATGCCGGGCTCGGCGGCGGCAGCCTCCCACGCGGCGACCAGGGGGGCCAGGCTCAGCTCGCGCCGGAACGGGAACGCGGTCGTCGGGAGCTCGAGACGAAAGCGCGTCTGGGAAGCGAACGAGGTCTGCTGCTCCATGCCGCCTCCGCGACGCCACCCGCGAGGGGGCCGCCGCAGTGATCTAGAGGACCCCGCGACGACGCGGCGTCCCCGACGCCTCCCAGCCTACCACGGCGCGCAACGAGGCCTGCCCGCGCGGCGGGCCCGCGTCAGCCGGCGGCGCGTCACGCGAGACGCACGCGGCGCGGGAGCCCGGCAAGGGCCGCACGCGCCTCGCGGACGATCGTCTCGACCACCTCGCCCGCGCCGGGCAGGTCGCGGACGAGGCCGACCCCTTGCCCCGAGAGCATCGGGAAATACTCGCCATCGGCGCGGCGCCGGGCCTCCTCGATGACGTCCTGGGCCGCCCGCGTCTGGAGGAGCGGGGGCAGGACCGGCGCGCCCGACGCCTGGTACTCGGCGGTGTAGGTGTTGCGGAAGGTGCGGAGCCAGAGTCCCGAGAACGCGTCGGTGACCGTGGTGTCCTCCCCGTCCCGCTCGAGAAGTGACTTCTTCCAGAACTCCGGCGCCATGGACTCCCGCGTCGCGACGAATCGAGTCCCGAGCAGGACGCCGACCGCTCCCAGGGCCAGCGCCGCGACCAGCCCCCGCCCGTCGGCAATTCCACCCGCCGCCACGACGGGGAGGGCGACCGCGTCGACGATCTGCGGAACGAGCGCCATCACGCCGACGCTGGCTGCCTCGGGCGACGCCCGCTTGACCCACGTCGAGCGGTGGCCCCCCGCCTCGCTGCCCTGGGCGACGACCACGTCGACCCCCGACGCCGCGACCGCGCGCGCGTCCTCCACCGTCGCCGCCATGGCGACCACCTTGATCCCCTCCGCCCGGCAGCGGCGCACGAGGTCGGGACCGGGGTCGCCGAGCCCGACGCTGAAGACCGCGGGACGCTCCTCCAGGACGACCTCGATCTGCGCCTCGATGATGTCAGGGACGGCGCCGGGACGCGCGGAGCGCGCGGGCAGCCCGAGCTGGGCGCGGAACCGGTCCAGCACGACATGGACGGCGGCGAGCTGATCGCCAGGGATGGTCGCCGGATCGACCGGCGGCCGCAGCTCGGTGTGAAGCCACAGATTGACGCCGAACGGTCGGTCGGTCAGCGCGCGCACTTCGCGGATCCGGCCTCGCAGCTCCTCGGGAGCCACGTTCAGGCCGGCGAGGACGCCCAGCCCGCCGGCGCGCGACACCTCGGCGACGAGGTCAGGTCCGGCGACGTTCCCCATGCCCGACTGGATGACGGGATACTCGATCCCCACGAGATCGCACAGAGCCGTCCGGAAAACGTCCCGCATACGAGGTCTCCTCTCAGGCGCTCGCGTCAGGCGCTTGCCGACGCGGCTCCTGCCGTGCCGCGGTAGAGCGCGCCGGCTCCGGGTGCCGTCGCCGGCAGCCCGTGGCGAGGGCGAGTCCCGCGTCCCGACGGAGGCGATCAGGACGTCGAAGGGCGCGCGCCCGGCGGCGGCAGGGCCTACCAGACAAGGATCACGTAGCCCGGGCCACCAGGAACTCCAGGGCGTCCGGCGTCACCGCCCGCCCCGCCGGTGCTCACCCGGGCCGGCAGGTCCACGCTCCCGCGCGCCGGCACACCATGCGCGCCCCCGCGGCCAGGCGAAAGGCATGTCGTGGGCGACAGCGGGGCGGGCCGGCAGACCTCGCCCGGGGCACCCTGGCCGCCCTCACGCCCGAGTCCCAGCAGGGCGTCGGCACGGCCCCCGCTGCCGCCACCGCCCGGTGTGCCATCCGGCCGCCCCGGACGCCCACCTTGCCCCGGGCGCACCGAGAAGAGCACCGTGCCCGTGATGGCGTCTCGGAGCTGGGTGTCTCGCCCGTCTCCGCCTCCGCTCGGATCGGGCTGACCCCCGTCGCCCACCACGAGGTCGTACGTGGTCCCGGGCACGACTGCGACGACCGTGCGCTGGTAGGCGCCGGCCCCACCCCCGCCCCCACCGCCCTGGCTGCCCGGTGACCCGGGACCCCCAGCGCCGCCCGCGCCCCACGCCTCCACGAGCACGCGCGTCACCCCAGGGGGCGCCGTCCATGTCCCGGACGTTCGGTACTCACGCAGGCCGCCCGGCGTGCCCTCGGGCAGCGCAGGTCCCACCGCGGCCATCTGCGCCGGCGTGGATGCCGATGTCCCGGAGGGACCGCTTGGCCCTCGTGGACCGGTCGGGCCCGATGGACCCACTCCGCCCGGAGGTCCAGCGGGGCCGACCGGTCCGGCAGGACCTGTCCGCCCAACCGGGCCAACCGCCCCCGCCGACCCCGGCGGCCCGGGAGGCCCGGCCGGACCCGCCGGCCCACGCTCACCCGCCGCACCGGGCGGTCCCGCCGGGCCCGGTGGACCCGCCGCCCCCGTGCTCCTGAGCGTGATCTCGAGCTGGGGCTCGTGGCTCGTCGTCGCATTCTCCTTGCTGTCGAACTCCACCGACACGCCGGCCGCGTTCGGCGCCAGCAACAGGCCGTTGTTCTCGAGAGTCCGATCGAGCCACTCCTGCACGAGCTCGGTCACGTCGACGATCACAAACCGGTTCCGATCCTGCGTCGAGACCGGGATACCGATCAGCTCGTCCCGACCGCGCCCCGGGGCGTTGGATTCCGTGAGCGCGTCCTCGTTCCAGCCGCCGCGGACCGAGTGCACATCGAACATCCCGGCACGGGTCACCTTCGCAACCCAGAGCCGGAGAACCGCGCGCGCGACGTCCGGGCCACGGGTGCCGGAGGGAAGCGTGGTCAGGTCGAACCGCACGTAGGCGCGGGCGGCGGTCGGTCCGGGCCCCTGCACCAGGAGCGTCTGGGCAGAGCCGAAGTTGACGGTCCGCCCGGACGCGGACACGTGGGCGTCGTCGCTCAGACGGGCCAGGACGGCAGCCGCCGGCGCGGGCAGGCCGAGCACGACGGCCGCGATCGCGAGCGGCACGCTCCAGGCGCGCAGGGTGCTGCAGACAGTCGTTCGCAACGGGTCCTCCTTGGCCACGCTTCCTGTCCCGGAACGGCTCCGCCGGCGGTGAGGCTTACGGGGCAGGATATGGCACGGCCCCGATCAGGGCAACCGCGTGTCCCGCGCGCGCCCCCGCTCGGGTCGGGCCGCGTGCTACGCTGCCTGGGGACGGCGGACGCGAACGCCCCCCTCACCGCCGAGGGAGGTCTCCATGAAACTTCGAGACAAGGTGACACTCGTGACGGGCGCAGGGTCCGGCATCGGCCGGGCCGCGGCCCTGCTCTTCGCCCAGGAAGGCGCGCGGGTCGCCGCCGTGGATCTCGATGAGGAGGCGGCGAAGGTGACCGCCGAGGCCATCGAGCGCGCCGGCGGCCAGGCGCTCGCGATACGGGCGGACGTGAGCCGAGGGGCCGACAACGAGGCGGCGGTGGCCGCGACCGAAACGCGCTGGGGGCGGCTCGACGTCTTCTACGCGAACGCGGGTGTCCCGCAAGCTCCGACCCCGATCGAGGAGGTCGACGAGGCCACGTTCGATCGCATCATGGCCGTCAACGTCCGGGGCGTCTTCCTCGGCGCCAAGTACGCAGCGCCGATGATGAAGCGGCAGCGGTCCGGAGTCTTCCTGGTCACGGCCTCGACGTCCGCCATCCGGCCGCGCCCCGGGGTGCAGTCCTACTCGGCCTCCAAGGGGGCGGTCGTCACCCTGGCAAAGAGCCTCGCCCTCGAGCTCGCGCCCTTCGGCGTCCGGGTCGTGGCCATCGCGCCCGTGGCCACCGAGACGCCAATGCTTCCACGATTCTCCGGCAAGGAGCAGGTGGACGACGCGCTGCTCCGGAAGTACCTGCCGACCATCCCGCTGGGGCGCCTCAACCTGCCCGATGACGTCGCCCGCACCGCGCTGTTCCTGGCGTCCGACGATGCCGCGATGATCACCGGCGCCTGCGTGGAGGTCGATGGGGGCCGTTGTATCTGACGCGCGCCTGGACTAGCGGACCGGCGGGGCCGAACGGCTCGGACCCGGGCCCCGGCGACACAAGAGGACCGCCGATCCTTCCTTCGGGCTGCCGTTCCGGGAAGGTTCGTCCGGTCGCGACACACCTGCCACCCGCACCTCCCCATGCCGTGACGAAACATGCATACTCTCGTTAAATCAACAGCTTGTCGTGTATGATCTGAGCCGGACCTCGAAAGATGGCGAGCCTGGCACCGCTCTTGTACACGACGTGACTCGTCCTGCGATGCCCTCACTGCGTCTCAGCCACCAGCTCGGTCTCGCGGTCGGAGGACTCCTCCTGGTGGTCGGCTCGCTCGTGGGATGGAACCTTCTCGTCACCCGCCGGCTGACCGAAGCTCACCGGAGCCTCGTCGATACGGGCATCCCCGCCGTTCGCCTGGAGGTCGGTCTCCTCGATCATGTGGCGGCGCTCCGGCGGATGGAGGGCCGGTACGCCATCCTCAGGGACCCCGCGTTCCTCGGGATCTTCCGCGACCGGCTGCGCGCGACCGCCGAGGATCTCGACCGCCTGGACGGCCTGCTCGCGACGGCGACCGAGCGCGATCTCGTGCGGGAAGCCCGGAACTGCCTGGACGAGTACCGTCAGTTCGTGGAGCAGGGCGAGCTCGCCGCCGGCCATCCTCATCCGGCGCTGGAGCTCGACGACCTGTTCGATCGGCTCTACGTGGCCTCCGGCGCCGAGCTCCGGCGGCGCCAGGAGTCCCTGGAGACCATCGCCGGCCACACGCGCGTCCTGGGCATGACCGCCCTGGCGGCGGCGGTCCTGATCGGGCTCGGTCTGGGAGCGTTCGTGGTTCTGCGCGTCGCGCGACCGCTCGACCGGCTGCGGACCGCCACGCAGGCGGTGGCCGCACGCGAGTTTGCCGAGCCGCTGGCCGTCGCGGGCCCCAGCGAGATCCGCGACCTCACGCGGGCCTTCAACACGATGGCCGCGCGGCTGGGCGAGATCGATCGCCTCAAGGACGACCTCTTCACCGGAATCTCTCACGACCTCCGCACTCCCCTCGCCGCGATACGCTGGTCCGCGGATCTTCTCCGGACCGGCTCCCTCGGGCCGCTCACGCCCAAGCAGATTCGCATGACCGAGACCATCGGAACGAGCAGCCGGCGGCTCCTGTCGCTCGTCGGCCAGATCGTGGAGCTCGGGCGGCTCCGGGCGGGCCGGCTCCGTCTCGACCTGCAGCCGACGGATGTCCGCGGCGTGATCGACCAGGCCGTCGAGGACGTTCGCCCTCTCGCCGAGCGCGGACAGCTGAGGATCGACATCTCGGTGCCCGGCGACCTGCCGTCCATCACGGCCGACGCCGGCCGGATCCAGCAGATCGTGGTGAACCTTCTCGCGAACGCGGTGCGCTTCACGCCGCCGGGCGGGCGCGTCTCCGTCACCGCCGAGATCCAGAAGGGCGATGTGGCGGTGCGGGTCGCGGACACCGGGGTGGGAATCCCCCCCGACCTGGTGGCCAAGATCTTCGATCCCTACGAGCAGGCCCATCGAGGCCGGGGCGGCAGCGGCCTCGGCCTCATGATGGTGCGCGGGCTGGTCGAGGCGCACGGCGGCCGCGTGTGGGTCGAGTCGCAGGAGGGTCAGGGAAGCCGCTTCACGTTCACGCTGCCCGCCACGGCGCCGGTCGTCCGCGGAGCCCTCGCGTGAGGCCGGGGCGCGTCCTCCCGCTGCTCCTGCTCCTGCTGCCCGCCTGTGCGGGGCCGCGCGCGGCGCCAATGGAGGCGACGCCCCCCTCGGACGACCAGCGTGCCGTCCAGCTGGCGGAGGTGCAGGTGCAGGCCGGCGATCACACGGAAGCGGCGCGCCTGTTCGACGAGGTCGCGCGCGATCCGAGCTCGCCGTTCGCGGACCGGGCGCTCCTCGGGCTCACGCGGGTCCTGTGCAACCCCCAGTACCTCGGCCGCGACTACAGCCAGGCCTACGTGGTCGCGGACCGGCTGGTCCGCGACTACCCGGACTCCCCCTACGCGGGCGAAGGCCGCGCCTGGCGCGACCTGCTCCTGGCGCACCTGGCCCTGGAGAAGGAGCTCGACCAGCGCACTGCGGAGCTCTACCAGCTCATCCGGGCGGACGAGCAGCGCATGCAGGATCTGGAGCGGTTCAAGCGCCTGGACCTCGAGCTGCAGCGGCGGACCCGCGAGCTCGAGCGGCGGACGCAGGAGCTCGAGCGGCTCAAGCGCCTGGACCTCGAGCTGGAGCGGCGGACCCGCGAGCTCGAGCAGCGGGCGCAGGAGCTCGAGCGGCTCAAGCGCCTGGACCTCGAGCTGGAGCAACAACGGCAGCGGACGCCCTGACGGGCCCGGTTCCGGAGGAGCCATGACGGCGTGCGGCGGCACCGATCTCTCGTCAACGGGCCAGTCCCCACCCGTGCGCATCCTCAAGGTCGACAACGAGGGCCGTCACAACCGGCGCATCCGCATCGGGCTCGCCGGCTGAGGGCGCCGCGCCGGGCCTCGCGCTGCCGACCCCGCAACCGCGGGGGTCATGCCGCCGTCAGCGGGTCCGCGACGGGCCAGGTGTACAATCGGGCCGCCATGGCCCAGACCGTGTTCCTCCAGACCTATGGCTGCCAGATGAATGAGCGGGACTCGGAGGAGATCCTCGGGATGCTCACCGCCCAGGGCTACGCCATGGTCGACCGCGAGGAGGACGCGGACGTCATTCTCCTGAATACCTGCTCGGTCCGCGCGCACGCCGAGGAGCGTGCGATCGGGAAGATGGGCCTCATGCAGAAGCTCAAGCGGGAGCGCCCGCATCTCGTCCTGGGCATCCTCGGCTGCATGGCGAAGACGCAGCGCGAGGATGTCTTCCGCCGTCTCCCCCAGGTGGACCTCGTGGCAGGTCCCGCGGAGATCTACGATCTCCCCGATCTTCTCGCCGGCGTCGCCGAACGGCGCCAGCGGTCCGGCCTCGGCGCCGGCGCCCGCGTCCTCGCCGTCGACCGCACGGTGCGGCCGCTCGACCGCCGGCCCGCGATCGACTACCGGGCGCGCTCGGTCGCCGCGTTCGTCACGATCATGGAAGGCTGCGACAAGAAGTGCGCCTACTGCATCGTGCCGACTACGCGGGGTCAGGAGGTCTCGCGGCCGGTCGACGAGATCCTCGACGAGGTGCAGCACCTGGCGCGCGCGGGATACCGGCAGGCCACCCTGCTCGGGCAAAACGTGAACTCCTACGGCAAGCGCTTCCCAGACGGCTCCGGCTGGCTCGGGCCCGGCCGGCGCCGCGCGCTGCTCCAGCGGGAAGCGTGGCGTGAGGCGCCGGTCGGCGAACGGCCCGGCCCCGGAGCCCCCGAGACCTCCCGGCTGGTCGACTTTCCGGTCCTCCTCCGCGCGATCGACCGGAAGACTTCGATCGCGCGGGTCCGGTTCACGACCAGCCATCCGTTCGACGCGCACGAGGAGCTGTTCCGGGCCATGGCGGACTGCCGCACGGTCTGTGAGTTCCTCCACCTTCCCGTCCAGTCGGGCTCAGACCGGGTGCTCACGGCGATGCGCCGCGGCTACACCGTCGACGCGTACCTCGCCAAGATCACGCGGCTCCGCGAGCTCGTGCCGGACGTGGCGCTGTCCACGGACATCATCGCCGGCTTTCCCGGCGAGACCGAGGCGGACTTCGAGGCCACGTGCGACCTCATGGAGCGCGTCGGCTACGACAGCGCCTTCGTGTTCAAGTACTCGCCCCGCCCCGGCACCGAGGCGGCTGGCTGGCCGGACGACGTGCCCCAGCCCGTCAAGGAGCGGCGGAACCGGATCCTGCTGGACCTCCAGGCGCGCATCTCCCGCGAGAAGCTCCGGACGTGGATCGGGCGGGACGTCGAGGTCCTCGTCGAGGAGCGGAACCGCCGCGGCCAGCTCTCCGGCAAGAGCCGCTCGAACACCACCGTCGTCGCCGAGGGCCCGGACTCCCTGATCGGCGAGCTGGTCCGCGTCCGCGTGACACGCGTCACGGAGACGACGATGATCGGCGAGCTGGGGGAGCCCGCCACGCTCGCGCGGTGAGTCGGCTAGCCGCGCGACTCGACGGAGCGCCAGACCGCCGAGGAGCTGATCGGAGGACGGAGCGCGCGCGAAGGGTGAGCGCAAGGGCGCTCGCGTGCACCGGCATCGGGTGGTAGACACGGGAAAGGAACACGCGCATGGCCGACCGAAAGTACCGGCAGCAAGGCTACCGCAGCCAGGGCGCCGAGCCGCGCGGGCGAGAGCGGCCCGCTGCCGAGGCGCCCCGAAGCGGTGACATGCTCGCCCAGCGGACCGTCTCCCGGTGCGGGGCGTGCGGCGAGCGCCTGCCGATCGCCACCGCGTCGCTCGCGGAGTGCCCGAGCTGCCGGGCCGCCATCCATGCCTGCCGCCAGTGCGCCCACTTCGACACGAGCCGCCGCTTTGAGTGCACGGAGCCAATTCCCGAGCGACTGGCGGACAAGAGCGCTCGCAACGACTGCGCCGTCTTCTCTCTCCGCGTGACGGTCGAGCGGGACCCCTCGCCCGATTCCACGCGCCCCAGCGACATCCGCCGCGCTTTCGACAACCTCTTCAAGAAGTAGCCCGGACGCACCGCGAGCGCGGAGATCGCGCCCGACTCCGGCGGGGCGCGACTCCGCGGCGGGGTGCCGGAGAACGCGAGCCGTCCGTCCCCCGAGCCCCGGGGAGGAAGCGGGGCGCGGCGAGAGGACGTCACGCGGGCGCCGCACGCGGCGGGAGACGCCCGGCCCGGGTCGCGCGACGTGCGCTCAGTACCCCGCGATGTACGGGAGGGCCCGGGCGGTCCGCTCGATCGCCTCCCCGGCATCCAACAGCACGCTCATCGCGTTCCAGGACCCGGTGACGAGCTGGTTGCGCGCGCCCTCCGGAATGCGGGCTGGAATGGTGCGGCCCATGAACCGGACCTCCCGGCGCTCGACGTCGAGCTCCAGGGCCTGGCCGGGGTGCCTCTCGACCTCCCGGAGCAGCCAGTCGACGTCGGACGGCTCGGCCACGAGACACGGGATGCCGTTGGCGGTGCAGTTGCCGAAGAAGATCTCCCCGTACGAGCCCGCGACGATCCCGGCCACGCCCCAGTGCTGGAGCGCCAGGGGGGCGTGCTCGCGCGAAGAGCCGCAGCCGAAGTTCTGGCCGGCGATCAGGATCGAAGCGCCCTGGAACTGGGGCCGGTTGAACGGGTGCTCGGGCACGGCCTTCCGCTCGTCACCGAACACGTGCTCGCCGAGGCCCTCGAAGGTCACGCTCTTCAGGTAGCGGGCCGGGATGATCCGGTCGGTGTCGATGTCGTTGCCCGGAAGCGGAACGCCGCGTCCCACGATCTGCCGGCGCACGGCCGAGGCGCTCACGGGGCTACCCGGCGACCTGCAGAGTCATCGGAGCATCTCCCGCACGTCGATGACGGCCCCCGCGATCGCCGCCGCCGCCACCATGGCCGGGCTCATGAGGAGCGTGCGCCCGGTCGGGCTCCCCTGCCGGCCCTTGAAGTTGCGGTTGGACGACGAGGCGCTGATCTCGCGTCCCTGCAGCTTGTCCTCGTTCATGCCGAGACACATGGAGCAGCCGGCCTTCCGCCACTGGAAGCCGGCCTCCTGGAAGACCGCGTGGAGACCCTCGGCTTCGGCGGCGCGGGCGACCTGCTGCGATCCGGGAACGATCAGCGCCCGCACGCCCCGGGCCACCTTCCGGCCCCGGGCGATCTCGGCGGCAGCCCTGAGGTCGGACAGGCGCCCGTTCGTGCAGGATCCGACGAAGGCCACGTCCACCTTGGTGCCGGCGATCGGCTGGCCCGCGCGGAAGCCCATGAACTGGAGCGCCTCGTGCCAGGTCGGTCGGTCCTCCTCGGGCACCTCGCGGGGGTCGGGGATCCGGTCCGACACGCCGACGGACTGGCCAGGATTGATGCCCCACGTGACGACCGGCTGGATGCTCGCCCCGTCGATCCGGGCGACGTCGTCGAAGGAGGCGCCCGCATCGGTTGCCATGCTCCGCCACCACGAGACGGCTCGATCGAACGCCGCCCCCTCTGGCGCGTACGGCCGGCCGCGCAGGTAGTCGAACGTCGTCTGATCGGGATTGATGTAGCCGAAGCGCGCCCCGCCCTCGATGGACATGTTGCAGACGGTCAGGCGCTCCTCCATCGTCATTCGCTCGATTGCCGGGCCTGCGTACTCGTACGCGTAGCCGACGCCGCCCTTGACGCCCAGTACGTGAATGATCCAGAGGGTCACGTCCTTGGCGTAGACGCCGGGGGTCAGCGATCCCTCGACCCGGACCTGGCGGATCCGCGGCTTGGCCATGGCGAGGCACTGCGTGGCGAGGATGTCCCGGACCTGGGTCGTCCCGATCCCGAAGGCCAGCGCCCCGACGGCGCCGTGGGTCGACGTGTGGCTGTCGCCGCACGCGATGGTCATCCCGGGCTGGGTCAGGCCGAGCTCGGGCCCGATCACGTGGACGATCCCCTGGCGCCCGCTGTCGAGGTCGAACAGCGGGACCCCGGACTCCTTCGTGTTGCGGACCAGGTGAACCGTCATCTCCTCGGCCAGCTCGTCGGCGAACGGGCGCTGCTGGCGATCGGCGGCCGTGGGGATGATGTGATCGATCGTGGCGAAGGTGCGCTCGGGCATCCGCACCCGGACCCCCGCCTCTTTGAGCATCTGGTAGGCCTGCGGACTCGTCACCTCGTGGACGAGGTGGAGCCCGATCAGGAGCTGGGTCTGCCCGGAGGGGAGTGTCCGGACAGTGTGTGCGCGCCAGATCTTGTCGAGCAGCGTTTCCGCCATGGCGGTGGGATTTTGCCAGAGCCTCGAATCCGCGGCAACCCCCGCGCGTCGGCGGACGTCCCCGGCCCGCGGCTGGTGACGGCACGCGAAGCCCACAAAATGTCAGGACGTCGCAGTCCGAGCCTCATACACTACGTCCGATGACGTGGCTCACGGAGACCGATCGCGATCCGGCGCCGCCGGGAGACCGGCTCGCCGCGCTCTGGGCGGAGCCCGGGATCGTCCGCCTGCCGGGCGCCCATGACCCCCTCGCCGCGCTCCTCGCCCGGCAGGCCGGCTTCCGGGCGCTCTACGTCTCGGGGGCCGGGCTGGCAGCGAGCCTGGCGCTCCCCGACCTCGGCGTCCTCACGCTCGGCGAGCTCGCCTTCTTCACCCGCGCGATCGTGCGGGCAGCCGGGCTCCCGGTGCTGGTCGACGGCGACACTGGCTACGGGGAGGCGCTCAACGTCGTCCGGCTCGTGCGGGAGCTGGAGGACGCGGGGGCGGCAGCCGTCCAGATCGAGGACCAGGTGCTGCCCAAGAAGTGCGGCCACCTCTCCGACAAGCGCCTGGCAGGGCCCGAGGAGATGGCGCGGAAGGTCGCGGCGGCCGTCGGGGCGGCGCGCCACCTCCGGGTCGTCGCGCGCACCGACGCGGTGGACCTGGAGGGACTCGACCGGGCGATCGCGCGCGCTCGGCTCTACCGCGACGCCGGTGCCCACGCGATCTTCCCGGAAGCCCTCCGCACGGCGGAGGAGCTGCGAGCCTTCTCGGAAGCTGTCCCGGGGCCGCTCCTCGCCAACATGACGGAGTTCGGGCGAACGCCGCTCCTCCCCGCCGCGGAGCTCGCGCGCCTCGGCTACAAGATGGTGATCTGGCCGGTCTCGGCGCTGCGCGTGGCCGCGGCGGCGATGGGCGCCTTCTACGGCGACCTCGCCCGCGCCGGCACCCAGGCGGGGTGGCTCGATCGCATGCAGACCCGGCGCGAGCTGTACCAGCTGATCGGCTACCACGCGTACGAGGCGCTCGACGCGGCGATCGCCCGAAGCGTCCTTCCTGACGAGCGTGCCGACGGGCGTGGAGGTCCATAGGGTCCGGGTCCACCCGGCCGCTGCGCGCCTTCCGCGCGAGGCCCAGCTGGCCTGGAAGCTCGCGACTTTCGCCGCCGCCGCCTCGGCGGCGGGCGTCGACGCCGACGTCGCCGAGACGGTCGCCGGCCGTCTCGTGGACAACGCGGCGGTCGCCCTCGCCGCCCTCGATCGCAAGCCCGTGGCCGCGGCGCGGGCCATGGCCCTCGCTCACCCGCGCGACGCCGCCGCGACGCTGATTGGCCTTCCCCCGACGACGACCGTGCATGCGGAGTGGGCCGCGTGGGCGAACGGCACGGCCGTCCGGGAGCTCGACTTCCACGACACGTTCCTGGCCGCCGACTACGCGCACCCCGCCGACAGCATTCCGCCCCTCGTGGCCGTCGCCCAGCAGAGGGCGGCGGACGGCGCGAGGCTCCTGCACGCGATCGCCGCCGCCTACGAGGTCCACGTGAGCCTCGTCAAGGGGATCTGCCTGCACGCGCACAAGAAGGACCACGTCGCCCACCTGGCGCCCGCGGTCGCCGGCGGGCTGGGGACGCTCCTCGGGCTCGACGCGGCGGTGCTCTACCACGCGATCAACCAGGCGGTGCACCTCAGCTTCTCCACGCGCCAGTCACGGAAAGGAGAGATCACGTCCTGGAAGGCCTCGGCGCCGGCCTGGGCAGGCAAGCTCGCCATCGAGGCGGTGGACCGCGCGATGCGGGGCGAAGGTGCTCCCAACCCGATCTACGAGGGCGAGGACGGCGTGATCGCCTGGATGCTGGCCGGCCCGGACGCCGAGTACGCCGTGCCCTTGCCGGCGCCGGGCGACCGGCCGCGAGGGATCCTCGAGACCTACCCGAAGGCGCACTCGGCGGAGTACCAGGCCCAGGCGCTGATCGACCTCGCCTTCGACCTCCGGTGCCGCATCGACCCGCGGAGCTGGGCGCGCGTCCGCGAGGTCATCGTCCGCACGAGCCACCACACGCACACCGTCATCGGCTCGGGCTCGAACGACCCCGAGAAGTACGACCCCGACGCCTCGCGGGAGACGCTCGACCACTCGGTCATGTACATCCTGGCGGTCGCGCTGGAGGACGGCCGGTGGCACCACGTCGACTCCTACACGTCCGAGCGCGCGCACCGGCCGTCCACCGTCGCCCTCTGGCGCAAGATCCGGACCGTGGAGGATCCGGCGTGGACGGCGCGCTACCACGACCCGGATCCGGGGCGGAAGGCGTTCGGCGGCCGCGTCGAGATCTTCCTCGACGACGGCGCCGTCGTGAGCGAGGAGCGGTTCGTCGCGGACGCGCACCCGAACGGCCGGCGGCCCTGGCGCTGGCCGGACTACGTCGAAAAGCTCGAGCGGCTGGCCGGCGGGCGGCTCTCACGGAGCGCGCGCGAGCAGTTCGTCGACCTCGCGGCGCGCCTCGGGCGCCTCTCGGCCGAGGAGGTCCGCCAGCTGAATCCGGCGCTCCCGGCGGGGGCCGTCGTGCCGGATCGCCCGGACTCGCGCGGCATCTTCTAGCGAGCCTCTCGCGGCGCGGCGAGCGCGCGCGGTTACTGCGCACCGACGAGGCCGCCTGCGGTAGAATGAGCGCGCGGAAGACCCGCCAACTTCAGTGTGCTCTCCAACGGAGGGGGTTGCCGATGAGACAGCGATTGCTCGCGTTCCTCACCCTCGCCGCCGTGGTGCCGCTCCTGGCGCTCGCCGCCGAGCCCATCAAGCTGATGGTCCCCGCCAATCCGGGCGGCGGCTGGGACGCGACCGGCCGCTCGGTCCTCGCGGCGCTGGACGCTGAAGGCATTCACAAGGCCGGCGCCCAGGTCACGAACAAGGGTGGCGCGGGCGGCACGATCGGCCTCGCGGAGTTCGTGAGCACCATGAAGGGCAACGACAACGCGATGATGGTGATGGGCGTGATCATGGTCGGGGGCATTCTCACGAACAAGTCCCCGGTGAGCCTCGATCAGGTCACGCCGCTCGCCCGGTTGACGATCGAGTACAACGCGATCGCCGTCGCCCCAGGCTCGCCTTTCAAGACGGTGAAGGACTTCACCGACGCGCTCAAGGCCGACGCCGGCAAGGTGGCGGTCGGCGGCGGGTCGGCCGGCGGCGTCGACCACATCACCCTCGCGCTCCTCGGGCAGGCGGCCGGTGTGCCCGCGGCCAAGCTCAACTACGTGCCCTACCAGGGAGGCGGCGAGATGATCGCGGCGGTCGTCGGCGGCAAGCTCGCCGCGGCGATCTCCGGGGTGTCGGAGTTCAAGCAGTACGTCGACACGGGACGGTTGCGCCTGCTCGGCGTCACGTCCGAAGCGCGACTGCCGGGCGTGAACGCTCCGACCCTCAAGGAGTCGGGCGTCAACGTCGTCATCGGCAACTGGCGCGGCCTCGTGGGTCCCCCGGGCATGTCGGCCGGTGGCCGCGCGACCCTGGTCGGGATGCTCGACAAGATGCATCAATCGAAGACCTGGCAGGACACGCTCAAGAAGCAAGGGTGGGACGACGCGTACCTCTCCGGCGACGCGTTCGGCGGCTTCCTTAAGGAGGAGAACGTCCGCATCGCGGGCGTCCTCAAGGAGGTCGGCCTCGTCAAGTAGCCGGCGCATGTCAGCTCGCCGCGACGCCTCGGGCCGGCTACCGGTCGGACGGCCCTCGGCCTGAGGGTGACGTCGCGTCCCGCCGGGGGCTCCGGCATGCGGGCAGCCCAGCAGACGCGGGTGCCGCCCCGGTGAGCGCTGCGACCAGGTCGGCGAACGCGGCATCCCGACCGGCGCCCGAGCCCGTCCCGCCAGCGCCGACGCGTCCCTGGGGCATCGGGGTCGCGGTCGCCGCGTTCGGCCTCGTGTGGCTCTACGGGGCGCTCTCGCTTCCCCAGGCGGCCACGTATGCCGTCGTCGGGCCAGGGCTCTTTCCGGCCGCCATCGGCTTCGGGCTCCTCGTCCTGGGTGCGCTGCTTCTCCTCGCCGTCGCCCGCGGCGAGCGCTTCGAGCCGCAGCAGGTCGAGGACGCCGACGTCAGCCGGCATGCCTCCCGCGCCGCCTTTTGGACGACCCTGGCCGCGGGGGTGGTCCCTATCCTGGTCATCCGGCCACTCGGCTTCCCGGTCGCCGCCGCGGTCGCCTTCGCCCTGACGGCGCGGGCGTTCGGGTCGCGCCGCCTCCCCCTCGACCTCGCCGGGGGATTCCTGCTCGGCGTCGCCTGCTGGTGGCTCTTCTCCCGCCTCCTGGGGCTCTCCCTGCCCGGGTTCCCCCCGCTCGGGACCTGAGCGTGAACGCGCTGGCGCAGCTGGCCCACGGCTTCGCGGTGGCGCTCACGCCGCTCAATCTCTTCTGGGCGCTCATCGGATCGATCCTCGGGACGGCGATCGGGGTCCTCCCGGGCATCGGCCCCGCCCTCACGATCGCCCTGCTCCTCCCGGTCACGGTCAAGATGAACCCGACCGGCGCCTTCATCATGTTCGCCGCCATCCTTTACGGCGCGATGTACGGAGGATCGACGACGTCGATCCTCCTGAACACCCCCGGAGAGAGCGGCGCGATCATGACGGCGCTCGAGGGCAATCGCATGGCGCGGCGCGGCCGCGGAGCGGCGGCGCTCGCCACCGCGGCGATCGGCTCCTTCGTCGCCGGGACGCTGGCCACGATAGTGCTGACGTTTGCGGCGCCCGCGGTGGCCGAGCTGGCGTTCCTGTTCGGGCCGGCCGACTACTTCGCCCTCATGGTGCTCGCCTTCACGTCGGTCTCCTGCGTCCTCGGCACCTCCCGGGTCCGTGGCTTCACGTCCCTCTTCGCCGGCCTGGCCCTCGGTGTCATGGGAATCGACGCCCAGACCGGCCAGGCGCGGTTGACCTTCGGCTCGCCGGAGCTCCTCGACGGGATGGAGCTGGTCGTGGTCATGGTCGGCCTCTTCGCGGTCGGCGAGACCATGTACGTGGCGAGCCGCTACGGCGGGGGCGGGGTCCGCCTGAACCCCCTGGCCGGCGGGCTCCGGATGACCCGCGAGGACTGGCGCCGGTCCTGGAAGCCGTGGCTCCGGGGGACGGCGCTGGGATTCCCCATCGGGGCGCTTCCTGCCGGCGGCTCCGAGATTCCGACGTTCCTGTCCTACATGATCGAGCGCCGCCTGTCCCCCAAGCGCGAGGAGTTCGGCCGCGAGGGGGCGATCGAGGGCGTGGCGGGGCCCGAGGCGGCCAACAACGCCGCCGCCGCCGGCATCCTCGTCCCGCTCCTCACCCTCGGCCTGCCAACCTCCGCCACCGCGGCGATTCTCCTCGCGGCGTTCCAGAACTACGGCCTCCAGCCCGGCCCGTTCCTGTTCCTGAACAACCCCGACCTCGTGTGGGGGCTCATCGCGTCGCTCTACGTCGGCAACGTCCTCCTGCTGGTGCTGAACCTGCCCCTCGTCGGCGTGTGGGTCCGGCTCCTCCTCATCCCCCGCCCCTGGCTCTACGGCGGAATCATGGTCTTCGGCATCGTCGGGGTCTACGGGCTCGGCGGCTCGGAGCTCGACCTCGCCCTCATGGTGGCCGTGGGCCTGGTGGGCTATGCCATGCGGGTGTACGACTTCCCCATCGCGCCGGCGCTGCTGGGCATGATCCTCGGCCCGATGGCCGAGACCCAGCTGCGACGCGCCCTGGCCATCGGCCAGGGCTCTCCGTGGGTGCTCGTCGAGTCTTCCCTCTCCGCGGCCCTCCTGCTCCTGGCGGTCGCGGTCCTGCTGCTCCCGACCGTGCTGCGACGTCTGCGCCCTGCCTGACCGCAGGATGTCCACGGTCGCGTACTTCTCGATGGAGTTCGGCCTCCACGAGGAGTTTCCCTCCTACTCCGGGGGCCTCGGCGTGCTGGCCGGGGACTTTCTCAAGGGGGCGCACGACCTCGGGCTACCCGTCGTCGGGGTCGGGCTCCGCTGGGCCGAGGGCTACACCACACAGCGCCTCGACTCGGCGGGTGAGCCCGTCGACGAGTGGCACGAGCACCGCCCGGACTTTCTCGACGACACCGGCGTCCGGGTTCGGGTCCGGGTGGCCGGACGCGGCGTCGAGTGCCGGGTGTGGCGCGCCGCGCGCTACGCGATCGTCCCACTCTTCCTCCTGGAGCCGACCGACGCGCGGGACCGCTGGATCACGCGCCGCCTTTACGATCCCCGGCCCGACTGCCGCGTCGCGCAGGAGATGCTGCTCGGCATCGGCGGCGTGCGCGCGCTCAGGCTCCTGCATCCGGAAGTCACTACCTATCACTTCAACGAGGGGCACGCCGTCTTCGCCGGCGTGGAGCTGATCGCGGCCCAGATGGAGACCGGCGCGAGCTTCGAGGCTGCCTGGCAGGCGGCGCGGGCGCGCATCGTCTTCACCACCCACACCCCGGTCCCCGCAGGGAACGAAATCCACGCCCTCGCCGAGATCCTCCGCCTCGGGGCCGGGTGCGAGCTGGTCGCAGGCGAACTGCGCCAGCTCGGCGGCGACCCGTTCAACATGACGGTCGCGGGGCTGCGCCTCGCGCGCCGGGCCAATGCCGTGGCCGAGCGTCACGGACGAACCGCCCGGGCGATGTGGGCTGGCGTGCGTGACGCCGCGCCGATCACCCACATCACGAACGGCGTCCACGTCCCCAGCTGGCAGGACCCCCGGATGCCGGGAGCGCTCGGAAGCGACGAGGCGATCGAGGACCTCCGCCGGAGCTTGAAGACCGATCTCGTGGCGGAGATCGAGCGGCGAACGGCCGTGCGGCTCGCCCCCGACGTACTCACCATCGCGGTGGCGCGGCGCGCGGCGACCTACAAGCGCCCGGATCTCGTGCTCCGCGACGCCGAGCGGGTCGGGCGTCTCCTGAAGGGCCGGCAGCTTCAGCTCGTCTTCGCCGGGAAGGCGCACCCCGCGGACCGCACCGGCAAGGCCATGGTCACGCGCCTGGTCCGGGCCATCCGGCAATGGCCGGATGCCGCGGTCTTCCTGGAGAACTACGACATGGGGCTCGCCCGCCTCCTCACCCGCGGCGCCGACGTCTGGCTCAACACGCCGCGCCCCCCTCTCGAGGCCAGCGGCACGTCGGGAATGAAGGCCGCGCTCAACGGGGTCCTTCACTGCTCGACTCTCGATGGCTGGTGGCCAGAGGGATGCGAGCACGGTGTGACCGGATGGGCCATCGGCGACGGGGCGGACAGCGAGGGGACCGAGGAGCACGACGCCCGCGATCACGCCTCGCTGTTCCAGGTCATCGAAGGCGAGATGCTGCCGGCCTATGCGGACCGCCCCCGGTGGCTGGCGATGATGCGGGCCTCGGTCGCCATGGCGGCGGAGCGCTTCTCCGCCGAGCGCATGGTCCGCGACTACTTCAGCCGGCTCTACGCGGACGCCTGACGGCTGCCCGGCCTGGCCCCGATCGAGCCCGTGACCAGCGACGACCCCGACCGTCGGCTGCGCGAGGCCTTCCGGTTCGAGGCCGCGGACCTCGCCGAGAACCGGGCGGGTCGGCTCGGCTCTCTCCCCATCAGGCGGCGCTGCTCCGCGCCGGCCGGACGGTCATGCGGATCTCGCTCGCCGTGTTCGCGGTGGTCATGCTGGGGAGCGCCGGCCGCGCGGGCCTCTTCAACCGGCGCCTGGGTCCTCCGAGAGGTTGGCGGAGCGGCATGGACGCGGCCGCCACCCTCGCGCTGGCCGTGATCGTGATCGGCTATCTCCTCAGCCGCCGCCACCTGCCGGCGGCGCGCTTCCACCGGCTCTGCGTCGCGAGCGGCGCGGCCGAGATCCGGCCCGACGTCGATGACCGGCGGCTCCGCGTCGGCGGGACCGCGCTGCGCCTGGCGAGCGTGCAGCAGGTCGAGGCCTTCCAGCCCGGGGCCGGGTGCCGCGTGTACTACCTTCCGGGCCCCATCACCGTCCTGCTCTCCGCCGAGTCGCTCTCGCGCGTGGTGGATTCGAAGCGCGGGCCAGCCGATGCCCGGCCTGCCGCGGACGAGCGCAAGACGGCGAGCTCGCAGATCGCCGTCGTCAGGCGCGGCTACGTGATCGTGGTCCTCCTGCGGGTCCTGGCCCTCGGCATCCCGCTCGGGGGCGTCCTCAGCGGCGATCCGCCGCCCCGGCTCCGCTCGCTCGCGTGGATCGGTCTCTTCGCGCTGGCGGGCGGATTCGTCTGGCTTGCCCTCGCCTGGCTGGACCCGGGCAAGCGCCGCCGCTCCTGACCGTCATCGCTCGGCGCCCCACGCGCGCGACCAGAGCTCGACGGGGTGCCAGGGGCAGCAATCCACGTAGCGCAGCTGAAACGCGCGGACGCCGTCGGTCCGCACACGGACGAACCGCACGCCGGGCAGGATCTCGACCGGATCGAGGGGTAGCGGTGGATCCGTCACGAGCCCCGGGACCCAGCGGAACTTCAACGTCACCGCGTCGACCGGGTGCGCCAGGCTGACGTCCACCCGGTCGTAGTCGAAGGCGACCGTCCCCTCGCCCCCGACGACGTAGCCCGGCCGGACGTCGGCCTCGTACACGAGGAAGGCGCTCAGCGCAGCGCGCCGTCGGATTCCGGCCGCCCCGTCCAGCCGCACGCGCAGAGCCGGGTGGTCGTTCCGGATGACGACGTAGCGGACGTTGAAGGCCTCGAGGGCGCCGCGCATGTCGGCCTGGCGGAAGACCACGCTCGCGTCCAGGTCGACCATCTTGGGGTTCTGGTGTGCCCCGAGCATCGGCCGGCCTGTGAGGGGCTGCAGGTAGGCCTTGTACCCCCCTTCGAGACGGCCGGGCCCCGGCAGGTCGCCCCAGATCAGGAGCCGCGCGTCAAGAGACGTCGACGACCGTATCCACTCGACCAGCTCTCGGGTGGAATCGGCCTCGAACTCGATCTGCCGCGCCGTGTGCCGGATCTGCCCCGAGTACTGTCGCCAGACTCCGTCCACGTGCAGCACAAGCACTCCCAGGAGTCCGGCACCGACGAGCGGCGAGAGAGCGGGCCAGAGGCTCCGACCGACGGTCCGCAGGAGCCGGGCCCCGATCCACGCCGCGGGCGGGATCAGCGCCATCGCGAGCGGCACGAAGAAGCGATCGAGCTCCAGGCGTCCGAACAGGGGGCGGAGGAGCGTCGCGTGGACCAGCAGCGCCGCCACGAACACCGCGTAGACCGCGCGAAGCGGGCTCGGGAGCAGAAAGATCCCGACGCCGCCCAGGACGAGGGCGATCGGATTCGGGTCGAACAGGATCGGGTGCAGCGAGTCCTCGACGAACCGCCGCCACGTCAGCTTCGCGAGGCCGCCCGGCGCGACGTACCCGATCTCCGGCGACCGCAGGATCCCGAGCAGCCAGTGGGAGTGGACCAGCAGGACGCCGACCGCCAGCGCCGCCGCGAGCAGCAGGTCACGCCGCCGCAGGCGGCGCCAGCAGATCGCTGCTCCGATGAGCAGAGCCGGGCCGATCATCAGGACGAACAGCACCCAGAAGGAGCCGACGATCAGCGCGGCGGCCAGCACGACCACCAAAAGCCACCGGTGATCGTGCCGTACGAACACGCGCCATGCGAGCGCGACCACCAGCGGGGCCAGCGCCGCCGAGACCATCGAGGGGAGGGTCCCGTGCCCCATGAGCCACCAGAAGTAGACGTCTCCGGGCGCCAGGACGAGCACACCGGCCAGCAGGGCGGCGAGGCGCGATCCCCCCAGCAGCCGAACGGTCGCGAAGAGGCTCCAGGGCGCGACGACCGCCCCGACCAGCGGCACGAACGCCGCGTAGACGTCCGAGAGGTCGCCCAGGGCAAGCAGCGGCCAGGAGAGCGCGAGCATGGCCGTTGCACCGGAGAGAACGGGGCTCGGATCGACGACGCCGGCATTCCACCAGGGATCATAGCCGCGCAGCCGAGGCAGGATATGGAGCAGCACGTGATAGCGGTACAGGAAGGAGCTGTGGTCCCCGGGCAGCGGCAGCCGACCGTCGACGAACTCGAGGAACTGCCCGGTCACCGCCGCCTGCACCGCGAGCAGGGCCAGCAGCGCCCCGGCGCTCCGGACCCGGCCGGCCCAGCCTCGCCACGAGACGGTGGCCGCGCGGGCGCGCCGCCGAGCCAGGAGTCGGCCCCGCATCGCCGCCGTCAGCAGTCCGCCCAGGCACGCGACGAGGAGGATCGGGGCGATGCGTCGCCGGTGCTCGGGCCAGATCAGGAGCGGCGCTCCGGTCAGCACCAGGAACAGCAGGCCAAACCCGGCGTGGCCGCCCCGGCTCACCCGCGCCGCGCCCCGCGGGATCGCCTGCTCCCTCAGGACCGTGACGGCCAAGGCCAGCAGCGCGACGCCGAGGCAAGTCAGCCCAAGGACGCCGATTCGCCGGCCGGCGAGGGCGAGGGCGATCAACCGGATCTCCCGCGGAGTTGCGTCCACGGGCAGGAGGTGCTCGGTGGGGATCGTGACCGCCCGGGACAGCCACATGGGCGTCCACCGGACGCGGAGCCTCGCTGATCCCGCCTCGTGGCGAGACTGGACCCGGATCGGATGGAAGCCCGTCTCCAGGTAGGCGGGGGCCCGGCGGAATCCCGTTTGCGCGTCCGTCACGCCCGGGGGCTGGATCCCCGGCGGCGCACCGCGCCCGACGAGGGCGTGGCCGTCAATCTCGACCAGCGCGTCCGCATCCGCGTCCACCGCGATGTGGTGCAGTCCTTCGGCGGGGACGTAGAGCCACCCGGAGATCGAGGCAAAGAACGCCTCTCGGCTCCAGACGCCGCCCGATCTGCCGCTGAAGTCGAGACGTCGCACCGTCCGTGCGTCGGCCGGACTGCCCGGCACGCCCCACTGCTGACCGGTGCGCAAGGAAAGTCCGGCCCGCGACGCCGCGAGCCACGTCGGCAGCACCACCAGGGCGGCGAGGACGCTCACGACGACGATCAAGCCCGCCCCGCGCCCATGACAGAGCAGGCGCATCGGCCCCCAGCGCGCCCGGGCCCGCAGGGAGCGTCCCGCCCACACGAGCGCCGCCAGGGCGAGGATCAGTCCACTCCACGGGAGATCGCGCTGAAGAGTCTGCGCGCGCCACGGCATGAGCTCCGGCCAGACGTGAACGCCCAGGGTGAGGAAGAGGAGGATCGCGAGGAACCACGCCCAGATCTCGTCGGGGCGCTGGGCTCGGGCGCCGGTGCCGACGTCGACGGTCCCGGCCCGGCTCATGTCCGGACCGTCAGGACCGTCGTATCGCGGTGACCCTCCTGACGAAGGGATCGGCGGCCCGGTCTCAACCTCGCGTGTCCGGCCGGCCGTCCCCGCGACGTCCCGAGAACGCGAACGTGATGTCGGGGACGTGTGGCTGCGCCGTCACCTCCACGAAGCCGGCGTCGGACATGGCACGGGTGATCTCCCCGACGCGGTGGGGATGCGTGGCCGCCGAGATGGCCAGGTTCGCGAAGTACCAGAGAGCCGCGTTCCGCGGGCCCGGCCGGTCCCCGTAGAGGGCGAAGTCGTGGATCACGAGCCCTCCGCCCGGGGGAAGGTACGCGCGCGCCCGGGCCAGCAGGTCCCGGAGGGTGGCGGGACCGTAGGAGCTGACCACGTACGAGAGGAGGACGAGATCTCCTCCGTCGGGCCAGGGTCCGCCGACGACGTCCCCCTCCACGCAGCGGATCCGGTCGCCGAGACCGGCCTCCTCCACGATCTTCCGGGCCACGGCCACCACCGAGGGATGGTCGACGACGATCGCCGACAGCCCGTGCCGCCGGACTGCTTCGATCGAGAAGGCGCCCGAGCCGCCCCCCAGATCCAGGAGACACGTGAATCGGCCGAGGTCCTGGGTCTTTGCCAGGAGGTACGCCGGCCCGGCCGAGCCGGCGTGCTGGCCCCGGATGAACTCCTCCGCACGGGCCGGCTCGTCCAGGAAGCGGGCATAGGTGGCGCCGCTCGGTCCCCCTCGGACGACCGACCGGGCCGCGGGCACCTGCGGATAGAGGATGCCGGCGATCTGCCGCAGATAGTAGTCGCCCACGTAGCCGCGCGCGTGGCGGACCAGGTAGCGGTCCGCGGCGGCGCTGTTCCGGTAGCGATCGCCCGCGCGCTCCACGAGTCCCGTCGCCACACACGCCTCGAGGAGGGCGAGAAGTGCCCGCGGCTCGGACCGGAGCCGTCGGGCGAGCTCGTCGGCGGACGCCGGGTGACCGGCCAGCTCGGTGAAGAGCCCCACCTCGAGGGCGGCGAAGAGCGCCTGCGAGCCCATGAAGCCGTACGCGACCGACGAGACGGCCGTGATGCCGTCGTCGCGTCGCGCAGCGGACCCGCCCGCGTGCCGATCGCCTGACTGCGTCTCCACGGCGCGAGAGTAGGCGGACGGGTGCGAGGCGTCAACCGCGCGGGTCAACGCCCCCGGTCAGCGGCCCTGTGCCATGTCCCGCCAGCAGGCCTCCAGTCGCCGCAGAGCCTCCGGAGACAGCGGGCCCTTCCCCACCGCGGACGCCGCGATCTCCAGGTGCTCGATGCTCGAGTAGCCGAGGAGCACCGTCGACACCGCCTCCGAGCCCAGCGGGAACCGAAGCGCCGCCTCGACGAGGGTCGCCGCGTGGCCCTCCTGCACGAGAGCGCGGAGGGCACGTGCTCGTGCCACGTCGGCCGCGTAGTCTGGACCGGAGGCGATCGGATCGACGGCGGGGACCGCGATGGGATGGCGGGTCAGCTCACCCGACAGCGCCCCCGCAGCCAGCACCCGGATCACCACCACGCCGATTCCCTGCGCCCGGGTCAGCGCGAGCAGCCGGTCGAAGTCCTGCCCGGGAAAGCCCGGCGGCACCGGGATGCCGGCGCTCGGATTCAGCAGGTTGAAGCACACCTGCGCCGAGTCGACCGCGCCCGATTGGAGGATCCGGTGAATCGCCGGCGTGTCGCCGATGGCCGTCATCCCGACGAAGCCGATCTTGCCCGCCCGCCGCATGGCTTCGAACGCCGGCAGGATCCGGTCGAGGACCTCGCTCGCGGCAGGCTCACCGCCTGTGCGCGTGGCCCGGATCGGATCGTGAAGCTGGAGGAGATCGACGCGATCGCGCCGGAGCCTGCGGAGGCTGGTCTCGAGCGATCGCGTCACGGTCGCGGCGGGATCGTCGAGCCCGACCGGCCCCACGCGCACCTTCGTCGCCACGAGGCACCGAGCCCTGAGCGCCTGCAGGGCCTGACCGAGGTGCTCCTCCGACACCCCGTCGCCGTAGAGCGGCGCCGTGTCGAAGAAGTTCACCCCGAGGTCGAGAGCCCGGGCGACCGCTCGCTCGCGCTCGGCCGGAGTGCCCCGGACCATGAGACCCCCCACGTTGCCGCACCCGAATCCCAGCGCGGACACGCGGAGGTTGGTGCGTCCCAGCACGCGATACTCCATCTGACTCTCCTCTGTCACCCAATCGGTGAACGCGGCCGGCCGCCCCGGCGTCGGGGCCACGTGGACCCGATCAGCTGCTCGCGCCGGTCCTGCCTCTCCCGCGGCGCGAGCGGACGCTCCCTGACGCCCGTCTCAGGTCGGCGGGTCGGTTCGAGCGCGAGCCGCCGCCATGATGCGCCCCGGGGGCCTCCGGCGCGATTATACTGGCCCAGGCGTCCGGTCCGGCGGAGCGCTCGCCGGTGCCATCGCCTCGGCTCCCACCCAGTCCCGCGGAGGTCTCGCCATGATCGACGGCTGTTCGGGCGGCGACGACGCTCTCTTCGACGTCCAGAAGGTCGCGGACGGCGTCCATGTGGCCGTGGCCGCGCGAGCGTACAAGGTCAACTGCAACACCGCCCTCATCGAGACGGACGACGGCGTCCTGGTGGTCGATTCCCATTCCAAGCCCTCGGCAGCGCGCGCCGTGATCGAGGCCCTGCGAGGGGTCACCCGGAAGCCCGTCCGGTACGTCGTGAACACGCACTTCCACTGGGACCACTGGCAGGGGAACGAGGCCTACCCCTCCGCGTACGGCCACGTCGAGGTGATCACGAACGACGTCACCCGCGAGGCCATGGTCCGGAAGAGCCTGAAGCGCGTCCAGGACCACCTGCGCCAGATGCCCGACGAGATCGAGGGACTGCGGGCCCAGCTGGCCCGCGCGACGAGCGCCGACCAGCGCGCCGAGCTCGCGTCGAACCTCCGCGAGGCGGAGCAGTACCTCTCGGAGATTCAGGGCCTGCGCCCCGCCCTTCCCTCCATGGCGTTCGAGCGAGCCATGCGCATTTTCCAGCGCGACCGGGAGATTCACCTCCTGTACCTCGGGCGCGCCCACACCGAGGGCGACGTCTTCGTCTATCTGCCGAAGGAAAAGGTGGTGGTGACCGGGGACGCCGTCATCGGCTGGACCCCCTTCATGGGCGACGGGTACCCTCAGGACTGGCCGGAGACGCTGCGCCGGCTCGAGCAGCTGGACTTCGACCGCATGATCCTGGGCCACGGCCAGGTGGCGGGGCGCGACTGGCTGCGCACGTTCCGGGGTTATGTCGAGGACCTCGTGGAGGGGGTGCGGCGCGAGGTCTGGGCCGGCACCAGCCTCGAGGAGACCAAGCAGCGCGTGCGCGACGCGCTCGCTCCGAAGTACGAGGCCGCGCTCACGCGCGAGGGCGGCACCTACCGGCCGTGGCGGACGCTCGTCCTCGCCAACATCGAGCGCGCCTACCAGATGGTGAGCTGATCGGGGCCCGACGCGTCTTCGTCGGACCCCTGCGTCTCCTCCGGAACGGGCAGCGGCTTCCCGGACTTCCGCTCGCGGCACCTCACGTGCAGCGTGACGGGCGTCCGCCTGAGGACCGCCTCGATCAGCTCGCGGCAGAACGTGGCGGGGTGCAGCTCGGCGGGCACCTCGTCCAGGCGGACCGACACCGCCGCCGACGCCTCGCCATGCGCCCCCACCTGCGCCTCGTCGCCCGGGTCGACGTCCGTCTGCCACGACCCGAACTCCGTGTCATCCCACCCGGCCACCACGAGTCCGGCGGTGTCGAAGAGCTCGGGATGCCGGAGCCGCGTCAGCATGTCGGTCACGAACTGGAACGCACCGGTCTCCTCGAAGATCGTGGACCGCGCCACGAACAGGATCCCGATTGACGCGAGCGGGTAACGGCCCCTCAGATTCTTCGCGTCGCCGACGAACTCCTCGAAGCGGTTCCGCAGGTTGTTCCAGTAGCTCGACAGCATCGACTTCGTCGACACGATCAGCTCGGCGCCGCGATCCCAGTCGGCGATGACCACGTCCACCTGCTTCGCGTAGTACTGGCCGAGCAACTTGGCCTGGGACCAGCCCCTGACCGCGCGGCGCAGCGCGGGGCTGCCGCCCTGGCGGGCGATCGCCTCGGCCTCGGCGAGCGACTGCGGCAGCACACGCGGCTGCACGCGCCGGGGCCAGACCTCGTGCTCGCCGAACCCCGCGCACCGGAGCTCCTGCGCCGTCCAGGCGTCGGTCGCCCGGGCCAGGCGCCCCGTCTGCTGCCCCGCCCCCTGGCGCACCGGAATGCTCAGCAGGCGCTCGAGGAGCGCGAAGTCCGGCTCGTACGTGCTCGCGTCGCGCCAGGGATTGCGCGGGTGCGCGGCGTCCAGCAGGCTGTCGATCAGCCGCTCGAACGCGTCGGCGCTGCGAAGGCTAGACATTGGTGCGGTGCGGTGTCTATCGGGCGGACGCGAGCGGCGGTCGAGGGCCTCGCCCGGCACCCTCGCGCGCTCCGCGATTCACCTCAGGTGGGGGGCGGCGTCCGCCCGCAGCCTCTCCGCGGCGATGGTCTCCCGGAGGCGCTCCATGGCCATCCGCTGGTACGCGGGCTCGACCTCGATGCCGACGCTGTTCCGCCCGGACCGCGCCGCCCCCACGCTCGTCGTCCCGGTGCCCGAGAAGGGGTCCAGGACCACGTCGCCGACGAAGCTGAACATCCGGATCAGGCGCTCCGCCAGCTCGGCCGGATAGGGCGCCGGATGGGCGCGCGTCGAGGCCCCCGGTATGCTCAGGATCTGGTTGAACCAGGCCCGGTGCTCGCGCTCGCCGATGACGCTCAGGACCCGCATGGCTTCCGTCGGCCGTCGATAGCCGCCGGGCTTCCGCATCATGAGAACGAACTCGATGTCGTTCTTGATGACGGCATTCGGCTCGTACGGCTTCCCGAGGAACGCGGTGCCGTTGTCTACCTCGAACGCGGCGTTGGCGATCTTGTGCCACACGATCGTCGCCAGGTTGTTGAACCCCAGCTGATGACAGCCGTGGGCGATCGACGCATGGAGCGGGATCACCTGGTGCTCGCCGTATGCCTTGCGCGAGCGGCACACGTCCCCCACCACGACGATGAGGCGCCCCCCCGGCACGAGGGCGCGCCGGCACTCGTACCACACCCGGTCCAGCTCCTTGATGAACACGTCGTAGTCGTGAAGCATCCCGAGCTGCCCCTCGCCCTCGGGGTACCTCTTCAGGTCGAAGTAGGGCGGCGAGGTGACCACGAGGTGGACGGACTGGTCCGGAATGCGGCCCATGGTCCGCGAGTCTCCGACCACGAGCCGGTGGCCCGTCGGGATCTCCCGGACCGCGCGCGTCACGGCGCGCAGCGCGCTCGCGTCCTTGGCGAGGCGCGGGATCTCGGTCTGGGCGAGCGGGTGCAGGCGGACCCGAGGCAGGTAGCGCTTCACGAGGTCCTCGAGGCCGGGGGCCTCCCCGAGCAGCGCGCCCTCGCCGTGAGACGCCGGTGCCCGCCCGCCACCCTCTCGCCGGTTTCGCATGCGGCTTTACGCTAGCGTCACCTGAACGTACTTGTCAAGTGTTGAGGCCCCAACATCTTGGGCGCTCGTCGCGATGGGCTCCCAGATGTTGCCTCGCCGGTCGCTCAGCCCGCGCGCTGGACCGCCGCGACGGCGAACTGGAACACGAGGCTCCCCGCGAGGATGCTCGACTGCGCCCGCGTGTCCGTCCGGGGGTTGAGCAATCCACGCGAGGTGCCGCCGCACCTCGTCCGGCGCGTGGCGCGCGCCCGGCCAGCCGAGAGTCGCCGCGCCGTCGTACGGCGCGCCCACGAGGGCCACGACGATGTCGGAGGTCATTCCCGTTCCCGGTCCCTCACCACGAGACGCAGGCGATCGCCGCCAGCGTCGCGACCGCGCCGGCCGTCTGTCGCCGCGTGAGCCGCTCGCCCAGCAGGAGACACGCCAGGATCACCGTGGACGCCGGGTAGAGGGAGGCCAGGACTGCCGCGACGTCCAGCCGGCCGGCCCGCGCGGCAAGCACGAAGAACGCGTTCCCTCCCGTGTCGAGGAGCCCGGTCAGGCCCATGAGGCCAATGGCCGAGCGCCCCGGAAGCCTGAGCGTCCCCGTCACGCCGCCGAGCGTCCCGAGCACGCCCATCGAGGTCGCCCGCGCGGCGGCGAGAGGCCACAGCACGGCCGAGCCGCCGGCCCGATGGATGAACACCAGGAACAGCCCGAAGCTCACTCCCGCCAGCATCGGCAGCGCGAGCTCGCGCGGACCGGCCCGGCCGTCGGCGGCGCCGCCCGCGGTGAGGAGCCACACGCCCGCCAGGGCCAGGGCGAACCCGGCGAGCCGGAGCGCGCCGGGAAAGCCGTGGACGGCCGCCCCCGCGAGCACCGGCAGCACCGCTCCTACGACCCCCGACACGGGCGCCGCGACGCCCATGCGCCGGGAGGCGAGGGCGGAGTAGAGCGCGAACAGCCCGAGGGCTCCGCTGGCGCCCGCGATCGCAGCCCACCCCAGCTGCCCGGCGCTCGGCGCGCCCTCCCCCGTCATCACCGCGAGGACGACGAGCAACGCGATGCCGACGCCCTGCGACGCGACGACCACCGCCGCGGCCGGGGCGCGCCGACTGGCCAGCCCGCCGGTGAAGTCCCCGGCGCCCCAGCTCGCGGCCGACGCGAGCCCCAGCACGACCGACCCGAAGGTCGAGGAGTCGCTCGCCACGAGGGTGCGTGGCCTAGTGGATCGAGAAGTCCTCGGCCTTCTCCGTGATGAACTCGAGGAGCGCCGGGACGCCATCCTCCGTCTTCTTTACCGCGCGCTGGATGGCCGGAACGATCTCGGCGGGCTCGGTCACGCGCTCGCCGTATCCCCCGAACGCCTTCGCCATGTCGGCGTAGTGTCCCGAGATGTCGGTGCTCCGGTACTTCTCGGTCGCCGCCTTCATGATCTTGAGCTCGATCGCCATCGAGAAGTTGTTCAGCAGGACGGAGAGGACGGGAATCCGCTCGCGCACCGCGGTCTCGAAGTCCATCCCGGTGAAGCCGATGGCCGCGTCACCCCAGACGTTGACGCATAGCCGCTCCGGATGGGCAAGCTTCGCGCCCATCGCCAGCCCGAGGCCGTAGCCGAGCTGGGTCGTCTTTCCCCAGCCGATGTAGGAGAGCGGCGTCGTGCTCTCCCAGAAGGGCGAGAGCTGGTCACGCGGGCTGCCCGCGTCGTGCGTGATGATGGTGCGGGACGCGTCCACCGTGTGGAGCAGGTCCCAGATCACGCGGTACGGGGAGAGGGGCTTCGTCGCCTGCGTGAGGCGCGGCTTCCACTGGGCGAGCCACGCGGACTTCACCTCGCGGATCCGGTCGGCGACGCCGCTTGCCCGGCCGCGCGCCTTGCCGTGGAGGCGGTCCTTGATCTCGACGAGCAACGCCTCGACGACGAGGCCTGCGTCACCGATCAGCGCGTGATCCGCCCGCACGTCCTTCGAGAGGTCCGCGGGATCGAGCGTCGAGTGGACGATCCGCTTCCCCTTGGGCATCTTCACGCCGTAGTTCGTCGTGGAGAAGCTGCAGCCGATGCCGAAGATCACGTCGGCCTCGTCCAGGAACTGGCGCACGGCCTTCGGCACCGAGCGCCCGCCCGAGCCGAGCGACAGCGCGTGGTTCTCGGGGAACGCGCTCTTCCCCTCGAGGCTGGTCGTGACCGGGCACTCGAGCAGCTCGGCGAGCGCCCGCAGCCCCTCCCACGCCTTGGCGTAGTGGACGCCCTGGCCCGCGTAGATCACGGGGCGCTCGGCCGCCACGAGCACGCGCGCCACCTCGCTGACCGCCACCGGGTCAGGCGCCACGCGCGTCCGGAGCGCCGGCACGTAGTCGAGCGGCTCCGGCACCTCCTCGGTCATGAGGTCGACCGGGATCTCAACCAGCACCGGCCGCGGCCGGCCGTTCCGCACCTGGGTGAACGCCCGGCGCATTGCGTCCGGGAGCGCGTCGGCCATGATCACCTGCTCCGCCGACTTCGTGACGTGCTGGTAGTTGAGAAAGGCGTTGAAGTTCGGCGGCACGTTGGTCAGCCGCCGCGGATACCCGCCCGGGATCACCACGATGGGGACCGAATCCGCGAACGCCTGGGCGACGCCGCCGAAGGAGTTCTCGACGCCCGGGCCGTGCTGCATCGTGAACACGCCGATCCGGTCGCCGGAAGTAACCCGGCTCACGGCGTCCGCCATGTGCAGTCCTGTCCGCTCCTGGCGGACGATGATCGTCCGGATGTCGGCCTGCGCGGAGGCTTCGATGACGGTGTTGACGGGATAGCCGATCAGGAACTGGACTCCCTCGCGCTTGAGAATCTCGGCGACGGCGGCGGCGCCCTTCATGGATGGCCTCCTGGGGGCAGCGGTGAGATCGTCACGCGCGGATGATAGCACGTCGGCTAGGCCGCACCGGCCGGCGGGGCGACCGCGCGCCGTCGGGCGGCGACAGGCAAGGCCAGGCGCGCCGCTGCGGCCCGCCCGGCGCCGGGACGCAGGGCTCATCGGCGCGCGCTCATGCTACACTTGGCTCCCCGGTGAGCGGGGGCCGCTCAACCCGACGCGCCACTTGCGTCAGCGAGGACGACGATGACTCACCCGATCCGCGTCACCCGCGCGACCCAGAAGAAGCCCAGACCCAGGGATCAGGACCTGGGATTCGGCACTGTCTTCACGGACCACATGTTCGTCGCCGACTTTCGGGAGGAGAAAGGCTGGTACGATCCCCGGATCGAGCCGTACGGCCCGATCTCCCTGGACCCGGCCGCCGCGGTGCTGCACTACGCGCAGGCGATCTTCGACGGACTGAAGGCGTTCCGCGGAAAGGACGGCCGCGTGCGGCTCTTCCGGCCCCAGAAGCACGTCGCGCGGATGAACCACTCGGCCCGGCGGCTCTGCATCCCGGAGCTGGACCCGGAACTCGGCCTCCAGTCGCTGGTCGAGCTGGTGCGTCTCGAGCAGGAGTGGGTGCCGTCGAGCGTCGGCACCGCGCTGTACATCCGGCCCACGATCATCGCCAACGAGCCGTTCCTCGGCGTCCGGCCGGCGAAGCAGTACCTCTACTTCGTGATCCTGTCGCCGGTCGGAGCGTACTACAAGGAAGGCATGAACCCCGTCAAGATCCGCGTCGAGGACAAGTACGTCCGGGCGGCGGAAGGCGGGACCGGCGGGGCCAAGACGGGCGGGAACTACGCGTCGAGCCTCCTCGCCGCCGAGGAAGCCCACCGCGCGGGCTTCACCCAGGTGCTCTGGCTGGACGGCTCGCAGCGGAAGTACGTCGACGAGGTGGGCACCATGAACATCATGATGCGGATCGGCGACGAGGTCCTGACGCCGCCGCTCGCGACCGGCACCATCCTTCCCGGCGTGACCCGCGACTCGGTGCTCGCACTCCTCCGCGAGTGGGGCGTTCGCGTCACGGAGCGCCCCATCGCCATCGACGAGGTGATCGATGCGGCGCACGGCGGCACGCTGCGCGAGGTCTGGGGCACCGGGACGGCCGCCGTCGTCTCGCCGGTCGGCGAGCTCGCCTACAAGGGTGAGCGTCTCGTCATCGGAAGCGGCCGGATCGGCGAGCTGACGCAGAAGCTCTACGACGCCATCGTGGACATCCAGTACGCGCGCGTCCCGGACACGCGCGGCTGGACCGTCGCCGTCTGACCGCCACCTGCGCCTCGGACGAAGGGCGCGCCGGCCGGGGCCCGTCGCCGGCCTCCGGACCGGTCGGCATCGACAATCGCGCCGAGGTGAGCCATGGCGTATGAAGGGCCGCGGTCGTACCGCCCGGTGATCATCGGGCGGCGTGGCGCCGTAGCGTCGAACCATCCCCTCGCCACCCAGGCCGGTCTGCTCACGCTGCAGGCCGGGGGGAACGCCGTTGACGCCGCCGTGGCGGTCGCGGCCACGCTCTCCGTCGTCGAACCGTTCATGTCGGGCCTCGGCGGGGACGGCTTCTATCACGTCCACGACCGCCGGACCGGCGAGTCGGTGATCTTCAACGGGACGGGCCCCGCCCCGAGCACGGCGACGCCGGAGCGCTACACGGCCGGCATCCCGATGGCCGGACCCCTCGCCGTCTCCGTGCCCGGCTCGGTGGGGGCGTGGGGTGCCATGCACGCCCGCTTCGGGCGGCGGCGCTGGGCGCCGCTCCTCGAGGCGGCGGTCCACTATGCGCGCGACGGGTTCGGCGCGACCCGCGCGTTCCGGCACTTCGCCGGCGAGCAGGCGGGCTCCCTGCGCGCCGACGCCCGCAGCGCTCGGGCGTTCCTCCGCGGCGGGCAGCCGCCGGGCCTCGGGGCGCCCATCGTCCAGCCGGACCTCGCCCGCACTCTGGAGCGCCTCGCCTGCGCGGGCGCGGACGACTTCTACCGCGGCGACCTCGCGCGCGGGCTCGCCGCCGCGTGCGGGGCGGCCGGCAGTCTCGTGACGGCGGAGGATCTCGCCGCGTTCGTGCCCGAAACCCAGGCGCCCATCGAGCTCGGCTATCGCGGCTACACGGTCCGCGAGGCACCGCCGAACTCCATGGGCTGGGTGTTGCTCCAGGAGCTCGGCATCGTCGAGCACTTCGACCTCGCCACGATGGGTCCGCTCTCCGCCGACCTCGTCCACACGCTGGTCGAGGCGAAGAAGCTGGCATTCGCCGATCGGGACCGCTGGAGCGGCGATCCGCGGTTCATCGAGGCCCCGCTCGCCGAGCTCCTCTCACGCGGCTACCTCGCTCGCCGCGCGGCGGAGATCGACGGGAAGCGCGCCGCGCCGGCCGGAGCGGCCGCGGGCACCGTGCCCGGGGACACCACCTACTTCTGCGTGGTGGACGGGGAGGGCAACGCGGTGTCCGGCATCCAGAGCCTCAACAGCGCGTTCGGGTCCGGCGTGACTGCCGGCGACACCGGGATCCTCCTGAACAACCGGATGACGCCCTGGCACACCGAGCCGGGGCACCCGAACTGTCTCGCGCCGGGCAAGCGCGTGCGCCACACGATGAACCCGCCCATGGTGTTCAAGGACGGCGAGCTGTGGGCCGCCTTCGGCACGCCGGGGGGCGACTATCAAGTCCAGGTGAACCTGCAGGTCCTCACCGCGATGGTCGACTTCGGCTACGATCCCCAGCAGGCGGCCGAGATGCCGCGCTGGTCGAGCACCCAGCCGGGCCAGGAGGCCAACTGGCCGCACGACTGCCCTGACGCGCTCAACCTGGAGGCTCGCTTCCCCCCCGAGGTGAGCGCGGACCTGGCCGGCCGGGGCCATCCGGTGGTCGGCCTCGGCGAGCTCGACGGCCCGTGCTCCGTCGAGATCATCCGCCGCGACCCCGCCACCGGCACCCTCATGGCCGGCTCCGATCCCCGCCGCGACGGCTGGGCGCTGGCGTACTAGCCGTCTCGCGGCGGCCGCCGACGCCGGCGCGAGGAAGGGACCGAAACGTCGGCCCGCGAGCCCGCGTGGTCAGCCCAGCAGTATGACGGGGAACGCCGGCTACCAGGCGAGCTTCGACGCGTGATCGCCCATTTCGTGGACTGCCTCGAGACCGGGGCGCCGTTCGAGACGGGGCCGGCCGACAACCGGGAGACGCTCCACCTCATCGAGCACACCTGCTGGGCGGCCGGCCTCCACCGGTCACCGCCAAGCCGGCGCTGAGCGGGCGCGGCCTGCTCCGCTCGGACACGCGCCCGTCGCCCTGTCTAGGCCGCGGCCACCTGGGCCTCGTGGCGGGCTCGGGACACGATGAAGTCCGCGAAGCGGGCGGTCGGGTCGAAGCCGAGGACGGTCTCGGCGTTCGCGACGAAGTTCGACGTCGAGTTCACGTCGTAGTAGTAGATGCGGCCGTCGGCCTGCGAGACCAGGTATTCCACGCCGCCCACGTCGATGGACGCCGCGCGGGCGAGCCGGATCACGGTCTCGATTGCCTCCGCGGGCGCGTCGAACCGCCTGACCGTCAGGCCTCCGGACCCGCTCGCCGGGCAGGCGCCGATCTCGGCGCGCGGGGCCGCCGCATCATCGGGCACCTGGCAGATGTCCGCCGGGCACAGATTGAAGCCCGCCCGGCGGTCGCGCTCGATGCGAATGGCATACAGATACTTCCCGTCCAGCACCTCCACGCGCACGATCGCGCCGTCGACGGGCTCCAGGTACTCCTGCACCAGGGCGGTGCCGTCGGGTCCAAGGTCCAGACGCTCCAGCGCTGACTCGAGCTCGCCTTTCGAGTCCACGCGCACGATTCCGGCTCCCGAGCCGCCGACGTTCGGCTTGACGACCACCGGCAGGCGGAGCCTGTCGAGCACGGCCAGCGCCTGGATCGGGTGGTTCACGACCACGCTGCGCGGATAGCGGACGCCCACGCGCTCGAACAGCCCGAGCTGGAGCGCTTTCGACTTCTCGAAGCGATACGCGGCGACGGGATTGACGACCGGGACTCCGAGGGACTCGTAGTGGGCCAGCAGCGCTTCCGCATAGAAGAGCACGCCCTTGTGGCCCCGGGTGTGCGAGGAGGGGCTGGTCCGGTTCACGATGACCGAGTGGCGGGCACGGCGGTCGCGAGGGTCGAACGCGTGGATCGAGTGGTCGATCTTCTCCCAGGAAAGCCCTCGGCGGTCGAGCTCGTCCAGGAGCCGGCGCGACCAGTCAGGGTGCTCGTCCAGGATGCCGATGGGACCGGTGAGGGACCTTGCCATGCGCGTCTCCGGCTTAATGATAATTGTCGATCGATATTGTCGCCTTTACGATCGCTCGTGCGAGCGCGGTTGTCAAGCGCCTCCCGGAGAGGCCGTTCGGCGAGTCTTGCCAGGGGGTTGCGGCTTCCTGGCTCATGACCGGCAGCCGGGAAGGCGGCGCCGGAGCCGGAGCTGAGAGCCCGTGAACCAATCTCTTCGGCACCACGCGACTGATCAATGCGGTGGGGGGGTCTGGGGGCGGAGCGCCGCCGCTCCCCCCAGATGGACTGGGTCTGCTGCGAGGTCAGTCGAAGCTGGCGCGGACGACTCCGAACGGGGTGAAGCGGGTCTCGATGCGGTCTCCCCGCGCGAGGGGGTATTGCCGGGTGAACGAGCCCGACATGATCCGGTGGCCGGGCTCGATGCGGCGGCCGAACTCGGCGAGCTTCTTCGCGAGCCAGGCCACCGCGTCCAGCGGATGGCCCGTCTCCTCGCTGCCCACGGCATGGTCGACCTGCCGGCCGTTGATGAGCACCTCCACCGTCGTGCTCGCCGGCTCCCACGCGGCCGGCAGCGGGCTCGCCGCCCCCGTCACGAAGGCCTTCTGCTGGGCGTTGTCGGTGAGCGCCAGCGAAGGGTCCCCGCGGAAGTCGCCCCGCCCCTCGATGATCTCGAAGGCCGGCTGGACGGCCGTGATCGCCCCACGGGCCTGGGCGCGGGTGACGTCGGCGCCTTCGAGCCGCGCCCCCACGGTCAGGCACAGCTCGTTCTCGTAGCCGGGCTCGATCAGCTCGCCGTGCCGGAACCCGGCGCCGCTGTCCCGGTGCCCGCTCTCGAGCAGGAACCCCATGACCGGCTCGTGCATCCCGAACTGCTTCTGGATCACGGGGGCGGTGAGGCCGACCTTCCATCCTGCCAGTCGCTCGCCGCGCGCCACCCAGCGGTCCAGGATGGCGAGCTGGACCCGGTAGGCCTGCTCGATCGTCATCCGTCCCTTCCACTCGGCCGGGAAGTAGCTCCTTCGCAGGGTGTGCTGCCAGATCGACTCGACGAGTGCCTCGATGTCCATTGGGGCTCCCTCGTGTGGATGGGGCGGCGGTGATCAGCCTTCCAGGCGCGCGCGCGCTTCGCCGATCCGGCGGCGCGCCTCGGGCGCGTACCACGCGTCCACGAACGCCCGCCGGAGCGGGCCGAGCGCCTGGCGCGCGCGCTCGATGGCCGGCCCCTTGAGCGCCGCCTTGATCGTCTCGAAAGCGCCGGCGGGGGCCGCGGCGAGCCGCGCGCCCACCTGGCAGGCTCGCTCCACGACGTCTCCGTCCGCGAGCTCCGTGGCAAGCCCCCGGGCCAGCGCCGCTTGCGGCTCGAAAAGCTCTCCCTCGTAGAGCACCTGCTCGACCGATCCGGCGGAGACCGCGTGACGGACGATCTCGAGCGCCGAGGCCGGGAAGGGCACGCCGAGCCGGATCTCGTTGAGTCCGAACCGTCCGGCCTCTGCCCTCATCACCCGAGCGTCGCACGCCAGCGCGAGCACCGCGCCGCCCGCCACTGCGTGCCCGTTGACCGCCGCGACCACCGGACGAGGAAGGGCAAAGACCCGGAGCATGACGGCGTCGAACCAGGCCATGAACCCGTCCATGGCCTCGCGCTCGAGGCCATACAGCGTGACGAGATCCAGGCCGCCCGAGAAGAACCGGTCGTAGCCGGTCAGGACGATGCCCCGGGCTCCCCCGCCCGTCGCCTCGTCGAGCGCGCGCTCGATGGCGGCGAGGCTGTGCGGGTTCAGCGCGTTGGCCTTGCCAGACGTGATGCGCACTACCGCGAGCCCGTCGCGCCAGTCGACGCGATAGGATGCGGTCGCACCCGCGGGCGCGGCCCGCCCCGAGACCGGCTCAGGTGCGCTTCGCGGCGTCAAGGCCGGCCTCGAGCCGCGTCAACCCCTCGGCCAGGTCCTCGTCCGAGGACGCGTAGGACAATCGCAGAAAGCCTCCCGAGCGAGGGCCGAACGCCTCGCCGGGCGAGACGACGACCTTGTGGTCGAAGAGCAGCTGCTCGGCCAGGCGCCGCGTGTCGAGGGTCACCGCGCGGACGTCGGGAAAGGCATAGAACGCGCCGTCGGGTCTCGGGCAGCGCACCCCCCGGATGCGGCCGAGCCGCTCGACCACCAGGTCGCGGCGGCGCTGGTAGGCCCGGCGCATCGTCTCGACGCAGTCCTGGGGACCGCGGATGGCGGCGAGGGCGGCTCGCTGGGTCGCCGAGTTCACGCACGAGGCCATCTGCTCCTGGACCACGGCCATCACGCGAAGCATGGACGACGGCCCGGTGAGGTAGCCGATGCGCCAGCCCGTCATCGCGTACTCCTTCGAGAAGGAGTAGATGGAGACGGTGCGGTCCCGGAGCCCCGGGAAGGACGCCGGGCTCACGCTCCGGATGTCGCCGTACGTCAGCGCTCCGTACGTCTCGTCGGAGACCAGCAGAAGGTCTTGGCGGACGCACAGGTCCGCGATCGCGTGCAGGAGGTCCCGCGGGTACACCGCCCCCGTGGGATTCGACGGGCTGTTGACCAGGATCGCCCGCGTGCGCGGCGTCACCGCGGCCGCCACGTCCTCGGCATGCGGCAGGTAGCCGCGCTCCGGGTCGGTGGGAACGAAGATCGGCCGCCCGCCCGCCAGCGTGATCTGACCCTCGAAGTTCGTGTAGCTCGGATCGGTGATGAGCACCTCGTCCCCGGGGTCGATCCCGACCATGAACGTGAGCAGCAGCGCCTCCATGGCGCCGACCGTCACGAAGACCTCCGAGGCCGGGTCGACCCGGTAACCGTTGACCTGCCCGACCTTCTCCGCGATCGCTTCGCGCAGGTCGAGGTACCCCTCGTTCGGCGAGTACTTCGTGAAGCCGTCGCGGAGCGCCTGGCAGGCCGCATCGACGATGTGCGGAGGGGTCGCGAAGCCCGGCTCGCCCACCGCCAGGCTGATCGCCCCGGGAACGCGCGGCGCCATGTCGAACATGCGGCGGATGAGCGAAGGCGGCACCGCCCGCGCCCGGGCGCTCACCCGGTCGGTCGTACTCCCCATCAGGCCCTCCTCGACGTCGGGACCGGGTCAGGCTGCCGCGATGACGGCGATCTCGACGAGGTAATCCGTGGTGGCCAGCCGGGCCTCCACGGTGGCCCGGGCGGGGGCGTTCGGCTTGTCGAGCCACGCGTCCCACGCCGCGTTCATGCCGTCGTAGTGACGGATGTCCGCCACCCACACGTTCGCCCAGGCGATCTTCGACTTGTTGCTGCCGAAGTGCGCCAGCGCCTCGTCGATCTTGCGCAGTATCTGCGCCGTCTGCCCCTTGGCGTCCAGCTTGGTGTCGTCGGCGACGGTGCCGGCCACGTAGATGGTGTTCCCATGCTTGGTGGCCGCGGCGATCCGGGGTCCGACCTTGTAGCGCTCGACGCTCATCGTAGGCTCCTCCTGGGATTGCGGGTGAGGTTGTGCGTGTAGGGTGGCCTTCAGCTGAACCAGAGGCGCTCGGCCGTCCCGCCCATGACGAGGTCCAGCTCCGCCTTGGACAGGAACGTCGCCTCCCGGGAAAGCAGGTGCCGGTTCCGGACGTAACCGCACCCGGCGAGCACGTGGGGAAAGTCCGAGCCCCACATGCACCGGTCCGCGCCGAAGGCACGCACGGCGGCTTCCGCGAACGGCAGCCCATCGCGGTACGGATACCGCTGCCGGCACCAGTGATGGAAACCGGAGAGCTTGACGTGCACCTGCCGGTGGCCGGCGAGATCGAGCAACGCCCGGAACGCCGGCTGCCCGAGCCCCCGATCGGGAGATGGACTGTTGAGGTGGTCGATCACCACCCGGAGCGACGGAAAGCGGGCGAGAATCGCGGGCAGCCGCCCGAGGTCTGCGCCCGCGTTGAGCACGCAGACGATCGTCCCGGTCTCCGCTATCGCCTCCCAGAGGGGAAGGGTCTCGTCGGTGCCGAACCAGGCCCCCGTGCCGGGCCGCTCGCCCTCCCGAAGCTGCCGCAGGCGGACCCCGCTGACGCCCTCGGTCCGCCAGCGCTGAAGCGCCGTCGCAGCCTTCGGTCCCCTCGGATCGATCACGCACACCCCGCGGAACCGGTCGGGGAATCGCTGGAGGGACGACGCCATGTAGCCATTGTCCCAGTGGTAGAACCACGGTTGGACGAACACGGCGCGGCCGACGCCCGCCTCGTCCATGTAGTCCATGAAGAGCTCGACGGAGGCCGTGGCCTGCGCGCTGTAGCCGATCTTCATCGGGCCAGGGTCGAGTCCGGCGGCCGTCTGGTCCCACACGTGCAGGTGCGAATCGATCAGGGCGTGAGCCACGACCCACAAAGGGTAGCACGGGCGTCCCGGACCGGCAGCCGGGCGGCCGGCGGCCGCCCGGCCCGGGCGTGCGATACTGCCGGTCGCTCGACTCACCCGTGATGGGAGGCCGCATGAACGCCCCGCAGGACGTGGTCATCGTCATCCCCGGAGACGATCCCCCGCAGATCCAGGGATCTCCTCACCTCGACCGCCTCCGCCGGTACGGCGAGGTGCGTCTCCACGTCGACCGGCCCGCCACGACGGAGGAAAAGCTCGCGCGGGCCCGGGACGCGGTGTGTCTCGTGAACACGCGCGGCGCGGTCAAGTGGCCGCGCGAGGCGCTCTTCGCCCTCCCGCGTCTACGGATGGCCACCGTCTGCGGGATCGGGACGGACTCCTTCGACCTCGTCGCCGCGCGCGAGCGCGGCATCGCGGTGTGCAACATCCCCGGGAAGACGGCACCGATCGTCGCCGAGCACGCGTTCGGCCTCATGCTGGCGGCGGCGAAGCGCGCCCACTATCAGACGGCCGAGCTCAAGGCGGGACGCTGGACCCGCATGGACAACGTCTATCTTCACGGCAAGACCCTGGGGGTGGTGGGGACCGGAGCGATCGGTGGAGCCATGGCCCGTCTCGGTCGAGCGATCGGCATGGGCGTGACGGCGTGGACGTTCACCCCCACGCCCGCCAGGGCGGCGGAGCTCGGCGTTCGCTACGTCCCGCTCGACGAGCTCCTGCGGACGGCGGACGTCGTGTCGATCCACGTCCGCCTCACCCCCGAGAGCCGAGGCCTGCTCGGCCCCCGCGAGATCGGGCTCATGAAGCCCGGCGCCATCCTGGTCAACACCGCGCGCGGACCGGTCGTGGACACCGCCGCGCTGATCGCGGCGCTCCACGCCGGGCGGCTGGCCGGAGCGGCCCTCGACGTGTTCGATGCCGAGCCGCTCCCGGCAGGGCATCCTCTCCTGGCCTGCGAGCAGGTCATCCTCACTCCCCACAACGCCGACCAGACGCCCGAGGGGATGGACCTCTTGAACGCCGGGGTCGTCGACAACGTGATCGCGTTCCTGGAGGGACGCCCGCAGAACGTCGTCACGTAACCGCCGCTGGGCCCCGGCCGGAGCGGGCCGCGGCCGTGGGCTCGAGCGCCTCTTCTTCGCCCTTCCCGCCCTGGTATGTGCCACGCCAGTAGGGAAAAACCCCACTCGATCCCGCCGACCCCTGGGCCAGCCGCCACCTGTGGCCGAGCGCCCGGCGGCCAGTCTGGCCAGGTTCCACCGGGGTTTCCGAGGGAGCAGGCGTCGCGATCCGGGGCGCCGAGGGGCGGGCACGCTCATTGCTCTTGACAGCAGGTCGGCACATGCACAAGATTCCGGCCGACGATCTTCGCCGGGGGCTCCGAGGCCCCCTCTGGGGGACCGAGGACGGGGAGCATGCTGACTAGTCTCCGGGTCAAGGGGTCGCGTCAGTCGGCCGGCTTTCGGCGCTCCGGCGCCAGCGGCGGGACCAGAAGCGGGCGACCCCGTCTTGCGCCTCTGCGCAGCGCCAGTCCGAGCGTGAGGTCAGGTCTCGCGGTGTCCAAGGCTACCGCACGCCCGCCTTTCCTGCGCGACGGGCACGGCGTCCCGGGTCCGGGGTAAGGCCGTGCGTGTCTCGGTGGTGATCCCCTGCCACAACGCCGCAGCCTTTCTCGACGAGACGCTCGCGTCCGTCCAGGCGCAGACGCGCGCCGCGGACGAGATCATCGTCGTGGACGACCGCTCCACCGACCGATCGGCCGCGATCGCCCGGGCGCGCGGCGCACTCGTCCTCAGCTCCCCGACGCCCGGCCAGTCGGCGGCGAGAAACGTCGGCTGCCGCCGGGCGACCGGCGAGCTGATCGCGTTCCTGGATGCGGATGACCGCTGGCTCCCGCACCACCTCGAAGTGGTGGCGCCGCTCCTGGAAGCGCATCCGGACGCGGTGCTCGCGTTCGGCGGCTTGCAGCTCTTCGGGCTGATGACGGGACGGCACGCGTATCACCGGCTTCTGCCCAGCGGGGCGCCGGTGGACGCGCGGGTGCTGGCGGCGGCTTACTGCGTGGTCCCGCAGATGGCGGTGATCATCCGCCACGACGCGTACGCGGCGGTCGGCGGCTACGACGAGACGGTTCGCCACGCGGAGGACTTCGAGCTCTTCGCGCGCCTCTCCCGGCGGGGCCCGTTCGTCAGCGCCGACGCCATCACCGCGGAGTACCGCCAGCATCCGTCGCAGATCACGCGGGATCGCCGTCTGGAGGTGAGCCTCGCGACGGTGAGCGTACGGTACCGCAACTGGGTCGCGTTGCGGGGCGAGCTGCCCGCGGAACAGCTCCGGTACATCGAAGAGCAAGCGCGCCGGGAGTGGGACCGCTACCTACGCGTCGAGTGGCGCGAGTGGAACCGCACCGGCCTCGACGCCCTGCTGGCCGCCGCGCCCCTCGTGCCGGGCAGCGCGGCGCTCGAGCGCCGCTGGCGCGTGCGAGCGCGGCTCGGCTGGCAGGCCTGGTGCGCGGTGCGGCCCGTCGGGCGCGCGCTCCACCTGCGGAGCATCTGGAACGCGACGGTCGGGCGCCGGGCGAGGCGGACGCCGCGCATCGTCGCGTGACGCGCGCGCTCGCCAAGCGGCGTCTTCGGCGGGCGCGATCTCGGTGGGCCGGACAGGGAACGCGCTGACGACGGCGCGTACGAGCCCGTGCGCATCTCGGTCGTGATCCCGTGCCACAACGCCGCGGCCTTTCTCGACGAGACGCTCGCGTCCGTCCAGGCGCAGACGCGCGCCGCGGACGAGGTCATCGTCGTCGACGACCGCTCCACCGACGGGTCGGCCGAGATCGCCCGGGCGCGGGGCGCGACCGTCATCGAGGCCCCGCCGCCCGGCCGAGCGGCGGCGGCGAGGAACGCGGGCTGGCGCCACTCCCGCGGCGAGCTGATCGCGTTCGTGGACGCGGACGACCGCTGGCTCCCGCACCACCTCGAAATCGTCGCACGGCTCCTGGAAGCGCATCCGGACGCGGTACTCGCGTTCGGCAGGCTCCAGCTCTTCGGGCTGGAGACAGGACCGTACGTGGGGCACCACCTGCCCGGCGGCGGGCCGGTGGACGCGCGGGTGCCGGCGGCGATCCATTGCGCCGGGCCGCAGACGGCGGTGATCATCCGCCGCGACGCGCTCGAGGCGGTCGGCGGCTACGACGAGACGCTTCGGTACGCCGAGGACTTCGAGCTCTTCGCGCGCCTCTCCCGGCGCGGCACGTTCATCAGCGCCGATGCCGCCACCTGCGAGTACCGTCAGCACAGCGCCCAGGCCACGCACGAGCGCCTCCTGGACGTGCTCCTCGACACGATGGAGGTGCGCCATCGCAACTGGGCCGCGCTGCGCGGCGAGCTGCCCGCACAGCAGCTCCGGCAGATCGAGGAGCAAGCGCGCGCGGTGTGGGAGCTGAACCTTCGCTCGCAGTGGCGCGACGGGCACCGCTCGGGATTCGACAGGATGCTGGCGTGCGCGCCGCTCGTGCCCGGCGGCGAGGCGATCGCGCGCCGATGGCGCAGGCGCAGGCGCCTCGGCTGGCACGCCTGGTACGCGGTGCTGCGGACCGGACGCGCGCTCCGTCTGCGCCGCCTCTGGAACGCCACGCTCGGGCGCGGCGCGGCGCGCGCGACGGGCAGCGCCGCCTGAGGCGGCTCGCTCGCCGGGCGGCGCGCCCCGGGAGACGCCTCCGGAGCGTCGTCAGGCTCGCCGGCCGTGGCCGCGCTACCGCGGAGCCTCGGCCTGCAGCCGCCGCAGCGCCTCCTCCAGCTGCTTCAGCTCTTCCCCGAAGCCCGTGAAGTCGCCGCGGCCGAACCGCTCGCGGGCGCGGTTGAAGTGCTCGAGCGCCTCGGCCGCCGCCCGGGTCGGTACACCGGGGGCCGACACGGCCGGGCCGCCCGCCGCGGGCGCGGGCTCGGCGCCCGCCGGGCGCGCGCCGAAGAGCTGCTGGAGCGCGGCTTCCAGCGTCTCGTCCATGGCGATCCGGTTCCCGTACGCGGTGATCACGCGCTTCAGCTCGGGCAGACGGCCGCGCTGCGCCGCCAGGTAGAGCGGCTGGACGTAGAGCAGCGACTCCTCGATGGGAATGGCCAGGAGGCCGCCCCGGATCACCTGCGAGCCGGCCTGGCTCCAGAGGGAGAGCTGCTGCGAGATGAACGCGTCCTGGTCGATGCGAGCCTCGACCTGCCGGGGGCCGAAGACCAGCTTGCCCTTCGGGAACTCGTAGAGGACGAGCTTGCCGTAGTGGGGCGGATCCGAGCGCGCCGCCAGCCAGGCGATCATGTTGTCACGGCGAACCGGCGTGAACGGCAGGAGCAGGATGAACTCCTCGCGCCTCTCGGCGGGGAGCCGCATGATCGTGTAGTAGGGCTCCATCTCCGCGTCCCGACCCTCGGTCTTCCGGATCGGGACCGTCCACAGGTCCTCCTTGTTGTAGAAGACCTGTGGATCCAGCATGTGGTACTGCGCGTACATGCGGGCCTGGATGCCGAAGAGGTCCTGCGGGTAGCGGATGTGGGCGCGCAGGTCCTCCGGCATCGCCGAGAAGGGCCGGAACAGCCCGGGGAACGCGCGCGCGTAGGCGGCGACCATTGGCTCGTCCGGCTCGACGACGTAGAGGTTCACCGTGCCGTCGTAGGCGTCCACGCTCACCTTCACCGGGTTGCGGATGTAATTCCCGACCCCCGCGGTCGGCTGGGAATATGGGAAGTGGCTCGTCGTGGTGTAGGCATCCACGAGCCAGACGATCCGCCCGCCGGCGGTCACGACCGGGTACGGGTCGCGGTCGACGCGCAGGAACGGCGCGATCTTCTGGACGCGCTCGGCGACCTGCCGGTGGTACAGGATGCGGCTCTCCGGCGTGAAGTCGTCGGAGAGGAGGATCTTGACCTCCGCGAACCGGGCCGCGAAGACGATGCGGCGCCACAGCGAGCCGATGCCCACGCCGCCTGTGCCGGCGTACGTCGTATACACGTTCTGGTCGCCTTGGGGGTAGTTCAGCTCGGGGGCGCGCATCTTGACGAGCACGTACGCGTTGGCCACCTCGCCGAAGTACACCTCCGGCCGCGTGACCTCGAGCGAGCCGGTGGAAACCGGTGGGATGTCCTTGATGAAGAACTCCGGGAGCCCCTCCCGCGTCACCCGGTTGACCGGTCCCACCACCGCGCCATACCCGTGCGTGTACACGAGGTGCTCGTTGATCCAGATGCGGCTCGGCAGGTGGGCATGCGAGAGCTCCCGGACCGACAGCATCAGCTGCCGGGACTCCCCGTCCAGCGTGTACCGGTCGTTGTCCACGTCGACGAACTTGTAGTACGTCCGGATCTCCTGGAGCTGGCCGTACGAGTCAAGTGCGGGCCGGTGCTCCCACAAGCGGATGTTCTTGATGGTGGTGTCGTTCTTCCGCAGCACGGCCGCGGTGAGGTTCTCCTCGGCCGGGAACGGCCGGGACTCGATCCGGTCGAGCCCGTAGGCGCGGTTGGTCGCGGCGATCGTCCGCTCGATGAAGGGCCGCTCGGCCACGATCTCGTTGGGCGCCACCCGGAGCCGCTGGACGACGGCCGGATAGGCGGCCAGGCCGAGCAGTCCTCCTCCGATCCAGAGGGCGAGTCCGACGAACGCGAAGCGCAGGCCCGGCCGTGTCATCTGGAACAGGCACAGGACGGCGGCGAGACCGGCCAGGCCGATCATGGCGTAGAGAGCCGGCAGCCTGGCGTTGACGTCCGCGTAGCTCGCCCCGAACGAGGCCCCGCCCGCGGAGAAGAGGAGCCCGAAGGCCTCGAGCGAGTATCCCCAGGCCTTGACGAGGAGGAACGCGGCCCCCAGGCCCAGCAGGTGGCCCTTCGCCCACGGCGAGATGACCAGCCCGGTCGCTGCCAGCCGGATGCCCCGGGACAGGACGTACACGGCAGCGACGGCGGCCAGGGTCACCGACAGCACCAGGGTCAGGAACTGCAGCACCCCGAGCAGGATCGGGTACGTGAAGACGTAGAACCCGACGTCGCGCCCGAACAGGGGGTCGGCCATGCCGAAGGTGCCGGCGTGCCAGTACCGGATCACCGTCTCCCAGTGCGCCGTCCCCTGCCCGCTCAGCAGGAACGCGATCACGAGGGCGGCCGGCAAGCGGAATTTCCGGTAGAGCGGCTCCGCGATAGCCCAGCTCGGCAGCTGAGGTAGGTCCTCCTCGCCCGCCAGCTCGAGGTGCGGTCCGTGCCCCCGGCGGGTCGCCAGCAGGTTCAGGTACAGCACCAGGAACACGACGAGCCCGGCTCCCAGGCCCAGCACGACCTTCGCGGACACGATCTTCGAGAAGACACCGGGGTAGCCGAGCTCGTGGAACCAGAGCCAGTCCGTGTACAGCTCGACCAGCTGCCGGCCGAGCGGCAGCACCAGGAACAGGACGACCATCACGCCGAGTACGCCTAGCCTTGCCATGCTCCCCTTTCGTCTTCTCGGATGGGACGGCCCGATGGATCGACCGCGAACGCTGCCGGCCGCCGATGGGCCGCCAGGAGACCGGCCGGATCAGGCGCCCGGACGATTGCCGGACGGCGTGGGAACGCTAGGGAACCGGCGGACCTCGGGGGGGACCCGGTGAGCGGACAGGTCCGACGACGTCGCTGCGTCCGTCGGTGGCGGTCAAGCAGCCAGGCGCCCCGGACGCGAAAACGCCGGGCATGCAGGCCGGCGGAAGCGCAGGCGCGTGCGGGCGCGGGACCGGCCGCTGGTCGGCCACGACGTCCTGCTGAGCCTGGCGATGCCGTGCGAACACGACGCCGAGAGTCCGGTCGAGGCCGCCTCCCAGCGCCGGGCTGGGCATCGCGGGGGCGAGCGGAGCGAAATAGATGATGAGGCCCAGTGCGGCGCCCACCCAGGATACTGCCGGCAGACGGCGACCGCGCGGGAGGGCCGGGATCATGCCCCGAGAGTAGCAATCCTCATCGGGGTTGACAATCCGCACGGGCGGGCGGCTCGGCGCCCTACTCGCCGCCGCTACCGGTCGAGGAACAGGCCGCCGCTCAGGTTCAGGTTCGCCCCGGTGACGTAGCTGGCCTCCTCGGAGGCCAGGAAGACCACGCAGGCCGCGACCTCGTCCGGGGTGCCCTCGCGACCGAGGGGGATGCGCAGGTCAGGGAGCGTCGCCCCGGCGGCGCCGCCCATGTCCGTCGTGATGAGCCCGGGCGCGACCGCGTTGACGCGGATCCGGTGCGGCGCCAGCTCCTTCGCCAGGGACCGCGTGATCGACACGAGACCCGCCTTCGACGCGGCGTAGTGGGCGCACGGGTTGATCCCGCCGCTCCACGCCGCGTCCGATGCCACGTTGACGATCGCGCCGCCCTCACCGCGCTCCCGCATCGCCCGCGCGGCGGCCTGGGCGCAGAAGAACGCGCCCTTCAGGTTGACGTCGAGCACTTGGTCCCAGTCCCGCTCCTCCAGCTCGAGGGCGGGACGCCGCTCGAAGACGCCGGCGTTGTTGACCAGGACGTCGACGCGCCCGAACGCCGCCACCGCCGCGCGCACCAGCTCCCGGGCCTCGGCCACCCGGCCCAGGTCGGCCGCGTGCCACACCGCCCGGGCGCCGAGGGCCGCGATCTCCGCGAGCACGGCGCGGCCCGCCGCTTCGTCCCGGCCGCTCACGACGACGGCCGCGCCCTCGCGGGCGCACGCGAGCGCGATCGCCCGCCCGATCCCCCGCGTGGCCCCCGTCACGACGACCGCGCGACCGGCCAGCCGCGGCTGCGCCGCGCCCATCACGACTTGCGGAAGGCGATCCGCCCCATGAACGACTCCGCGGTGCCCTTGACGTCGTCCGAGTCGATGCCGAACGACACGCCGCCGGGGTCCTCGGGCTCCGCGCCGTAGATCTGCTTGTAGTCCGCCCGCACGTCCCGCCGCTCGGTGACCCACTTCCCCAGGTCCGACGGACCCGAGCGGACGACCACGTAGGTCACCGTTCCCGTCTTCTCGCTCCTGAAGACGGATCCGACCGGCGCGGTCGAGTCCCAGATGTAGCCGATGATCTGCGAGCGCACCGCGCCCGGGAACCGAGGCCAGACGACGTAGAGCTGGGCCGCCTCGTCGTCGGTCGCCGCGTGACGCGCGTCGGCCCCCGTGGGCAGGGCGGTCACCTTCCAGGTCCACTCGAGGAGTGGAGTCTCGGCGAGGCGGACCTTCCCCCGGATGTCCTTGTTGACGTTCGAGCTGTCCCGGTTGCTCCTGAGCTGGACCGCGCGCTGTCCGTCCTGCTCAACGACGGTGAAGTCATACGTCGGGCTCCCCCAGTCCTGCTTCTGCCAGCCCGGCGGGATGCCCTTGTGCCCCACGGGAGCACTCGCCCAGTCCTCGATGACGACGACGTCCGCCGCGAGGGCCATGGCCGCGACCAGTGCGCCCCCCAGCGCGATGCCCCGGATCCCGAGTCCGCTCCTCATGCGCCCTGCCTCCGCTCGCGTGATTGCATCGGCATGTCGCCGGAGCGTCCGCTGCGGCGAAGCTCGACGTCCCGGTTCAGCATACCGGACGTACGGCCGGGAGGGGTGGGCGCTAGGACGTCGGCGCGGTGCAATGACCGGAGCGCCGGACGACCGGCAGCTCCCGCGCGAAGACGAGCTACGTGGCCGGCCGGGAACGGGGCCCCATGGGCGGCGGCTCGTCGTGCCCGCGCCCGATCGCGCTCAGCGAGGTCTCGGCCTCATCGAGCTCCCCGCGGGTCGGCGCCGTGCCGCCGAAGCGGGTGCGCTCGTACAGCGTGGTCACCCGGGTGAACGCGGCGCCGGCCGCGGGGCCGAGGCTCTGTACGCGACCGCTGAACTCCCGGGCCGTCTCCCCCGCTCCGGGTCGCAGGCCACGGCGGGCGGCGGCGCGCAGTGCGCGCCGGTAGAAGCCGGGGACCTGCTGCCCCTGCCCGCCGGCGCGGCGGCGCTGCCGCCAGACCGCCCAGCCGCCGACGGCGCCGACCGCCAGCACGACCGCCAGGGCGCTCACCCGCCCCAGCCTGGCCCGGGCCTCCGGATCGAGGCCGGCGGACCAGCGGCGGAAGCCGGCCAGCCTGAGCTGCACGGTCTGGACGGCCCGGATCTGGTCGCGGAGCGTCCAGTTCACGACGTAGCGATGCCACTGCAGGCGGAGCGAGTCGAGGTAGAGGAGCATCGGCGTCCGGCTGGCCAGCACGTCGACCGAGGCCCGGGGTGTCGGGTCGAGGGTCACCCATCCGGCGTCGGCCAGGTAGGCCTCCACCCACGAGTGAGCGTCGTAGTACCGCACGATGTAGTACTGGCCGTACGGGTTCCACTCCCCGCGCTGGAATCCGTTGACGACCCGCGCGGGCACGCCGAGGCTGCGGAGCATAACGGCCATCGCCGCCGCGAAGTACTCGCAGTGGCCGGCGCGGCGGACGAAGAGGAACTCCTGGAGCGGGTCCAGCTCGCTCACGCGCTCGATGTCGAGCGTGTAGCGGAACTGCGTCCGCAGGAACGTCTCCACCCGGCTCGCAATCTCCACCGGGTCTCGACTCGATCCGGCGACCTGGCGCGCGAGCGCCGGGATCGCGGGCGCCAGGGCAGGCAGCTGCAGGTAGCGCTCGCGCTGAGCAGCGTCGAGGGGCGGCGGGGGCCGCAGCAAGCCCGCGCCCCGGACGGCCGGCCCCTCCACCTCCGACTCGACCGTGTAACGGAGCCGGGCGCCGGCGGAGGATGCGGACACCGCGCCCATGTCGTCGATCGCCACCGCGGACGTGGCCATGGTCAGACGCAGGACGCGCGGCGCGGCGAAGACCACCTCGGAGGCGATCGGCTCGAGGAACACCTCCTGCCGAAGGAACAGGCCGCTCCCCCGCAGCAGGCCGACGTCGAAGCCGCCCGCGTTGGGCCGGACCAGCCGGGTCAGGCGCGGATACCGGATGCTCCAGGCCTGACCGTCGAAGGTGTCCAGCACCACGCCCCGCCAGCGGAGGTTCGGGAGCCGGTCGGGCTGGACCTCGTCGGGCAGGTGCACGCGCATGACGACGCTCGAATCGGTGAGGATGCTCCCGTACGAGCCGAGCTCCACCCGCTCGGAGAAGCCGGTGATCATCTGCCCGAGCCGCGCGCGGAGCGGCAGGGTCGCGAGGCCCACCCGCGGCAGCACGAAGAAGAGGCCGCCGGCCACCAGGAACACCGACAGGGCCGCGGCGCTCGCCAGCCCGGCCAGGTGCCGCGGGCGGAGCGCCTCGCTCTCCCCGGCGGGGCCTGCAGCCGCCTCGCTGGCCACGTGCTGGAGGAGCGCGATCCAGCTCAGCAGGGCGACGAAGGCGACGAACGCGAAGAGAAACCCGACGCCGAAGGCCGACGCCGAGGCGGCGACGAGCATGAAGAACGCGAGGAAGGCGACCGTCCGCGAATCGCGCACGTTCTGGAGGGTCGCGAGCTTGTAGAGGACCAGGAAGAGCAGGAGCCGGACCAGGGCGTCGAGCACGTTGTCGGCGATGTAGGCCACGTCCACCACCGAGCCGAGCGCCGCCAGCGGCACCAGGAGCCGGCTGCCGAGGAATCCCCCGGCCGAGCGCGCGGACCGGGACTGGACCAGCCACGCGCCCAGGAGCAGCACCGCGAGCAGGAGGAGGAGGCGCGCGCCGAGGAACTCCGCCAGGTAGAGCGCGAACAGCCCGTCCGCGACGAGGAGGTGCAGCGCGACCCGGAGGAGGAGCGGCATCGCGGTCACGCCGGGTCCAGCGGGATGCGGATCTCGCGCAGCCCGCCGTCCCTCGCGGGCGGCGCTCCCGCGCGCGCCCCGCGAGGCGCGTAGAGCGCGAGCGCGGTCAGGATGCGCCGCTCCTGGCTCCGGCCCCGATCGAGCGGCACGACGCCGGCGGCGCCGGTCAGCTCGACGCCCGTGCCCCGTCGCAGCAGGTGGACCGCGAGCGACGCCGCCTCCGAGAGCGCCCGCTCGAGCCGCTCTCCGTCCGCCGCTCCCGTGCCCGTGAGGACGAGCCGCGTGTCCTCGGCCGTGTCCTCCTCGAGCTCCCTCACCGTCAGGGACCCGGACTTGGCGCTGGTCGGCCAGTGGATGAGGTGTGGCTCGTCGCCCGCCCGGTAGGCGCGGAGGTTGTACAGGTCGTGCCCGCGGCCCCGCCGGCGCATAGCGGCCTCGCCGCTCGCCGTCTCGCGAATCTCCTGGGGCAGGACGGGATGCACGGCCGGGTAGACCAGCACGTCCTGGTCGAAGAGCAGCGGCGGACCGGTCTTGACGAAGAGCCCGAACGGGAACGCGGTGGCCGCGCGCAGCCGGGGCAACCGCCGCCGGCCCCGCGCGGGCAGCGTGATCTCCCACCCGACGACGCGCTCGGTCCCGGCGGGGATCCGCCCGACGTAGGCCAGGCGTCGGGGAGCCCCGAGTCCACGCCGGTCCATCAGACCGATGGCGCGGAGCCGGTCGTCGAGGGTCCGCCGGGGCAGCCAGCGCGAGAAGGGGCTGCGTCTCGCGACCAGGGGCCGGTCGAGCGCCTCGAGCGCGAGGGAGTACGACGCGAGCCGACGCTTGCGGTTGGCCAGCGCGATCGTCACAAGCGCGGGCTGCATCGCATGGACCGTGTCGGGCACGGTGACGGTGACGTGGAGGCTCCGGATCGTGAGGTCGGAGAGCAGGCCCGAGACGATGATCAGGGCGAGCAGCATCGAGCAGAGGAGGTACGCCAGGTTGTTGCCCGTGTTCACCGCGGCGACGCCGAGGCCCACGGCGGCGAACACGCACCACCAGCCGTCGCGCGTCGGCCGGATGGCCCTCGTCCGCCGCCACCACCAGCTCGCCAGGGTGCGCGCCAGCCGGATCACGGCTCGGATCCGTTTCGGGCGAGCCCGAGCATCGCGCCGGCACGGCCTCGCGCCGGAGTCAGCGGGGCACCGGCACGTCCTGGACGATCGTGCGGATGACCGCCTCCGTCCCGGCGCCGCCTCCGTCGGAGCCCGGACCGGACAGGAGGACCCGGTGGGCCAGCGCGGGGACCGCCAGGCGCTTGACGTCGTCGGGGACGAGGTAATCCCGCCCGTCGGCCAGCGCGTGGGCCCGCGCTGCGCGCAGGAGCGCGAGGGAGCCGCGCGGGCTCACCCCGAGCGCGAGCAGCCGGGACCGGCGCGTCGCGGTCACGATCGACAGGACGTAGTCGACGACCGAGTCGTCCGCGCGGACCTGCTCGGCCGCTTCCTGGAGCTCGATGACGTCGGCGGCGTCCAGCACCGTCTCGAGAGTGTCCGTGACCGGCGTCGCCGCGCCGCGGAGGATCGTCCGCTCGTCTGCCTCGCTCGGGTACCCGATCCGGATCCGGAGCAGGAAGCGGTCCAGCTGCGACTCGGGAAGCGCGAAGGTCCCCGCGTGCTCGCGCGGGTTCTGCGTCGCGAGGACCATGAAGGGCCGCGGCAGCGAGTGCGTCGTGTGGTCCAGCGAGACCTGGGCCTCGTTCATGGCCTCGAGCAGGCTCGACTGCGTCTTCGGCGTCGTGCGGTTGATCTCGTCGGCCAGCACGATGTTCGTGAAGATGGGGCCGGGCTTGAACACGAACTCGTGCTTGTCCGGCTCGTAGACGGCCACCCCGAGGACGTCGGACGGGAGCATGTCGGACGTGAACTGGATCCGCTGGAACCCGGCGCCGATGGACCGGGCGAGGGCGGCCGCCAGCGTGGTCTTGCCCACCCCCGGCACGTCCTCGATCAAGAGGTGGCCCCGAGCCAGGAGACCGACGACGGCCAGCCGCACCACCTCTGCCTTCCCGACCAGCGCCCGTGACAGATTGGCCTCCAGACGGGCGATCTGGGCGTGGAAATCCCGGGGTCTCGCCATGGCGGGGATTATCCCATGCAGGGGTCGTGCCGGTCGCCTTGACGCTGGAGACGGCACGCACCCTCGTGCCGAAAGACGGATCGAAGCCGGTTTCGCGGGAAGGCCGTCGGTTCAGATCTTCCAGTCCCGGGAGACTTTCCCGGGCAGAAGCGATGCCCGAGGACGCCTAGGCCCCCCTCGGCCCCAGCGCCACGGACAGGGCCTCGAGTCCGCGGAGCGCGCTGGAGGGCCGCCAGACCGGACGTTCCGCGGCAAGGGCGAGGGCGGGAAATCGTCGGACGACGGTCCCGATCGCCACCTGGGCTTCCAGCCGCGCAAGGGGCGCGCCCAGGCAGTAGTGGATCCCCGAACCGAACGCCAGGTGACGGGGCTCGGCCCGCCCGAGGTCGAGCCGGTCGGGCTCGGCGAACTGCGCGGGATCACGGTTCGCGGCGCCAAGGAGGCCGAGGACGAGGCTCCCCGCCGGGATCGGGACGCCCCGGATCTCCGTGTCGCACGCGGCCATCCGCCCCGTTCGCTGGACGGGACCGTCGTAGCGCAGGAGCTCCTCGATCGCCGCCGGAAGCAGGCCCGGATCGTCCCGGAGCCGGCGCAGCTCGTCCGGATGCCGGAGGAGCGCGAGGAGCCCGTTCCCGACGAGGTTCACCGTCGTCTCGTGCCCGGCGACGTAGAGAAGAATGCAGGTCGCCAGGAGCTCCGCCTCCGTCAACCGGTCCCCCGCTTCCTCCGCCTCGACGAGGCCGCTCAGGAGGTCGGGGCCGGGCCGGCGGCGGCGCATGGTGACGAGGCCGCGGAAGTAGTCCGACATCTCCTCCGCCGCGCGGCGCCCGCGCTCGATCACCTCGGGACCGACCGGCAGCGCGATGGCGTCGAGCGCGCGCGCCACGTCGCGCGACCAGTCCCTGACCAGGTCCGCGTCCCCGCCGGGCACGCCCAGGAGCTCCGAGATCACCGTCACCGGCAGGGGATAGGCGAGGGCCTCGATCACGTCGATGCGCGCCGCGCCCGCGACCCGGTCGAGCAGCCGGTCCACGATCGCCTGGACGTGGGGCCGGAGCGCCTCGACGACGCGCGGCGTGAAGGCCTTGCCGACGAGGGCCCGGAGCCGCGTGTGGTCCGGCGGGTCGCGAAACAGCATGGAGAGCGCGAGCCAGGACGATCCGGGGCCGCCGCCGAAGCGGCTCTCGAAGAGCGCCTGGTAGCCGTGCTTGTCGAAGCGCGCGTCGCGGAGGAAGTCGGCCACGTCGTCGTAGCGCGTCAGCGCGTAGAAGCCGAACGGATGGCGATGGACCGGATCCTCGGCGCGGAGCCGATGGTAGACGGGATAGGGGTCCTCGATGAAGCCGGGATCGAGGAAGCTCAGCTCGCCCATGCCCGTCCTCCGACGGGGCGAGTGTAGCGCGGAGATGCGGCGCGGGCCGGCATGGAAAATTCGCGTTCCGGTGACAACACCGCCATTGCCCCGCGCCATGCTGGGGCCTTGCTACCCGAAGATCGCCTCCGGCAGGAACGCCGAGACGATCCAGTTCGGCGCGTCGACGATTTCGCTGACGCGGAGGTCCGCCGCGACGCTCGCGACCACGTACGCCTCCTCGCGCGTGAGCCCGCGCTCCGCCACCAGGTGCTCGATCAGGTAGCGGACAGCCTGCTGGGCCGAGACGAAGAGGTCAGGGCCGTGCGCCGTCGTCGCGTACTCGGCGCCGCGGCCCGGTCCCGGCCCGGCGGTGCGGAGCTGCGGCTCCCGCAGCGGGCGCCCCCGGCGCACGTCGATCCGGAGCGTGACGCGGGCCGACATCTCGACCGCGCTGACGCACACCTCGCCGTCCCCCTGGGCCGCGTGCGCGTCCCCCACGGACAGGAGCGCGCCCTCCACCCAGACCGGCAGATAGACGGTCGTCCCGGCCGTGAGCTGCTTGATGTCCATGTTCCCGCCGTTCTTCCGTGGCGGCATCGTGCTGTGGCTGCCGGGCTCGTCGAGCGCCGTCCCGAGGACGCCCGGGAACGGGGCCTGTGGCACCGCGACCCGCGCCCCCGAGACCGCGCGCATCCGGGCGAAGGCGCCGTCCGACACGTCCCAGATCTGGAGGAAGGACTCCGGGAAGTCCGCTTCGGGCAGGAGCCCGCGGCCGGGCCGGATGTGGGTCCAGCCGAACGGCGCGCCCGGACGGACGTCCAGGATGTCGACCACGAGCACGTCCCCGGGGCGGGCGCCTCGGACGGCGACGGGGCCTGTCAGCGGATGACCCTTGAACGGCCCGCGCGCCGCCGTGTCCCGGCTCGTCGACGCGGCCGTGTAGTAGCCGTCCGCCGCGTCTCGCGTGTCGAGGACGAGGGTGTCGCCGGGCTCCGCCTGAAGGCGCGGCGGGATCGCGTTGTTCCACTCGTGGTGCACGACGGTCGCGTCGAGCCGGTGAGTCACGGGCATGAGAGCCTCCTCGAGAGCGGGAACGTTCGGGCGGCCAGGCGGACTCGCGGGCGCTAGTGTATCGTACCGGCGTGACGCGCCCCCTCGTCCTCCTGTGGCTCGACGAGCCGGAGGTCTACGCGCGCGCCGTCGAGCAGGCAGGGCTCGGCGACCGGGTCGAGCTGGCTCGGGTCAAGAGCGGCGAGACTCCGGATCCAAGCCTCCTGACCCGGGCGGAAGGCGCCCTCGCCTGGCGCATCCCGCGGGGCACGTTCGCCGCGGCCCCGCGGCTCCGGTGGGTCCAGACGCTCACGGCCGGCGTCGAGGGATGGCTCGCGCGCGGAGATCTCCCGCCCGCGCTCACCCTGACCTGCGCGCGGGGGACCCACCGCGTCCAGATGCCGGAGAACATCCTCGGCGCGCTCTTCCACCTCACCAAGCCCTTCGCGGCCGTCCAGCGCGATCAGGAAGCGCGGCGGTGGACGCGGCGCGTCGCGGAGCCCCTCGCGGGCAAGACGCTCGGGATCCTGGGGCTCGGCGCGATCGGCACGGAGGTGGCCCGGAAGGCGGCTGCGCTCGAGCTGACCGTGATCGGAACCCGGCGCGACCCGGGGCCGGTCCCACACGTGACGCGCGTCCTCCCGCCCGAGGGGACCGACGAGGTCCTCGGCGCGGCGGACTTCGTGCTCCTCCTGCTGCCCGTCACGCCGGCCACGCGGGACTTCATGGACGCGCGCCGCCTCGCGGCGATGCGCCCGACGGCCTGGCTCCTCAACTACGGGCGCGGCGAGCTGGTCGTCGACGCGGACCTCGTCGACGCCGTGAAGCGGCAGGTCATCGCGGGGGCCGTCCTCGACGTCTTCCGCACGGAGCCCCTCCCCGAGGCTCACCCGTTCTGGACGACGCCCGGCATCCTGGTCCTGCCGCACTTCGGGGGGCTCCACCCCACCCGCGACGAGCTGGTGGCCGCCCTCTTCGTGGAGAACCTCCGGCGGCTCCTCGACGGCGAGCCGCTCCGCCACGTTGTCGATCGGGCGCGGGGATACTGACCGCGGCGGCGCGGTCAGCCCGGTGCCGCCTGCGCTCCCGGCTGGCCTGGAGGGCCGCGCCCTGAACGTCCTGTCCATCCAGTCGACCGTGACGTATGGCCGCGTGGGGAACCGGGCGGCCGTGCCTGTCCTCGAGCGCCTCGGCCACGAGGTCTGGCCGATCGACACGGTCGCCTTCTCGAATCACCCGGCGCACGGCGGGTTCCGGGGACGGGTCGTCCCCGCCGCCGAGGTGGCCGCGCTCGTGGACGGGCTGGACGCGCGCGGCGTGCTCGGCCGCTGCGACGCGCTGCTGTCCGGGTACCTCGGCGACCCGGCGACGGCCGCGGTGGTCGCGGACGCGGCCCGGCGAGTCCGGGCGGCGAATCCGGGCGCGCTCTACTGCTGCGATCCGGTCATCGGGGAGGTGGGGCGCGGAGTGTACGTCCGGCCCGGGATCCCGGAAGCCTTCCGCGATGAGCTCGTTCCCCTGTCGGACGTCATCACGCCAAACCCGTTCGAGCTGGAGCTCCTCGCGGGCGTGGCACCCGCGACCGTCGAGTCCGCCCACGCCGCCGCGCGGGCGCTGCTGCGCCCAGGCGGGCCGGGCCTCGTGGTCGCGACCGGTCTCCGCCCGGCCGAGGCGCCCGGCGAGCTGGCGGTGCTCGCCGCCACGCGCGGCGAGGCATGGGTCATCCGCCATCCGCGGCGCGCCGTGCGCGTGTGGGGAACGGGCGACGCCTTCGCGGCGCTGTTCCTCGGCGCCTATCTCGGTCCGCGCGACCTCCGGGGGGCGCTCGAGCATGCGGTCGCGGCGCTCGACGAGGTCCTCGCCCTGGCCGAGGCGGAGGCCGCCGACGAGTTGCCCCTGGTGGCCGCCGGCGACGCCATCGCCCGGCCCCGGACGCGCTACGGCGCGGAGCGCCTCGGGTGACCGGGGGCAGGGACCGTCGCCGTAACCCTCAAGTGAGGGCTCAGGGTAGGACTCCGATCACATGATTCCAGGAGGAGCCAGTGAGCAAGGGAGAGATCGGCTTCGTCGGCCTCGGCCGGATGGGCTTCCCCATGGCGCGGAATCTCGCCCAGGCGGGCTACCGGGTCCACGTCCATGACGTGCTGCCGCAGGCGATGCGCCGGGCGGCCGCCGTGACGGGCGTCACGGCGCATCCGTCAGCGCGCGACGTCGCGGCGGAGGCGAGCGTCGTCTTCACCGCGCTCCCGAACGACGCCATCGTGCGGGAGACCTACCTCGGCCCCGCGGGTCTCCTCGCCGGAGGCCGGGCGGGCCTGGTGACCTGCGACTGCTCCACCGTCAGCCCCGGCGCTACGCTCGAGGTCCACCAGGCGGCGAAGGCCCGGGCCATCCATCACCTCGACACCCCGATGCTCGGCTCCACGCCCCAGGCCGAGTCCGGCGAGATCTTCTTCATGGTCGGAGGCGACGAAGCGCAGATGCCGGCGATCCGGCCGCTCCTCGACGTGATGGGCCGGCTCACGATGTACGTGGGCCCCCCGGGCACGGGCAACCGGATCAAGCTCCTCCACAACGCGCTCGGCGCGGTGAACGCGGTCGCCGTCGCGGAGTCGCTCGCGCTCTGCGACGCGGTCGGCGTCGACCCGCGGACGTACTACGAAGTGGTGCAGAACGGGGGCGGGATGGCGTACTCGACGTACTTCGACCGGCGGGTGATGCGCGTCGTCGACGGGAACTACGACCCGACGTTCACGCTGGAGCTCATGCTGAAGGACGTCACCCTCGCGGCCGACATGGCGGGCGAGCTGCTGGAAAAACTGCCGATCCTGCGCGAGACGCAGGCGGCTTACGCCGAGGGCGCGCGCCGCGGCTCCGCCGGCGAGGACTTCTCCGCGGTCACCCACGTCCTCGAGGACCGGCTGGGCCGCCGGCTGTTCGCGCGCTAGCGGGCGGCTCCGGCGCCGCGCCCATGCGGACCAGGCGCGCAAGACGCCGCCTGAGCGAGGGGTGCATGCCCATGAGCAGGCCCTCGCGCTCGGCGAACGTCCCCTGCGAGGCGCGCTCCGTCGAGGGCCCCACGATGAAGAGGTGCGCGACCTCCTCGCCGCCCGGGATCACGGCCCCCGCGTCCCCCAGGCGGCGCAAGGCGCGGTAGAGCCCGTTCGGGTTCCGCGTCAGCTCGACCGCCGTCGCGTCCGACAGGTACCGGCGGCTCCGCCACAGGAGTCCCACCGGCAGGCTCGCGAACAGGAGCAGGAAGCCGGTGGCGGCGGTGGCGAGCGCGAGCAGCGCGAGGAGCGGCGGGCAGATGCGGACGAGGAGCCTCCCCGGCCGGCCGAAGTAGTCGTGGCCGAGGCCCGCGACCGGATCGTCCCCGCCGCTCCCGGCGCCGAAGTGCCGCCGGTGCTCGCGGAGGAGCTGGATCAGGGCCCGCGTCCGCTCGGCGCGCGCGTCGGGCGAGCGCCCGACGCGGACGAGAGGATACGTGAGCCACTGCCACGCGATCCGCCGGGGCCAGCGCGCGAACGGTGCCAGGATGACGACGATGAGGAGCTCCAGCACGTAGAGCAGCGAGTGGATCTGCGCCGCCCCGCGGAGGTCGCCGTTGCCAATCGAGCCGATCAGGTGGGCGAGGAGCCCCTCGGTCGCCTCGCGATCGAGCTCGTCCAGGAGCCGCCGGCCGACCACCACGTAGCTCCGGGCAACCTCGGTCCCGACGGCGGCGGCGTTCGCCACCTGCGCGTCGAGCAGCCGCACCTCGGGCGGAGGGATCCCGGCGGCGATGGCCATCTCCTGGACGACGTTCACGAGCTGACGCTCCTCCAGGTCCGTGGGCGACGGAGGCCGCGCGCCCATCGCGAGAAGCGCGTGTCCCACCCCTGCCGCCAGCCACACGGATCGGACGGTGAGCCAGCACACCAGGGGCAGGAGCAGGCCGATCGCCCAGATCGCCTCGCCCGCCCCGGGCAGGAGCCCCGGGAGGCCGGCCACCATGCCGAGCGGAGCGAGGCCGACGTCCCAGATCGGTTCCGCAAGGCCGGCCGTCGCGGGGCTCAGGAGGGCGAGCGCGCCGATGGCGAGGAAGAGCAGCGCGGGCACGAAGACGAGGGCGAAGAGGACCAGGAACACGTTGGCGACGAAGCCGACCGCCGACAGGAACCCGCACCCGCCCACGACCAGCGCGTAGGCGAGCGTGAGACGCCACGTCGCCCGACGGTTACGGGCCTGGAACTCGAGGAACGTGGTGCGGTCCGCCGGACGCGTCTCGGCCATGTCGGGCTGGGCGATGATCGCGCCGGCCGCCGACATCGCGCAACCCATGCACCGGGGCGGGCACGGTGCCCGCTGGCGCGCGCGGCGCACGGCGGTGATGCACGTGCTACCCTCGAAGCGCGACGCCCCCGATCGCCACCATCAAGTCGATGACCACGCCGCCGACCACGATCCTGGCCCGCCTCCGCGACGAGTTCCCCGACTCGTCCAACCGCCGGCTGCGCGCCTGGCTCGTCGCCGGCCGCGTGCGGGCGGCGGGCCAGATCGTGCGCGATCCGCGCACGCCCGTCGCCGCCACCGAACCGGTCACCCTCGGACCGCCCCCGCCGCCCGCCCTGGCCGCGCCGCTCCGCCTCGTTCACGAGGACGCGGCGCTCCTCGTGATCGAGAAACCGCCGGGGCTCCTCACGATCGGCACCGAGCACGAGCGGGAGCGCACGGCCTACCGCCTGGTCTGGGCGTATCTCCGGGGCGCGCGGCCGCCGCGCCGGCCGTTCATCGTCCACCGGCTCGACCGCGAGACCTCCGGGCTCCTGGTCGTGGCGAAGACCCCCGAGGCGAAGCAGCGACTCCAGATGCAGTTCGCCGCGGGCAGCGCGGAGCGCCGGTACGTCGCGATCGTGGAGGGCGTGGTGGCGGCAGACGAGGGAACGCTCCGGGACGTCCTCGTCGAGGACCGCTCGCTCCGCGTCCGCCCCGCCGACCCGAGCCGCCCCCTGCCCCGCACGGGGCGGGCGCGCGTCGCGATCACCCGGTACCGCGTGATCGAGCGGTGGGCGGACGTGACCCGCGTGTCGCTCCGCCTCGGCACGGGCCGGCGCCACCAGATCCGCGTCCAGCTGGCCAGGCTCGGCCACCCGGTCGTCGGGGACCGTCGTCATGGCGCGCGCCGGGACCCGCTTCACCGCCTGTGCTTGCATGCCACTCGCCTCGGCTTCCGCCATCCGGAGACCGGCGCCGCCGTCGGGTTCGACAGTGCGCCCCCGGCCGCCTTCGCCGAGATCGGGCAGCGGCCGGGGCGGCCGCCCGTCCCCACTCCTGCTCCTTCTCCTCGTGGCCCCGAGCATGGACGGGGCAACGTCCGCCGCCGGCCCGGGCGGCCAGGCCCGAGGCCGCCGGCCCCTGCCTCGCCTCCGGCGCGGCCGCGGCGACCACCGCGTTGACCCGCCGTCCCCCCTCCGCTACCCTCTCGGGCGGGCGCTGGCGGAAGCCGCCGCCCCTACCCCACGACGGACGGCAGGAGGATCGGCCATGGCGCAGGCGGCAGGCGAGCGAGTCGCGTACTTCAACGGCCGGATCGTTCCCGAGCGCGACGTGCGGATCCCGTTCCGCGATCGCGGCTTCAAGTACGGCGACGCGGTGTTCGACACGACGCGGACATTCGGGCACCGGATCTTCCGGCTGAAGGAGCACCTGGAGCGCCTCTATCGCTCGCTGCGCTACCTGCGCATCGACCCGGGCATCGGCGTCCAGGATCTCCAGCGCATCACCGAGGAGGTCCTCGACCGGAACCTCCCACTGCTCGAGCCGGACGACGACTACTGGGTCACCCAGCGGGTGACCCGGGGTCTCGATCCCTCCGACCGCGCCGTCTTCGGGCAGTCGGGGCCGACCGTCATCGTCGAGTGCCTGCCGCTGCCGCTGCGCGAGCGGGCCAGCCTCTACCGGGACGGGATCCGCGTCGTCGTGCCGTCCGTGAGGCGCGCAGCTCCCGACAGCCTCAGCGCCCGCACCAAGACGAACAACTACCTGAACGTGGTCCTGGGGGACCTCGAGGCCAAGGCCCGCGACCCCGAGGCGTGGGCGATCCTGCTCGACGTCAACGGCAACCTGGCGGAAGGGATCGGAAGCAACGTGTTCCTCGTCCGGGACGGCGCGATCTACACGCCGAGGGAGCAGTTCGTCCTCCCCGGGATCAGCCGCGAGACGGCGATCGAGCTCGCGCGCCAGCTCGGGATCACGGTCCACGAGCGCGATGTCGACCTCTTCGACGCGTACAACGCCGACGAGGCCTTCCTCACCTCGACCAGCCTCTGCGTCTGCCCCGTGCGGAGCTTCAACGGGGTGGAGCCGCGAGCGGGGCAGGTCCCGGGGCCCGTCACCCAGCGCGTCATCGAGGCCTACTGCCGGATGGTCGATTACGACTTCGTCGCCCAGTACCTGAAGCGGCTCGAGCGATAGCTTGCTTATGCGCGAGCTGTACCCGGAGATCGAGCCGTACCAGCAGGGGCACCTCAAGGTCTCCCCGGTCCACGAGCTCTACGTCGAGCAGAGCGGGAATCCGGACGGCCAGCCCGTCGTGTTCGTGCACGGGGGCCCGGGGGGAGGGACCGAGCCGCAGCAGCGCCGGTTCTTCGACCCGGCCGCGTACCGGATCGTCCTCTTCGACCAGCGCGGCGCGGGGAAAAGCCGGCCCTACGCCTCCCTCGAGGACAACACGACCTGGCACCTCGTGGCCGACATGGAGCGTATCCGCCAGGAGCTCGGGATCGAGCGCTGGGTCGTCTTCGGAGGCTCGTGGGGCAGCACGCTCGGGCTCGCCTACGCGGAGACCCACCCGGAGCGCGTGCGCGGGCTGATCCTCCGCGGCATCTTCCTGGTCCGGCCCATGGAGATCAGGTGGTTCTACCAGGAGGGCGCGAGCTTCGTGTACCCCGATGCCTGGGAGGCGTATCTCGAGCCCATCCCGGCCGAGGAGCGAGGCGACCTCGTCCAGGCCTACTACCGGCGGCTGACGAGCGCGGACCCGGCCGTCCGGGCGCGGGCGGCGCGCGCCTGGAGCGTCTGGGAGGGCTCGACGAGCAAGCTCCACCCGGACCCGAAGCTGATCGCCCGGTTCGGCGGCGACGCCTTCGCGGAGGCGTTCGCGCGGATCGAGTGCCACTACTTCGCCCACGGGTCGTTCCTGCGGCATCCGGACCAGCTGCTCGACGACGTCGCGCGGATCCGGCACCTTCCGGGCGTGATCATCCAGGGGCGCTACGACGTCGTCTGCCCGATGGTCTCGGCCTGGGAGCTTCACCATCGCTGGCCGGAGGCGGAGTTCCACGTCGTCCCCGACGCCGGGCACTCGGCGCTGGAGCCGGGCACCGTCGACCGCCTCGTGACGGCCGCCGACCGCTTCCGGACCCTGCCCTGAAGCCCAGGGGCGAGGCGTCGTGTCGGGTCCCGCCGATCCCCGAGCCTGGTCGCCTGCGGTTCCCGCCCGTCCCAGAACGTCAGACGCCGACCGGAGCTCTTCGGCGCGGAGGCGCGTACTCCATGAGTGAGCGACGTCGATTCCTGGCCCTGTTCGTGGTTCTCACGCTGGCGGCCTGCGCGGGCCCCGCCAGCGCGCCGGAGCGCCCGGCCTTCGAGCTCCAGATCCTGCACAGCTCGGACAACGAGTCCGGCTTCGTGGACCCGATCACGCTCGAGCCGAAGATCCTCCACTACGCGGCGCTCGCCGCGGGGCTCCGGAGCCTCGCGCCCGCGGGCGGCCGGAACTCGATCCACGTGACCGCCGGCGACCACACGCTGCCGGGACCCTTCTACCGGGCCGCGGCGGAGGTCCCGTCGCTGGGCGCGCCCGGCATGGCCGACATTGCCTTCTTCAACGCGATGCAGCTGACCGCCAACGGCATGGGCAACCACGAGTTCGACGGCGGGATCGACGACTTCGCCCGCATGCTGGCCGCCGCCCGGTACCCCTTCATCTCGGCCAACCTCGACTTCAGCCGCGTCGCCCTCAAGTCGGGAACGCCCCCCATTCGCACGGGGAAGGACGGCGGCAGCGCGGCCGAGAACGCGGGCCGCGTCGTCAAGAGCGCGTACGTGGAGGTCGGCGGCCAGAAGATCGGGTACATCGGCCGGGCGCCGGCGGACTTCTTCAACATCATCGCCCGGCCGAGCGAGACCACGCCGGGCCTCGACTTCGTCGGCGGCCGCAACGCGACCAACCAGCAGCCCCTCGTGCCGGCGCTGCGCCAGGTGCTCGAGCAGGTCGCGCTCCTCGAAGCTCAGGGCGTCAACAAGATCCTCCTCGTGGACCACGCGCAGGACTTCACCGGCGACTCCCTGTCCACGAGAGACCTCCACGGCGTCGACGTGATCATCACCGCGGGCTCGACCGGCTTCACCGCCCGCGCGGAGGCCAACGGCCCGTTCAGCAAGCTGCGTCCGGGAGACCGCGCCCTCGGCGAGTACCCCGTCCGCCGGACGGACCGCGACGGTCACCCGGTCCTGGTCGTCAACAGCGATCAGCTCTACCGGTACATCGGCCACCTGATCGTGGGATTCGACGCGGCCGGCCGGGTGGTCTCGGTCGATCCGCGCAGCGGGCCGGTAGCGACCACCCAGGAAGCGGTGGCGGAGGTGGCGCGGCTGACCGGTCGCCCGGCCAGTCCGCCCGCGGACGTCCAGCGTGTCTTCGAGGAGCTCCGGCGCACCCCGCTCATCGCGCGCCTCGTGCGCGTGGTCGGCGAGACGGGGACGCGGCTGAACGGCGAGCGGGCCGACGTCCGGACCCGCGAGACGAACCTCGGTCGCCTGGTGGCCGACTCCGTCCTCTGGCTCGCCCGGACGCGCGTGCCCCAGACCGACCTCGCGCTCGCGAACGGCGGCGGAATCCGGGGCTCCATTCCCGCCCCTCAGATCACCGGGTTCACGGTGGCCACCGCGCTCGCGTTCGACAACACGCACGCGATCGCCGAGGTGACGGCCGCCGGGCTCCTCGCGGCGATGGAGAACGCCGTGAGCCGCCTCCCCGCTTCGGACGGCCGGTTCCCCCAGCTGGCCGGGGCCTACCTCGAGTACGACCCGGCACGACCGGGCCTGTCCGACCGTCCCACGCTGTCGATGCCCTCCCGCGTCAAGACGCTCCGGGTCCAGCGCGCGGGCGGGGCCACGGACACCGTCGTCGAGAACTTCACTCTGGTGGGGGACCCTGCCCGGCAGTTCGCGCTGGCGACCAACGAGTTCCTGATGGGCGGGGGCGACGGCTACACCGCGTTGAAGGCCGCATCGGAGGGCCCGGGGGCCCGGAAGCTGACCCTGCCGGAGCGCGAGCAGCAGACCCTGATCGACTACATCACCCTGGCGCTCGGGCGGCGCGTCGACCTCCCCGATCCGGTCAGCACGCCCCGCATCGTCCGCGTCGGCGGGTAGCGGCGAGCGAGCGACACCGGCCCACGGGCCGCCGTCGAGGTCGTTGACACTGCCGCGCGGCCGCTCCTACACTCGCTCCGAGCGCGCGACACGGCGCCGCGGGGGCGTCCCGGCCGATGGTGGGTCGAACCGGCGACGGTGCGGTCGCGGGGGGGCCTCCCGGATGCCCGGGACGCTGTCGGGAGGGGTAAGAGACGACGATGTCCCCAGCGCGCGCCACCCGCCGGCGGCGTGCGTGGAGCCGGCCCGTTGCCATCGGCGCCGTCACGATCGCCGCCGGTCTGCTCTTCACGGCGCTGCCGTTCGGCCCCGGCATCGAGGAATGGGCGGGGCTCGACCTCCTGTTCACGCTGCGCGGCCCGCGCACGCCGCCGCCCGAGGTCGTCATCGTCGCCATCGACCGGCCCGCCGCCGAGGCGCTCGGGCTGCCGTCGAACCCGAACCGCTGGCCGCGAACCCAGCACGCCGAGCTCGTCGATGCCCTCCATCGCGGCGGCGCCGCCGCCATCGTGTTCGACATCGTCTTCGACGAGCCCGGGGCGCCGCTGGACGACCGGACCCTGGCCGATTCGCTGCGGCGCGCCGGAACGGTCGTCCTTGCCCAGCAACTGGTGCGGGAGACGGTCCTCCCGAGCGCCGATCCCCGGAGCGCCCCGAATCCGTTCCACCTCGAGCGCCTCGCCCCGCCGGTGCCGCCCCTGGCCGAGGCCGCCGCCGGCCTCGCGCCGTTCCCGCTCCCCAAGGTGCCCGTGCAGGTGAGCCGCTACTGGACCTTCAAGGCGGGTGCCGGCAATGCGCCGAGCCTGCCCGTCGTCGCGTTCCACGTCTACGCGAAGGACGCCCACGGCCCGCTCGTCGCACTCCTGCATGGCGTCGGCGCGAGGGCCCCGGACGGATCGCCGATCGAGGGCGCCATGGCGCGCTCGCCGGGACATGCGGAGCACGCGGTGCGCACCCTGCGCGAGGCGGTCGAGCGGGACGCGACCACGCGAGGCCGGCTCGAGACCGCCCTTGCCGAGACGCCAGGTCCACCGGGCAACACGCGGGAGCGGCACCTCCTCGAGCGCCTGGCCCGGCTGTACGCAGGGCCCGACTCCCCGTACCTCGATTTCTACGGCCCGCCCCGGACGATCCCCACCATCCCCTACGACCTGGCGCTCGCCCGCCTGAGCGGGGCAGGCTCGGCGCTTGACGTTCGCGGAAAATCGGTGTTCGTCGGGCTCTCGGCCTACACGGGGGCCGAGCAGCGGGACGGCGTCAACACCGTGTTCTCACAGGCCAACGGCCTCGACCTGAGCGGAGTCGAGATCGCGGCCACCGCGTTCGGGAACATCCTGGAAGCGCGCTCCGTCGAGGCCGCTTCCCCCGGCACCCAGCTGGCCGTCGCCGTCGGCTGGGGCGCGGCGCTCGGGCTCGTCACGTGGCGTCTGCGCGCGCTCGCCTCCGCAGCGGTACTGCTGCTCGCCGGACTGGCGTACTTCCTCGTCGCGCAGAATCGCTTCGCGGCCGCCGGGCTCTGGCTCCCGCTCGTGGGGCCGCTCGCCGTCCAGATGGGGACGGCCTTCACGGCGGCGATCGTCTGGCGACACCGCGACACGCGGCGCGAGCGCGAGCACCTGTCCACCGCGCTGGCCCACTACCTCCCGCCGAAGATCGCGGAGGAGCTGGCGCGCGAGATCGGGGGCGTCCGCGCGGCGGACCAGCTCCTCTTCGGCACTTGCCTGTCGACGGACGCCCACCAGTACACCGCGCTGTCGGAGACCATGGAGCCCGCCGAGCTCGGGGCGTTCATGAACCGCTACTACGAGGTGCTGTTCGAGCCCGTGAAGCGACACGGAGGCGTGGTCCAGGACGTCGTCGGCGATTCGATGCTCGCGGTGTGGGCGACGACCGAGCCGGACCTCTCGCTGAGGAACCGCGCCTGTCTGGCCGCGCTCGACATCGCGTCGGCCGTGGACCGCTTCAACGCGGGCACGGGCCGGCTGGCCCTCCCGACGCGCGTCGGCCTCCACTCGGGGCGGTTGCTCCTCGGGAGCGTCGGCGCGATGGACCACTACGAGTACCGCGCCGTCGGCGACATCGTGAACACGGCGACCCGGCTCGAGGGCCTCAACAAGCATCTGGGAACCCGCATGCTCGTGAGCGCGGACGTGCTCCAGGGCCTGGACGGCCTGGTGAGCCGGGAGCTGGGGGGGTTCCTGCTGGCCGGCAAGTCGCGGCCCGTCCTGGTCCACGAGCTCATCGGGCGGGTGGCCGACGTCACGCAGCGGGACCGCGACCGTTGTGCTATCTTTGCCGAGGCGCTTGCCGCCTACCGGCGTGGGGCGTGGTCCGAGGCGATGCGGCTCTGGCGCGAGGTGGTGCGCGCGCACGGAGGCGACGATGGCCCGAGCCAGTTCTACCTCCGATGGTGCGAGGCGCACTCGAGCAACCCACCGGATGCCAACTGGGACGGCGTCGTGCGGATGGACCAGAAGTAGCCGGAGTCCCCGGTGAGAGGCCGCCGCTTCCCGGCCGGCGCGAACCTCTTCGCGCTCGTCCTCGCCGTCCCCTGCGTGCTCGCCGTCCCCGCAGCGCCCGCCGCCGCGGCCGAGTGCCAGGACTGGGTGGCGCGAACGGTCTCCACCCAGGGCCGGGTGGAAACGCGTCGCGCCGGCGAGCCTCAGTGGCTCCCGGTTCGGCTGGGAACCGCCCACTGCCTGGGCGATGCCGTCCGCCTCGGGCCGCTCAGCCGGGCGGCTCTCGTGCTGCGCGAGGGTGGGGTGTTGCGCCTCGATCAGAACACCACGATCACGTTCACCCCGCCGGCCGAGCGGGCCGGAACCTGGGTCGATCTCCTGACGGGCGCGGTCCATTTCTTCAGCCGCACGCCGCGCGGGCTCCGGGTCACCACGCCGTTCGTGAACGGCTCCGTCGAGGGGACCGAGTTCCTGGTCGAGGTCGACCTGATCGAGGCGCGGATCTCGGTGTGGGAGGGGCGCGTCCTCGCCGAGAACGCGCAGGGCTCCCTCGCCCTCGCTCCCGGGCAGTCCGCCGCGGCGCGGGCCGGGCAGCCTCCGACGCTCCGGCCGATCGTCGTGAGGCCCGCCGACGCCGTGGCCTGGGCCCTCCACTACCCGCCGGTCCTCGACCTCCGTCCCTCGGACTTCCCGGACCGTCCCGGGGAGAGCTGGCCGGCGCTGGTCCGCCGCTCCATCGAGGCCGCCGGCCGCGGAGATCTCGCCTCTGCGCTCGCCGCCGTTGCGGGCATCCCGGACACCGTCCCCGATGCCCGGGTGTTCGTCCACCGGGCCGGGCTCTTCCTCGCGGTCGGACGAGTGGACGAGGCCCTCTCCGACGTCGACCGGGCCCTCCGACTGGGGCCCCAGTCCGGCGACGCGCTCGCCCTCCGCTCCGTCGTGGCGGTGGCCAGGAACGACCCGCCGGCCGCCCGGGCGCTGGCCGAGCAGGCCATCCAGTCTGACCCCGGATCGGCCGCCGCCCACCTCGCCCTCTCCTATGCCCGACAAGCGGCCTTCGACCTCAGCGGGGCTCTCGCGAGCCTCCAGCAGGCGGTGCAGCTCCAGCCGGGGAATGCCCTGGCGCGCGCCCGCCTCGCCGAGCTCTGGCTGTCGCTCGGCAACCTCGACCGTGCGCGAGAGGCCGCCGCCGAGGGCGCCCGCCTCGACCCGGGGAACGCGCGCGCTCAGACCGTGCTGGGCTTCACCGCCCTGACCCAGATCCGGCGGCGCGAGGCCGCCGAGGCGTTCGAGCGCGCCATCGAGCTCGATCCGGCGGCGCCCTTGCCTCGCCTCGGCCTCGGACTGACGCGCATCCGGGGCGGTGACCTCGAGGGCGGCCGACAGGAGCTGGAGATCGCGGTCAGCCTGGACCCGGGCGACTCGCTCCTGCGCAGCTATCTCGGCAAGGCCTACTACGAGGAGCGGCAGCCGGTCCTGGCCAGCGACCAGTTCAAGCTCGCCCAGGACCTGGACGCGAATGACCCGACGCCCTGGCTCTACGACGCCATCCGCCTCCAGAGCGTGAACCGCCCCGTCGAGGCGCTCCGGTCGCTCGAGCGCTCCATCGAGCTGAACGACAACCGCGCCGTCTACCGGTCGCGCCTCCAGCTCGACGAGGACCGGGCCGCCCGGAGCGCCAGCCTGGCGCGGATCTACGACGATCTGGGCTTCCAGCAGCGCGCGCTCGTCGAGGGCTGGCTGTCCGTGAACGCAGACCCCGCGAGCGACTCCGCGCACCGCTTCCTGGCCGACACCTACGCCGTGCTGCCGCGCCACGACACCGCGCGAGTCAGCGAGCTGCTCCAGTCCCAGCTGCTCCAGCCCATCAACGTGCTGCCCGTCCAGCCGCAGCTCGGACTCAACAACTCGTTCATCCTGGCCCGGGCCGGACCGGCGGATCCCGGTTTCGGCGAGTGGAACTCGCTCTTCACGCGGAATGGCATCCACGTCCTGGCCAGCGGCCTGGTCGGCGGCAATGACACCTACGGCGACCAGGTGGTCGTCTCCGGCATCTGGGACCGCCTGTCCGTGAGCGTGGGCCAGCTTCACTACGAGACCGACGGATTCCGCCCCAACAACGACCTCGAGGAGAACGTCTATCAGATTTTCGCCCAGCTCCAGCTCTCGGCGAGAACGAGCGTGCAGGTCGAGTACCGGCGTCGCGAGAACGAGCAGGGAGACCTGCCGCTCCGCTTCGATCCGAACGACTTCGAGCCGACGCTTCGCCAGACATTCGACTCCGACTCTGCCCGCATCGGGCTACGCCAGGCCCTGACACCGTCCTCCCTGCTCGTCGGCTCGCTCATATACGAGGACGATCGCACGACGCTCGACATCTTCGGGAGCCACAGCCGGGTGGACCAGTCCGGATACCACCCGGAGCTCCAGTACCTGTACCGATCACCCCGGTTCAGTCTCGTGGGCGGCGCTGGCTACTTCACGGCGGACGGCACGGACTCAGCCCTCGGCGACTTCGAAACGCGCCACGGCAACGTCTACGCATACCCGCAGGTTCACCTGCCCTGGAACGTCGACCTGACGCTCGGAGCCAGCGTGGACGTCCTGTCATCGAGCCTCCGGGATACCACCCAGTTCAACCCGAAGCTCGGAGTCATCTGGAACCCGGTCCCCGAGACGACCTTCCGCGCCGCGGCGTTCAGGACCCTGGAGAAACCGCTCTTCTCCGGCCGATCGATCGAGCCGACCCAGGTCGCGGGCTTCAACCAGCTCTTCGACGACGCGGGCCTCGGCGCGGACTCGTGGCGCTACGGGGTAGCCTGGGATCAACGGCTCCCGCGCTCGGTATATGTGGGGGTCGAGGCATCCCGCCGAGACTCGACCGTCCCGTTCGATACCTTCGACCTCGACACGGGAATCGCAGGGAAAGCGGAGGCCGATTGGCGCGAGTACCTCGTGCGCACCTACGCGTACTGGGCCGTCACGAGACAGATCGCCCTCAGCGTCGAGTATCTCTATGAGCGGCTCGACCGAGAACCCGAGAACTCCGGGGTCGCCAGAGTGGTCGAGAGCGACACCCACCGCGTCCCGCTCTCGCTCGCGTTTTTCCACCCCTTGGGATTCCAGGCTCGCGTGACCGGCACCTACGTCAACCAGAGCGGACAGTTCGGCGACGCGTTCAGCGGCGTCGAGTCGGGAAGCGACCAGTTCTGGGTCCTCGACGCGTCGATCGGGTACCGGCTGCCGAAGCGCTTCGGCCTCATCACCCTCGAGGGAAGAAACCTGCTGGATCACCGCTTCCACTACAACGGTCCCGACTTCGGCTCTCCGCCCTTCTATCCGGAGCGGCTGATCCTCCTGCGCGTCACGCTGGCCTTCTGACTAGCCGGCCAACCTCTGACGAAAGGAGGATTGCTGGAGGCCTTCAAGAGAACGGTCCGTCTTCACCAGCGACAGGGGGTCGCCCCAACGATCGCAGCCTGTTCAAGGAGCGTGTTCATGAACGAATTCACGTACTCCGTGCGCGTGACGATCAATAGTTAGGAAGGAAGGTTCATGCTCACATACAAGTACCCCGTGCACGTGACAATCAACGGCATAACGCTGGCCTTCAACGGGCCGGACCTGGATCCGGTCGCTGTCTCTCATGAAAAGCATCCAAAGGACAAGGAGGGTGACCTCACGGAGTATTTCCTCTGGAAGGAGGGAGACACCCCCGCCACACATCGCATCGAGGAGATCAATAGCAGTGGTTGGAAAATCGAGATCCGAACCGTCCGGCCATCGCAGGAACAAGATTGGTGGCGCTACAGGATCTACTGGAGCGGTCCGAACGCCCAGCAGTTCGAACGAAAACACCAGGGTGGTCAGTGGGAGCCGCTAGAACCAGTGTCTAAGATCCGGATCAAGCTCGTCAGCGAAAACGATACGCCCAAGATTGAGTTTGTTAGTTCGGAACTTGATATCCCGAGGATTGAGCATCAGGGTAGCAGTTGCTCGGTCACCTGGAATCCCGCGACCAGACGCTACCAACGGACGTGCACCGGATAGGAGTCGCTGAACCTCTAATCAGAAATCTCTCGCTCAACCGGGTGGCGGCGGTCGGTCGGCCGGCCGCCGCCGATTCTCGTCGGCGCTCGGTCGGGCCAATTCAGGCTGCAGCGACCACGGCTCTGACGACATCGGCCTCGCACGCGCACGACCTTCACGAGCGGCCCTGGGCGGAGGCTATGGGGGCGGCTACAATGTCTTGCCGAGACGGCCGGGATGCATCGGCGGGATCGTCCAGGACGAACGCCGGTCGTCCACGGTCTGGCCCTCGTAACCATGCCGTCAGACAGGGAGACAGCGCATGAACGACCTGAAGGACTACGAGCTCCAGGAGACCATCCAGGGCGTGACCTTCACCTACCGTAGCCGAGGAGAGGACCCGTTCGTCGCGGAGGGTCTCGGTCGCACGAACAGCGGTGGTGACTACGAGGACATGCTCCTGCGGGCGGACGGCGACGATGCCGTGATGCCCATCGTGGACGCTCGCCCGATCACCTTCGACGTGGTGTCCATCCTCACATACCAAGGGAAGACCCGGTTCTGGCGTTACACCTTGAACACGGCGACCCAGACATGGACGCGAGATGGGGGCGCGGGACCGTCCGAGGTCCGGCCGGTGAGCGACCTCCGGATTCGGATCGATCAGGACGGCGAGATCGAGCACACGCCAAGCCAGGTACAGGTCGCCGGTACCCGAGGAGAGTACGTGTCCCTCGTCCACCCGGGCAGCACGTGCCGGATGGTCTGGAATCCAGCTACGCGGCGCTACACCCAGGTCTGCAGCTAGCAGAGCCGCGGCCCGCCGACGCGGACTACGGCCGCTCCGCCCCCGGGCACGGCGCGGCGAGCGCCGCGACCCGCTCCGCGGAGACCGGATGCTCGTGGAGCCAGGGTGTCCAGGCCTCCTCGTCCGAGGCCTGGAGGCGCTCCTCGAGGAAGCTGATCAGCGAACGGCAGCTCGACGACTCGGCCTCGTCGAGGAGCGTGGCGGCCATGGCGTCGGCTGCCTGCTCCTCCTCGGGCAGATAGGGATTCCCGCGCATCTCCATCGCCGCGGTGGCGGCCTTTCGTGCGGTCCCGATGCCCTTCGAGATGAGCCCGCCCACGCCCGGGATGAAGCTCACGGCCTTCGAGCCCGCGCGGCTCACCGTCTTGACTCCCTGCTGGGTCTGCTTCTGGGCCTCGATGCGGGCCTGCCGCGCATCGAGATGGCCCAGCTGGAGATGGGCCACGTCGTGGGCCAGCAGCACCCGGAGCGTCGCGCGATCGAGCCGGGCGAGCGTGCCCTCGCTCACGAGGACCAGGACCCGGCACGGGGCGTGCGGCGTGATGACGACGCCAACCGGCTCGGCCTTGACGAGGGCGTACTCGGCAGCGCATCCCTGGGGCGTCCGCTGCCAGAGCCCGGCGCCGATCAGCAGCGGCTCCAGGGTCTGGGAGAGGCGGTCGCGCTCGGCGGACGTCAGGTCGCGCGCCTTGTCCGGGCCTGACGCGATCGCGCACGAGCCCAGGGCCAGCAGGGTCACGCCGAGCAGGATTTCCCGCGGGCTCATGACGCGGCCACCGTAGCAACGTCGCCGGCGAGGCGCAACGCCGGTGCGGCCGGCCAAAGAGCCGGGCCGCGCTCAGAGCTCGGGGGCGAGGAACCGAGCCTCGTGGGGCGGCCAGGAGAGCGCGATCCGCAGCCCCTCGCGAAGCCTGGGCCCCTTCGCGCGCCGCGGCCGGGTCACCGTGACGGTGTCGCCCCTGTCGAGGCGGACGCGGGCCCGCTCGATCGGCCCGGGATCGGCCACGTCCTGGACAGCGCCCACAAGCCCGCCGTCGTCCGTCGCGCCGCTGGCGTCGGAGAGCGCCGCCGCGGCGGGACGCAGGAGCACCAGGACGGGGGTCGCCCACGCCGGCGGAGCCACGCGCCGCCCGGATGCGATGGCCTCCCGCATCCTGACGACGGCGAGCTCGCCCTCCACGGACGCCACCGCGCCGGCGAGCAGGTTCGACTCCCCCACGAAGCCGGCGACGAACGCGGTCGCCGGGCTCTCGTAGAGCTCGCGGGGGGCGGCGACCTGCTGGAGCCGGCCCGCCCGCATCACCGCGACCCGGTCGGAGAGGTCCATCGCCTCGTCCTGATCGTGGGTGACGAGGACCACCGTGACGCCGAGCGCTCGCTGGAGGCTCGCGGAGCTCCGCTCGCATCGCCTCGCGGAGGGTGCGATCGAGCGCCCCGGACGGCTCGTCCATCAGCAGCACCCACGGACGGAAAGCGAGCGCCCGGGCGAGCGCGACCCGCTGCTGCTGGCCGCCGGAGAGCTGTCGGGGCAGCCGGTCCTCGTAACCGGGCAGACGCACCAGCTCGCGCATTGGCTGAGCGGCCGGGCCGCTACGGCGCGCTGCCCAGCCGCGGTCGGATGATTCGGCGGAAGGCCTCGATCTCGCGCTCCGGCATGTCGTAGCCGCCGGTGAGCGTGTGGGCGGGGAACAGGAAGACGTGCTCGACGCCGGCCTCCTCGCGCGCCCGACGGAGGCGGTCGGCGCAGTGCTCGGGCGACCCGAAGAGCCCGAAGGCGTCCGAGATACGCGCGGCGAGGTCGTCCGAGAGACCGCCCGGCTCGACCGTCTCCGGAATCGGGAGCCCGGCCTCGCGCAGCCAGTGGAGGTTGGCGTCGCTCGGATACGTCAGCCATGGATGCCCCGGGGCGAACCACCGCCGGGGCCAGCCATGCGCCGCGGCTCCATCCTCCTGGAGACCGATGGTCGCGATGAAAACGGTGCGGAAGCCCTCGAGCGAGCGCCCGGCCCGGCGGGCTCCGGCCGCAAGCAGACGCCGCGCCGCCGCCACCGCGTCCCGGTGCAGACCGACCATCAGGAAGGCGCCGTCGGCAACCTCCCCCGCCAGCTCGACCATGCGCGGCCCCGCGGCGAGCAGGTACACCGGCGGCGGGACGGCGCTCAGGTTCCGCAGCCGGCTCGGCGGCTGTCCGAACGCGACCGCCTCCCCGGCGAGCAAGCGGCGGAGGCCGACCACGGCGTCGCGCATCGCCGCCACGGTGGCGCGGGGGCGGCCCACGCTCCGCGCGGACAGGAAGCCCGGCGCGATCGTGAGGCACACCCGGCCGGGCGCGAGCTCGTCCAGGCTGTGACCGAGCGAGGCCAGGAGCACCGGGTGGCGGACGACGGGACTGGATGTCGCCGGGTACAGGCGGATCCGCTGCGTCCGCGCCGCGGCCAGCGCCAGGACCAGGTAGGCGTCCCGCCCGCTGTGGGGATGGTCGTGAACCCCGACGCCGTCGAACCCGGCGTCCTCGCACCGGACGATGAGGTCCGCCACCTCGGGGATCGGGCGCCCCACGGGCACCCGGATGTCCACTTGCACGGGAGTCGCCTGAGCGCCGGCCTCAGTTCACGTGGGGGGGAGCGGCGCCGCTCCGTTGGACGGCCTTCGGCCTGTCGCCCCAGACCCCCGGCCGCATTGATCCCCCGCCTGGCTCCGAACGGATCGGTTCACGGCGCCTCAGGGGCCGTCGGCGCGGCGGACGACCGTTCGGTCCAGGTCGCCGATCCGCGGCACGCCGACGAGCGCAAGGGCGTGGTCGATCTCGCGCGCGAAGGTCCCGATCGCCTGCCGGACGCCCGCCGGGCCGCCGGCCGCGAGCCCGTAGAGGTACGGGCGGCCCACCATCACGGCCCGGGCCCCGAGGGCGAGCGCCCGCACGACGTCCGCCCCGCGCCGGACGCCGCCGTCCAGGAGCACCTCCATCCGTCCGCCGACGGCGTCCACGATCTCCGGCAGCGCCTCCACCGTGGCAGGCGTGCCGTCGAGCTGCCGCCCGCCGTGGTTCGAGACGACCAGCCCGTCCACGCCATGCTCGGCCGCGCGCCGGGCGTCCGCCGCCGTGAGCACGCCCTTCAGGAGCAACGGGCCCGACCAGAGCGACCGGAACCACGCGAGGTCCGCCCAGGCGATCGACGGGTCGACCTGGCGATTGGCCACGCCGGCGAGCGTGACGATGTCCGTCCGCGGTGCGCCGGGCTCGCCGACCAAGTTGGCCAGGGTGAGGCGCGGGCCGAGCAGTACCCGGCGCATCCATCCCACCCGCCGGAGGGTGTCCACGACGTTCCGCACGGTCAGGCGCGGCGGAATGGTGAAGCCGTTGTGCAGGTCACGCTCGCGCCGGCTGATGACCGGCACGTCGACGGTGAGGAGGAGCGCGCGGTAGCCGGCCGCCCGGGCTCGCTCGACGAACGAGCGCGTGAGGTCGCGGCTCTGCCAGACGTAGAGCTGGAACCACAGGGGCCCGGGCGCGCCAGCCGCCACCTCCTCGATCGTGCAGCTCGCGTGGGTGCTGAGCGTGTAGATCGTCCCCGCGTCGTGGGCGGCGCGAGCCGCCGCCACCTCGCCCCTGGGCCAGCAGAGCCCGGCCATGCCGGTCGGCGACAGCAGGACGGGCGTCTCGATCCGCTCGCCGAAGAGCACGGTCGCCTGCTCGCGCTTGGAGACGTCGACGAGCACCCTCGGCTGGAACAGCAGCCGCTCGAACGCGGCGCGGTTCCGCCTGGCGGTCTGCTCGTCGCCGGCCCCGCCCTCGACGAAGTCGAACACCGCGCGCGGGAGCCGGCGCCGGGCAAGGCGCCGCAGGTCCTCGATCGTGAAGGCGCGGGCCAGGCGGCTCATGCGCCGGTGATGATACCATCGCTGCGCGTGAGGGCTCGATGAACGCCGCGAAGCCCCGGGACGTGGTGGAGCTCACCTGGCAGGGCGGCCTCCGGTTCGAGGCGCGCGCCGGCGACCTGACGCTCGTCGTGGACAGCGAGCGCCGGGCCGGCGTCTCGCCGACGCAGGCGCTGGCCATCAGCCTGGCCGGCTGCATGGCGATGGACGTCGTGGACATTCTTCAGAAGGGCCGCTTCCCGCTGGACGGCCTGACGGTGCGCCTCGCGAACGAGCGCCGGGCGGAGCCGCCCCGCCACGTCACGCGGGCGGCCCTCCACTTCGTGGTGAGCGGCCGGGTCCCCGCCGACCGCGTCGAGCGGGCGATCGAGCTCTCGCGCGAGCGCTACTGCTCCGTCTGGCACAGCCTCCGGCAGGATATCGAGCTCGACGCCACGTTCGAGGTGGTGCCGAAGCCGGAGGCCTGACGCCCGGTCATGGTCGCCCAGACCCCCGATCCCGCAGCCTTCCGCGCGTTCGAGCACGCCGGCTGGCAGAGCGTCGTCACGGCATACCGGGACGCCTGGGGGGACCTGACCAGCCAGGCGATCGAGCCGCTGCTGGACGCCGTCCACGCTGGTCCCGGCGTCCGGATCCTCGACGTCGCGACCGGCCCCGGCTACGTGGCGGGCGCGGCGGCGCGCAGGCACGCCGAGGTCGTGGGCGTCGACTTCTCCGCTCCGATGCTGGCGGAGGCCCGGCGGCGCGAGCCCGCCGTCGACTTCCGGGAGGGCGACGCCGAGACGCTGCCCTTCCCGGACGCGCGCTTCGACGCCGTTGTGATGAGCTTCGGCCTGCTGCACCTCGGTCGCCCGGAACAGGCGCTCGCCGAGGCGTACCGCGTGCTCCGCCCGGGCGGCCGGGTCGGCTTCACGGTCTGGGCCAGGCCCGAGGAGGCCGTCGGGTTCGAGATCGTGCTGGGGGCCATCCACCGCCACGGTCGACTCGACGTCCCGCTCCCGCCGGGCCCCCCATTCTTCCGCTTCAGCGACCCGGACGAGTGCCGGCGCGTGCTGACCGGGCTTGGCTTCCGCGCTCCAGAGGTGGTCGTCGTGCCCCAGGTCTGGCGCCATGCGTCGCTCGACGGTCTGTTCGACGTCATGCGGGACGGCACGGTCCGCACCGCCGGGCTCCTGCGGGCGCAGACGCCGGCGGCGCAGCAGGCGATTCGCGACGAGGTCCGGGAGGCCGTCCGGCGCTACCAGCGAGCCGACACGGTCGAGCTGCCGATGCCGGCCATCCTCGCCGCCGCCGCCAAGCCCTGACGCCGCGGCGGGCGCCGGGCCGCCGTCGGGCTTCACCCCGGCGTCGGCGCGGGGCTCAGGCCGGGACGGCCTCCGCCGCCGAGGAGCGCCGGAGCATCACGTCGGCCACCTCGGTCGCCGTCGGCCGGCCGAAGAGGTAGCCCTGCCCCTGATCGCAGCCCAGGCCGCGCAGCTCGTCGAGCTGGTCCTTGGTCTCCACGCCCTCGGCCACGGCCTTGAGCCCCAGCGCACGGGTGAGGCCGACGACGGCCCGCACGATCGCCGCATCCCCGCGGTTCGCCGGGAGGCCGGCCACGAAGGAGCGGTCCACCTTGAGCACGTCTATGGGGAACCGCTTCAGGTAGCCGAGGCTCGAGTAGCCCGTCCCGAAGTCGTCGATGGCCAGGCGGATCCCGATCGCCTTCAGGTGCTCGAGCGTCTTGACCGTGGCGTCGGCGTCGCCCATCGCGGTGCCCTCGGTGATCTCGACCTCGAGCCCCGAGGCGTCGAGGCCTGATTCGGTCAGCACCTGCCCCACGTCCGCGACCAGCCGCGGATGGCGAAACTGGCGCGGGGAGAGGTTGACGGCCATGACGAGGTCCAGGCCGATCTCGGCGTCCGCGCGCCAGACGGAGGCCTGCCGGCAGGCGGTCTCGAGCACCCACCGACCGATCGGGAGGATGAGTCCGGTCTCCTCGGCGATCGGGATGAAGGACCCGGGCGGCACCAGGCCGCGCTCCGGATGCTCCCAGCGCACGAGCGCCTCCAGGCCCACGATGCGGGCGGTGCGGAGGTCCACCTGGGGCTGGTAGTGGAGCCGGAGCTCGCCGCGGTCGAGCGCGCGGCGGAGCTCGGTCTCCATCTTGAGCCGGCCCTTCACCGTCTCGCGCATGCTCGACTTGAAGACCTCGAAGCAGGCGCGGCCGTTGGCCTTGGCCCGGTACATGGCGATGTCCGCGTTCCGCAGGAGCCCCTGCGCGGTGGTGCCCTGGTCCCGGCCGCCGAGGGCGATCCCGATGCTGGCGCCGACGAAGATCTCCTGGTTCTCGACGCGGAACGACCCACGGAACGCCTCGATGATCCGCTCGGAGACGAGGGCCGCGTCCGCGGCGGCGCCGACGTCCTCGAGCAACACGGTGAACTCGTCGCCGCCGATCCGCGCGATCGTGTCGACGCGCCGGAGGCAGCCGCGGAGGCGGTCGGCGACCTGGACCAGGAGCTGATCCCCGTGGTCGTGCCCCAGGTTGTCGTTGACCAGCTTGAACCGGTCCAGGTCGAGGAAGAGGACCGCCGCGAACTTCCCCCGGCGCGCGGAGCGCTCGAGGGCCTGCTCCAGCCGGTCCATGAAGAGCATCCGGTTCGGCAGCCCGGTCAGCTGATCGTGCAGCGCGCGCTGCACTAGCTGCTGCTCGAGGGACTTGTGACGGCTGATGTCCCGCGCGTTGAGGACGATGCCCCGGACGCCCGCCTGGTGAAGCAGGTTGGTCCCCTTCACCTCGAGCCATCGCCACGAGCCGTCGCGATGCTGCCAGCGCAGCTCGACCGAGCGCGACACGCCTCGACGGTCGAGCAGCTCGGCGTGGAAGGCCTGGGCGCTCTGGCCGTCTCCCTCGTGGATGAGCGCCCACCCTCGAGTGCCGACCAGACGGTCCGGCTCGTAGCCCAGCACGGTCTGGACGGCGGGACTCACGTGCCGCACCGTGCCGTCCGCCTCGATCACGAGGATGACGTCCGCGGCGTGCTGCACCAGGGCCCGGAAGCGCTCCTCGCTCGCACGCAGCCCCTGCTCCTCCACCATCAGCCGCCGGTAGGCGCGCCCGAGGCGGAGGACGCGGAAGCCGAGCCAGCCCACGGCCGCGCCGCCCAGCCCGGCGAAGACCGCCACGCCGGTCGCCAGGGCCCGGTGAGTCCGCTCGAGCGTCCCGGCGTACATCCCGGCGGCGACCCCGAGCACCTGGCTCACCTCCTCGAGACCGGGGCCGCGGGGCGCCACCGCCCGGGCCTGGTCCAGCCGCCCCGCAAGGATCAGCGTGAAGGCCTCGTCCACCGCGACCTGCTGGAGCTGCACGGCGGTCCGCACCCGGCCGGCCGCTCTCGGGCCGCCGTTCACCCGGAGCAGGCGGTCGAGCGCGCCGATGCGCCCCTCGTCACGGTCCAGCGTCTCCAGGTCGCGGATGAGCTGCTGCCGGGTCTCGCGGAGCTTCACGGCCAGCTCCGGCCCGCGGCGGGGATCGAGGATTGCCTGGCGCTTGAGCACGTGCTCCTGACCGATTCGCTCCTCGACCTGCGCCATGAGGAGGAGCGCCCGGCGGTGCGCCGCCGTCTGCTGGACCAGGAGGAAGCCGCCGAGCGCCGAGAGCCCCAGGAGGGTGAGCGCCGTGACCAGGGCGAGGTGACCGGACAGGTCTCGGCGCCACCCGCTCGGACCCACGTCCGGACGCCGGGAATCGCTGGCGACCTCCGGTGCGGGGGACGACGCCTTCGACCAGGGCCACCGGACGCGAAGCGGCCAGCCGGGCGATCGAGGCTTCACACGCTCTCCCACACAGAAGTTGGGCGTTCCCCCGGGTTCCCGGAGCGCCGTGGGGGACGAGGCAAGTCTCATGCCTGGAATTGCCTTGCGAAACGGGCCTCGGAGAGATGGGTTGGGCGCCTTATGAGCGGGCCTGAGTCAGTCCGAACTCGAGAGATGCCCCGGATCTGTCGGGGATGCCTGACAATCTGGCGTGTGACGAAATGCCGCGGGTCCCGTCGAAGATCGTCACTCCCGAAGGGTCAAAACGGCCGAGGCACCCCCGGGGCGCCGGCCAGGAGCCCGAGTCCCCAGCCCGCGAGCACGACCCCGACCCCCACGGTCACCCGGCGGCCCCAGGCGACCGCCTTCTCCACGAACATGGCCGCCGCCAGCGCCAGCATCCATCCCAGATTGGCCCCGCCGACCGCGAACATCAGGAGCATCAAGGCCCAGCAACACCCGACGCAGTAGACGCCATGGAGCGTCCCCACCCGCAGCGCCCGCAGCCCCCGCGACGCCCCGCGCCAGTGCTGGACCACGAAGCCGATGGGGGAACGACACTGGCGAAGACAGGAGTACTTGAGGGGAGAGAACTGGAAGAGGCCGGCTCCGAGAAGCAGCGCGCCCGGCAAGCGCTCTGGACGGGCGGCGAGCCACGCGGATCCCTCGGCGAGGCGGTGGAGACCCAGGTCCACGACCAGCGCCGCGGCGCCGAACAGCGCCCAGATCCCCAGATACCCCGCGCACAGCAGAGCGAGGAGGCGCCCCGATCCGTCCGTGATCGTGAGGAACACGCGGACCAGCGGGAACGTCGAGGGAAGCATCATCGCGACCGACATGAGGGTCCACGCGGCCAGAAAGGTCGCGAGCCGGGTCGCCGAGAACGCGCCCGTCTCCCCCAGGCCCGCGTGCGAGAGCCAGGCCCCGGCGCCCAGGGCGTCGGCGAGCCCCAGGCTCGCCCAGGCCGCGGCGACGAGCGCGGCAAGGACGCCGCCGTACACCCACGGCTCGAGGCGGTCCTCGACCGTGGGGGCGGCGTGAGCCTCCACCGGTGACGCCACGCGGGGGCTACGCGGCGAAGCGGAACGACCCCTCGATCGCGTTGCGATTCTCGAACGACCACTCCATCCCGTGCTCGGGGATGCTCACCTTGTGATAGGTCGCCTTGGACACGTACGCCGGGGAGCCCGGGATCGTGGTGAAGATCGTGTTGGTGATGGTCGTCGGTTTGCCCTTGGCGTCGGCGTAGGGCGCCATGGCCGCTTCCACTTTGTCACCCACCTTGATCGTGCCCTTGCCCTTGGTGAGCTTGTACTGGATGGGGACGTCGTAGACGCCCTTGACCTCGCCCACTAGCTTGGCGAGATCCGCGAGCGGGCCGCCAAGCTTGCCGGTCCAGGCATCGAGGATTGCCTGCTTCTGCGCCGGCTTCGCCTTGTTGCTCATGTACACGACGACCTTCCAGTTTCCCTTGAGCACGTTGCCGGGGATCTGGGCAACCAGAACGAACGGGATGCCACTCACGTCGACACCGTGAATCGTTCCCTTCTCGATCCGGTAGGCGACGAACGCGTCGCACACGCCGCCGTGCGGATCCTCTCCGATCCAGCACGGGCATGGCGCGCCGCAGGAGCAGGCCTCCAGAATGGATCCCTGAACGCGGTACTTGGGCTTGGTTGGCATTGATGGTCCTCCCTACGTCGGTGGCGTCTGTTCAGGTGGGGCGGTTCCTAGCCGGGGCACGAGGGAGACGATCGGCTGACCCCGGGGCTCGCCTGGGCCGCGAGCGGCTTGGCGGGGAGCAGCTGCCGGCGAGCTCGTGGGCGTACCAGACCTCCGTCAGACGGCGCCCGGACTGTAACGCCGCGACGAAGAGGTCGTCAAGGCCCTGGCCGCCCGCCCCCCGGATGCCGCGCGCTTGACACGCCGGGGACCGGGCCGTATCAATACGAGCTTGTGTGGAGGGCCATGCGGAGAGGGTACACCGTGAGCCGCCTTGTCGTGCGCGGCGGGCGGCGGGGATGAGCGAGCGATTCGACCTGGCCGTGGTGGGCGGCGGGATCGTGGGGCTTGCCACGGCGCGCGCCCTCCTCGCGGAGCGACCGCAGCTCCGGCTCGCGATCCTCGAGAAAGAGGCGCGCCTCGCCACCCACCAGACCGGCCACAACAGCGGGGTCATCCACTCCGGGATCTACTATCGCCCGGACTCACACAAGGCGCGGCTGTGCGTCGAGGGCGCGCGGCTGATGAGGGACTTCTGCGCGGAGCACGCGATCCGGGTCGACGCGATCGGCAAGGTGATCGTCGCCACCTCCGAGACCGAGCTGCCGCGGCTCCAGACTCTCTTCGAACGCGGCACGGCCAACGGGGTCGCGGGGCTCTCCCTGATGGACACGGGGCGCCTGCGGGAGATCGAGCCTCATGCCCGGGCCATCCGCGGGATCCATTCGCCGGCCACCGCGATCGTCGACTACGGGGAAGTGGCCCAGGCGCTGGCGCGCGGGCTGCTCGCCCAGGGCGCCGTCATCCGGACCGGCGCCCGGGTCACGGCGATCCGGCGAACCGGCGAGGGCTTCCACCTGTCGACGACATCCGGACCCGTGCAGTCGCGCTACCTCGTCAACTGCGCCGGCCTGTACTCCGATGTCGTCGCCCGGCTCGCGGGCGTCCACCCGGGCGTCCGGATCATCCCCTTCCGGGGGGAGTACTACATGATCCGCCCGGAGCGGCACGACTTGGTGCGGGGGCTCATCTACCCGGTGCCAGACCCGGAGTTCCCGTTCCTCGGCGTCCACTTCACGCGCACCGTCCACGGCGAGGTCGAGGCAGGGCCGAACGCCGTGCTGGCCTTCGCGCGCGAAGGCTACCGGCTCGGCCGGATCCACCTCCGGGAGCTGGCCGCCACCCTCGCCTACTCGGGCTTCTGGGTGATGGCCCGCCGATACTGGCGGACCGCGAGCTACGAGATGTACCGCTCGCTGAGCAAGGCGGCGTTCGTGCGGGCCCTCCAGCGCCTCGTTCCCGACATCCGCGCGGGCGACATCACGCCCGGCGGCGCGGGCGTCCGCGCCCAGGCGGTCGCCGCCGACGGATCGCTCGTCGACGACTTCCGCATCGTCAAGTCGCCCGACGCGATCCACGTACTGAACGCTCCGTCGCCCGCGGCCACGGCCTCGCTGGCGATCGGCCGTCACATCGCCGGTCTGGCCGGGGAGGCGTTCGCCCTCCGCTGACCGCCACGCGGGTGGCCGGGGCAGGCGCCGGGGCGCGGACCGGACCGCTCAGCCGCGCGACTCGCCGAGCTCGGCCGCGAAGAACCGGGTCACCTCGACGATCGCGTCGGCGCGGGCCACGGGGTCCGTGCCCACCGTCGCGCCGGAGCAGCCGTCGGCCTTGGTGTGGTTCCGCACCTCGGGCCGGTAGCGCACGGGCGTCGCGGGCGCATCGAAGCTGTGATGGGCGCCCGGGTACACCCTGATCGCGATCGGCGCGCCGGCCGCGCGCGCTCGCTCCACGATCGCGACGCACGGCGCGGCCGGCGTCCAGTCGTCGAGGGCGCCGATCAGAACGAGGAGGGGCGCGTAGGGACGGAAGTCCGGCCCGCCCGGGTAGGCCCGTGTGCAGTTCGGATAGAACGCCACGGCGGCGCGGAAGTCCCGCTCGATGGCGCCCTGGTCGAAGAGGACGCTGAGCGTGGCCGCCGCGCCGTTCGACCAGCCGAGGAGCCCGACCCGCGCGGCCTCCACGTCCGGCCGATCCTGGAGGTAGCGCAGCGCGCCCCGGGCGTCGTCCGCGCGGTCGCGGACCGGCGACAGGAGGTGGCGGCCCGTGCACACCTCATCGATGCCCCGGGGGCCGAAGCTATCGACCAGCAGCGTGACGTAGCCGAGATGGCGGAAGTGCTCCGCCCAGAACCTGAGCTTCCCCTGAACGGCCCCGGCCTTCGTCCGCAGACCGGAGCACCCGTGAAGCATCACGACGGCGGGAAACGGCCCCGGGCCGGCCGGACGGAGCAGGAGCCCCTGGAGGGCCGCGGCGGGCCGGCCCTGCCGGGGTGCGCCGGCGAAGCCGACCAGCTCGCCCACCAGCGCGGGCGCCCCGGACAGGCCGCTCCTCACTGCATCGGCGAGTAGGGCGTCGGACGCCAGAGCTCGTTTCGGGCGCGCGCCACGGTGGGCCGGTCCTTCTCGGACTCCGCCCGTACGCGGTGCCACTCCGGATCGGCCATGAACGCGTTCCACGCCTTCTCGCGGTGCGCGAGATCGCTGCACCGCAGGACGTGGTGAAGCACGCTCGTCGTGCCGACGATCGCTTCCCAGAACCCGAGCACGCCGAGGCCGTGCTTCCGGACGAGTCCGGGGGTGTGGTTCTGGAACCGGGCGTGCATGGCCGGCATGCGGCCGGGCACGACCTCGTAGCTGCGCAGCTCGTAGATCACCGGTGGGGCTCCTCTCCGGCAGGCGTGGTGGACGCGAGCGCCCGCGCCGCGCGGAGCGCCCGGCGAAGGCCGTGGTCGAGATCGACCGTCGCGAGCTCATCCCACGTGAACCACCGGACGGCCCGGGCCTCCGCAGCGGCGGGCCGCGGCGTCGCGTCCCGCGGCGCGACGACCAGGTAGCGGAGGTCCAGGTGGCGATGGGCCGGCTCGGTGCCTCGGGCCGGGATCGGGTGCACGTCGACGTCCAGGGGCCGCCGGGCCGTCGGGTGGAGCCAGAAGCCCTCGATGCCGGTCTCCTCGCGCGCCTCGCGGAGCGCGACGGTCTCGCCCTCTCGCTCCCCGAGCTCCGCGTGGCCGCCCGGCTGGAGCCATCGCCCGAGCTTGCGGTGGCGGAGCAGGAGCACCCGGTCGCCCGCCGCCGAGACGACGACCGCGCTCCCGGTGAAGTGCCCCTCGACGATGCCGCGGGCGAAGGGCTCCGGGTGCCGGTCGAGGAAGGCGAGCATCTCCGTCAGGTCGCTTGCCTCCTTCGCGTCCGCCGGCACGTGCCCGCGTAGCAGATCGCCCAGACGCGAGCCGACCGGGGCGTCTCCCCCGCGGGCCGGCGCCGCGCCGGACACGCCGACGCCGTCAGCGCTCACGATGGGCGGACGGACTCCACGGGGGCTCACGATCCTCTGCACGGTAGGGCGGCGCCCCCGTGGCTGTCAACATCACGCCACCCCTTCACGCCACCCCTTCCTCCGTATGGCACACTCGGGTCCGTGGGCCTCGGACGCACGACCCGCTTCGCGCCGCTTCCCGCCGGATCCCGTCGCGTCAACGTCATGCGGGCGGGCGCGGGCGGCGTCAAGGCGCTCGCGCCGTCCGACGAGCTTCTGGCGGAATTCATGGCCCGGAAGCGCGCGCTGGTCCGCGCCGGAACGGCGTCGGATGCGGCCCACTCCGCCGCCCACCAGGCGATGGGTTACCGTGATCGGTATCTCGCCGAGGTGAGAGCCCGACCCGACGCGCTCGCGGCGCTCCGGCAGCTCATCGCCGAGGCCCTCAGCGGCGACGTCTACGTCATGTGCATGTGCGCCTACCGGACTCCCGGGCGCGCATGCCACACCTACGCGCTGCTCGACCTCGCCCGCGAGCTGGATCCCCAGCTGCGGGAGCTGCCGGAGCCCGCTCCCCGCGCGACGCGGTAGCCGGCGGGCAGCCGGGCCTATCCGGGCTCCACGGTGTGGCCGGCGCCGCACGCCGCGCACGGACACCACTCCCGGAGCTTCCGGAAGGTGTAGATCCCGGTCGAATGGCCGTCGCTCCAGCGCACGCGGATCGCGTACCGGCCCACGAGCGCGATCTCGTCCGCCCGGATGTCGGGACGGACCGACGCCGGATTGAGAAGGCGCTGCCCGGTCAGCTCGTGCACGCAGCCGGCGCAGGGGCATCGCTCGCGGAGCATCTTGTTCTGAAAGACGCTCCGGTGCCCGTCGGCCCACGCGACGTGGAGCTCGCGGCCATCGATCCGTCGAATCTCGACCGGTGCGTCGGACATCGCTTCCGTTCCTTCGCCCTGAGCCCGTATCCTACCAGCCGTGACCCCCCCGCCGCGCAGGGCCGTCGTGTCCTGGCTCATCTACGACTTCGCCAACTCCGCGTACGTCGCGGTGATCCCCGCCACCGTGTATGCGAAGTACTACGCCCTCTCGGTCGTGGGTAACGAGCGTGGCGAGGGCGACTTCTGGTGGGGCGTCGCGGTGACGCTCTCGATGGTGATCGTCGCCGTCGCCTCGCCGCCGCTCGGCGCGATCGCGGACCACGCAGGCCTCCGGAAGCGCTTCCTCGCGATCCTCACCTACATCTCCGTCGGGGCGACGGCGCTCATGGCCACCGTCGACACGGGCGAGGTCCTCTGGGGGCTGATCTTGGCCGTCGTGGGAACGATCGGCTTCGAGGCGGCCGTCGTCTACTACAACGCCTACCTCCCCGAGCTCGCCGACGAGACGCGGCGCGGCCGGCTCTCCGCCTACGGGTTCGCGACGGGCTACGCCGGCTCGGCCCTCGCGCTTCTCGCCGCCCTGCCCTTCGCGCTCGGTGGTCGGTACGGCGGCGCGTTCCTGACGGCGGCGGGCCTCTTCGGCGCCTTCGCGCTGCCCGCCATGCTGTACCTGCCGGCCGACCGGCCGGGCGCCCTCACCCCGGCCCAGGCGGTCCGCATCGGCTTCACCAGGACGGCGGCGACTCTCCGGCAGCTCCGCGCCCTCCCCGATCTCCGCGGGTTCCTCGTCGCCTACCTGTTCTTCGAGGACGGCATCAACACGGTCGTGTACTTCTCTTCCATCTTCGCCGGGCACACGCTCGGCTTCTCGACGGCCGAGGTCATCGGGCTCTACTTCGTCGTCCAGCTCTCGGCGCTCGCCGGGGCGTGGCTCTGGGCGCGCCCGATCGACACCTGGGGGCCGCGCCGCGTGGTGATGGTCACCCTGGTCCAGTGGTGCGCCGTCGTGATCGCCGCGTACTTCGTGGCGACGAAGGGCCAGTTCTACGTCGTCGCCATCCTGGCCGGGACGGGCCTCGGCGCCGTCCAGGCCGCTGCGCGCGCCTTCATGGCGAGCCTGATCCCGCGGGGCCGGGAAGCCGAGCTCTTCGGCTTCTACTCGCTCTGCGGAAAGACGGCGGCCGTGATGGGACCGATCATCTTCGGCACGGTCTCGCGCATGACGGGCGGGAACCAGCGCGCGGCGATCCTTGCGGTCGGCGTGATGTTCGTCGTCGGGCTCGTCCTGCTCTCGCGCGTCCGGGCGGGCGGCCCGAGCGCCGGCACCTGACCGCCGCCCCGGACGGCGCGGGGCCGCTCCTCCTCAGTCCACCTGGGGGGACCGGCGGCGCTCCGCCCCCAGACCCCTCGCGCGGCGCCGAAGGGGTTGGTCCACGGCCTCTCAGGCGCGGATGCGCGCGCCCTGCGGGTCGTACAGGACATCGGGCGCGACCCGGGCGGGAACCCGCTCGCCGAAGACCTCGACCTCGAGCGTCGTGTCCACGGCCTGGGCGACGTCGAGCGGCAGGTACACGAGCCCGATGTTACGCCCCACGGTGTAGCCGTAGCCGCCGCTCCTGAGGCGCCCCAGCACCCGGCCGTCCTTCCACACCGCCTCGCCGCCGTAGATCGTGGAGGCTGGGTCCATCGTCACCGTCGTCAGACGGCGGGCGGCTCCCTCCGCCTTGACCCGCCGCAGGGCGTCACTCCCGATGAAGTCGCCCTTCCCCGGGCGGACGCAGAACCCGAGCCCCGCCTCGTACGGATTGTCCGCCGGCGTGATGTCCGCGCTCCAGTACCGGTACCCCTTCTCCAGCCTGAGCGAGTCGAGCGCCTTGTAGCCCACCGGCCGGATGCCGGCCGGCCGACCCGCGTCGAGAAGCGCGTCCCAGACGGCTCCGGCCCCGTCGGCCGGCGCATAGAGCTCCCAGCCCATCTCGCCCACGTAGGTGACCCGCTGGGCCCAGACGTCGGTGGAGGCGACGCGGAGCCACCGCGCGCTCAGATACGGGAATGCGGCAGTCGACACGTCGGCGGACGTCACGGCCGCCAGGATGCCGCGGGCGGCCGGGCCCCACAGCCCGATCACGGCCAGCTCGTCGGTGACCTCGCGGACCTCGACCGAGCCGTCCCGCGGCAGGTGCATCCGGATCCAGCCGAGATCGCCCGGGACAAAGCCCGAGCCCGTCACCACGCGGAAGTGGCGTTCGGCCAGCCGGATCACCGTGACGTCGGCCTCGATTCCCCCGCGCGGGTTGAGGAACTGCGTGTAGACGACGCTCCCGGGCGGCTTCCCGACGTCGTTGTCGCACAGCCGCTGGAGGAGGGCCAGCGCACCCGGGCCCCGAACATCGAGCTTTCCGAACGAGGTCATGTCGAGGAGACCCGCGGTCTCCCGGACGGCCCGGTGCTCCTCGCCGACGCGGGTGAAGAAGGCCGGCCGCCCCCAGCCCCACGCGCGCTGCTCCGCTCCAGCGCGGCGGCCGGGCCGTCCCGGTTCGAAGTAGATGACGCGCTCCCAGCCGTTCTTCTCGCCGAAGACCCCACCCAGGGCCAGGCAGCGCCCGTCGAGCGGGGACAGGCGCCGCTCGCGCACCGACTCGTTCTCGTCGTGCGGATAGCGGAGCATGTAGTAGTAGCGATAGGATTCGCGCGCGCGCGCCGCCGCGAAGGCCCGGTCCTCGAAGACCGGCCCGAAGCGCCGCACGTTCAACTCGCTCACGTCGTAGGGCGGCTCGCCCTCGACGAGCCACTCGGCCAGGATGTCCCCGATCGCCGCGCCCGCGCCGAACCCGGTGTGCGAGAGCCCGGCCGCGGCCCAGAAGCCCGGCACCCCTGGCACGGGCCCGAGAAGCGGCCGGCTGTCCGGGGTGATCCCCTCGGGCCCGTTGGTGAGATGGGCCATCTCGGCCCGGGCGAGGACCGGCACGCGGCGGACCGCGCCCTCCATGATCTCGCCGAACAGCTCCCAGTCGGACGGGAGGAGCCGCTGAGTGAAGTCCCACGGCACTCCGTCGACGGACCAGGCCACCGGCTCCCGCTCGAAGCCCCCGATCAGGAAGCCGCCGACCTCCTCCCGGAGGTACACCAGGTTCTCCGGGTCCCGGAGGCACGGGGTCTGCCGCGGGAGCTCGTGGCCGGCGATCGGCTTCGTCGTGAGGTGCTGGTGAATTAACGGCGTGATCGGCAGGTTCACCCCCGCCATCGCGGCCACCTGGCGGCCCCACATGCCGGCAGCGTTGATCACGGTCTCCGCCCGCACCGCGCCCCGGTCGGTCACCACGCCGGCGACGGCGCCGTCGGCCGACCGATCGATCCCCGTCACGCGGACGCCCGTCTCGACGGCCACTCCCAGGGCGCGGGCACGCCGCGCGAGCTCGGTCGTCGCCCCGCTCGGGTCGATCCATCCATCCCCCGGCAGGTACATCGCCCCGTGGAGGTCGTCGGGCGACATGAGCGGAAACAGCCGGAGCGCCTCGGCGGCCGAGATCGTGTCCACGTCGAGACCCAGGGCGCGTGCGGTGCCCACCTGCCGCCGGAGGAAGAGCCACTGGTCTCGGCTCGACGCGACCCGGAGGCTTCCGACCTCGTGCCAGTGCTCTGGCGCGCCCGGCGACTGCTGGAGGCTCCGGTAGAGGCGGATGGAGTACTGCCGCATGCGCATGATCGTCGGGGAGGTGTGGAAGTGCGTCACCATCCCGGCGGCGTGCCACGTCGACCCGCTCGTGAGCTCGCCCTTGTCGAGGAGCAGCACGTCGGTCCATCCCTTGCGCGCCAGATGATAGGCGATGCTGCAGCCGGCGATGCCGCCCCCGACGATCACGACTCGCGCCTGGTCTCTCACGTGCCTCCCCGAATCCGTGGCTCGACGGGCGACGCTACATTCTTCCCGCGCCGTCCCGGGCCGTCAATGAAGGAGCACGGACCCGCGGCGCCCGGCCGGAGGTCCCGGCGGCCGGCGCCCGCCGCGCCGGCCGAGCACGCGCGCCGCCTACGCCGGGGCCACCCGCCGCCGGCGTCGCCAGGCCCAGGTCAGCAGGGGCAGGAGGAGATAGAGGATCGCGGCCGCGAGGAGCGCCGCGGCGATCGGGCGCTGCCAGAAGATCCCGTAGTCCCCGCGGGAGATGATGAGCGCGCGCCGGAAGTGCGTCTCGAGCATCGGGGCCAGGATGAGCCCGAGCACGATCGGCGCGATGGGGAATCCGTAGCGCTGCAGGATCAGGCCGATCACGCCGAAGACCACCATCACCCACAGGTCGAAGACGTTGCCGCTGACGGCGTAGGTCCCGGTGAAGCAGAACAGGAGGATCAGCGGCATGAGGATGCGCGTCGGGACCCGCAGGAGCTGCACCCAGAGACGGATGAGCGGGAGGTTGAGGATGAGGAGCACGACGTTGCCGATGTACATGCTCGCGATGAGGCCCCAGACGAGCTGGGGGTTCTTCTCGAACAGGAGCGGCCCGGGACGCAGGCCCCAGAGCATGAGCGCGCCGAGCATGACGGCGGTGGTGCCCGAGCCCGGGACGCCCAGGGTCAGGAGCGGCACCATGGCCCCGCCGCTTGCCGCGTTGTTGGCCGTTTCCGGCGCCGCCACACCCTCGATGACACCCGTGCCGAAGCGTTCCGGGTAGCGGGACGCCCGCTTCTCCGCCAGGTACGCCAGGATCGAGGCGAGGGTCGCGCCGGCGCCGGGCAACACGCCCACGACGAAGCCGATGAGCGACGCCCGGGGCAGCGTCCACCGGCAGGCGTGCCAGTCGGCTCGGCTCGGCAGGTAGCCGCGAATGGGCGCCGCGTACACCTCTTGCCTCAGCGCGCGGGACGCGGTCGACAGGACCTCGGCCACCGCGAACAGCCCGATCGTCACGGGGAGGAACTCGAGGCCGTCCAGGAGGCTCGGCATCCCGAACGTGAACCGCGGCGTCCCCGTCAGGGGATCGCCGCCGATCGTGCCGAGGAGCAGGCCGAAGACGCCCGTCAGCAGGCCCTTGGCGACGGATTCCCCCGTGAGCCCGCCGAGCGTGAGGAGCGCGAGGACCATGATGGCGAAGTACTCGGCCGGGCCGAACTCCAGCGCGACCCGAACCAGGGGGCGCGCGACGAGCATCAGCAGGACAACGCTCGTGGTGCCCGCCACGAACGAGCCGATGGCCGCCATCCCCAGCGCCGGCCCCGCCCGCCCCTGCCGGGCCATCTGGTAGCCGTCGAGGCACGTCATGACGGACGAGGTCTCACCGGGCGTGTTGATGAGGATCGCCGTCGTGGAGCCGCCGTACTGGGAGCCGTAGTAGATGCCGGCCAGCATGATCAGCGCCGCGGTGGGATCCATGCCGAAGGTGAAGGGCACGAGCATGGCCACCGTCGTCACGGGACCGATGCCCGGCAGGACCCCGATTGCCGTGCCGACCACCGCGCCGATGAGGCAGTAGAGAAGGTTCACCGGCGTGAGCGCGACGGCGAACCCCAAGCCGAGGTGCTGCAGGAGGTCGCTCACCGCGGCCGTCCTCGGCGCTCGGTCATCGCGGACTCAGTATGCCCACCGCTCCAGGGCGCCGAGCGGGAGGGGCACCTTGAGCCCGAGCCCGAATACGACGTAGGTCGCGATGGTGGCGAAGACCGACAGCGCCAGGACGACGCTCCAGCGCCGCTCGCCGTAGACCGCCAGTAGGAACGCGAGCACGGGGGCGGTGGCGACGAGGAACCCCAGCCGCTCGAACAGCAGCGCGTAGCAGCCCATCGCCCCGACCATCGCGAGCGGCCGGGCCAGCCCGCTGCCGGTGGTCTCGGCCGTCCCCGGGGAGTCGTCCGGGGTCCGTGCCCGACCGAGCGCGATCACGCCGCCCAGCAGCATCATCAGCACGCCGAGCAGGATGGGCAGGAAGCGGCTCCCCGGCCCGCCCGTCGCGGTGCCTTCGCGCAGCCCCGCGGCGAGAACGACGGTGCCGAGGCCGAGGGCGGCCGCCGACGCTCCCACGATCCGGTCGCCGTCCCAGCTCACGCCAGGCCGGGCCGGGGCCCGCCCCGCGCCCGCCCAGGCGCGAGGCGGCCAGGCGCCACGGTCACTTCTTCAGCAGGCCAAGCTCGGCGAAGACGGCCTTGTCGATCTCCTGTTCCCGGTCGACCGCCTGGAGGAACGCCTCACCGGTGAGCCAGCCATCCTCGAGCACGCTCTTCTCGAGGAAGCCCTTCCTCCAGGTGTCGGTCTTACGCACCTTGTCGAGCGCGTTGACCCAGAAGTCGACCACGGGCTTGGGGAGGTTCCCCGGCCCGCCCAGGGCGCGCCACTGGTTGCTGACCATGGCCACACCGAGCTCCTTCATCGTCTGGATCTTCGGGAGCCCCTTGAGCCGCTCCTCGTCGGCCACGGCGAGGGCGCGGACCTGCCCCGCCTCCAGCTGCCCGATGCACTCGTTCGGATTCGCCCACGCCGCGTCGACGTGGCCGCCCAACAGGTTCGTCATCACTTCCCCGCCGCTCTTGAAGGGCACGTAGGTGAAGTCCACCTTCGTCGCCTTGGTCAGGTTGATGTTCGCGATGTGATCGACCTGGCCGACGTTGGTCCCGCCGATGGAGAGACCCCCCTTGCCCTTGGCCCGCGCCGCCGCGAGGAGCTCCTGGACCGAGTTGAGCGGCGACTCCTTCCGGACGATGAGGAGGTTCACGTCGGTGACCATGCGCGCGAGGTAGGTGAAGTCCTTCCGGTAGCTCCAGGTCGCGTTGCCCTGGAGCTCCTGCTGCCAGTTCCCGGCATCGACGGCGACCAGGGTGTAGCCGTCGGGAGGCTTGTTGATGGCAAACGACTTGCCCACGACGCCGCTGCCCCCGGTTCGGTTGTTGACCGTCACCGGGACCGTCACCAGCTTCTGCTCCTCGAGGACCTTCACGATCTGCCGCACCATGATGTCCGTGCCCCCGCCGGGCGCGTACGGCACCACGATCTCGATCGGCCGGCTCGGATAGTCCGCCGCCCCCGCGCCGCCCGGGAGTCCGGCCACGAGTCCGATCGCCAGCACCAGGAACGCCCGCCGCGTGCTCATGCGCGTGTCCTCCTCGGTGTAGTCGTCCCAACGCCTCGCGGTCCCCCGCGGGACTCGCCTCTCATCGCAGGATCATCATGGCCGTCGCCGCCGGCAGGGTCATGGCCAGGTGCAGGCCGATCAGCACGACGAGCCGCCCAATGAGCCGGCGCCGCGCGCCGTCTGGCGGCGGCGGCCGTCGTCCCGACGGGGCGGGCGGCCGGCGCGGCGCTCACGTGAGCCACGGCGAGGTTCCCCGCGGGGCTCCGGGCATGGCGTCACCATACCCGAGCCGCAGCGTGCGCCGCAACGGGGCCAACCGTCGGCGGGCAGGGCGCGAAGCCGGGGCGAACACTACAATTCCGCCTCGCAGCACGTGTCGTCGTGCTGTCGCGGGAGGCCCGCATCCCATGGACCCGTCCACGATCGCCGGAATCTGGCCGATCCCCTACGCGTTCTTCGACGCGCGCGGGCACGTCGACCGCTCGGCCATGCGGCGCCAGATCGACGCCTGCGTGGTCGTGTTCCTGATGCAGTCAGTGGAGAACGTCATCAGCTACGGAAAGCGAGTGACCGCGCGCCGGCTCGGGCTCGGCGAGGTGCACGACCGTCCGCCCGCCGAGCCCCCCACCGCGTTCGGGCTCGCGGCGGCCGAGCGCCACGCCGCGCATCTCGGCGCCTACGGCCCCGGGGCCTGACGCGTCTCGCCCACGAGCCGCGGCGGCGGGGGGCGCGGGCGGCCGGTCTCAGATCGCCCGGAGCCAGGTATCCGAGAGGGTGTAGCCCTCCGGGAACGGGTCCTCGGGGTCGCAGCCGTACTGACCGATGTCGGTGACCCATCCACGGCCGGCCACGGTCGTGATCACCGCGGGCTTCCGTCCGGCCCGCGTCGTGCCGACGATCTCGGCCAGGAAGTGGCTCCCGATGACCGACTCGTGGTCGAAGAGCTGCCCCTTGCGGATCTGACGCCGGGCGTGCATCACGGCCAGGCGGGCGGACGTCCCCGTCCCGCACGGCGAGCGGTCCAGGCGCCCAGGCGCCACGACGACGGTGTTCCGGGCAGTCAACCCGCGTCCCTTGCGGCGCAGCGGGCCCATGAACTCGGTGATCGTCACGTCGCGGATCTCGGGATTCTCCGGGTGCACGACGCGCAGCTGGTCGCGTGCCGCCATCCGGATCTTCTCGCCCACCGCGCAGATGTCCCGCGCCTCGTCCCGCGTGATCGCGAATCCCAGCGAGCGGGCGTCAACGAGCGCGTAGTGCATGCCGCCGTACGCGACGTCGAGCGCCACCGTGCCCACGCCGGGCACCTCGACGGGCGCATCGAGGTGCTGGACGAACGCCGGCACGTTGCGGAACTTCACCTGGAGGACGCGGCCGCCCTGACATCGGCAGGTCACCTCGATCAGCCCGGCCGGCGCCTCCAGCGTCAGGCGCGTCTCCGGCTCCCGCATCGGGAGGATGCCCGTCTCCAGGATCGCCGTGACGGTGCAGATCGTGTTGGAGCCCGACATGGGCGGGTACTCCTCCGATTCCATGATCACGTACCCGAGCGCCGCCTTGGGATGGCTGGACGGCAGCACGACGTTCGCGCTGTGGACGGCGGCGCCGCGCGGCTCGAACAGCAGGAACTTCCGGAGGCCGTCGTTGTGGCGGGCGAGCCAGCGCATCTTGTCGAACATGGTCCGGCCGGGCACGTCGATGACGCCCCCGGTCACGACTTTCGCGTACTCGCCCTCGGCATGCACCCCGACCGCCGTCAACGTCCGCTTCCAGCGCATGAGCCCTCCTCGCGCATGTGCGCGCGCCCCGGTCTACCAGAAGCGTCGACGTCACTCAACCCCCCCGCCTCCGGCTTGTCGCGGGCGGGCGGGACCTCCTATGATGCGGCCGTGCACCTCCGGGAGCTCCGGGGCGCGGGCGGCGTCTTGCTCGCATTGCCGCGGGCCGCCTGATGGCGCGCGCGGGCCCTGTCCTTCTCCTCGCCCTTGCCCTGGGCGTGCCGTCGGCCAGCTACCAGCTCTTCGACGGGCTGCCGCTCTCCCGGGGCGCCGAGTTCGTCGCCCTGGCGCTCCTCATCCCGCTCCTGGCAAGTCGGGCGCTTCGCCGCCTGCACGCCCGCTGGATCGGCCGGTGGCCGCGTCTCCTCAGGGCGCTCGCCTGGACTGCGGCGGGCGTCCTGGGAGTCAAGCTGGTCCTCCTGGCGTCCGGAACACACGAGGGCTTCCTCGCCTGCTACCGCTCGCCGCTCGAGCCCCCGCGCACGGGACCCTGCGAGCGGTCCTTCCAGAACCCGTTCTTCCGGTTCTCCGCCACGCGCATCGACCGCGTCGTCAGCTTCGGGGAGCACACGTGGGACCTGAGCCTGCTGAACACGATCCGCTTCGACCGCCACTACGAGGGGCCGCAGGGCCGGCTGCGCCGGCGATTGCCGATCGAGGCGTCGTGGCAAGGCGTCGTGGAGAGAAAGCGCCCCTGGGTCGCCCGGGTCCTCTACGTGGGCGAGGTCACCATCACGCTCGACCCGACGGGCACGCCCCGCGGAGCGCCGACGCGGCTGGCCCCCCACTACGGTCCGCCCGCCACGGCCCTGGTACCGGTGCCGGCCGGCCGCCACGCGCTCCGCGTCGAGTATCGCTTCGACGACGGCTCCACCTGGCGCAGCCCGCCCCCGGCGGATCCCTGGGCCGCGCTCCGCATCGAGCGCGGGCGCGGGGCGGACGGCGCCCAGCCGGGAGCCGCGGTGGAGCCGGTCCCGCCGGCATGGCCGTGGCGCGCGACCGCCGCGGCCGCCGACGCGGCGATCGCTGCGCTGGCGGCGCCCCTCCTGCTCTTCTACGTCCGGCTGCTCTGGCGCGATGCATGGCTCCTGGCGCTTGTCGGCGTGGCGACGCCCCTGGTCGACCGCGCCGACCCGGGACAGCTCGGGCTCCCGGGAAGCCTCGGGCTGTGCCTGCTGCTCGCGCTGATCGCCGGCGCCGGGCTCGGGCGCCCCTGGCGCCGGCGCCTCCTGTCCGCCTACTGGGCGACGCTCTACGTCACGCTCTTCGCCACCCTGCGGACCTTCCCGCGGCTCGACGTTGTCACGCTCCGGGAGGGCGCGGGCGATCCGCTCTTCTACGAGTCGCAGGCCCGCGCGATCCTGGATACGTGGTCGCTCGAGGGCGGCGAGCCGGTGTTCGTCTACCAGCCGCTGTTTCGCTACATCCGGTTCGCGGAGCGGCTCGTGCTCGGCGACGGCGACGGGCTTCTCAGCATCGCCGCGCTGACCGCGCTCTACTGGGCGCTCTGCTGGGCGTTCGCGCGCCTGTGGGCCCGGCCGCCGGGCTCCCGGGCGCGGCGGCTCCTGTTCGGCGGCGTCGCCCTCCTGATGCTCGCGCTGGCCACCACGCCGCCGGTCGTGTACTTCGTCCAGGTGAGCCTGTCGGAGCACCCGACCTGGATCTTCCTCGCGCTGCTGTTCCCGATGCTCTTCGCCAGCCGCTCGCCGGGGCAGTGGTGCACGGGCACGATGCTCGCGAGCCTCTCGCTGCTGACGCGCACGAACCAGGCTCCCGGGATCCTCGCCATGCTCGGCGCGTTCGCGTGGCGGGCCTGGGCGCTCAGGCCCCGCGCCGTGCTGGGGGCCCTGACGCTGGCCGCGCTGATCCTCCTGATTCCCGGATGGCACAACCTCTACTACGGCGGGCAGCTTGCCGTGATCGGCAGGCCTCAGCCGCACCTCCTCCGGCTGCCACCGGAGAAGTGGCCGCGGATCCTCGACGACCTCACCGTCCGGCGGCAGGCGCTCAACCAGCTCGACCACGTCTTCTACGTGAACCCCGTGGACGACCCGCCCCCGCGGGGGGATGCCCTGTCCCGGCTGGCGATGCGCGGGCTCCAGGTCCTCTGGCTGACGGCCTGCGTCCTGGCGCTCCGCCGGCGCGGCTTCGCGCGGGGCACGAAGGCGCTCCTGCTCGGGCTCCCCTTGCTCTACCTGGGCGTCCACCTCGTCTACGTCGTCGACGACTACTACCCCCGCCACGTCATCGCGGGCCACCTCGCGATGGGGCTCGTCACGCTGAACGCCGTCGGCCAGGGATGGCCTCGGGTCCGCAGCGGGGAACGGGAGGCCTGACCGGGTCAGGGCCCCGCCCTCGAAGAGCTGGACCACCGGCGGACCGTCCCAACCAGGCCGGCGCCGGGGCCTGTCACGGTGTGCGTGGGGGCGCAGCGTCTCGCCCCGCCGGTCAGCGCCGCCGCCGGGCGCCGCCCTCGCGCTCGAGCAGCCGCTCGAGGAAGGCGCGCGTGCGCGCCTCGCGGGGCTCGAGAAACATCCGCTCCGGCGACGCGCGCTCGACAATGGCGCCCCGGTCCATGAAGACGACGTCGTCGGCGACGTCCTTCGCGAACCCCATCTCGTGCGTCACCACAAGCATCGTCATGCCCTGCTCGGCGAGGCCGCGCATCGTCTTCAGCACCTCGCCGACCAGCTCGGGGTCGAGGGCGGACGTGACCTCGTCGAAGAGCATGATGCGCGGCCGCATCGCGAGCGCGCGAGCGATGGCGGCGCGCTGCTGCTGGCCCCCCGAGAGCCGCGCCGGGTAGGCGTCACGCTTGTCGGCCAGGCCGACGCGCTGCAGGAGCTCCATCGCCTGGGCCTCGGCCTCCGCTCGGGCGAGCCCGCGCACCCGGCACGGGGCCAGGGTGATGTTCTCGATCACGGTGAGGTGCGGGAACAGGTTGAAGCTCTGGAAGACCATGCCGATGTCGTGGCGGAGGCTCCGCAGCGCGACGGCATCGGGCCCCGGCCCTGGCTCCTCCGTACCCAGGCTCGCGAGCGCTCCTTCGATCAGGATGCGGCCGCGCTGGATCGCTTCGAGTCGGGCCAGGCAGCGCAGGAGCGTGCTCTTGCCCGATCCGCTCGGTCCGATGATCACCATCACCTGGCCGGTGCGCACGGAGAGGCTGACGCGGTCCACCACGGTGTCCGCGCCGTAGCGCTTGACCACCCCATCGAGGACGACCAGCAGCTCGCCCAGGGCGGCTCTCCTCAGGCCCGGCCGGCCGCGAGCCGCCGCTCGAGGGCCAGGAAGCCTAGGGCGATCGGGTACGTGAGGACGAAGTAGGCGAGCGCGGCGATGGTCAGGGTCTCGACCGGCCGGAACGTCTCGACGGCGATGAGCTGGCTCACCCGCAGGAGCTCCGGGGTGCCGACCGCCGAGGCCAGCGCTGTGCCCTTGATGAGGTAGATCACCGTCGTGCCCGTGGGGGGCAGCACGTTCCGCAGGGCCTGCGGCAGGATGACGAAGCGGAGCGTGTCGGCGAAGGGGAGTCCGAGCACCCGCGCGGCCTGCCACTGGGTGCGCTCGATCCCGGTGATACCGGCGCGGAAGATCTCGGCGAAGAACGCGGCGATGTTGAGGCCGAGGGCGACCGCCGCCGCCCCGAATGCCCCGAGGTCGCGCCCGAGGAGTGCCGGCAGCCCGTAGTAGAGCCACACGATCTGGACGAGCGGCGGCGTCGTGCGGAAGAACTCGATGTACGCGTAGGCCGGCCAGTCGAGGACCGGGTGCCGCGAGTAGCGCGCGAGGGCGAGCAGCAGGCCCAGCACCAGGCCGAGCCCCACGCTGACGGCACTCAGGGCCAGGGTCACCCACAGCCCGTCGAGGAGGTCCGGCAGGTAACCGGCGATCCTGCCGAACTGGAGCTCGCCCATCGCGCGCGCCGGGCCGACGCTACTGAGTCGCCCGGATCTGCTCCGCGGTCATGAACTGCTTGTAGAGGGCGGCGATCTCGCCCTTCTCCTTGAGGGTGCGCAGGAAGCTCTCGAGGTACTGCCCGAACTTCTGGTCACCCTTCAAGTGCGCGTAGCCCACGCGGCACGCGCGCACGTCGAGCGGCTTCTCGTGCCCGGGGACGATGCGGATCTTGTCGCCATGGACGCTGCGGGCGACCGTGGTCTGGATCGGCGTGTCCAGCACGACGGCGTCGGCGCGGCCGGCGATGACCTCCTGCAGGAGATCGGCCGACGTGGTCTGGCCGAACGCCTTGTGCGTCGCCTTCGGGGCGACCTCCTTGGCGACCGCCTCGCTCCACGCGCCGGCGGGGACGGCGAACACGACCTCGGGGCGGTTGTAGGCCTCGATGGTCGTCAGGTTCTTGGGGTTGCTGGTCAGCGTGACCAGCGTGGCGCCGATCGTGACGTCGCTGGTGACGAAGTCGACGACCTCCTTGCGCTTGTCGGTGATGCAGAGGGCGGGGACGATGTCCCACTTCTTTGTCTCGATGCCGGCCACCGCCGTCGCCCACTCGGAGTTGATGATGTTGAGCTTGACCCCGAGGTTGGCGGCGACCCTCTTCATGACCTCCACGTCGAGGCCCACGTACTCCCCGTTGGGCCGGGGCGAGATCAGCGGGCGATACAGCACGCCGGCCACCCGCAACTCGCCCCGCTGCTTGATGTCGTCGAGCACGCTCTGGGCCGTGGCGGGCGCCGCCGCCACGAGGGCCGCTGTCAGGACGCCGAGCATCACCCGTCTACGCATCGTTCTTCCTCCTGGGCGTCGCGAGGCCGGTGCCGGGACCGCCGCGCGGTTCGAGGTTCAGGAACGCCGACCGGGTCAGTCTGTCCGGAAGGCGAGGCGGCTGTGCCGCTCCAGCGTCGCGGCCAGCAGCACCAGCGGCCAGGTCAGCACGAAGTAGATGAGTGCGACCAGCGTGAGCACCTCGATCGGTCGGAACGTCTCGGACGCGAGGATCCATCCACGGTTCATGATCTCCGGCACGGCGATGACGGCAGCCAGCGAGGATTGCTTGAGCAGGCTCACCAGCGTGTTGCACGACGGCGCAAGGATGAGGCGCAGGGTCTGCGGCAGCACGACCCACCGGAGCCGCTGCCACGCCGTCAGGCCAAGCACCTGCGCGGCGTCCGACTGGCCGCGCGGCACCGCCAGGAGGCCGGCCCGGAAGATCTCGGCCATCTGGGCGCTGGTGCTGCAGGCGAGGGCGCCGGCGAGCACGGTGAAGGCGGATAGCCGGATGTCCGCGATGACCGGAAGGGCGTAGTAGCCCCACACAATGTGCACGAGGGGCGGCGTCGTCCGGAAGAAGTCGACCCAGGCGACCCCGAGCGACGAGAGCACGGGAACGCGGGCGAGGCGCACGACCGCGATAGGGAGCGCGGCGACGGTGCCGGCGGAGAAGGCGACGGCCGTGATGCCGAGCGTGAGGGGCGCCCCCCAGAGCAGCCGGGGAAGGTCGCCGACGACCGCATCGAAGCGGAGCACGCGTTCTCCCGGCCCGATCGGCTCTGCGTGACAAGGAGCGCCGGGCCCAGTCTGTCATGCATCGCCCGGTCGCGACGTTCGCCATCGCCGGCGCTCCGACTGTGCCGCGACGTCACCGTCGAGCTCCGGGGCGGGACTTCGGCTCGCGCGCGGCGAGCAAGCCCGCTTCGGTGTTAGAGTCTTAGCGGCTCGCCTGCGACTTGTCAATGGGACGACGACGGTAAGGAGGCCTCGATGAAGATCACGGCGGTGCGGACGGTGGTCGTGTGGGGCCCGCGTCGGTCCGCGTACGGCGGCGCGCACCGGACGGCGCTCGGCGCCGCCGTTCTCTCGGAGCACGCCATCGTGTTCGTCGACACCGACGCCGGCTTCACCGGGATCGGCGAGATCGCCTCCGTGTTCAAGCGGCGCGGCGGGCTCTTGGCCCGGGACGTCGAAGCCGCGCTCGCTCCCGCCGTGATCGGCGAGGATCCCTTTCGGATCGCCTACCTCGGCCAGCGCATGGATCGCGCGCTGGACGGCGTGGAGGAGGCAAAGGCCGGCATCGAGATGGCCCTCTGGGACGTCGTCGGGAAGGCCCTCGGCACGCCGGTGTACAACCTGCTCGGCGGCAAAGCGCGCGAGCGGGTCCCCCTGAGCTACTCGGTGCCGTTCGGCGAGCCGAAGGCGATGGCGGAGTATGCCGTCGAGCGGGTGCGGGCGGGGCACCGCACGATCAAGGTCAAGGTTGGCAACGATCCCGCCACCGACGTCGAGGCCGTGCAGCGCGTGCGGGAGGCGATCGGCCCGGACGTCCGGCTACGCGTCGACGCGAACATGGGCTGGCCGAGCGCGAAGGAGGCGATCCGCCTCATCCGGTCGATGGAGCCCTGGAACCTCGAGCTCGTCGAGCAGCCGCTCCCACCGCGCGAGCTGGACGCGATGGCGGAGGTGCGGCGCGCGATTGGAGTCCCGCTGATGGCGGACGAGAGCGTCCGCACCCCGCGCGACGCGATGGAGGTGGTCCGCCGGGGCGCGGCCGACATCGCCAACGTATACGTGACCGAGGCGGGAGGCCTGCTCAACGCCGGGCGGATCTTCGCGATCTGCGAGGCGGCCGGCATGCCGTGCATGATCGGCAGCATGCCGGAGTTCGGGATCGGGACCGCCGCGCAGATCCATCTCGGGGTGGCCATGACCAACTTGGGGCCGGACAGCGACACCTGCGGTGTCCTGTACCATGCCGAGGACCTGCTCACCGAGCCGCTGCGCATCGAAGGCGGATATGCGTACCCGCCGGAGGGCCCGGGGCTCGGCGTCGAGATCGACATGACCGTGCTGGAGCGCTGGCGCCGGAACCGACCACCCGGCGCGAACGCTTGAGGGGGAGACGATGACCGCCGGGCCGGAGCGCTGTGACCTGATCGTGCGCGGCGCCCAGATCCTGACGATGGACCCGCGACGGACCATCTACCCCACCGGGGCCGTTGCCGTTCGAGGCCACACGGTCGTCGCGGTCGGGCCGCAGGTCGAGGTCGTAGCGCGGTGGCACGCGCCGCGAGTCCTCGACGCGCGGGGCGCGATCGTCCACCCCGGGTTCATCGACGCCCACCTGCACATCAACGCGCAGACCTGCCGCGGGTTCTTCCAGGGTGACACCAGCAAGGGCGGCGGCACGGGACCGAACTACGCGGACTGGAAGGCGGCCCTCCGGCCGGAGGACGAGCAGGCGGCGGCCGCGCTCGGCTGTCTCGAGCTCCTGCGGCAGGGGTACACCGCGTTCGTCGAGCCGGGAACGGCGTTCGAGCCCGACGCCGTCGCGGCGGCCGCGGAGGCGACCGGTGTCCGCTGCTCGCTCGCCGATCCGTACCTGTGGGACGATCCGGCTCTCATGGACGTGATCGGCGGCCTCAAGAGCGACAGCCTGTTCGATCGCGTGCCGCCTGCGCGGGAGCGTGCGCTCCGGCTCCTCGGCGGGCAGCTCCATCGGAACCGGGGCGGGGACGGATTGGTCCACGGTCACGTCGCGCTGTACGGCGAGGGGACGGCGTCCGACGAGCTGATGCGGGCGGCCAAGGACCTCGCCGACCGCGAGGGGGTCGTCCTCAACACCCACCTCGGCTTCGACCTTGACCTGGCGGCGGCGATGGAGACGCGCTGGGGCCAGCCGCGCTTCGCATATCTGGCCAAGCTTGGCGTCCTCGGGCCGAACACGACGTTCGTCCACATGAATGCCATCCACGACGGCGACGTCGAGCCGATCCTCGCGTCAGGCCTGTCGATCGTGTGGTGCCCGCAGGCCTACCTCTCCCGCGGCACCCCGCTCCGGTGCCCGACGCGCATCCCGGAGATGCGCCGGCGCGGTGCGACGGTCGCGCTCGGCACGGATTCCGCTCGGCAGAGCACGGTCGGCGATGCCCCGTTCCTCGCGTTACACCTGGCCGCCGAGGCCGGCCAGCCAATCGTGTCGGAGGACGCGATCGAGATGGCGACCCTGGGCGCCGCCCGGGCGGCGGGACTGGAGCGGCTCGTCGGCAGCCTCGAGCCGGGCAAGCGCGCTGACCTGGTAGTGCGGCGGAGCGACGCGCCGGAGCTGGCGCCCGGCATCGACCCCGCCCACCAGCTGGTCGCCGTCGGGCACGGGCCGACCGTCGACACGGTCCTGGTCAACGGCCGGGTGGTCCTCCGGGACGGGCGCTCGACGCGCGTGAGCGAGGACGCGGTCGTCGCGGAGGCGCGCGCCTCTGCAAGGAGGATGGCCGAGCGTCTCGGCCTGCCGCTCCCCGGCCGCTGGCCTCGAGCTGAGTAGCGGAGCTAGAGGCGGCGGAGGCGCGGGAGCCCATACCGCGGCGGCGGCACCCAGGGCGACGAGCCCGAAGCCCCCGCGTGGAACAACCCCCTGGGTGGGAACAACCAACCCTGGGGAAGCTGAACGCGATCGCCCAGTGGTGGCCCCGGGGGGCCTGACCGGCGTGAAGGGCGCGCGGCTCGCGCGGTGTCCCGGGAGGCCGGTGCCCTATCGGGGCGCGCGCACGTCCAGGAAGGTGCTCTGGTAGGTCGCCCCTTCCCCGAGGTCGCTGAGGCGGTCGCCGCACAGGAGGTTGACGGTGCCGGACAGCGCCTCGCCGGCCGGCCGCTGCCCGGGGACCAGCACGATCCCCGGGGCCACCTCGTCGGACACCTTGAGCCGCATGCCCACCGTCCCCCGCTCGTTGAAGAGCTCGACCCCGTCACCGGCTCGGAGCCCGCGCCGCGCCGCCTCGTCGGGGTGGAGGATCACCACCGGCGCGCCCTCCCGGCGCCGCAGGGCCTGGTTGCCCGTGAAGGCCGTGTGGCTCTGGAAGTAGCCGGGCGCGGTCAGCAAGCGTAGCGGCCAGCGCCGCCCGAGCGTCGCCTCCTCGTCGTCCTCGTGCCAGTCGGGCATGGGCGGCAACCCCCGGGACGCAAGGGCCTCCGAGTAGAACTCGAGCTTCCCCGACGGCGTTCCGAATCGCTGACCGTCCGGGTAGGGATCGACCTTGACGGGCCCGGCCGTCCTGAGCGAGGCGGGATCGATGCTCGCCGCGGGCCCCGTCGCGCCCACGAACGCCGTGCGCACCAGCTGCTCGGTCGTCATCGAGAACACCGCGTCGCGGAGCCCGAGCCGGCGCGCCAGCTCCTGGGCGAGCCGCAGGTTGGACCAGGCCTCGCCCTGGGCCGGGACCGCCCGGGGCGCGAACTGCACGTAGTAGGCCCCGTAGGCCCGGAAGAGGTCCTCCGTCTCGAGGTACGTGGTCGCGGGCAGCACGAGGTCGGCATACCGGGCGGTGTCGGTCAGGAACGGGTCGTGAACCACCGTGAAGAGGTCCTCGCGCGCGAGGCCGCGGCGCACGGTGGCCGCGTCCGGACAAGTGACGGCGGGGTTGTTGGCCGCGACGAAGAGCGCCCGGATCGGCGGGTCGCGCAGCTCCAGCAGGGCCTGTCCGAGCCGGGAGTGGTTCACCAGCCGCGTGGCGACGGGCCCCGACGGGCGGCGTACCGCCTCGAAGGAGAAGCCGAAGCCGCCTACCGTCGCGAGCAACGCCCCCCCGCCGAGCTTCCCGTAGGCGCCGACCACGGCGGGCAGACAGGCGACCGCGCGGATGCCTTGCCCGCCCTGGGCGCTCCGCGACATCCCGAAGCCGATGCGGATGTAGGGGGCGCGCGCGCGGCCGTAGAGCTGCGCGAGGCGCTCGACGTCGGCGGACGGCAGGCCCGTGACCGCGGCGACCCGGTCCGGGGTGAAGCGCGGGAGGACCTCGCGCTCGAGCCGGTCGAAGCCGACCGTCTGCCTCGCGAGGTACTCGCGATCGGCCAGCCCGTCCCGCACGAGGACGTGCATCACCCCGAGGGCCAGCGCGGCATCGGTGCCGATCCGGGGCGCGACGTGCCAGTCGGCCCGGGCGGCCGTGCGGCTCCGCCGGGGGTCGATCACCACCAGCGTCGCGCCGCGCGCCCGCGCCGCCTCCGTCTTGGCCCACGCGTGGACCGCCGTGGTGACCAGGTCCGCGCTCCACGCGACGATCAGGTCGGAGTGGACCATGGCCTCGGGATCGGCGCCGCCCACGGGCCCGCAGGTGGTCTCCCACGCGACGTCGGCGCACGTGTCGCAGATCGTCCCGGGCTGAAGGCGGGTGGTCCCGAGCGCGTGGAAGAGCGCCATCGGAAGCCAGCGGTTCAACTGCCCCTGGTGCGCGCTGTAGCAGTACCCGAGGATCCCGAGCGGCCCGTCCTCGCGGCGGATCGCCTGCCAGCGCTCCGCCAGCTCGTCGAGGGCGTCGTCCCAGCTCACCGGCGCGAACCGCCCGGCCCCCTTCGGCCCGGTGCGGCGAAGCGGCGTCCGCACGCGCTCGGGAGAATGCACGAGCTCGGGCTCGCGCCGCACCTTGGCGCACACGAAGCCGGCGGTGAACGGCTGGTCGGGATCACCCTCGACGCGGACCAGGCGGCCGTCCTTGACGTGGGCCAGGATCGAGCACATGTCGGGACAGTCATGGGCGCATACCGTGCGGATCACCGTCGTCACGCGAGATTCCCTCCCCGGGCGAGTCCGGCTCGCCGCGGGGCGGGCCACCACCCGTCCCGACGATCGTACCGTCAGGGGGGTGGCCCCTGTAAAGGGCCGCTTCCGGGCGATCCGGCAGAGCCATTTTCTCCTGTGGACAGTCGAACGCCACTCGATAGCTCGCAGCCAGACCGCTCTCTTCCGCCCGCAGCACCCCGCCGACTCCAACGCGCGGCTGGCCCAGCTCGAACAACACGCAAGCCCGCCACCGACAGTTGGAGATCCAGCTTGACGAGCCGCACGGCTCCGGCGCCTGGAACGCTCTTCGTCGCTCACTTGCCCAAGCCAGCGAATGTGGTCATCCTTCGTGTATGGGACGTAACCGGAGTCTGAAGCGCCGCCACTGGACGTTGCGGCTCTGGCATCACCCCAGCGCCGTGTTGCACGCGTCGCGTCATCCATGGAAAGGGGTGAGCGTTCGCGCCGATGAGGCGGAAGGCGACGCGCAGAGGATCGGCACCGTGCTGGTCGTCGATGACGACGGCGACAGCCGTGACCTCTTCACGACGATCCTGGCCCAGCAGGCGCCGAGGTCGTCGCCGCCGGGAACGTCCGCGAGGCGCTGGCAGCGGTCGCGCGTGCACGGCCGGACGTCGTCGTGTGTGACCTCGCCATGCCCAGTGACGACGGCTTCGCGCTGATCCGGGAGATCCGGTCGTGGACGCCCGACCAGGGAGGCGCGGTACCGACGCTCGCCCTCACCGCCTACGCGCGCCTCGAGGATCGTGACCGGGCGCTCGCCGCGGGCTTCCATCTGCACCTGTCGAAGCCGGTGGAGCCGCGCGATCTCATCGAGGCCGTGACCCGGCTGGCGATGGGCGCGCGCGGGGGAACGGCGCAGTTGTCTGGCAGCCGGCCGTGACGCGCCTCGGCGGGCAGGTCGCCATCGTGACGGGTGCCGGGTCCGGGATCGGGCACGCGGTCAGCGAACTGTTTGCCCGGGAAGGCGCGCGCGTCGCCGTCGTCGACCAGGACGCGGCTGCAGTCCAGCGCGTGGCCGATGCGATCGTCACGGCCGGCGGGACCGCTCAGGCGTTCGTCGCCGATGTTGCCGACGAGGCGGCCGCGACGCGCACGGTGGCCGCCGTGCTGGCCGCCTGGGAACGAATCGACGCCCTCGTGACGTGCGCCGCCGTGTCGGTCGGCGGCGACGCCATGGCGACGTCGCTCGACGCCTGGGAGCGAGTCTTCGCGGTGAACGTCCGGGGAACCTTCCTCTGGGTCCGCGCCGTGCTGCCATCCATGACCGCCCGGCGGCGGGGCTCGATCGTCACCGTCGGCTCGCAGCTGGCCGTGGCCGGCGGCCGCGGCAACGTCTCCTACACCGCCTCCAAGGGCGCCGTCATCGCGTTCACCCGCACCGTGGCCCTGGATCACGCGCCGGACGGCGTGCGGGCCAACGTCCTCGTCCCCGGCGCGATCCAGACGCCCTTCCTCGAGCGCGCCCTCGCGCGCCAGCCCGACCCCGAGCAGGCGCGCGAGCGGTCGCGGAGCCGCCATCCCCTCGGCCGCTTCGGAACGCCGGAGGAGGTGGCGCGCGCGGCGCTCTACCTCGCCTCGGACGATTCCGCCTTCACCACGGGCACTCTCCTCGTGGTCGACGGCGGCTGGCTCGCCGGCTGAGCCGTCCGGGGGTCAGCCGCCGCCCAGCGCGGCGCGCCATGCGATCAGGTGCCGGGCGGTCTCCGTGAGATCCCGGGCGTCGACGTCCGCCCGCTCGGCATCGGTCCGTGCCGCCTGGTCCGCGTGGGGTCCCCGGCGAAGGCGCACGGTCGCGAGCCCGAGGATCTTCGCGGGGACCACGTCGTTGTCGGGGCGGTCGCCGACGTAGGCGACGCGGCCCGGCGCCAGCGCCCACGCGTCGAGCGCCAGCCGAAAGAATGCGGGATCGGGCTTGGCCAGCCCGACGGCCGCGGAGAGCCAGATGCCGTCACACAACGCCGCGATCCCGGCACGGTCGAGCTCCGCGCGGGCCGAGGCCGGCTGGTTCGCCAGGACGCCAAGACGAAAGCCTGCGGCGCGGAGGTCCCGGAGGGCCGACACGGTCTCGGGATAGGGCTCGAGCGGGACCACATCCCACGGCACGCCCCGGCGAAGGGTCGCCGTCGTCCCGCCCGGAACCTCCAGGCTCCGGAGCATCTGGGCGAGCAGGCTCGGCTCGCCCGGCTCCGGCCGGCGGCACGCCTCCCGGTAGGCCGCGTGAAGCGCCGCCGCGCTCCGCGGATGGCCCGCCGAGCCCAGGGCCCGTGCCAGCCACCCGAGCGCGTGCGCCAGGCGCGCGGACTCGTCCATCAGGCAGTAGCCGACGTCGAACAGGATCCCGGCTGGCCCCGGCACTGCTCGCCCCTCGCCGTTCGGCAGGGCTATTCACCCATTCCTTCGGGACACGGCCCGCCGCCGCCCTACCCCGCGGTGAAGCCCCCGTCGACCACCAGCTCGGCGCCGGTCATGAACGACGACTCGTCCGAGGCGAGGAACAGCGCGGCGAACGCGATCTCCCGCGGCTTCGCGATCCGCCCGAGCGGGATGCCCGTCTCGAACTCCTTGCGGATCGCCTCGCTGAGGTACGGGGCCTGGAGCGGCGTGTCCACGATGCCGGGGTGGATGATGTTGCAGCGGATCCGGTCCTTGGCGAACTGGATGGCGAGGGACTTGGTGAGCGAGATCAAGGCGCCCTTCGCCGAGGTGTAGGCGTCCTGCGCCCGTGTGAAGCCGACCAAGGCCGACACCGAGCCCACGTTGACGATCGACCCGCCGCCCGCCCCCCGGAGGTGCGGGATGCCGTGCTTGGTCACCCAGAAGACCGACTTCAGGTTGACGGCCATGACCCGCTCCCACCAGCCGTCGTCGGTCTCCAGCACCGAGCGGTCGCGATCCTTCCACAGGACGCCCGCGTTGTTGTAGAGGATCTGCAGCGCTCCGAACCGGCGCACCGTCTCGTCGATCATGCGCTGGACATCCGACTCGACGGCCACGTCGCCGGCCGCCGCCACGGCCTGGCCGCCGGCGCGCTCGACGAGCGCCGCCGTCTCCTCGGCCGCGGACCTGTTGATGTCCGCCACGCCGACCCGGGCGCCGTGCTCGGCGAACAGGACCGCGGCTTCCCGTCCCATCCCCATGCCGGCCCCGGTGATGAAGGCCACTTTCCCCGCGAGCCTCGGCCCGAGGCCGGCTCCGTCCGCCATCGCACGTCCTCCCGTTCGCCGGTCAGATCGATGCCGCCGTCATCCTAACTCAGGGAACCCGCACCCGCAGCGCCGCCGGCCGGACCCGCACGGTGAGGATCGGCCCGCCAGTCACGACCTCCCCGTCCACGTGGAAGGGGATGGGGTCCGGGCCCGCGATCTCCACCGCCGGCATGCGGGCGGTGCGGACGCCGGGAGCCCGGTCGAGCGTGCCACGGAAGAGATGGAGCGCGTCGCGCATGGCCAGGAGCGGGGGGCGCGGCGCCACCACGACGAGGTCGAGCTGTCCGTCGTCGAGCCGCGCGACCGGGGCGACGACCGCCCCGCCCCCGTACTGCCGCGCGTTGGCGCAGACCACGAGGAGCGCCGGCTCCCGCCACGTCTGGTCACCGATCCGGATCGTGTACTCGCGGGCCCGGTAGCGGAGGATCTCGCGCGCCCCGATCGCCACGTACGGCCAGAACCCCCGACGGCGGGCACCCCGGGCCCACCGAGCGTCGAAGCACTCGGCGACGTGCGCGTCGAGTCCGACCCCCGCCAGGTTGACGAACAGGCGCCCGTCGACGTCGCCGACGTCGATGACGCGCTCGCGGCGGCCGAGCGCCACGCGAAAGGCCAGGGACGGGTCCCGGGGTAGCCCGAGCTCGCGCGCGAGGCCGTTCCCCGAGCCCGCCGGGACGACGCCCAGCGCGGTGCCCGTCCCGACCACGGCACGCGCGACCTCGTTCACCGTCCCGTCGCCGCCCCACGCGCACACGAGGTCCACCCGGGCCGCCACGGCGGCCCGGGCCAGCTCGAGCGCGTGGCCCCGGCTCTCGGTGAGCCGCACCGTGCCCTCCACCCGGTGCGCGGCGAGGATCCCCTCGACGAGGGCCCGTCGCTCCCGGCCCGCCCGGACGCCCCGGGCCCCCGCTACCGGGTTGACGATGACGGCGACGGAAGGCGTCAGATGCGCTCGAAGCCCCGCATCAGCTCCCAGTCGGTCACGACCTGGTCGAACGTCTGCTGTTCGAGCCGCGCGGTGTGGAGGTAGTGCTCGAGCACCTCGTCGCCAAGCGCCTCGCGGGCAACCCTGGAGCGCTCGAGCTCGGCCACCGCCTCGCGAAGCGTCTTCGGGACCTGCGGGAGCTTCCCGTCCTCGTAGGCGTTGCCCTCGTAGACCTTCGGCGCCGGGAGCTCCTTCTGGATGCCGTGGAGGCCCGCCGCAATGGTCGCGGCGAAGGCGAGGTAGGGGTTCGCGTCGGCGCCGGGAATCCGGTTCTCGACCCGGAACGCCGGCCCCTCCCCGCAGAGGCGGAAGCCGCAGGTCCGGTTGTCCCAGCCGGCGACGATCCGGGTCGGCGCGAACGAGCCCGCCTGGTAGCGCTTGTACGAGTTCACGTACGGGGCGTAGAAGTACGCGAGCTCCCGGGCCATCGCCATCTGGCCCGCCAGCCAGTGCCCGTAGAGCGCCGAGCCGAACCGCTTGCCCCGCTCGAAGAAGAGGCTCCGCTTGCCCGTCCGGTCCCAGACGCTCGAGTGAAGGTGGAACGAGGAGCCGGCCGAGCCCATGTCGTACTTCGCCATGAACGTGATCGAGCTGCCCTGGGCATGCGCGATCTCCTTCACGCCGTGCTTGTAGAGCGTGTGGCGGTCCGCCATCTCGACGGGCTCGGCGTAGCGGAGGTTGATCTCCTCCTGGCCGCACCCCCACTCGCCCTTCGAGAACTCCACCGGTACCGCGGCGGCCTCCATCCCGTTCCGGATCGCCCGGACCAGTCCCTCCTCCTTCGTCGTCTGCAGGATGTGGTAGTCCTCGATGTACTGGGAGACCGGCGTCAGCCCGTGGTACCGCTTGGCGCGCGCCTCGGCGAACGACTCCTTGAAGAGGTAGAGCTCGAGCTCCGAGGCGACCATGATCCGGTACCCGAGCTTGGCCGCGCGGTCGACCTGGCGCTGCAGGATGCGGCGCGGGCTGACCTCCACCGGCTGCCCCTCCTCCGTGTGGAGATCGCAGAAGACCAGAGCCGTCTTCTCGAGCCAGGGAATGCGGCGGAGGGTGGCCAGATCCGGGACGGCCTTCATGTCCTGGTAGCCGCTCGCCCACGAGGCGAACCTGTAGCCGGCCAGGGGCTCCATGTCCACGTCGACGGTGAGCAGGTACGCGCAGGCGTGAACGCCCTCGCGCGCGACGTGCTCGAGGAAGTGGCGCCCGACCACGCGCTTGCCCATCAGGCGGCCCTGGACGTCGGGGAAGACGGTCAGCACCGTGTCGATCTCGTCCCGCCGGACGAGGTCCTCCAGCTCCCTGACGTCCAGGTTCCCGGGCATGGTCCCCCTCGGCTCCGCCCGCGCGCGCCCGCCCAGAACGGGCCGCCGGCCAGTCTCAGAAGGTGAAGATGTCCGTCCGGCGGTGCCCGAGCGCGGGCAAGGTCTTGCGGATCCGCTCCTCGTGGCCGAGGTCGATGTCCGCCACGACGACGCCTTCCCGGTAGCCGGCCCGCGCCACCATGGTGCCCCACGGATCGATGATCATCGAGTTGCCGTAGCAGGCGTGCCCGGGAGGATGCGACCCGCACTGGGCCGCGGCGAGCACGTAGACCTGGTTCTCGATCGCGCGAGCCCGCAGCAGGACCTCCCAGTGATCCCGGCCCGTGTCCATGGTGAACGCGGCGGGCACCGTCACCAGCCGGGCTCCCCAGGCGGCAAGCCGCCGGTAGAGCTCGGGGAAGCGGACGTCGTAGCACAGGGTGAGCCCGACCGGGACGCCCGCGAGCGAGGCGACGACCACCTCCTCGCCGGGCGCCATCGTCGCCGACTCCTGATAGGTCGTCCCCTCCACCTCGACGTCGAAGAGGTGGAGCTTCCGGTAGCGGGCGACCACCTCGCCGTCCGGGTTGACGACCACCGAGGTGTTGTAGGCGCGCTCCTGCCCTTCGACGGCCTCGAGGAACGACCCGCCCACGAGCCAGAACCCGTAGCGGCCGGCGAGCCGGGCGAGGAACTCGGTGGTCTCCCCGGGGATCGGCTCCGCCACCTCGGCGTGACGCTTGCGCGGCCCGAGGTACGTCCAGAGCTCCGGCAGCACCACCAGGTCCGAGCCCCAGGCAGCCGCCTGCGCGATCAGCATCTCGGCGCGCTCGAGGTTCTCCGCCTTCTCGTCCCGGCTGTTCATCTGGACCAGTGCGACACGCACAACCTTGCCCTCCTATCGGCGCCCGGCCTGCAGCCCGGCGGGCGTGGTCCCCATCCTAGCGCAGACGTGCGAAGCGCCGCCAGTTCGCCGGCGGCGAGCTCACCGCACGGACAGCGGAACGGGCGGCAGGAGCAGGAAGAGCAGGACCAGCGCGAACAGCCCGAGCGCGCGCCGGCGGCCGTCGAGGGGCGTGACGTCGTCCATGGTCGGGCCGTGGCGGAAGCCCATGATGCCGACGATCAGCGCCGCCCAGACGAGCCAGTTGATGCTCCCGAAGGCGAGCCCGATCAACACGAGACCACCGACCGCCAGCTTCGAGATGAGCGCATGGCGACTGCCGAACAGGGCGTAGACGATGTGCCCGCCGTCCAGCTGACCCGCCGGGATGAGGTTCAGGGCCGTGACGAAGAACCCGAACCAGGCCGCGACCCCGACCGGGTGAAGCAGGATGTCGAAGTCGGATGGCAGTGGGCCCAGCGTCAGGCGCTCGATGAGCTTGGGGAGGACGGCGTCGCCGAACTGCACGTAGGCGCCCTCGGCCGGCCCCTGAGGAATCCGGACCACCGTCGACAGCTTGAGCCCGAGCACGTAGATCGGCACCGCCACCACGAGACCGGCAAGCGGCCCCGCCACCGCCATGTCGAACAGGGCGCGGCGATCCCGGATCGCGCCGCGAAGCCGGATCACCGCCCCGAGCGTCCCCAGCAGAAAGGGCGGAACCGGCGGGACCGGGATGAAGTAGGGGAGCGAGACCGGCATCCCATGCCGGCGGCCGAGCGTGTAGTGCCCGAACTCGTGGACGCCGAGGATCCCCAGGAGCGCCGCGGCGAACGGCAAGCCGACGGCGATCCGGCCGGGGTGCGCCCACAGCTCGCCGGGCGAGACGCCCCCGAGGATCAGGGTGCCGGCGAGGAGCGTGGTGACGACGGTCGCGAGGAACAGCCCGAGATGGACCAGCGGCCGCGACGGCTCGACGGCGTCGACCTGGGCGAGCGCGTGCACCCATACGGTCCCCTGGTCCTCGCGGAGGAACGGCGTGTATCCGTGCGGGGCCAGGCGGGGACGGAGGCGCTCGAGCGCCACGGTGGGCTCCACGAGGAGCCGGCCGCCGAACGCCAGCGAGCGCCCGAGGATCCGGCGGTCCTGGACGACCAGGACGTCGTCGAGCTGGCGCCGGAGCAGCGCCTCCAGCGGGAACAGCTCGTCCCAGCTCGGGGGCTCCTCGGGGCGTTGGCGGGACCAGAAGGGCACGCGATGCTCCTCGCGCTCAGCCTATCACGGGCCCGCCGGGGCCCGGGCGCTCGCATGCCGTCCGCCGGCTCTCACTCCCCAGTGGGCTCGTCGCCGACGCGCATCAGTCGATCCACGAGGGGCGAGACGGCGCCGAGGCCCGCGGTGAGATAGAGCGCCGCCACGACAGCCTCCACAGCGCTCGCCAGCACCGAGTCCTTGTCCCGCCCCGCGTGCTGCGCCTCCCCGCGCCCGAGGCGAAGGCAGGGGGCCACGCGAAGTTCCCGTCCCCACGCGGCCAGGCCTCGGCTGGACACGATCTCCGCCCGCCGCACCGTGAGGCGGCCGGGCCCGGCGCCCGGCTCGCGCCGGACCAGGAGGTCCGCCACGACGAGGCCCAGAACGGCGTCGCCGAGGAAGGCGAGGCCCTCGTTGTGGGGAGTCGGCGGGTGCTCGTGCGCGTAGGAGGGGTGCGTCAGGGCCTGGAGGAGGAGGTCGGGCGGCACGGCGCGTCCCAATCGCGCCGAGAGCGCCGCCAGGGCGTCAGGCCCCGCCCCCTCGGACTCGCGAGGGGCGCCGCCCTGCCCCTCGGTCGGCGGAGGCGCGGCGGCGTGACTCAGGCGCGCCAGCGCCGGAACGCCAGGGTTGCGTTGGTGCCGCCGAACCCGAACCCGTTCGAGAGCGCCGTCTCGACCTCCGCCTTCCGGGCCACGTTCGGCACGTAGTCGAGGTCGCAGTCCGGATCCGGCGTCTCGTAGTTGATCGTCGGCGGCAAGATGCCCTGCTGGAGGGCCAGCACGGTGACGACGGCCTCGATGCCTCCCGCGGCGCCCAGGAGATGGCCGGTCATCGACTTCGTGGACGAGACCGCCAGGCGGTGCGCATGGGCGCCGAACACCTGCTTGATCGCGAGGGTCTCCGTCTTGTCGTTGTACGGGGTCGAGGTGCCGTGGGCGTTGATGTACCCCACGTCCTCGGGCCGGAGGCCGCCGTCCCTGAGCGCGCATGTCATGGCACGCACGGCCCCGTCGCCGTCCGGATCGGGGGCAGTCATGTGGTACGCGTCGGCCGTCATGCCGTAGCCAACGACCTCCGCGTAGACCCGCGCGCCGCGCCGGCGCGCGTGCTCGGCATTCTCCAGCACCACGACGCCGGCGCCCTCACCGGGCACGAACCCGTCGCGGGCGGCGTCGAAGGGTCGCGAGGCCCGCACCGGATCGTCGTTGCGGGTGGACAGCGCCTTCATCTGGGCGAACCCGCCGATGGGCAGCTCGTCGATGATCGCCTCCGAGCCGCCCGCGACCATGAGGTCGGCGTCCCCACGCTGGATGATCCGGAAGGCGTCGCCGATCGCGTGGTTCCCCGTCGCGCACGCGGTCACCACCGAGGAGTTCGGACCCTTCAGCTTGTACCGGATGGACAGCTGCCCGGAGGCCATGTTGACGATGAGCGACGGGATGAAGAACGGGGAGATGCGCCCTGGCCCCTTCTCGAGGAGCACCCGGTGCCACTCGAGGATGGACAGGATGCCGCCGATGCCGGACCCCACGAGCGCCCCGGCGCGCACGGGGTCCACCTGGGAGAAGTCGATCTTGGCGTCCTCGACGGCCTCGACCCCCGCGACGAGGGCGTACTGGATGAAGAGGTCGAGCTTCTTGAGCTCCTTCTTCTCGATGACCCTGAGCGGGTCGAATCCCTTGACCTCGGCGGCGATCCGGGCGTCGAGCCGCTTGGCGTCGAACCGGGTGATGGGACCCACGCCGGACCGGCCCTCGCACACGGCACGCCAGTACTCGGGGACAGAGTTACCCAAAGGCGTCACCGCTCCGAGCCCCGTCACCACGACCCGTGTCTTGCCGCCGTCCGCTCCCATCGCTCCAGCCTCCCTCGTCTCTGGCGCCTCGGGACCCTCGGGAGTCGTCTCAGGTGTTCTCCTTGATGTAGTGAATCGCGTCACCGACGGTCGTGATCTTCTCGGCGTCCTCGTCCGGAATCTCGATGTCGAACTCCTCCTCGAACGCCATCACGAGCTCCACCGTGTCCAGGGAGTCGGCGCCGAGATCCTCGATGAACTTCGCCGCCGGGATGACGTCGTTCTCCTCGACACCGAGTTGCTCGACGATGATCGCCCTGACACGCTCCTCGACCGGCTTGTCGCTCGCAGCCATGTCCGTCCCTCACCTCCTCACATGTACAGCCCGCCGTTGACGTGGATGACCTGGCCCGTGACGTAGCTCGCCCCCTCCGAGGCCAGGAAACGGACGACCTCTGCCACCTCGCGCGCGGTCCCGATTCGCTTCAGAGGAACCTGGCTGACGTAGGCCTCCCGCATGCTGTCCGACAGGGCCGCGGCCATGTCCGTCTCGATCAGCCCCGGCGCGACGGCGTTGACCAGGATACCCCAATGGGCCAGCTCCCGCGCCGTGGACTTGGTAAGTCCGATCAGCCCGGCCTTCGCGGCCGCGTAGTTGGCCTGCCCGGCCGTGCCCATGACCCCGGCCGCCGACGTCACGTTGACGATCCGCCCGGCCCGCTGGCGAATCATCAGCCGCGCGGCCGCCCGGGTCGCCTGGAACGCGGCCCGGAGGTTGACGCTCAGGACCTCGTCCCAGTCGGCGTCCTTCATCCGGATCAGGAGGCCGTCCTTGGTGACGCCGGCGTTGTTCACCAGGAGGTCGAGCCGGTCGAACTGCTTGTCGGCCTCGGCCACGATCCGCTGGACGTCCTCGCCTCGGCCCATCTCGGCCACGAGCCCCACCGCTCTTCCCGGGCGTGCATCGAGCTCGCGGACGGCCGCTTCGACCCGCGCCGCCTCCCGCCCCGTGAAGAGCACGGAGGCGCCGTCGTCGAGAAGCGCCTCGACGATCGCGCGGCCGATGCCGCGCGTCCCACCGGTGACCAGGGCGACGCGGCCCTCGAGAGGGCGCCCGGGGGTGCCCGCGTCGCTCACCGGGCTACCCCCGCTCCGCGGGAGTTGACCGGACGGCCTCGATCGGACGGCCTTCCGCCGGTGACGGCCTGCGCGCTCACGCCTCAGGCCTTCGCGCGCGCCAACGCTCTGTCGAGACCCGTCAGGTCCTCGACCGCGACGCCGGTGAGCGCGCTGTCGATCCGCCGGAGCAGACCGGTCAGCACCTTGCCCGGTCCCACCTCGAGGAACGTGTGACACCCCTCGCGGGCCATGCGTCCGATGCAGTCGGTCCAGCGCACCGGCGCCGTGACCTGCCGAACGAGGAACGGCCGCACCTGCTCCGCTCGCGTGGTGAGCTCCGCGTCCACGTTGCGGACCACCGGCTGCCTCGGATCCGACGCCGGCAACTGGCCCAGCACGCCGGCCAACCGCTCGGCCGCCGGCGCCATCAGGCGACAGTGGAAAGGAGCGCTCACCGGCAGCAGGACGCTCCGCTTCCCCCCGCGCGCCGCGGCCAGCGCCACCGCGCGCTCGATCGCCCTCCGGTGGCCTGCCACCACGATCTGCCCCGGGGAATTGATGTTCGCGACGTCGAGGACCTCGCCATGCGCGGCCTCTCGACAGATATCCTCCACGACCGGCAGCTCCACGCCCAGGATGGCGGCCATGGCGCCGACGCCGACGGGAACGGCCTCCTGCATGAACTCGCCTCGGCGCCGCACCGCGGTGACCGCGTCGGCGAAGCGCAGGGCGCCCGCCACGACAAGCGCGGTGTACTCGCCCAGGCTGTGCCCGCCGACGATCGAGGGCACCAGCCCGCGCTCCGCCAGGAGACGCGCCCCCGCGACGCTCACCGTGAGCACCGCGGGCTGGGTGTTGGCCGTGAGCTGGAGCTCGGACTCGGGCCCCTCGAAGCAGAGCTTGGCGATGTCGAATCCGAGCGCGTCGCCGGCTTCCTCGAAGACCGAGCGGGCGGCGGGCGACGCTTCGTGGAACGCGCGCCCCATTCCCACGGCCTGCGAGCCCTGGCCTGGGAAGCAGAACGCCAGGCGCGCGTCAGCGGGCACGGGCATAGATGGACACAGGTCCGCGCGCGCTGTCAATAGCGACGCGGCGCGTTAGGCTCGGCTGGACCCTCGTCCGCGCGGCCGCGCCGCGCCTCGGCCAGCGACTGGCCGAGCTCCCCCGCCAGCGCCGCGCGGATGTGGCCGTTCACGTCCGCCGTCACCCATTCCGCGGCGGTCCGGATCGCGTTCTTGACGGCCCGGGCCGGAGACGCGCCATGGCCGATGATGCACGCGCCGTTGATGCCGAGCAGCGGCGCGCCTCCCGTCTCCGTGTAGTCGACCCGCTTCCAGAGCCGCCGGAAGGCCGGGCGGACGAGCAGTGCGCTGAGCCTGGTCGCCGGCGAGCGCGTCATCTCCTCGCGCAGGAACTGGATGAGCATGTCCGCGAGGCTCTCGGAAACCTTGAGGCACACGTTGCCGGTGAACCCGTCCGTCACCACCACGTCGGCATTGCCGTTGTAGACGTCCCGGCCCTCGACGTTTCCGACGAAGTTGATGGGCGACTCCTCGAGCCGCTTGAACACCTCGCGGACGAACTCGTTGCCCTTGCCCTCCTCCTCGCCGACCGACAGGAGACCCACCCGCGGGACCGCGACACCCAGGATGTCCCGGGAATAGACGTGCCCCATCACGGCATACTGCGCGAGGTGCCAGGGCTTCGGATCGACGTTGGCGCCCACGTCCAGCAGGATCGTGCGTCCGCGCTTGTTGGGGAGCACCACGGCGATCGCTGGGCGATCGACGCCCTGCAGGACGCCCAGCGTGAACATCGCGATGGCCATCGCCGCGCCCGTGTTGCCGGCGGAGATGAAGGCGGCGGCCTCGCCGTCGCGCACGAGCGAGGCGGCGATCCGCATCGACGAGTCGCGCTTGCGCCGGAGCGCGTGAGAAGGCTGCTCGCCCATCTCGACCACTTGCGAGGCGTGCTTCACCGAGATGGGCAGCGACCCGACGCCATGCCGCGCGAGCTCGCGCTCGACGACGGCCCGGTCTCCGACCAAGACGACCTCGAGGCCGTACTCGCGCGTCGCGGCGATCGCGCCCTCGACGCTGACGGGGACGCCGCCATCGCCGCCCATCGCGTCGACGGCGATCCGCATCGACCGTTCACCCGGCGGGGCCGGGGGCATGGAGAACGGCGCCTAGGCGCCCTCGGTCGAAACGACCTCTCGTCCCCGGTAGTACCCACAGTGCGGGCAGACGTGATGGGGAACCTTCGGCTCGCGACACTGGGGGCAGATCGACAGCGTGGGAGCGTCGAGCTTGTAATGCGTGCGGCGCTTCCGGCCGCGCGTGCGCGAGTGACGGCGCTTGGGCAAGGGCATCGGTCGGGTCTCCTATTGGAGGCGTCGGAGCGCCTCGAGCGGTGACAGGCGCGGGTCGGTCCCGCGCGTCGCGCACCGGCACTCGGTGACGTTGCGATCGCCGCCGCAGACCGGGCAGAGTCCCCGGCAGTCCGCTCGGCAGAGCGGCTTCATCGGCAAGGCCAGATCGGTCTCGCTCCGGAGAAGCCCCCCGACGTCGAGAAGATCCGCCTGGTAGAAGTCGACTTCGAGATCGTCGCGCCCGAGCTCGATCTGCCCGTGGCGCCCACTGGGCTGGGGCATGAGCTGAAGATTGACCTCGATCGGAACGGAGGTCGCGAAGGACGCCACGCACCGGCTGCACACGAGCTGCGCGGTCGCCCGGAAGCGCCCGCTGATGGCCACCTCCCCCTCGCGCCGCTCCACGAGGAGATCCACGGCATCGAGGCTCCAGCCCGCCTCCGGATAGACGTCGGCCAGGGCTGCCGGGGCGAGGAGCCGGAGACCCTCATCCGGAATCTCGGACACCCGGATCTGCATGCCTGGCCCGCCTGGAACACCCAGTGGTTGGATAAGTGTCGGAGAAATGAGTCTTTCTAAGGCCTGCGTAGTATAGAAGCCCCCCCCCGGAGGTGTCAAGTGAAAAGGCGCCGGGCGCGTCTCCGGAGCCCTCCGGCGAGGCCCGCTCGTTGACGGTCGCCGGGGCGTCTGCTAGCTTTCGAGCAGACACCTGACGAGCGGAGGGGAGGCTCCCTGTCCGCGAAGCGAGGGCAATCGACGAGATGGGCAACATGCTGAAGACGACGGTGCTCCTGGCTCTCCTGACCGGCCTGTTCGTCGCCGTCGGCGGCCTCCTCGGGGGCCGCGGCGGCATGATGATGGCGTTCGTGTTCGCCCTGGTGATGAACTTCGTGTCCTACTGGTTCTCGGACAAGATCGTCCTGAAGATGTACCGCGCCCAGCCGCTCGGCGAGTCCGAGGCGCCCGTGGTGCACCGGATCGTGCGGAGCCTGGCCACGAAGGCCGGCATCCCGATGCCGAAGCTCTACCTGCTCCCCTCGGAGGCGCCCAACGCCTTCGCGACCGGGCGCAGCCCCCAGCACGCCGCGGTCGCGGTGACCCACGGCATCCTCCGGATCATGGACGAAGCTGAGCTGGAGGGGGTGCTCGCTCACGAGCTCTCTCACGTTCTGAACCGGGACGTCCTGATCTCCACGGTCGCGGCGACGATCGCCGGCGCGATCTCGATGATCGCGAACATGGCCCAGTGGGGCATGATGTTCGGCGGGTCGCGGGACGACGAGGGCCGCAGCACGAACCCGATCGCGCTGATCCTCACGATCATCCTCGCCCCGCTGGCCGCGCTGGTCATCCAGATGGCGGTGTCCCGTTCGCGCGAGTACCAGGCCGACACCTCGGGGGCCAAGCTGACGCGCAATCCCCTGGGGCTGGCGTCCGCCCTCGGCAAGCTCGACCAGGGCAGCCGGATGGTGCCGATGAACGCCAGCCCGGCCACCGCGCACCTGTTCATCGTCAACCCCCTGTCGGGCCGGTCGCTCCTCAGCCTCTTTGCGACTCACCCGCCGATTCAGGACCGGATCGCGCGGCTGCGGTCGATGCGGGTCTGACGGCGGGACGCCCTCCTTCCAACCTGAAGCGCCCGGGGCCACGGCTGGCGGACACCCTGCTGGCGCGGTCGTGTCTGGACCACGACGTGGAGCGTGTGAGCCGCGACCCTGACTTCATCGCGTTCGCCCGCGACGCAGGGCTCCGGCGCTTCTCGACGCGGTCGGGGAAGTAGCCTGACCGCGTGATCCAGGCGGAAGGCCTGACCAAGCTCTACGGCGCTCACGTCGCGCTGCGCGGAGTAACGCTGGAGGTCCCGGCCGGCCAGGTGCTGACCGTCCTCGGCCACAACGGCTCAGGCAAGACGACGCTGGTGCGCGTCCTGGCCACGCTCGCGCGGCCCACGGCCGGCCGCGGACAGATCGGGGGCCACGACCTGGTCGAGGGACGGGACCAGGTGCGCCGGCTGGTGGCCGTCGTGGGCCACAGCACCTACCTCTACGACGACCTCACGCCGCGGGAGAACCTGGCCTTCGCGGAGGCCCTGTCCGGCCGTCGGGCGGACCGGCGCCGGATCGACGCTGCGCTGACCAGGGTCGGCCTGGACGGCCACGCCGGTACCCGTGTGCGCGCCCTCTCCAGCGGACTGCGCCGGCGGGTGGCGCTGGCGCGCGCGATGCTCCGCGAGCCGCGGGTCCTGCTCCTCGACGAGGCCTTCTCGGGACTCGATCAGGACAGCACCAAGCGCCTCGAGGACTACCTCCACGCCTTCAAGGCCGGCGGCGGGGCCGCCGTGGTGGTCACCCACAGCCTCGGGCGCGCGCTCGCGATCGCCGACCTGGTGGCCGTGCTGGCCGGCGGCCGCATCGCGGCCCAGGCCGCCCGCGCGAGCCTGACCGAGGAAGCGCTCCAGCAGCTCTATCTCGGCGTCACGGACGGCACCGCGTGAGGCGGACCGCCGCGTGAGCTCATTTCTCCGCACGGCGGTGGCAGTCTTCTGGAAGGATTTGGCCGTGGAGCGGCGGGCCAAGGAAGGCGCCAACGCACTCGCGTTCTTCGCCATCCTGCTCCTCTTCCTGTTCTACTTCGCCCTCGGGCCGGACAGCGACAGGATCCGGGCCGCCCTGCCCGGTCTCTTCTGGCTCGCCTTCATCCTGGCCGGTGTCCTCGGGCTGGGCCGCGCCTTCGCGCTCGAGCGGGAGAACGACTGCCTCGATGGCCTGATCCTGGCGCCGGCCGACAAGGGCGCGATCTACCTCGGCAAGCTGGCCGGCACCACGGCGTTGATGCTGGCGATGGAGGTGGTCTTCATCACGGCGACCGGGATCTTCTACAACCTGGACATCTGGACCGCGGTGCCCCGGCTGCTGCTGGTGGCGTTCGCCGGCACCGTCGGCTTCGCCGCCGTGGGCACGCTGTTCGCCGCCATGACGGCCCAGCTTCGCGCCCGCGAGGTGCTGCTCCCGGTCCTGCTGCTGCCCCTCGCCGTGCCCGTGCTTCTCGCCGCGGTGAAGCTGACGGACCTCGCGCTGGCGGGCGAAGGCTGGGGTCCGGCCTGGCCGTGGTGGCAGCTGCTCCTCGGCTTCGACGTCGTGTTCCTGGTCGCCGGTCTTCTGACGTTCGAGTTCGTCCTGGAGGCCTGAGCGTGCACCGATTCCTGGGCGGGCTGGCCGTCGTGCTCCTCGCGCTCGGGCTCTGGACCGGGCTCGGCTGGGCGCCCCGGGACGCGGTGCAGGGCAACGTGCAGCGCATCATGTACGTCCACGTGCCCGCGATCCTGACCGGCTACGTCGCGATCGGCCTCGTCCTGGTGGCGAGCGTCGCCTACCTCTGGACGCGGCGGTCCGCCTGGGACCGCGTGGCGGCCGCGTCGGGGGAGCTCGCCGTCTGCTTCGTCGGTCTGACGCTCGCGACCGGCTCGATCTGGGGCAAGCCCACATGGGGGACGTGGTGGACCTGGGACGCCCGCCTCACCTCGACCGCGCTCCTCTTCGTGATCTACCTCGGCTACCTGTTGCTGCGAAGCGTCGTGGAGGACCCGGACCGCGCTGCCACCTACGCCGCGGTGCTCGGGATCATCGGCGCCCTCGACGTCCCGATCATCCACTTCTCCGTCGAGTGGTGGCGCACGCTTCACCAGCCCGCGACGGTGCTGAAGCCCCAGGCCCCGTCGATGGACCCGGTGATGCTCCGGGCCCTCCTGGTGAACGTCGCCGCGTTCCTGGCCGCCTTCGCCTACCTGGCGGCCCGGCGGTACCGGCTGCTGGCGCTCCGCGCCGAGGCCCTCGCCCGCCTGGTCGGCAGCCCGTAGCCTGGCGCCGGACCTGAGGCCGCCGGGGGAGCCGTGGCGAGGAGCGAGGCGAGGCACGACGTCGCCCCGGCCAGCTCGGCCCACCCCGCGAGGCCGCCCCTCAGCGTCTCCAAGCCGTGCCGATCGGCCGAGCGCGCCTCCGACGGGTCCAGCCGACCACGGCATCCGGGAGCGCCCGCAGCAGCTCGAGCACTCTCACCGCCAGCCATTCCCGCCGCCCGCGGGTCGATTGCAACGGTCCATCCCCCGGTGGGCTGCTGATGACTCTCACCCGCTTGGAATCGCGGGGGGAGCCCGCCGCTGGGATTTCGCCGGACGTGGCACCCGTCGAGGAAGGGATCAGACCCGCTCCCGCTCTATGAAGCTTGTCAGGATCACCCGGCTGCGCGCGTTCACCGTTGACCTCGAGGCCGTGGCGACCTCGACGCCCCAGGCGCCGCGACTCGATGTCTCGTGGATTCAGGACGGGCGGGGGCTCGAGGCCATCGACGAAGCGGCCGCGCAAGATGGCGAACGCCGGCGCCTGGGCACGATGGCCCAGCACCTGGCGGATAGCGGACGCATCGCCGCGGTCCTTGAGTCGGGAAAGCCCGTCGCCTGGCAACTTCTCCGACCGCGCGAGCAACGGAGCTTCGGATGGCTGCACCTTCTCGCCGGGACCGATGCGGTCTTCAGCTTCGGTGTGTACACGGTGCGGCCCTGGCGCGGAAGAAGGCTGTTCGGGGCGCTCAGCCGGTACTCGGCGGACTTCTACCTGAAGGAGGGGTCCCGCCGCATGGTCAGCCTTGCGGAATGCGGCAACACCGCGTCCTTGCGGGCGCGTCAGCGGCGCGGGGATCGGCCGGTCGGGTGGATCCTGCGCTTGCGCCTCCCCAAGGGATTGACCCTGGTGATGACGGACTCCGGGCTCGACGCCGGCATCTTCAGCAAGGCCCGTCCGTTCGTCTACAGGGTGCGAGACTCCGAATAGCGGGCCGACTTCCGGCCGAGGCTCCATCGCCCTGACCCATCAACGCCGTCGGCCTCGACCCTACGCGGGCGCGGGGGCGGTCGGCCGGAACCGGGCCACCGCGCGGATGCCGAGGACGAGGAAGGTCACGAGGACGAGCACCTGAGCGACGAGGAAGGGCGGCTCGGACTGCGTCGGAGCCAGGAGGGTGAGGAACGGCAGCTTCTGGAAGGCCTGGACGACGCCGACCACGACGTTCAGGTAGAGCGCCACCAGCGAGCCGACCACGTAGAGCCAGCGCCAGGCGCCCCGGAGGCGCTGGCCGTAGAGCGCGACCAGCGTCACCGCCAGCACCACCAGCGACATGACGCCGAACACGTGCGGCGGACCGATGCGCGTGAAGGGGAAGAAGAACCCGGTCACGCTCGTGAGGATGGTGGTCACGAGGAAGACTGCCGTCCAGCCCTCGAGCCGCCTTCCGCCCACCATGCCGCCGAGGACGACCAGCCCGGCGGCGATCCCGATCAGGCTCAGGATCACGTGCACCACCGTGAACGCGTGGAGCGACAGCCCCAGGACCATGGCGCGCCTCAGGGTGCCTCGGTGTCCCAGAAGAACTCGCGCCGCCCGCCACGCGGGACGACGACGAGACCCGACGGGTCGACGCGGTAGCGCTCGCGGTCCTCCGGCGGATCCAGGCCGAGCTGAAGCCCGGCCGGGATGATGTTGTAGCGGTCCACGATGGCGCGGCGCAGGTGCGCGCCCTTCCCCACCGACGTGAAGTCCATGACGATCGAGTCCTCGATCACCGCGCCCTCGTTGACCCACACGCCCCGTCCGAGGATCGAGTTGCGGATCGTGGCCCGCACGACCAGCGCACCCTCCCCGATCTGGACGTTCTCGAACTCGCCCCCGATGATCCGCGCCGGCGGTCCGTCGTAACGACCTGCATGGATCGGCCACCGCCGGTTGTCGAGGTCGAAGGCGGGCGTCTCGCCGAGGAGGTCCATGTGGGCCCGCCAGTACGCGTCCAGCTCGCCGACGTCCCGCCAATACCCGGGCTCCTCGTAGGGCTTGATGCCGGGCACCACGTTGGACTGAAAGTCGTAGGCCAGGACTCGAGCGGTCGGGACGAGCGCCGGGATGATGCTCTTGCCGAAGTCGTGATCGGTGCTCTGGCGCGCGTCGGCCAGGAGCGCGTCGACGAGGACCTTCCGCGAGAACAGGTAGTTCCCCAGGGACACCAGCGCCTGCCGCGGGTTCCCCGGGATCGGCCGGGGCGCCGACGGCTTCTCGACGAAGTCCACCACGCGCCCGGACGCGTCGACGACGAGGTTCCCGAAGCTCGACGCCTCGGGCAGCGGGACCGGGCGGGCGGCGACCGTGACGTCGGCCTCGTGCTCCCTGTGGAAGGCCACCATCTGGTTCACGTCCATGCGGTAAATGTGGTCCGCGCCGAAGACCGCCACCAGGTCGGGATCGTAGTCGTCGATTAGGTTCAGGTTCTGGAGGACGGCATCCGCGCTGCCGCGGAACCACACCTCGCCGATCCGCATCTGCGGGGGCACGACCGCGATGAAGTGCTCCGGCACGAGGCCGCTCGTCTGCCACGCGATGCGGAGGTGCTCGATCAGCGACTGCGACTTGTACTGGACGAGGACGTAGAGCGAGAGGATCCGCGAGTTCACGAAGTTCGACAGCACGAAGTCGACGATGCGGTAGCGCCCGCCGAAGGGGACCGCGGGCTTGCTACGCTCGCGCGTGAGGGGCTCGAGGCGGGAGCCCTTGCCCCCGGCGAGAATCAGGGCGAGGACGCGGTCTCGCGGCATCGCTAGGCCCCCGGGTCCCTGGAGTCCGAGTGACGTCCCTGCAGCGCGTTCCGAAGCATATCAGGCCGGACCGGGCTTGAGGACCACCACCCCGAGCGGCGGGAGGGTCAGGGTCACCGACCAGGGCTGACCGGCCAGCGGCAGGGGCTCGGCCCAGACGCCGCCGCCGTTGCCCACGTTGCTGCCCCCGTAGACGGCGGCGTCGGTATTGAGCAGCTCCCGGTAGAAGCCCTCGCGCGGCACCCCGACGCGGTACCCGCGCCGCGGCACCGGCGTGAAGCTGCACACGACGAGCAGGATGTCACGCGGGTCGCGCGCGCGCCGGACGAAGGCGATCACGCTCTGGTCGGCATCGGAACAGTCCATCCACTCGAAGCCGGCCGGCTCGAAGTCCACCTCGTGCAGCGCCCGCTCCCCCCGGTACACGCGGTTGAGGTCCCGGACCAGGGTCTGGAGCCCGCGGTGGTACGGTCCCTCGTCAAGCAGGTGCCAGTCGAGGCTCGTGTCGTGGTTCCACTCGCGGACCTGCCCGAACTCCCCCCCCATGAACAGGTGCTTCTTGCCCGGATGCCCGTACATGAAGGCGTGGAGGGCCCTGAGCCCCGCGAATCGCTGCCAGTCGTCCCCCGGCATCTTGGCGTGGAGCGAGCCCTTGCCGTACACCACCTCGTCGTGGGACAGCGGGAGCACGAAGTTCTCGTGCCAGGCGTAGAGCAGCCCGAACGTGAGGCGATTGTGGTGGTACTTCCGGTGCACCGGATCGCGCTGCATGTAGTCGAGGACGTCGTGCATCCAGCCCATGTTCCACTTGAACCCGAACCCGAGCCCGCCCACGTACGTGGGGCGCGACACCATCGGCCACGACGTCGATTCCTCCGCGATCGTCATCGCGGTCGGGTGGTACCGGTAGACGACCTCGTTGAAGCGCCTCAGAAAAGCGATCGCCTCGAGGTTCTGGTTGCCCCCGTGGCGGTTCGGCAGCCACTGACCCGGCTGCTTCGAGTAGTCCAGGTAGAGCATCGAAGCGACCGCGTCCACCCGGAGCCCGTCCACGTGGTAGCGCTCCAGCCAGTAGAGCGCGTTGCCGATGAGGTAGTTGGCGACCTCGTGGCGACCGTAGTTGAAGACCAGCGTCCCCCAGTCCGCCTGCTCCCGCTGGCGGGGATCCGCGTGCTCGTAGAGGTGGGTGCCGTCGAAGTAGGCGAGGCCGTGCGGGTCTCGCGGGAAGTGGGCCGGCACCCAGTCGAGGATCACGCCGACCCCGCGCCGGTGGAGCGCGTCCACGAAGGCCATGAAGTCCTTGGCCGTCCCGTATCGCCGGGTGGGCGCGAAGGCGCCGATCTGCTGGTAACCCCACGATCCGTAGAAGGGATGCTCCCCGATGGGCAGCAGCTCGACGTGGGTGTATCCCAGGTCTCGGACGTAGTCTCCCAGGGCGTCACCCAGCTCCCGGTAGCTGAGGAATCGATTCCCTTCCTCGGGGACGCGCCGCCACGAGCCCAGGTGGACCTCGTACACCGCGATGGGCGCGCCGAGCGCGCTCCGCCGCCCCCGGCCGGCCATCCAGTCGCCGTCGCTCCAGGAGTAGCCATCGAGCGACGTCACGACCGACGCCGTGCGCGGCTCGTTGACCTCGAACCCGAAGGCGTAGGGATCGGCCTTCAGGGCCAGCAGCGTCCCGTCCGGCCCGACGATCTCGAACTTGTAGCGGGTCCCCTCGCCGAGCCCCGGAAGGAACAGCTCCCAGATCCCCGCGCCGGGATGGCGACGCATCGGGTGTCGCCGTCCGTCCCACGCGTTGAAGTCGCCCACGACGCTCACGCGCCGCGCGTTCGGCGCCCACACCGCGACGACCACGCCCGCGACGCCGTCCAGGACGGCCTCGTGGGCTCCGAGCTTCTCGTAGGCCTGATAGTGCGTCCCCTCGCCGAGGAGGAGGCGGTCGAAGTCCGACAGCGTCGACGCGAAACGGTACGGATCCTCGATCTCGCGCACGCGCCCCGGTGCTTCGGTCACCGCGAGGCGGTACCGGAACGGGGCGACGCGCTCCGGGAACGTCGCCTCGAAGACGCCGTCGGGATGCAGACGCTCCATCTCACGCGGGGGAAGGCCCGGCTCTCCCGGGCGCACCTCGACCGCCACCGCCCCCGGCAGGAACGCCCGGACAGCCACCGCTGTCGCGTCACCCTCCCGGCTGACGTGGGGACCCAGCACCGCGAACGGGTCGGCATGCCGGGCCTGGGCCAGGGCCTCCACGTCCGTGACCGGCAGCCACCCGCGCACCGTCGACGGCCCCATGTCCTGATTGTACGCGGGCGGGCACTGCGCGGCCGCGCGTATACTAAGTCCGATGAGCCACTGGCCATTCGTTCTCGGCGCGTACGCGCTGGTCTTCGGCACCCTGTTCGTCTACTGGTGGCGCGTGGAGCGCGCGATCCGGGCGCTCGAGGGCGGGGCGGCAGACCGCCCGGTCGAGGCGCGGCCGTGACCCGGCGTCGCCGGCTCCTCCTGGGCGCGGCCGTCATCGTCCTCGCGCTGGGCGCGCTCGTCCTCACCGGCGTCCGGCAGTCAGTGGTCTACTTCGTCACTCCGTCCGAGCTGATTGCCCAGGACCGGTCCGCGCGACGCTCCTACCGTCTGGGCGGGATGGTGGTTCAAGGCTCGCTCGCGCAGGACGTCGGCGCCCGCGAGCAGCGCTTCCTGCTCTCCGACGGCAAGGCGTCTGTCCCCGTCTACCACCGGGGCATTCCCCCGGACCTCTTCGCCGAGGGACGGGGGGCCGTGGTGGAGGGGACGCTCGGTGCGGATGGAACGTTCCGGGCCAGCACGATCATGGCGAAGCATTCCGAGGAATACCGGGCGCCGGAGGGTGCGATGCCGGGCCACGAGGAGCTCCTGCGGACCCTGCGCACCGGCGGCAACGCCGCCGGAACCAACGCGTCCCGGTGAAGGTTCGGGCGCGCTGGCTCATCCCGCTGGCCGCGCTTCCCCTCGTCGGCCTTCTGGCCTATGGCTTCCGGACGGATCCCCGCGCCGTCCCGTCACCCCTCGTCGGCCGCCCGGCCCCGGACTTCGAGCTGACCGCATTCGACGGGAAGGCCTTGAGCCTGCAGGGGTACCGCGGCAAGGTCCTCGTGCTCAACTTCTGGGCCTCGTGGTGCTACCCGGCCTGCTACGAGGAGGCGCCGGTCCTCGAGGACGCCTGGCGCCGCTCGGGAGGCCAGGGCGTCGTGGTGCTCGGCGTCGCGATCCAGGACAAGGAACCCGCCTCGAAGGAGTTCATCCAGCGCTTCGGCCTCACCTTCCCCAACGCACCGGACCCGGACGGCAAGGTGTCGATCGACTACGGAGTCTACGGAGTGCCCGAGACGTTCGTGATCGACCGGCGAGGCATGATCCGCCGGAAGCACGTCGGCGCCGTCACGGAGGCAGTCTTCCGCGAATGGGTCGAGCCGCTGCTGCGCGAGAGCGCGGCCAGCGGAGGGGCCCGCCCTGTGCCGGGGGTCGCGGACCGTCCGGACGACCGCCGGCCCCAGGCGTCGTGAGAGGGACGATGCGCGCCGTACCGCTGGTGGCTGCCCTCCTCCTCATCCTCGCCGTGGCCGCGGGTTCCGGCCGCGAGGCCACCGCCGCGCCGGTCCGGGATGAAGACGTGCTCGCCGTCGCCAGTCAGCTGCGCTGCGTCGTGTGCCAGAACCTCTCCGTCGCCGACTCCCCCTCCGAGATGGCCCAGCAGATGCGCGGCCTCATCCGAGAGCGCCTGGCGAGCGGCGACCGGCCCGAGCAGGTCATGGACTACTTCGTCCAGCGCTACGGGGAGTGGGTTCTCCTGGCCCCGCCGGCCCGCGGCCTGAATCTCCTCCTATGGCTCGCGCCGTTCGGCGCGGTGGTGGCAGGTCTCGCCATGGTCCTCATGCTCTCGCGGCGCTGGCGTCGCCGCCCGGCGCCGCTCGAGTCGGCGCCGACGCCCGCCGTGGGCCCGGCGGAGCGCGAGCGGCTCGCCGCGGAGCTCGAGCGCCTGGGCGACTGAGCTCGGCGAACGGACCCCGATGACGATTGCCCTGCTGGCCCTCATGCTCGCGGTGCCCGCCCTCCTCTTCGCGGTCTGGCCGTTTCTCGGAGGGCGGGCCAGGCTCGCCCCTGCCCTCGCCGACGACGAGCGCGTGGGAATCGAGAACGAGAAGGTGACCGCGCTCCGAGGTCTCCGCGAGCTGGAGCTGGACCGGCTCGCAGGTCACGTGGACGAGGAGGACTACCGGGACCTCCGGGCGCGCTACGAAGCTCAGGCGGTCGCCGTGCTGCGTCGACTCGACGCGCTCGGGCCGGCGCCGCGGTCCGACCGGGTCGCGCCGGTCCCGGCCCCCGCGACGCCGCCCACCCCCTGGACGCGGCAGCCGGTCCTGCTCGGCGGAGCGGGAGCCGGGCTCCTCGTGTTTGGTGTCGTCCTGGGGCTGCTCGTCTCGCGTCACTCGACGCCAGCGCCGCCCGACTCCGCAGTGACGGCGCCCCGGCCGGAGACGCCCTCGGGCATGCCGCCCGGAGCCGCGGCAGGTGGGCCGCCCCGCCCCCTTACCAAGGAGATGATCGAGGGCATGCTGCAGGCGGCGCACGCGAGCCTCGACGCCGGCCGGTACCAAGAGGCGATCGCCGCCTACACCGCCGTGCTCAAGCGCGACCAGCGCAACGTGGACGCCATCACGCACCTGGGCGTGATCCTAGCGCTCGCCGGACACCACGCCGAGGCCCTGGAGGCGTTCGACCGGGCGCTCGCCGTCGATCCCGACTACGCCCACGCGCTCTGGGACAAGGCCGGCGTCCAGGAGGCCCAACAGGACCACGCGGGCGCGGCGGCGACGCTCGAGCGCTTCATCCGCGTGTCCCCGGCCGGACCCGACCGCGACCGGGCCCAGGAACGGCTCCGGGACGCCAGGGCCCGGCTGGCGGCCGCGCCGAAGACGGGCGCCCCGGCGAAGCAGCCATGAGCCCCCACGGGAACGGGGCGGCAGGCCTGGCCCGGTGAGCGGCATCATCCCCGAGCTCGGCGCGGCGGCCCTCCTCGCGGCCCTCCTGGTCGCCGCCGCCGGCGTGGTCTCGGGTGTGCGCGCCAGCCGCACCGGCGCCCCGGGCGCGCTCTCGAGCGCGCGCCGCGCGGCGGTGGCGCAGTTCGCCCTGGTGACCCTCGCGGTCGTAGTCCTCGAGTCCCTGCTGATCAAAAGCGACTTCAGCGTGCGGTACGTGGCCAATACGAGCGTGTCGACGAGCCCGCTGCGCTACCGGATCGCCGGCCTCTGGGGGGCGCTCGAGGGCTCGATCCTGCTCTGGGAGTGGCTCCAGGCGCTCTTTGTCCTGCTCGTGGCGCGCCGGGCGGCCGCGCTGCGCCGGGAGCTGTCGGGGTACGCGCTGGCCGTGCTGTTCGTCGTCTCCGGGATCTTCCTGGTGATGATGACGGCCATCGCGAGCCCGTTCGAGCGGCTGCCCCAGCCGGCCGCCGAGGGGCGGGGGCTCAATCCCCTCCTCGAGGTGACCGACATGCTCGTGCACCCGCTCTTGCTCTACACGGGCTACGTGGGGTTCGTCGTGCCGTTCGCCTTCGCGATGGCGGCCCTGATCGCCGGCCGGCTCGACGGCACCTGGCTCACCCTCACGCGCCGGTGGACCGTCACGGCCTGGCTCTTCCTCACCGCCGGGGTCCTCTACGGCGGCTGGTGGTCGTACCGAACGCTCGGGTGGGGCGGCTACTGGGCGTGGGACCCCGTGGAGAACGCCTCGTTCATGCCCTGGCTCATGGGCACGGCGTTCGTCCACTCGGTCATGGTCCAGGAACGGCGCCCGATGCTCAAGATCTGGAACCTGACGCTGATCACGCTCACCTTCGCGCTCACGATCTTCGGGACGTTCCTTACCCGCAGCGGCGTGATCTCGTCGGTCCACGCGTTCGCCAGCGGCGCGATCGGCCCCTTCCTGCTCGGGTACCTGGCCGTGATCCTCCTGACGTCGCTGGCGCTCCTGGTCTGGCGCTGGGATCGGCTCGGAGACCGCGCGGAGCTCGACGCCCTCCTGTCGCGCGAGTCGGTGTTCCTCGTGAACAACGTGCTCCTGGTCGCCTTCTGCTTCACGGTCTTCACCGGCACGATCTTCCCGCTCCTCTCCGAAGCGGTGACAGGCGCGAAGATCTCGGTCGGCACCCCGTACTTCAACTGGGTCAGCGTGCCCATCTTGCTCGTCACGTTCCTGCTCATGGGAGCGGGGCCGCTCGTTCCGTGGCGGCGGGGATCGTGGGCGGTGCTGGCGCGCCTCCTGCGCGCCCCGGCGGTGATCGCGGTCGGCGCGAGCGTCCTCACCTGGCTCGTGCTGGGCCTGCCGCTCGGGCTCGTGACCCTGGGCTACACGCTCCCCTACTTCGTGGCGGCGGTCGTGCTGGGCGAGCTCTGGCGAGCATCGCGGGGCCGCCGGCGAGCGACCGGCGAGCCTTGGCCCACGGCGGTCGGCCGCCTCCTCGTGCAGAACCATCGGCGCTACGGCGGCCTCGTGGTGCACCTCGGCGTGGTCCTGGTGGCCATCGGGGTCGCCACGTCGTCCGTGGGGAAGGCCGAGCGCGAGGCGACCCTGAAGCGAGGCGAGACGCTGGAACTCGGGCGGTACGTGGTCCGGTTCACCGGGCTCTCGGCGGCCGAGCAGCCGACGCACCTCCTGGTCCAGGCCGCGCTCGAGGTCAGCGAGGCCGGCCGACCGGTGGGAACGCTCCGGCCAGGCCAGCGACTCTATCGCGGATCCAACTCACCGTTCGCGTCGGTCGCGGTGCGGTACGGCTTCCTCCGCGACTTCTACGTGATCCTCGGCTCCTTCGACCGTCAGGGCGAATGGGCCCAGATCAAGGCGCAGGTCCATCCGCTGGTCACGTGGATCTGGCTGGGAGGCCTGGTCGTCGTGCTCGGCGGCGGGCTCGCGCTCTGGCCGGCGGGCCGCCGCGTGCCGGCCATGGCGTCCGCCGCAGTCCCCGCCGCGATCGCGGGAGGCGCCGGTCCAGGACCGTCTCGCGATTGACGGTCGCAGGGTCCGGTGGTCTAATCCGGCCCTGTGCCAGCGCCCCGCCTGCTCCGTAGCCTCCTGATCGCCGTCGCGCTGGGCGCAGTCGTGTCGCTCGGACTAGCCGCCACCGCGAGCTTCTCCTCGACGGTCGAGGCCCTCACGCGCTTCCGCTGGACCCTCGCGCCACTCGTCTTGCTGTCGGTCTTCGCAAACTGGGGGCTACGGTTCGCGAAGTGGCACTACTACTTGCGCTGCCTGGACATCCCGCTCCGCTGGCGACCGAGCCTCCGGGTCTTCCTCGCCGGGTTCACCATGGCGATCTCACCGGGGAAGCTCGGCGAGGTGCTCAAGGCCGTGCTGGTGCGCGACCTCGCTGGCACCCCCGTGAGCCGCACGGCGTCGGTCGTGATGGCGGAGCGGCTCACCGACGTGGCCGGGCTCGTCGTGCTCGCCGCGCTCGGCGTGAGCGCACTCCCGCGGGGACCGGCGCTGCTGGGCGGCATCGGCCTCGCGCTCATCGCCTCCGTGCTGGCCCTCAGGAGTCGGGCCGTCGGGCGCCAGGCCCGGCGGCTTCTCCCCGCCCGCCTGGTCGAGCCCGTTCGCCTCTTCGCGCACGGCGGCCGGGCCCTCCTGACGACGCGCGCGCTGACGATCGCGCTCGGGCTCTCGGTCGTCTCGTGGTTCTTCGAGGGCCTCGCCTTCTCGCTGATCCTGGACGGTCTCGGCGTCGCCATGCCGCTCCGCGCCGCGACCTTCGTCTACGCGTTCGCCTCCCTCGCCGGCGCCCTGTCCATGCTGCCGGGCGGCCTCGGCGTGGCCGAGGGAAGCCTGACGGGGCTGCTGGCGGGGCTCGGGACCGCGCTTCCCGAGGCCGCGGCCGCCACGCTGCTCGTACGGGGCGCGACGCTCTGGCTCGCCGTGGCTCTCGGAATCGTCACGCTCCTCGTCGCCTTTCCGCAGGCGGCTGACATTGGCTCCTCGCGCGCGTAGGCGGAGCGCTCGGGAGAGCCATCCCGCGCGGCCGTACTCCCTTCCTGATCCCCTGCCCGAGGGTCGCCGGGGGCGAGCCCGGCGCCTGCCGCGCGACGCTCGGTGACGCCGCGAGGCGGAGGTGACGTGTCGGCGGGCCGTCCACAGGCTCGCCGTCCCGCGGCGCGGCGACGGGGACACACGTCGGCGAGGCGCCCGGCCGGCTCGGCAGGAGCGTGCTATCCTCGCCTCTGTGGCGGCTCTCGCGGCGGCTCGCAAACGCGTCCACGAGCTTCGGAAGCTGATCGCCCGCCACGACCACCTCTACTACGTCCTCGACCGCCCCGAGGTCTCCGACGCCGAGTACGACGCCCTCATGCGCGAGCTCAGGGGGCTCGAGACGGCGCACCCGGAGCTGCTCAGCCCCGACTCACCCACGCAGCGCGTCTCCGGACAGGTCTCGGACGCCTTCGCGACGGTGGAGCACCTGGCGCCGATGCTGTCGCTCGAGAACGCCACGAGCGAAGCCGACCTGCGCGAGTTCGAGGCCCGGATCAAGCGCGCCCTGCCCGGCGTGCCGTTCGCGTACGTCTGCGAGCCCAAGGTGGACGGCCTCGGCGTGGCGCTCCTCTACGAGAGCGGGGTGCTCAAGCGAGGCGCCACCCGCGGGGACGGCCGGTTCGGGGAGGACGTCACGCCGAACCTCCGGACGATTCGGTCGATCCCGCTCCAGCTGGGCGGCGTGCTGGCGAGCTGCCGGCGGGTTGAGATCCGCGGCGAGGTCTACATGAGCCACGCCGCCTTCGAGCGGCTCAACCGCGAGCTGGAGGCCCAGGGCGAGGCGCCGTTCGCGAACCCCCGCAACGCCGCGGCGGGCGGCGTCCGTCAGAAGGATCCCGCCGCGACGGCGAAGCGCGACCTGAGGATCTTCGTCTACCAGCTGAGCTACGCCGAGCCCTTTCCCGTCGAGACTCACTCGCAGGTGCTCGAGGCGCTCCGCGAGAGCGGGCTTGCGGCGAACCCGCGCGGCAGGGCGTGCGCGACGCTGGACGAGGTCTGGCGCTACTGCCAGGCGCTCGAGTCGGAGCGGGACCGCCTCGGCTACGACGCGGACGGCGCCGTCGTGAAGGTGGACAGCCTCAACCACCAGCGGCGGCTGGGCTCGACCGCCCATCATCCCCGCTGGGCCGTCGCGTACAAGTTCCCCGCCCAGCAGGCGACGACGCGCATCATCGCCATCGACATCAACGTCGGCCGGACGGGCGCGCTCACCCCCGCCGCCCGACTCGATCCGGTCCGGATCGCGGGCGCCACCATCAGCCGGGCCACGCTCCACAACGCCGACGAGATCGAGCGGCTGGACGTCCGCGTCGGCGACACCGTCGTCGTCGAGCGGGCCGGCGACGTCATCCCGCACATCGTGAGGGTCCTGGCGGAGCAGCGGCCCCCGGAGGCCCCTCCGTTCGTCTTCCCCGGCCGCTGCCCCGTCTGCGGATCGAGCGCGTCGCGGCCCGAGGGCGAGGTCGTGGTTCGCTGCACGAACGCCGCCTGCCCCGCCCAGCTCAAGGAGTCGCTGCTCCACTTCGGGTCGCGGGGGGCCATGGACATCGAGCACCTCGGCGAGGCCGTCGTCGAGCAGGTCGTCGAGCGGGGGCTGGTCCACGACTTCGCCGACCTGTACCGGCTCACCGTGGCCCAGGTCGCCAAGCTCGATCGCCTCGCCGAGAAGTCGGCGGCGAACCTCGTCAACGCCATCGCGGGCTCGCGGACTCGCGGGCTGGCCCGGGTCCTCTACGCCCTCGGGATCCGGTTCGTCGGGGAGCGGGCGGCCCGCCTGCTGGCCGACCACTTCGGCTCGATCGACCGGGTGGCAAGCGCGACCACCGAGGAGATCTCCGAGATCCATGGCATCGGCCCGCGGATCGCCGAGTCGGTCCGTCTCTTCTTTGACCAGCCCGCCAACCAGAAGGCCGTGGAGCATCTCCGGGAGGTCGGCGTGGTGCTCGAGGAGGCCGCTCGGCCGGACGGGCCGAAGCCTCTCGCCGGGAAGACGTTCGTGCTCACTGGCGCGCTCGGTGGCATGTCCCGCGACGAGGCCAAGACGCGGATCGCCCGGCTCGGCGGGCGCGTATCCTCCTCCGTCTCACGCAAGACCGACTACGTCGTCGCCGGCGCCGAGGCCGGCGGGAAGCTCGACGACGCCAGGCGGCTCGGCGTCGCGATCCTCGACGAGGCCGCGTTCCTCGATCTGACGGAGGCGGGCGGCGTGGCGGAGCCGCGGTGATGATGGGCGGCGCGTTGCTTCTCCTGGCCGTCCTGGCGGCGACCGCCGGGGAACAGGCCGGGCTCCTCGAGCGGCTCCGGGCCGGCGGGCCCGCGGAGCGGCGCGCCGCGGCGGAGCGGCTCGCCGAGGTCGGGGACGACGGCGCGGCCGCGGACCTCGTCCAGGCCCTGCGGGACGCGGATCCCGACGTCCGAGGAGAGGCGCAGGACGCGCTCTGGGCCATCTGGCACCGGTCCGGGGATCCGGCGATCGATGCCCTGCTCGCTCAGGGCATCGCCCTGATGGACAGCCGCCGCCTGCCGGAGTCGGTCGAGGTCTTCAGCGACGTGATCGCGAAGGCGCCCGCGTTCGCGGAAGGGTGGAACAAGCGGGCGACGGCCTACTACCTCATGGGCGAGCTCGACCGCTCGCTGGCCGACTGCGAAGAGGTCGTGCGGCGCAATCCGGTCCACTTCGGGGCGCTGTCGGGCTTCGGCCTCATCTATCTCCAGAAGGAGGACCTGCCCAGGGCCGCCGAGTACTTCGAGAAGGCCCTGGCCGTGAATCCGAACCTCGCCCAGGTGGAAGCCGTCCTGGAACGGATCCGGGAGATCCTGCGGCAACGCCGCCAGCAGTCCATCTGAAACCCAGACGACGGAGGACGCATGTCGCCGGCCGACGCCCCCCTCGACCCGAAGATCCTTGCGGAGCTTTCCCGCATCTCCTCACCAACCGTCGCCAACGCGATCGAGACCTTCAACGTCAAGCCCTGGAACACGGGCTTCGTGTCCTCCGACATCGTCTGCCGGTTCCCGCGGCTCCCCGCGATGGTGGGGTACGCGGTGACGGCACTGATCCGCGCCGAGGCGCAGCCGATCGAGGGCCATCGCGCCGGCGAGTTCGCCTGGTGGGAGCACGTGGCGGCGAGCCCCGGCCCCCGCGTCGTCGTGATGCACGACATCGACGAGCCGCGCGGCCAGGGCGCGTACTGGGGCGAGGTGCAGGCCAACATCCACCGGGCGCTCGGGTGCCTGGGCGTGGTCACCGACGGCACCGTCCGCGACCTGCCGGAGGCCGAGGCCGCCGGCTTTCACTTCTTCTCGGCGCACGTCTCCGTGTCCCACGCCTACGTGCACATGGTCGACTTCGGCGCGCCCGTCAAGGTGGGCGGGCTGTGGATCAGGCCCGGCGACCTGCTCCACGGCGACCAGCACGGCGTCGTGGTCGTTCCCCTCGAGATCGCCGCGAAGATCCCCGAGGCGGCGACCCGTATCGAGGCGCGCGAGCGGAAGATGATCGCCGTCTGCCAGAAACCCGGGGTCACGGTCGAGGAGCTCAAGGCCGCCCGCACGGCCATGCGGCAGTCGTACTGAGCATGACGACTCCGCCTCGGGCGCCCACCTTCTTCGAGACGGTCAACCTCCACTTCGAGCGCGCCGCGGCCCTCACGGACTACCCCCGTGGGCTCCTCGAGCAGATCAAGGCGTGCAACAGCGTCTATGCGTTCCAGTTCCCCGTGCGGACCCGCCGCGGCTACGAGGTCATCTCCGGATGGCGCGTCCAGCACAGCCATCACCGGCTCCCGGTCAAGGGCGGGATCCGGTACGCGGCCGAGGTCAACGAGGACGAAGTCAAGGCGCTGGCGGCCCTGATGACCTACAAGTGCGCCGTCGTCGACGTCCCCTTCGGCGGCGCCAAGGGCGGCGTCCGGATCGACGCCAAGCAGTACACCGCCGAGGAGATGGAGCGGATCACCCGGCGGTACACGGCGGAGCTGATCAAGAAGAACTTCATCGGCCCGGGCGTCGACGTCCCGGCGCCCGACTACGGCACCGGCTCCCGCGAGATGGCCTGGATCGCCGACACCTACTCCGCCTTCAATCCGGGGCAGATCGACGCGCTGGCCTGCGTGACGGGGAAGCCCCTCACCCAGGGGGGCATCCGGGGCCGCGTGGAGGCGACGGGGCGCGGCCTTTACTTCGG
>DASZOL010000009.1:0-8420 GCA_035550795.1 Candidatus Methylomirabilota bacterium
CCCGCACGATGGCCGCAGACGTCCCTCGATCAAGAACCGCATCTCCCTCTCCTTCCACTGGTGGCCCGCCGGCCGTCAGATGAGTCCGCGCTGGGCGAGACTGACGTGACGGCCGCGGCCGATGATGACGTGGTCGTGCACGCGCAGTCCCAAAAGGCGCGCGCCCTCGACGAGCTGCCGCGTGAGGTGGACGTCCTCCTTCGACGGCGTGGGATCTCCGGACGGGTGGTTGTGCACGAGGATGAGATGCGCGGTCGCCTCGAGGATGGCGGTCCGGAAGACCTCGCGCGGGTGGACGATCGAGGCGGAGAGGCTCCCCTCGGAGACCTGGACGTCCCGGAGGAGCCCGTTCTGGCTGTCGAGGAGAGCGACGCGGAAGACTTCCTTCTTCTTGCCTTCGAGCCCGGGACCGAAGTACCCGGCCACTTCTTCCGGGCTGGAGAGCCGCACCCGTCCGCCGTTGGGCCGCGCTCGAAGACGCCGGGAGAGCTCGATCGCCGCCCCGAGCCGGACCGCCTTCGCGATGCCGAGGCCGCCCACCCACGCGAGCTCCTGCACCTCGCGGTCGGCCACCGCCGCGAGGGACCCGAACGCAGCCAGAAGAGCCTGACCCTGGTCGAGCGCCGTCTGGCCGGGCGCGCCTCCGCCGAGCAGGAGCGCGAGGCACTCGGCGTCGCTGAGCGCGTCGGCGCCCTTCGTGAGGAAACGCTCGCGGGGGCGGTCCTCTGGAGGCCACTCGCGGATGGGAGGGCGCTGGCCGTTCACACCCGCCGTTGCGGAGCAACGTCGGTGCCAGGCCCTTTCGGACGCGATGCAGCACGCGTGGCGCGCGCTTACGTGTCGAGGCGCGTGCCGCGGGACTGCACACCCGTATCGCCTCGTGGACGATACCGACTCCGCGACGTCACGCTCGGGCCCGGCGTCGCGTGGAAGGCGGTCAGGCGCGATCCATCCAGTCCGCAGGCGCTCCGTCGATCTCGACGGTCCGCGGCTCGTCGCCGGCGCCTCGGATCCGCACGCGCACCGTCCGGGACGGCAGGAGCGGCTCGGCCTTCTCCGCCCACTCGATCGCGGTGATGCCTCCGCCGTCCAGCATCTCCTCGAGACCCAGTGCACGGATCTCCCCGAGACTCTCGGTACGGTAGAGATCCACGTGATAAAGAGGGAGACGCCCCGTGTACTCCGCGATCAGGACGAAGGTCGGGCTCGTCACCGGACCCGCGATGCCAAGGCCAGAGGCGAGGCCCTGGATGAAGCACGTCTTGCCCGCCCCGAGGTCGCCGCTGAGCGCGACCACCATGCCGGGCGCCGCGCGACGACCGATCCCCGCGGCGAGGGCCCGGGTCGCCTCGGGGCTCGCGCACGTGACCGTGACGGTGCCGCCCGCGGCCGCGGCGTCGCCCGCGCTCCCGGCCGCGCTCACCCGCGGTCCGCGTCCAGGATCCGGCGAATCGCTGCCGGAAGCGCCGCCGCCACGTCCCCGGCCACGAGGCCGGCTTCGCCCCGCGTCTCTGCCGCGAGATCACCGGCCAACCCGTGCAGATAGACGGCCGCGCTCAGCGCCGAGGCGGGCGCGACGCCCTGGGCCAGGAGCCCGCCCGCGATTCCGGTCAGCACGTCGCCGGTGCCCCCGGTCGCCATCCCCGGGTTGCCCGTCGGGTTCAGCGTGACCGCGCCGTCCGGACGTGCCACGACCGTCCGCGCGCCCTTGAGCGCGACGACCGCGCCGGTCTCGGCCGCGAGCCGACGGGCGCTCCCGACCCGGTCAGCCTGCACGTCGGCGATGCCGCAGCCGAGAAGCCGCGCCGCCTCGCCCGGGTGCGGGGTGAGAAGGCGCGGCGCTGGAGCATCGCGGCAGGCCTCCGCATGGCCGGCCAGCGCCGTGAGCGCGTCGGCGTCCACGACCATGGGACGCTCGATGCTTCGCACGAGGACGTGGACGGCGGCCTGCGTCTCCGCGTCCAGCCCGACACCGGGGCCGAGCGCCACGGCATCCATGCGCGAGAGAAGCGCGGCGATCCGCTCGACCGCCTTCATGGAGAACGTCCGGGCCGCCGTCTCGGGCAGGGGCTCCGTCATCGGCTCGGCGAGCAGCGCCGCCACCACGGGCTGCTGGGAGGCCGGCGTCGCGCACGTCACGAGGCCCGTGCCCGAGCGCAGCGCGCCGAGACAGGCAAGCGCCGCCGCGCCGGTCCGGCCGACGGATCCCGCGACCACGAGGAGGTGCCCGTAACTTCCCTTGTGCGCGTCGACCGGTCGAGGCGGCAGCGCGGCCCGGACGTCGGCCGCTTCGACGAGGGCCGCCGGGATGCCCTCATCGAGCCACGCGCGGGGAACGCCCAGATCGACCACCTCCACGCGGCCCGCGTGAGCCAGGCCAGCCGGCACCACGAGGCCCAGCTTTGGAAGTCCGAAGGTCACCGTCATGCGGGCCCGCACGACCGGCCCGGCCGGGGCCTCGCCGTCCGACGGAAGCCCCGAGGGCAGATCGAGCGCACAGACGGGCCGCCCCGCGGCGTTGATGATCTCGATCGCCGCCGCCACCGGGCCCGCCGCTGGGCCCCGCACGCCGGTGCCGAGCAGGGCGTCAACGACGACGTCAGCCTCCGCCAAAGCCGCACGCAGGCGGCCGGCGTCAGGGCCCTCCACGACGGTCTCGCCCGCCCGCTGGAGCGCGTCGAGATTGACCCGCGCATCCCCTTGCACATCGCTTGCCCGTCCGACGAGCCAGGCGGAGACGCGCGCTCCACGGCCCAGCAGATGGCGCGCCATGACGAAGCCGTCCCCGCCGTTGCTTCCCTTCCCGCAGACGACGGCGACGCGGCGCCCCTCGACCGGGCCCAGCACGCGCGTGAGGGCGTCGACGGCGCCGCGGCCGGCGTTCTCCATCAGCACGAGGCTGGGCACCCCGAAGCACTCCGTCGCGCGCCGGTCGGCCCGGCGCATTTCCTCCGCAGTGGCGAGGGGGATCACCGGGTCGGTCCTCGCCGCGTCACGTCAGCGGCGGTCACGGGGCACTCCTCCCCTCCGCGAGGACCTGCGCCACGGCAAGCCCGGCGTCGTGCGTGAGCGAGACGTGGAGACGGCGGACCCCCCGGGTCTGTCCGAGCTCGGCCGTCCGGCCGGCCAGCGCGAGCCTCGGAGCCTGGCCTCGGGCTCGGCGCACCTCCATCTCGCGCCACCGCACCCCCATCGAGAGCCCCGTGCCGAGGGCCTTCAGGGTGGCTTCCTTGGCGGCGAACCGGGCAGCCAGGTGCTGGGCCGGGTCGTGACGTCCGAGCGAGTACGCCAGCTCCTCGTCGGTGAACACGCGCCGCAGGAACCGGTCCTGCCACCGCTCCATCAATCGCCGGATCCTGGCGATCTCGACGACGTCGATGCCGATGCCGACGACCATGGCCCCCCCTTCCGGCAGGAACCCACTCACCCGATGCTGGCGCGGATCCGATCGAGGACCGTACGCACCGTGGCCGCGGACCCGTCGAGACGGCTCCAGCGGCCGTCGCGGAGCCCCTCCGCGTCCACCGTCACCGTCACGCGCGTGACCTTGTCGGCCACGGCTTCCACGCGAACGGTGATGCGCTCGGCGATCCGATCGAGGCCCCTCTCCCCGGGCAGCGGGGCGCGCTCCGTGCGGTCGGTCTCGATGACGCCGTCGGACGCCCGGGTCAGCGAGTACCCGCCGAGGGCCCGGACCGTCCCCTCCCAGACCTGCATGTACGGCAGATCCATCACCAGGAGCCGCGGCGCGGCCGCGCGGCCGGTCACGGCCGTGGCCAGGAAGAGTCCCGTCGCGACCAGGACTCCAAGGAGAATCCGTGGCCGGCGCGCCGCCGGCCCGATCACCGTCGAACCGGGTGGATGAACGTCATGACGTTGCGACCGCCCTTCCGCCGCTCGACGAGCGGCCTCGTCCGCTGTGCGCTGATGAGCGTGCCGGGTGCGAGGCCGTACAGGTCGCGGAACATCTGGCTCACGGGCGGCGTGATCTCGCCGTTGCCGCCGTCGTCGTCCATGAGCCCCCCGTCCGACGTATGGCTGAGGAACCCGATCGCGTGCGCGGTCTCGTGCGTCACGGTGCGGACGCACTGCGGGCCCCGGTAGATCGTCCGGCTGACCAGGACCTCCGCGAACGTGATCGCTCCGTTGTCGGTGAACTCGACGGAGGTCACCCCGCAGATGTCCGTCCCGGTCCGGAAGCCGAAGCTGATGTTGGCCGCTCCCGCGCTCCCGACGAACGTGAAGGTGACGAGCCCGCCGGTGGCCGCGGTCCAGGCGGTCACCTCCCCGGCGGCGGCGACCCCGTTTCCCAGAAAGACCCGAATGGGCAGGGCGACCCAGCGGACCGTGCGCCCGTCGTTGAACTGGGCGTTGTTCTCGAAGAGGAACGAGTTGGAGTGCCCGTCGTCGTCGTCGCCGCATCCGAGAACCAGCAGGGCCAGCGTCGCCAGGCCCAGCACCCGCAGCCTAGACCTCTTTAGGGTCACGATGTCGCTCCGATCTCCTCGTGAATGGCGGCGGCGATCTCCTGGGCTGCCGCCTCGATCGTGGTCTGGTCGTCCCCCTCCACCATCACCCGGGCGAGGGACTCGGTCCCCGAATACCTGACGAGGAGCCGGGCACGTCCGTCAAGCCTGCCCTGCCACCGCGCCATCACCTCCGCCACCCCGGGAAGCTGGTCGAGGGGCGGCCGGGCCCGGACGCGGACGTTCAGGAGCACCTGGGGGCACTTCTCGATCTGGCCGGCAAGCACGGAGAGCGACTGTCCCGCCTCGCGAACGGCGCGGAGGAGCTGCAGCGCGGTCAGGAGGCCGTCGCCGGTCCGGGCGTGGTCGAGGAAGATGACGTGGCCCGACTGCTCTCCGCCCAGGTTCGCGCCGAGCCGCCGCATCTCCGCGAGCACGTAGCGGTCCCCGACGGAGGTCCGCTCCATCCGGACCCCCATCGCTCCGAGCGCGCGCTCGAGCCCGAGGTTCGCCATCACCGTCGAGACGACGACCCCGCCCCGGAGCGCGCCGCGCGCGAGCAGCACCCGGGCGCACACCGCGAGGACGTGGTCGCCGTCCCGGACCGTGCCCGACTCGTCGACGACGATCAAGCGGTCGCCATCGCCGTCGAACGCCAGGCCGATCGCCCCCGGCGTCGCGCGGACGTGCGCCTGGAGGGCCTGGGGATGGAGGGCCCCTACCCCCCGGTTGACGTTCATCCCGTTCGGCCGCACCCCGAGCGTCGCGACCTCGGCGCCGAGCGCGCGAAAGAGTCGCGGGGCTACCCGGTACGTGGCGCCGTGAGCGCAGTCGAGCACGAGGCGGCAGCCCGCCAGGTCGAAGCCCGCCGGCAGGCTGGACCGGAGCCATTCGAGATACCTCGCCTCAGCGTCCGGCACCGGGCGCAGGCGACCGATCCGGGCGCCGGTCGGCCGCGGCCCGTCCCAGCCGGCGTCGAGCCGTGCCTCGATCTCGTCCTCCCAGGCGTCGGGCAGCTTGTCGCCCTCACCGGAGAACAGCTTGACCCCGTTGTCCTCGAACGGGTTGTGGGAAGCCGACAGCACCGCTCCCCCCGCAGCGCCGAGGGCGGGCGTGAGGAAGGCGACCGCCGGCGTCGGGAGGATGCCCCCGACGAGCGCGTCCACACCCGCCGAGAGCGCCCCGGCCACGAGAGCGTGCTCGAGCAGCGGACCCGACACGCGCGTGTCCCGGCCGATGAGCAGGGCCGGGCGACGGCGCGCGGACCCGACGCGCTCGGCGAGGTACGTCGCCGCGGCTCGGCCAAGCCGACACGTGAGCTCCGGGGTCAGCGGCGCGGCGTTCGCCACCCCGCGGATGCCGTCGGTCCCGAAGAGCCGCCCCATGACGCCTACCGCGACTCCAAGACGCCGCGCACCTCGCTGGGTGTGACCCGCACCACCCGCACGCCGGGCGGAGCGGTCACGTCCTCTGTCCGGATGGCGGCGACGAATCGGCCGGGCGCGGCACTCTTGAGGCTCACCTGCGCGCGGAAGTCCTCCTCGTGGAGGCGTCGCAGGAGGCTCTCACGACCCTCGACGCGGACCGCCACCGTCTCGGGTCCCACCGAGGTCACCTCGACGCCCGCGGGCCGGTCGACCAGGTCGAGCGGCACGGTGAACACGGCGTCCGTCCGCTCCTCGGTCGCCACGAACAGCCAGAGCCCGACCGCGAACACGACCGCCGCCAGCTTCAGCGGCCAGTTCGTCGCGACGAGCGCCCCCAATCCGGTCACGCCTTGCTCCGGGCGGTGAAGCGCCGCACCCCGGCCAGCAGCGACCCCCGCCGCCCCGGCGCGCTGTCGACGGCATTGAGCAGGCCGGCCAGGCGCTCCTGCAGGCGCTCCGCGTCGAGTCCGCGCTCGATCACGCCGTCCACGGCGAGCGAGATCGACCCGGTCTCCTCGGAGACCACGACCACCGCCGCATCCGTCTCCTCGGAGAGGCCGACGGCGGCGCGGTGGCGCGTGCCCAGCATGCGGGAGAGTTCGAGGTTGCGCGAGAGCGGCAGGAAGCAGCCCGCCGCCGTGATCCGGTCGCCCTGGATGAGCGCGGCGCCGTCGTGGAGCGGCGAGCCGGGCTGGAACAGGCTGCCCAGGAGCTCGGCGGACACCACCGCTTCGACCGGCACCCCCAGCTCGGCGTAGGCGCGCAGCCCGACCTGCCGCTCGACCGCGATCAGGGCTCCGATGCGCTTGGCGGCCAGCACGTCCACCGCGCGCACGATCTCCCCGAGGAGCTGGCGGCGCGCGGCCGACACCTGCCCGACCACGCGCTGGAGAAGCGGGTTGCGCCCGGCCTGGGCGAGGGCGCGCCGGAGCTCCGGCTGGAACAGGACGATGAGGGCCAGGACCCAGAAGGCCCAGAAGTTCTCGAGGACGAACGACAGGCTCCGGAGGTCTGCCTGCCGCGCCACGAACCGGGCGACCATGAGGAGCCCGAGGCCCGCCAGCATCTGGATCGCCACCGTGCCCCGGAAGATGAGGAGGACGCGATAGAGGATGAAGGCGACGATGACAACGTCCACCACGTCGCGGACACGGATGCCGGCGAGCAGGTGGGACACGGGCTCAGCCCCTCGCGCTCATCGACGTGCTCATTCCGGCGCGGCGTCGCGGATGGCCTCGGCCACCCGGACGGCCCGGCGCACCGCGCCCACGTCGTGCACGCGCAGGATGTGGGCGCCCGCCGCGACGGCCATCACGCTCGCCGCCAGCGTCCCCTCGAGCCGCTCCGCCGGGGGCAGCCGGTCGAGCAGCGCGCCGATGAAGCTCTTCCGCGACGGCCCGACCAGGATCGGCTTGCCGAGCGTCCGGAACGCGTCCAGCCGCTTCAGCAGGGTGAGGTTGTGCCCCACCGTCTTGCCGAACCCGAGGCCGGGATCCACGCACAACGACTCGGGCGCTACACCGGCCGCCTCCGCAGTGGCGACCGCGGCCTCGAGACCGCGCCGGACTTCGCCGAGGAGATCGTCATACTGCGGATCGGCCTGCATCGTGCGCGGTGTCCCCCGCATGTGCATCACCGCCAGCCCGGCGCCGTGCGCCGCGCACACGCGGGCGAGATCCGGTCCGCCGGCGAGGGCGGTGACGTCGTTCACCATGTGGGCGCCGAGGGTGAGGGCCGCCTCGGCGACCTCGGGCTTCGACGTGTCCACCGACACCGGACACGGGGGACCGTCCAGCAGGCGCTTCAGGACCGGCAGCAGGCGGGCCCACTCCTCGCTCGCCGGGACCGGGGCGGAGCCCGGTCGGGTGGACTCAGCGCCCACGTCGAGCAGATCGGCTCCCTCGGCCGCCAGGACCCGCGCCTGGCGTACGGCGACGGCTGGATCGAAGTACCGGCCGCCATCGGCAAACGAATCGGGCGTCACGTTCACGATCCCCATGATGAGGGTTCGGGGCCGTTCCGCGTCCCACGCGAACTCGACCCCCCGGAGGCGGAGCCTCACGGCCGAAACTCCACCCGCGTCAGGCCCCCCGCCGGAGCCGCCCGGACGGTGGCCACGGGGCCCGACCGGCTGCTACGCCGGGGCGCCTTCGAGCGCGCCGTGTGGCTCGACAGCGAGGACGCGCGTGATCTCCTCCGCGTCGAGCGACTCGTGCTCCAGCAGAGCCCTGGCCAGGCGGTGGAGCCTTGCTAGCTGCTCCTCGAGGATGGAGCGCGCGCGGGCCGAACTGTCGAGGACGATCTGCTTGACCTCGGCGTCTATGAGGACCGCGGTCTCCTCGCTGTAGTCTTGGTGGCGGGCGAACTCTCGGCCCAGGAAGATGTGCTCTTCGCGCTTGCCGAACGTCAAGGGGCCGAGCTTCTCGGACATGCCCCACTCGCAGACCATCTTGCGCGCCATCTCGGTCGCCTTCTCGAGGTCGTCCCCGGCGCCGGTGGTCTGCTGCTGGAGCACCATCTCCTCGGC
>DASZOL010000010.1:0-51784 GCA_035550795.1 Candidatus Methylomirabilota bacterium
GAGATGGTGATGCCGGGGGACAACGTGTCGATGGCGGTGGAGCTGATCACGCCGATTGCGATGGAGAAGGAGCTGCGGTTCGCGATCCGGGAGGGGGGGCGGACGGTGGGGGCCGGGGTCGTCACGGAGATCGTGGAGTAGCACGGTGGTCCTGCTCACCGATCAGAAGATCCGGATCCGCCTGCGCGCGTACGACCATCGTCTCCTGGATCGGTCCGTGAAGGAGATCGTCGAGACTGTGCGGCGCACCGGGGCCCGCGTGGCGGGGCCCGTGCTCCTGCCCACGGCGATCAGCCGGTGGACCGTGCTCCGATCGCCTCACGTGGACAAGAAGTCGCGAGAGCAGTTCGAGATGCGGACGCACAAGCGCCTCCTCGACATCCTCGATCCGACGCCACAGACGGTGGACGCGCTGACCAAGCTCGACTTGCCGTCGGGCGTCGACGTCGAGATCAAGTTCTAGCGGGACGGGACGCCCACCATGGCCAAGGCGATGAAGCAGGGGCTGATCGCGCGCAAGCGCGGCATGACGCAGGTCTTCGCCCAGGACGGGAACATCGTGCCGGTGACCGTGCTCGAGGCGGGGCCCTGCACGATCGTTCAGGTCAAGACGCAGGCGACCGACGGGTACGACGCTCTTCAGCTCGGGTTCGAGGCGAGGCGGAAGAAGGTCCGGAAGCCGATGGCGGGACACTTCAAGAAGGCCGGGGTGGGCGCCGTGCGGATCCTGCGCGAGGTGCGGCTCGAGTCGGTCGACGGCTACCAGGTCGGGCAGACGCTCTCCGTGGACCTCTTCAAGCCCGGTGAGCTTGTGGACGTCACGGGACTGCGGAAGGGCCGCGGCTTCCAGGGCGGCATCAAGCGCCACGGGTGGACCGGCGGTGAGGCCAGTCACGGCTCGATGTTCCACCGGGCGCCCGGCTCGATCGGCGCGTCGTCGGACCCCTCGCGCGTGTTTCCCGGGCATCGGTTGCCGGGGCGCATGGGGGCGGTCCGCGTGACGACCCCGCATCTCGAGGTGGTGCGCGTGCTGCCCGAGCAGCACCTGCTCGTGATCAAGGGCGCCGTCCCCGGCGCCCCGGGCGGGCTCCTGCTGGTGCGGAAGAGCGTCAAGCTCTCGAAGGCGCAGCAGCACGCTGCGAAGAAGGCGTGAGCGAGCCATGGCTGGGACAGTGACGGTCGACGTCGTCGACAAGGGCGGCAAGGCCCGCGGCACGGTCGAGCTGGACGCGGCCGTGTTCGGGGCGCCGGTGCACGGTGCGCTGCTTCACCAGGCGGTCGTGCGGGAGCTGAACGGCCGCCGCGCCGGTACCCACGACACGAAGGGGCGGAGCGAGGTGTCGGGGGGCGGGAAGAAGCCCTGGAAGCAGAAGGGCACCGGCCGGGCCCGCCAGGGCTCCATCCGGGCCACCCAGTGGAAGGGCGGCGGCAAGCCGTTCGGGCCGACGCCCCGCAGCTACGCGCAGGCGATGCCGCGGCGCGCGCGGCGTGGGGCGCTCCGGGCGGCGTGGACGGACAAGGTCGCCGGCGGGCAGCTCACGGTGGTGGAGCGGCTCGAGCTCGCGCAGCCGAAGACGAAGGCCCTGGTCGCATGGCTGGCCGGGCTCGGTGTCGCCGAGACGCGGACCCTCCTGGTGGTGACCGAACCGAGCCCGGCGCTGGTGCGCGCGAGCCAGAACGTGCCGTGGCTGACCGTCGGGCGGCCGGGCCACGTGTCGGTGGCGGAGCTCCTGCGGCACGACCGGGTGGTGGCGGAGCGACAGGCCCTGGTCGCGACGCAGGAGGGGCTGCTGGCATGAGAGATCCCCGGCAGGTGGTGCTGCGGCCCCTCGTGACCGAGAAGGCGACGACGCTCAAGGACGATCGTAACCAGGTGAGCTTCCAGGTGGCGGTCGACGCGAACAAGGTCGACATCCGGCGGGCGGTGGAGACGATCTTCAACGTGAAGGTCACCGGCGTGCGCACGCAGGTGGTGTACGGCAAGGAGAAGCGGATGGGCCGCTTCGTCGGCCGGCGTCCATCGTGGAAGAAGGCCGTCGTTCAGCTCGCGCCCGACAACAAGATCGAGCTCTTCGAGTCGTAGGCCCAACGCCGGAAGACAGGACGGAGAGCAAATGGCAGTCAAGACGCTGAAGCCGACGTCGGCGGGTCGACGGTTCGCGACCATGCTGACCTTCGACGAGATCACCAAGACCCGACCGGAGAAGGGTCTCGTGGTGACCAAGAAGCGTACCGGCGGCCGGAACGCGCTCGGGCGCATCACGACGCGGCATATCGGCGGCGGCCACAAGCGGAAGATCCGGCTGATCGACTTCCGTCGCGAGAAGTTCGGAGTCCCGGCGAAGGTGGCGGCGATCGAGTACGACCCCAACCGCAGCGCCCGGATCGCCCTCCTGCACTACCGGGACGGCGAGAAGCGCTACATCCTGGCCCCGCACGGACTTCGGGTGGGCGAGACCGTCGTGTCGGGGCCGAGCGCCGACATCCTGCCCGGCAACGCCTTGCCGCTTCGCGCGATCCCGGCGGGCACGACGATCCACAACGTCGAGCTTCAGCCCGGCAAGGGAGGGCAGCTGTGCCGGAGCGCCGGGACCGGGGCGCAGCTGGTCGCGAAGGAAGGCGAGATGGCGCACGTCAAGCTGCCTTCCGGCGAGATCCGGCTGATCCATCAGACCTGTCTGGCGACCATCGGGCAGGTGGGGAACCTCGAGCACGAGAACGTCTCCGTCGGCAAGGCCGGCCGGAACCGCTGGCGCGGCATCCGGCCCACCGTGCGGGGTGTGGCCATGAACCCGGTGGACCATCCGATGGGCGGAGGCGAGGGGCGTGGCAAGGGCAACCACCCCATGACCCCCTGGGGTCGGCCGACCAAGGGCGCCAAGACGCGCAAGCGCCAGCCGTCGGACCGCTACATCGTGGCGCGCCGGCGCCGGTAGGAGGGCGACGTGGGACGCTCCGTCAGCAAGGGCCCCTTCATCGACCAGCACCTCATCGAGAAGGTCGAGGCGCTCAACGCGTCCCGGCAGAAGAAGGTCATCAAGACCTGGTCGCGGCGCTCGACGATCAGCCCGGATTTCGTCGGGCACACGCTGGCCGTTCATAACGGCAAGAAGTTCATCCCGGTCTACGTCACCGAGAACATGGTGGGCCACAAGCTGGGAGAGTTCTCGCCGACGCGGACGTTCCGCGCGCACGGGTCGCACACCGAGAAGTCGACGGCGCTGAAGTAGGACGAGGATCCCATGCTGACCAAGGCCATCGCACGCTACATTCGAGTGTCGCCCCGCAAGGCGCGCCTCGTCGCGGATCTCGTGCGCGGCAAGACCGTGGCGGAGGCGCTGGCGATCCTGCAGTACTCCCCCCAGGTGGCGGCCCGGCACATCGAGAAGGTGCTGCGATCGGCCGTCGCCAATGCCGAGCACAACCACCGGGTTCGGAGCCTGGACGACCTGCGGGTGAACGCCGTGATCGACGGGGGCCCTTCGCTCAAGCGGATCCAGCCGCGCGCGATGGGACGGGCGTTCTGGATCCGCCATCGGCTCGCCCACATCACGGTGGCCCTGGCCGAGGCCGCGGCGGGCACCAGCCGGAGCGAGCGCCGGCCCGGTGCCGCGCCGGCGAAGCCGCGCGCCCGCGGCCCGCGGCGTCCGGCGGTGCCCCGGGGTGCCGCGGGAGGCCGGTCAGCCAAGACCCAGACCACGAGGAGCGCCTGATGGGGCAGAAGGTCCATCCGATCGGCTTCCGGCTCGGCACGACGCGGACGTGGAGCTCCCGCTGGTTCGCCTCCAAGGAGTACGCGAACCTGCTCCACGAGGATGCCAAGATCCGGCGGTACATCAAGGACGCGCTGTACCACGCCGGCATCTCGCGGATCGACCTCGAGCGATCGGCCAACCGGGCGCGGATCACCGTCCACACGGCGCGGCCGGGGATCATCATCGGGCGCAAGGGCGCCGAGGTCGAGAAGCTCAAGAACGAGCTGCAGACGCGGACTGGCAAGGAGATCCACCTCGACATCCAGGAAGTCGTGCATCCGGAGCTCGACTCCCAGCTGGTCGCCGAGAACATCGCGCTCCAGCTGGAGAAGCGGGTGGCGTTCCGGCGGGCGATGAAGAAGGCGGTGCAGAGCTCGGTCCGGCTTGGCGCCGAGGGCATCCGGATCGCCTGCGCCGGGCGGCTCGGCGGGGCGGAGATCGCGCGCCGGGAGTGGTACCGCGACGGCCGGGTGCCGCTGCAGACGCTTCGCGCGGACCTCGATTTCGGGATCGCCACCGCCCACACCACGTACGGCACGATCGGCGTGAAGGTGTGGATCTTCAAAGGCGAGGTGTTGCCGGCCGCCCGGCCCGCCGAGCTGGGCTAGCAGGGCGCGATGCTCCAGCCCAAGCGCGTCAAGTACCGCAAGGCCCAGCGCGGTCGCATGAAGGGCGTCGCCCAGCGCGGCGCCACGCTGGCGTTCGGGGACTTCGGCCTGAAGGCGCTCGAGCCGTGCTGGCTCACTAACCGGCAGCTCGAGGCGGGCCGGGTGGCCCTGACGCGAGCGGTCAAGCGGGGGGGCAAGATCTGGATCCGCGTCTTTCCGGACAAGCCCTTCACCAAGAAACCGGCCGAGACGCGGATGGGCAAGGGCAAGGGGAATCCCGAGTACTGGGTGGCCGTCGTGAAGCCGGGGCGCATCCTCTACGAGATGGAAGGGCTGACCGAGGACGTCGCGCGGGAGGCGTTCCGCCTGGCGAGCCAGAAGCTGCCCATCCGGACGAAGATGGTCAAGCGTGAGCAGGCGTGAGCCCACAGGCCCAAGACCATCTGATCAGTGACCGTGCGACACGGATAGCCCGGTGAGCGAGGCGGGGTGATGAAGGGGAAGACGAACCTGCGCGACCTGAGCGAGACCGAGCTCGAGCAGAAAGCCCGCGAGCTCCGCGAGGAGGTCTTCAACCTCCGGTTCCAGGTGTCGATGGCGATGGCGAAGAACCCAGCGCGCATCGGTCAGGCCCGGCGCGAGCTGGCCCGCGTCCAGACGCTCCTGCGCGAGCGGACGCTTGGGCTGCGGCGCGGCTAGGCGCGGGGGAGGCGAGGCGTGCAGAAAACCCGGGTGGGGATGGTGGTCAGCGACAAGATGAGCAAGACGCGGGTGGTCGTGGTGGAGCGTGCCTTCCGCCATCCGCGCTACGAGCGCGTCGTCAAGCGTACGGCGCGCTTCAAGGCGCATGACGAGCGGAACGAGGCGCACGTGGGAGACCGCGTGCTCATCGTGGAGACTCGCCCCCTGTCCAAGGACAAGCGGTGGCGGATCAAGGAGATCCTCGAGCGGGCCTCCTGAGGCCGGCCCGGGGGGCACAGCCATGATTCAACCGCGGACGATGCTGGACGTCGCCGACAATTCGGGCGCCCGGAAGGTCCAGTGTATCCGGGTGATGGGCGGCTCGAACAAGAAGTACGCGACGATCGGTGACACGATCATCGTGGCGGTGAAGGAGGCGACGCCCGACGGGTCCGTGAAGAAGGGTGACGTGGCCCGCGCAGTCGTGGTGCGGACGGCGAAGGAGATCCGGCGCCCCGACGGCTCGCACATCAAGTTCGATCGCAACGCGGCGGTCCTGCTGAATCCGCAGAACAACCCGATCGGGACGCGCATCTTTGGCCCGGTGGCGCGCGAGCTGCGGGATCGGCAGTTCCTGAAGATCATCTCGCTCGCGCCCGAGGTCCTCTGAGGAGCTCAATGCCTGCACGAGGGGCGTCCGACCAGCACGGTGGGGGGGATCGGGGTCGCGGGCCGAGGGCCGTTGGACGGAGCGCCGGCGTCTCCCTCCAGGTCACGTGAGGCGGCTATGGCACGAGGCGGGCTCGCAATCCGGAAGAACGACACGGTCCTGGTGATCGCGGGGCGGGAGAAGGGCAAGCGCGGCAAGGTTCTCTTCGTGCTGCCGGCCCGGGATCGCGTCGTCGTCGAACGCATCAACATGGTCAAGCGGCACCAGCGCCCGACGCAGAAGCTACGCCAGGGCGGGATCATCGAGCGCGAAGCGTCGCTCCATGTCTCGAACCTGATGCTGGTGTGCGGCAAATGTGACAAGGCGACCCGCATCGGCGTTCGGGTGCTGGCGGACGATCGCCGGGCGCGCGTGTGCCGGCGCTGCGGCGAGATCGTCGACAAGACCTAGGAGAGAAGCGATGGCGAAGTCGGACAAGCCCGAGGGCGCGCCGCCCAAGCCGGCCGGCGGAAAGCCGGCCGGCGGTGGCAAGCCGGGAACGCCCGCACGCGGGGGCAAGGGCGGCGCGGCGGCCGCGAAGGCCGCGCCCGCCGCACCGCCGACCAAGCCGCGCAGCACGGGGGAGATCCCGCCGCGATTGCGCGTGCGCTATCAGACCGCCATCGTGCCAGCCCTCATGCAGGAGCGGGGGTACCGGAACCCGCACCAGGCCCCGCGCCTGGAGAAGATCGTGATCAACATGGGGCTCGGCGAGGCCAAGGAGAACGCGAAGGCGCTGGACTTCGCCACCGCTGACATGGTGGCGATCACGGGCCAGAGGGCCGTGGTGACGAAGGCGAAGAAGTCCATCGCGGCGTTCAAGGTGCGAACCGGCATGCCAGTCGGGGCGAAGACGACGCTCCGCGGCGCCCGGATGTACGAGTTCCTGGACAGGCTGGTGAGCGTGGCCCTTCCCCGGGTGCGCGACTTCCGGGGCGTCTCCCCGAAGTCGTTTGACGGGCGAGGCAACTACGCCCTCGGCCTGAAGGAGCAGATCATCTTCCCAGAGATCGTCTACGACAAGATCGACAAGGTCCGCGGAATGGACATCATCATCTGCACGACGGCCGCGACCGACGAGGAAGCGAAGGCCCTCCTGACGCACCTCGGCGTGCCGTTCCGCGAGTAGGGCGGAGAACAGCCCATGGCGAAGACGTCTCTTATCAACAAGCAGCGGAGTGCGCCGAAGTTCAAGGCGCGCGCGTACACGCGGTGCCGGATGTGCGGGCGGCCGCGTGGATATCTCCGCAAGTTCCAGCTGTGCCGGATCTGCTTCCGGAACCTGGCCCTGCGGGGCGAGATCCCGGGCGTGGCCAAGGCCTCCTGGTAGCCGGCCCGAGGGAGAAGCGACGCATGGCGATGGTGACGGATCCGGTCGCGGACATGCTGGCGCGCATCCGCAACGGCAGCCTGGCCGAGCACGAGAAGGTGGACATTCCCTCCTCGAAGCTGAAGGTGCGGCTCGCGGAGATCCTGAAGGAGGAGGGGTTCATCAAGAACTTCCGCCTCATCGAGGACAAGCACCAGGGAGTGCTCCGCGTGTACCTGAAGTACGGACCGGGGCAGGAGCGGGTGATCAGCGGACTCCGACGCGTCTCCAAGCCGGGGCGACGGCTTTACGTGGGCGCGGACCGGATTCCGACCGTGCTCGGAGGGATGGGCGTGGCGATCCTGTCGACTCCGCGGGGCGTGCTCACGGACCGGGAGTCCCGCAAGGCGAAGGTGGGAGGCGAGGTCCTCTGCTACGTCTGGTAGCGCGGCCCGCGGGGCCGCGTCCGGCGCGAGGAACGCGACGATGTCGAGAATAGGCAGGAAGCCCATCACGATCCCCAAGGGTGTCCAGGTGGGCATCCAGGGGCAGCACGTCGAGGTCAAGGGCCCCAAGGGCCGCCTCGAGCTGCGGGTCCACGAGCTCTGCTCGGTGAAGGTCGCCGACGGCAACGTCGTGGTCGCGCGCGGCGCGGAGCACCGGACGGCGCGGGCGCTCCACGGGCTCACCCGGGCGCTGGTCGCGAACATGGTGCACGGCGTCACCGAGGGCTTCGAGCGGAAGCTCGAGATCCAGGGGATCGGGTATCGGGTGCAGATGGCGGGGCGGAGCCTCACGTTCGCGCTGGGCTACTCGCACCCGATCGTGTTCGCGCTGCCCGACGGGGTGACCGCCGAGGTCGACAAGCAGACCGCGATCACGCTCCGCGGCGTGGACAAGTACCTCGTCGGCCAGACGGCCGCGCAGCTACGGGCCCTCCGGCCGCCCGACTCCTACAAGGGCAAGGGTGTCCGGTTCGCGGGCGAGGTGGTCCGCAAGAAGGTCGGGAAGACCGGCGCCAAGTAGCCGGCGGTCCCCGAGGAGAGACGACGGTGGGCGTGACAGAGCGTGTGGAAGGTCGGACGAGTCGGCATCGCCGCATCCGACGCGTCGTACGCGGGTCGGAAGGGCGTCCGCGCCTGGTGGTGTTCCGGAGCATCAAGCACATTTACGCCCAGGTGGTGGACGACGACCGAGGTGTCACGGTGGCGGCAGCGGGGAGCCTGTCGCCCGAGCTCAAGGACACCCTGCGCTCTGGCGGTAACGTCGCGGCGGCGAAGGCGGTGGGCGAGCTGATCGCCCGGAAGGCCAAGGCCAACGGGATCGCCGCGGTCGTGTTCGATCGCGGCGGGTACCAGTACCACGGCCGCGTGAAGGCCCTGGCGGACGCGGCGCGCGCCGCGGGCCTCGTGTTTTAGCGAACCCGGGACGACGGCGGGACTGGAGAGGACATGGCGGAGGGGCGTATCGATCCGAGCGGGCTCGAGCTGAAGGACAAGGTGGTCGCCATCAACCGCGTTGCCAAGGTGGTGAAGGGCGGACGCCGGTTCTCCTTCACGGCGCTCGTCGTGGTGGGCGACGGGGGCGGACACGTGGGCGTCGGCCTGGGCAAGGCCCACGAGGTGCCCGAGGCGATCCGGAAGGCGGTCGAGCACGCGAAGAAGGACCTGCTCTACGTGCCCCTCCGAGACACGACGCTGCCGTGCGAGATCACGGGCCACTTCGGCTCGGGGCGGGTCTTCCTGCGCCCGGCGACGCAGGGGACGGGCCTGATCGCCGGCGGGGCGGTCCGGGCCGTGCTCGAGGCCGCCGGCGTCCAGGACGTCCTGACCAAGACGCTGGGCTCGCACAACCCGCACAACGTGCTGAAGGCGACCGTCGATGCGCTGCGGAGGATCCGGAAGCTCCAGGATCTCCAGGGGCTCCGGCGGAAGGGCACGCAGGAAGCCGAGGAGGCGGTCCTTGCCAAGCAGGAAGCTTAAGGTCACCCTCACGCGCAGCGCGATCGGGCTCAATCCGGGCCACGTGCGTACGCTGCGGGCCCTCGGGCTCCGGCGGATTCGCGCGTCGGTCGTGCACGACGACACCCCGGTGATCCGGGGCATGATCGCGCGCGTGCCGTACGCCGTCCATGTCGAGCCGGTAGAGGGGGATGAGGCGCAGTCGGCAGGACGAAGCCGTCGCGGCCAGACGGCGAAGGAGCGGTCCGCATGAAGCTCGGTGATCTCCGGCCGCCGCGCGGGGCCCGGAAGCCGCGCAAGCGCGTGGGGCGCGGGCCCGGGTCCGGCCATGGGAAGACCAGCACGAAGGGGCACAAGGGGCACAAGGCCCGCTCGGGCGGCGGCAAGGGCCCCGGCTTCGAGGGCGGACAGATGCCGCTCTATCGACGCATCCCGAAGCGCGGCTTCAAGAACCCGTTTCACCGCGAGTTCGCGGTGATCAACGTGAGCGACCTCGCCCGGTGCTTCCCGCAGGGCGGCGAGGTCGGGCCCGAGACGCTCGTGGGAGCGGGTCTCATGGCCATGCGGGCGAGCCGCCTGATCAAGGTGCTGGGCGACGGTGAGCTGGCGGCTGGGGTCGCGCTCACGGTGCGCGCACACGCCTTCTCGAAGTCGGCGGTGTCGAAGATCACGGCGGCCGGCGGCCGCGCCGAGGTGCTTCCGGCGTGATCGAGGTCCTCCAGAACCTCCAGAACGTCACCAAGATCCCGGAGCTCAAGCGCCGGCTCCTGGTGACGGCGGGTCTTCTGGCCGCGTACCGGCTCGGCGCCCATGTCCCCACTCCGGGCGTGGACGCGGAGGCCCTCGCGCGGTTCTTCGACAGCGTCCAGGGAACGCTGTTGGGACTGGTCGATCTCTTCTCGGGCGGTAACCTGCGCAGCCTGACCGTGTTCGCGCTCGGCATCATGCCCTACATCTCCGCCTCGATCATCCTTCAGCTCCTGACGGTCGTCGTGCCCACCCTCGAGCGGCTGGCCAAGGAAGGCGAGGCGGGCCGCAAGAAGATCACCCAGTACACGCGGTACGGGACGATCGTGCTCTCGGGGTTCCAGTCGCTGTTCATCGCGATCGGTCTTGAGAGCATGAATGCCCCTGGCGGGGTCACGCTCGTGCCGAACCCCGGGTGGACGTTCCGGCTGATCACGATGGTGACGCTGACCTCGGGCACCGCACTGATCATGTGGCTCGGCGAGCAGATCTCCGAAAAGGGGATCGGGAACGGCATCTCGCTCATCATCTTCGCGGGCATCGTCGTCCGGCTCCCGTCGGCGCTCGAGGGGACGTATCAGCTGCTGCGGACGGGTGAGATGAAGCCGCTCGTGCTGCTCGGCGTCATCGTCCTCATGCTGGCGGTGACCGCCGCAGTCATCATCATGCAGGAGGGCCAGCGAAAAATTCAGGTTCAGTACGCCAAGCGCGTCGTCGGCCGGCGGGTGTACGGCGGGCAGTCGACCCACATCCCGCTCCGGATCAACACGGCCGGCGTGATCCCGGTGATCTTCGCGTCCTCGCTGATCCTGTTTCCGGCGACGCTCGCGCGGTTCGTGCCCACGTGGTGGATGCAGGCCGTGGCCGACGCCCTGTCCCCGGGGCCGCTCCCCCGCCACGGGCTCTACTACATCCTCTACATGGGCTTCATCGTCTTCTTCACGTACTTCTACACCGCGATCATCTTCAATCCGAACGACCTTGCGGACAACATGAAGAAGTACGGCGGTTTCATCCCGGGCGTGCGGCCGGGCAAGAAGACGGCGGAGTTCATCGACCGCGTGCTGACGCGGATCACGCTGCCCGGTGCGATGTTCCTGGCCTTGATCTCCGTCTTGCCGGATTTCCTGATCCGCGCCTTCAACGTGCCCTTCTACTTCGGCGGCACGAGCCTGCTCATCGTTGTCGGCGTCGCCCTCGACACGGTGCGGCAGATGGAGTCCCACCTCCTGATGCGCCACTACGAGGGGTTCCTGCGCCGGCGTACGAAGGTCCGGGCCTGAGATGCGGGTCGTCCTGCTGGGCCCGCCCGGGGCCGGAAAGGGGACGCAGGCGCGGCGGCTTGCCGCGCGCTGGAGCGTGCCCCAGATCGCGACCGGGGACATGCTCCGTGAGGCGGTGGCGCAGGGCTCGCCGCTCGGGGTGGAAGCCCGGCGCTACATGGATGCCGGCGAACTGGTCCCTGACGCGGTGATGATCGGCCTCGTCCGCGAGCGGCTCGCCAAGCCCGACGGCCGGAAGGGGTTCGTCCTGGACGGGTTCCCGCGCACGGCGGCGCAGGCGGAGGCGCTCGACCACCTGCTCGAGACCGAGGGCGCCCCCCTCGACCGCGTGGTCTTCTTCCAGGTGCCCGACGAGGAGCCGATGGCGCGGCTCACGGGGCGCCGCGTCTGCCGGAACTGCGGCCGGAACTACCACCTCGCGTTCTCGCCGCCCCGGGTGGCGGGTCGATGTGACGCGTGCGGCGGGGAGCTCTACCAGCGGACGGACGACGAAGAAGCGACGGTCCGTCGGCGGCTCGCCGTGTACGCGCGCGACACGCAGCCCCTGATCGAGTACTACCGGCGGCGCGGCCTCCTGACCACGATCTCCGGGTCCGGGACGATGGACGCGGTTCACGCTCGCCTCGTCGCGGCGACGGAGGGCCCGCGATGATCGAGCTCAAGACGCCCGCCCAGATCGCGCACATGCGGGAAGCCGGCCGGATCCTGGCGGACGCGTTCCGGATGTGCCGCGACCTCGTGAAGCCGGGCGTGTCGACCCTCGAGATCGATCGCGAGGTGGAGGGCCTGATCCGGAACCGCAAGGCCAAGCCGGCCTTCAAGGGCTACCGGGGATTCCCGGCCACGATCTGCGCCTCGATCAACGAGGAGGTCGTGCACGGCATCCCCGCGGCGCGGCGCCGGCTCCGGGAGGGCGACATCGTCGGCCTCGACCTCGGGGCGATCGTGGAGGGCTACTACGCCGACGCCGCCGTGACGCTGCCGGTCGGCGACGTGGCGGACGACGCCCGGCGTCTCCTGGACGTCACCCGGGAGTCGCTCGATCTGGCCATCGCGCAGTGCCGTCCGGGCCGGCGCCTGGGGGACGTGTCGGCAGTGGTCCAGAGCCACGTGGAGGGCGCGGGCTTCGGGGTGGTGCGTGCCTTCGTGGGTCACGGCATCGGCCGTGCGCTCCACGAGGACCCCCAAGTGCCAAACTTCGGGGAGCCGGGCCGCGGACCGCTCCTCCGGGTCGGCATGGTGCTCGCCCTCGAGCCCATGGTCACGATGGGGCACTGGGAGGTGCGCGTGTTGGCGGATCGGTGGACGGCGGTGACCGCGGACGGCAGCCTGGCGGCGCACTTCGAGCACACCGTGGCGATCACGGAGCAGGGCCCGGACGTGCTGACCGGGGATGCGAGGGAGGCGGCCTGATGGGCAGGCGGCGACGCGGGCAGTTCCCCGAGGAGCCCGGGGGCAAGAAGCCGAAGGACGATGCGATCGAGGTGGAGGGCAAGGTTGTAGAGCCCCTGCCGAACGCCATGTTTCGGGTCGAGCTGGACAACGGACATCGCGTGCTGACGCACGTCTCGGGCAAGATGCGCATGCACTTCATCCGGATCCTGCCCGGCGACCGGGTCAAGGTCGAGCTGTCGGCCTATGACCTGACGCGAGGCCGCATCACGTACCGGTTCAAGTAGGCCGTGGCGGGGTGAGAGAGAGCGGACGGAGCACTCGATGAAGGTACGGCCGTCGATCAGACCGCGATGCGAGAAGTGCAAGATCATCCGGCGCAAGGGGGTCGTGCGCGTCATCTGCACGAACCCGCGCCACAAGCAGCGCCAGGGCTGACCCGCGGCGGAGAGGAATAGGCGTATGGCACGCGTGGCGGGAGTGGATCTGCCCCGGGACAAGCGGGGCGAGGTGGCCTTGACGTACATCCTGGGCATCGGGCGCTCGTCGTCCCGCCGCATACTGAGCCGAGCCGGCGTGGACCTGAATCGCCGGGTGCGGGAGTGGACCGAGGACGAGGTTGGGCGCGTCCGCGAGGTGATCGAGCGCGAGCAGCGGGTCGAGGGCGACTTGCGGCGCGAGGTCACCATGAACGTTAAGCGGCTCATGGACATCGGCAGCTACCGCGGCATCCGGCACCGGAAGGGGCTGCCCGTTCGCGGACAGCGAACCCACACCAACGCGCGTACCCGGAAGGGGCCGCGGCGCGGCGTGGGGATCCGGAAGAAGGCAACGAGCAAGAACCCGACGACGGGGAAGGCGTAGGACGACATGGCTGAAGCGGGAACCGGCAAGCCGCGCAAGACCGGAAAGCGGAAGGAGCGGCGCGAGGTCCGCACGGGCATTGCCCACGTGCAGGCGACCTTCAACAACACCATCGTGACCTTGACCGACAAGATGGGTGGCGTCGTCGCGTGGGCGAGCGCAGGGAGCGCGGGCTTCAAGGGCTCGCGCAAGAGCACTCCGTTCGCCGCGCAGATGGCGGCCGAGTCAGCCGCGCGAAAGGCGATGGAGATCGGGCTCAAGCAGGTCGAGGTGTACGTGAAGGGTCCCGGCGCGGGCCGGGAAGCAGCGATTCGCTCTCTCCAGGCGGTGGGCCTGGAGATCACGGCGATTCACGATGTCACGCCGATCCCGCACGACGGCTGCCGGCCGCCCAAGCGTCGCCGGGTGTAGCAAGGAGGATAGGAGTTGGCCAGGTACGCGGACGCGGTCTGCCGGTTGTGCCGGCGGGAGGGACTCAAGCTCTTCCTGAAGGGCTCACGCTGCTTCACGGACAAGTGCGCCATCGAGCGCCGGAACTACCCGCCGGGTCAGCATGGCCTGGGCCGCTCCAAGCAGTCGGCGTACGGGCAGCAGCTGCGCGAGAAGCAAAAGGCCAAGCGCATCTACGGCCTGCTCGAGGGACAGTTCAGGCGCTACTTCGCCCAGGCGGAGAGCCAGAAGGGCGTGACGGGCGAGAACCTGCTGCGGCTCCTCGAGCGCCGGCTCGATAACGTCGTCTTCCGGCTGGGCTTCGCCGCGTCGCGGGCCGAAGCGCGCCAGATGGTGGCGCACGGTCACTTCCAGGTGCGCGGGCGCCGGGTGTCGGTCCCGTCGTTCCTGGTGGGCGTGGGTGACGAGGTGCAGCTCCGGTCGACCTCGAAGCTCCAGGAGCGGGTGGCGGACAACCTGTCGGCGGGCCGGGGCCACGTGCCCCAGTGGCTCGAGCTGGCCGCCCCGGCGAAGTCGGGGATCGTCCGGAGCCTGCCGCTCCGCGATGACATCCAGATTCCGGTTCAGGAACAGCTCATCGTCGAGCTGTACTCGAAGTAAGAGGGTCTCCCGTATGCCGCGGTTGATGTTCCAGCGTCCACGTCGTATCGAGTGGGAAGACCTGACGTCCACCTTCGGCCGCATGGCGGCCGAGCCGTTCGAGAAGGGTTACGCGCTGACGGTCGGCGGCTCGCTCCGCCGCGTGCTGCTGTCGGCGATCCCCGGGACGGCGGTGGTCTGGGTCAAGATCACCGGGGCGAGCCCCGGTGCCGAGCGTATCGCCGGGGTCGAAGAGGATCTCGCGAACCTGTTGCTCAACCTGAAGAAGCTCGTGGTGCGAATCTCCGGGCACGCGGAGACGGGGACCGCGCACCTCGACGTGCGGGACGCGCGGGCCGCGACGGGCGCCGACTTCACGGGGCCGGGGGTCGAGGTCGTGACCCCCGATCTGCACCTGGCCAACGTGACGACCGGGGGACGGCTCACGCTGGAGATCGGGATCGGCGCCGGCCGGGGATACGTCTCGGCCGATCGGCACGGAGAGGGAATCCCGGCGGGTGCGATAGGCCTCGACGCGGCGTTCTCACCGATCCGGCGGGTCAACTACCAGGTCGAGATGTCACGCCTCGGCAACATCACGGACTACGAGAAGCTCATCGTCGAGATCACGACGGACGGCAGCATTGCGCCGGACCACGCCTTCCTCCAGGCGTCGAAGCTCCTCCGCGATCACTTCGACCTGTTCACGCCCGCCGGGGCGGAGGAGGAGGATGACGAGCCGACGCCGGCCGCCGCCTCCGCGGAGACCACGAGGGGCGCATGAGGCACAAGCGCGGCGGCTCGAAGCTGGGCCGGCTCACGGCCCACCGCTGGGCCCTGTTCAGGAACCTCCTGACGGGATTGTTCACGCACGAGCGGATCACGACCACGCTGGCCAAGGCGAAGGCGGTCCGCCCCCTGGCGGACCACCTGGTGACGCTCGCGAAGGAGGACAACCTCCACGCGCGTCGGCAAGCCCTCACCTTGATGCCCGACGTGGTCGTGGTGCGCCGGCTCTTCGACACGGTCGGCGCCCGCTACGCGGACCGGCGGGGCGGGTACACCCGCATTCTCCAGATGGGGACGCGCCGGGGCGACGGCGCACCGGTGGCCATCCTGGAGCTGGTCGACCGCCCTGAGGCCCCGAAGCAGAAGCCCGAGAAGGGCAAGAAGGCCGCCGAGCCAAAGGGCAAGGAGGCGAAGAAGGCGCGCAAGGCGGCCGCCGCGGCGGGGCGCGGCTAAGGCCGCCCGCGGCCGGGCGGGCCCCGGTCCGCGGGGCCCCTTCCGCGTCCGCCGAGGCTGGACCGGTCCCGGCTACTTCACGTGCTGGCGGAAGAACGTGAGCGTCCGCCGCCAGGCGTCCTCGGCGGCCGTCCGGTCGTAGACGTCGGCGCGCTCGTCGTTGAAGAACGCGTGATCGACGCCCGGATAGACGTGGATCTCGGACGCCTTGCCCGCCTTCCGGATCGCGGCGTCGACCTGCTGCGCGACCGCTGGCGTCACGTAACCGTCCCGCTCGGCGAAGAGCCCTAGCACGGGCCCGGCCAGCTTCGCGTAGTCGGGCTTCACGTTCGGATGGATGCCGTAGAAGTTCACGCACGCCCCGACCGCAGGGTTCAGCGTCGCGGCGAAGAGCGCGAGCTGCCCTCCCATGCAGAAGCCCACGGCGCCGATCTGCTGGGTGGCCGAGCGGGCCAGGAGGTAGGCGGCGGCTCCGCGCAGGTCCTTCTCGGCCTGGGTGATGTTCAGCGCCATGAAGAGCTTGCCGGCCTCGTCAGGCTCGCTCGCGGTCTTGCCGTGGTATAGGTCGGGCGCCAGCGCCACGAAGCCTTCGGCGGCGAAGCGATCGCAGACGTGCTTGATGTGCGGAACGAGGCCCCACCATTCCTGGATCACGAGGACGCCCGGTCCCGCGCCACTCTTGGGCGTCGCGAGATACCCGGACGTCGTGGTCCCGTTCGCGGGAAACGTCACCATGGTGCCGGTCATGCCGAGTGTCCTCCTTGCGATTGCGGGGGGATGCGGTCGACCGCTCGCTCACGAGCCTGGGCCTTCACCTTGAGGATGCGGCGCTCGTCGGCGTCCACCACGGCGAGCTCGTAGGCGCCGACGGTCACCTGTTCCCCGGGCCGCGGGATGCGCCCGAGGGACGCGAGGATCAGCCCCGCCACCGTCTCGTAGTCCTTCTTCGTCGGGAGATCCCACTTCAGGGCTTCGTTGAGCTCCTCGATCCACAGCCGGCCGTCCACGAGGTAGCTCCCATCGGGCAGGCGGACGAGCTGGGACGGCGTGCGCTCGCGGTCATCCGGAATGGCGCCGACGATCTCTTCGATGACGTCCCCGACGGTCACGATGCCCTGGCTGGCGCCGTACTCGTCCACGACGACCGCGAGCTGGATCCGCCGCCGCTGCATCTCCGGCAGGAGATCGCTGACACGCTTGGTGGCGGGCACGTAGTGCGCCGGTCGCATGAGGGTCCGGATAGTCTCGCCGGAGCCGCCCCGGCCCAGGATGTCGAGCGCGGCGACCACGCCCACGACGTTGTCGATGCGCTCCCGGTAGACGGGAAGCCGGGAGTGTCCGCTCTGCCGGACCTGCGCGACCGCCTCGTCGATGCCGGCGTCCTCGGGGACGGCGACGACGTCGACCAGCGGGACCATGACCTCGCGCACGGAGGTCTCGACGAGATCGAAGATCCCCTCGATCATCTCCCGCTCTTCCTCGAGGACGTCGGTCGTCCCGTCCGGCTCCCGCTCGACCAGGAGGCGGAGGTCGGCTCGTGAGACGAAGGGATCCCGGCGCTCGCCGTGCCCCAGGGTGCCCAGGATCCCCCTGACGAGGAGATTGGCGACGCCCACCACCGGCGCGAGGAGCCAGGCGATGCCCCCGAGCGGAGTGAACGTGCGGAGGGCGACCTCGGTGGCGCGGGGCTGGGTCAGAGCCTTCGGGAGGATCTCGCCGACCACCAGCATCAGGGGCGTGAGCGTCACGGTCGCCCACAGCGAGGCCTGGGTGCCGACCCACGGGAGGAGGGCCGCGGTCGCCACGGCCGAGGACACGACGTGGGCGATCGTCACGCCCATCATCGCGGTGGAGAGGAGGCGCTCCGGGTGCTGGAACGCCTCCATGTAGCCCCGAGCCACCCGCGAGCCTTGCTCGGCCAGGTGGCGGAGCCGGACCCGGTTGGCGGCCAGGAACGCGATCTCGGCGCTGGAGAAGAACGCCGACGCCAGGAGGCACAGGAGGACGATGCCGAAGGTGGCGCCCAGGCTCACCGCTCGTCCCCCCTCCCGTCATCCGTGTCCGGCCGCGGAGACGCGTCCGAGGCAGCCGGCGGCGCGGCGGGGGGCGCCGGCAGGCGAACGAGGACCTGGAGGATCCGGTTCCGGTGCATCGTCTCGACCGTGACCCGGACGCCCTCTGACTCGACGCTCTCGCCTCGGTGGGGCACGCGGCCGAAGACGTCCAGCACCCAGCCCCCGACCGTGTCGAAGTGCTCGTCCGGGACGGTCAGCCCCGTCACGGCATTGAAGTCGCCGATCGACATCTTCGCCGCCACGCGCCACGTCCGCTCGTCCACGGCCTGGGCCAGGCGCTCCTCGGTCTCGAACTCGTCTCGGATCTCGCCCACGACCTCCTCCAGGAGGTCCTCCAGCGTGAGCAGGCCCGCCGTGCCCCCGTACTCGTCGACGACGATGGCCATCCGGAGCTTCTTCGCCTTGAACTCGCGCAGAAGCGCGTCGGCCCGCTTTGACTGGGGGACGAAATAGGGCGGTGCGAGGTGCGCGCGGAGGTCGAAGTCGGGCGGCAGGCCCGCGTAGTACGGCAGGAGCTCCTTCACCTGGAGGATGCCCACGACATCGTCCAGGCTCACCTCGTACACGGGCACCCGGTGGTGCAGGTTCGCCCGGATGGCGGGCAGGAGGCGGTTGGGCGGGGTCGTCACGTCGACCCCGAACACGTCCGTGCGGGGCACCATGATCTCGGCGACCGTCGTCTCGCCCAGCTCGAAGACGCCGTGGATCATCTCGCGCTCCTTGCGCTGGACCACGCCCTCCTGGTGGCCCACCTCGACCAGCGTGCGAAGCTCGGCCTCGGTGATGGCCGCCTTGGCCACCCCCTCGCCGTCGGCCGCGCGCGAGACCAGGTGGGTGAAGGCGCCGAGCAGGCGCCGGACCGGCGTGAGGAGCCACTGGAGCGCCAGCACAGGGCGTGCCACGAGGAGGCCGAAGCGGTGCGGCATGCCGACCGCGATCGTCATCGGGAGGACCTCTCCGAAGACGACGATGAGGAAGACCATGAGGGGGATGGCGATCCCGATGCCCCGCGAGCCGAACAGGATCGTGGCCACCTGGGTGGCGAGCGCGGAGGCGGCGATGTTCACCAGGGTGATGCCGACGAGCAGCGTGATCAGGAGATCACGCGGGTCGCGCAGGATCCGTGCCAGCAGGGCGTGCCCGGGGGACTCCTCCGGCTCGAGGTGCGCGCTCCCCAGTCGAGACAGCGAGAAGTAGGCAGCCTCGGCGCCGGCCAGGAGCGCCGAGACGACGAGGAAACCGAACAGCAGGATGATGTCGAGGACCAGCCGCTCCAAGGCTCAGCCGAAGTGGTCGAACCCGGGCTTGACCGTGTGCGCGCGGCCCGTCCGGTCGACGAATCGCAGACCCTCATCCCGGGAACGGATCTCGCCGATCCGGTGGACGGGCGTGCCCGCCCGCTCCGTCACGGCGCGGGCGAGGTCCGCCGCGTGGGCCGCTGCCGCCGTGAAGAGGAGCTCGTAGTCTTCGCCGCCGCTCAGGGCCCAGCCGAGCGGATCCACGCCGACGGCCCGCGCCACCGTCCGGGTGGCCTCGCTCACCGGAAGCGCGTCGACGTCGATTCGCGCTCCCACCTGGCTCTCGGCCGCGATGTGCCCGAGGTCGGTCACGAGCCCGTCGGAGAGGTCGATCATGGCGGTCGCCCACCCCGAGGCGCGGATGAGCCGGCTCTCGGCGACGCGGGGCGTGGGAACGCGGTGCGGGCCCACGACCGCCTCGACGACGCCGGCCGGCAGCCCGCCGGGGCTTCGCTCGAGGACGGCCAGCCCTGCGGCCGACCCTCCGAGGGTCCCGGTGACCAGGACGGCATCGCCTGGCCGGGCCCCGCTGCGGCGGAGGGGGGCGCCGTTGACGTGCCCTACGAGGGTCACCGAGAGCATGACGCCGCCGGGCCCCGCACACGTATCGCCGCCGACGAGGGTCACCCCGTGCTGTCGGGCCATGTCCAGGACACCCGCGTACAGGTCGTCGACCTCGGCCACCGCGAGGTCGGGGGGAAGCGCCAGCGCGAGCAGGGCGTAGCGCGGCTCCCCGCCCATGGCAGCGATGTCCGAGACGTTGACCGCGATCGCCTTGGCGCCGATGTCGCGGAGGGTGGTCGTGGACCGCCGGAAGTGAACACCCTCCAGCAGGGTATCGGTCGTCAGGAGGAGCGTGCCCGGGCCAGAGACCACCGCAGCCGCGTCGTCCCCGATTCCCACAAGGACGTCGGCGGGGGGCGTCGGCAGCCGGTGGCGGAGCCGATCGATCAGCCCGCGCTCGCCGAGCTCCGCAAGCGTCGCGGAAGAGGCGCCGGGCGGGTCGGGGTCGTCGCCCCTCACCGGCAGGCCACCCTCAGGCGACCGCGTCCAAGCGCTTCTTGATGTGCGCCTTCGGGACGGCCCCGATGACCTGATCGATGACCTGGCCTCCCTTGAAGATGAGCAGGGTCGGGATGGAACGGACCTGGAAACGGGCCGCGAGCCCGGGATGCTCGTCGACATTGACCTTGGCGATCGTCACCCGCCCTTCGTACTCCTGGGCGAGCTCATCGAGGGCCGGAGCGATCGCCTTGCACGGGCCGCACCACTCGGCCCAGAAGTCGATGACCATCGCCTCCTGGTGCTCGGCGAGCGTCTGGTCGAATGCGGCCTCGGTGAGGTGCAGCGTGGCCTGACTTGCCATGGAGTTCCTCCGCGTCAGGATAGCCGATCGGTCGGAGTGGCGCTCATCACGAGACGAGCGTGAACCGGTGCCTCTTACCGTAGCACAGCGGCGACGGGAGGGGCAATCGCGCCCCCGCCGGGTGCCCCCGCCGGGCGGTTGCCCTGCGCGGCACGGCTCAGAGTCCCAGGAAGACTCGGCGGACCTCCTCGGAGGTGCGCAGCGCGGCGGCGTCGCCGGCGAGCAGCAGGCGGCCCGACTCGAGGATGTAGCCGCGGTGGGCGAGGGACAGGGCGAGCTCGACGTTCTGCTCGATGAAGAGCACGGTGACGCCCTGCTCCCGGTTGATGCGGCGAAGGACATCGAGGATCTCCGCCACCACGCGGGGCGCCAGACCGAGGGTCGGCTCGTCGACCAGGAGGAGTCGCGGGCGGGCCATGAGGCCCCGTCCAATCGCCACCATCTGCTGCTCGCCCCCGGACAGCGTGTGGGCCGGCTGATCCTGGCGCTCGCGGAGGCGCGGGAAGAGCGTCTCGACCCATGCGAGGCTCTCGGCGCGATGGGGCCTCGCGCCCGGATGGTAGGCGCCGAGGAGGAGGTTCTGACGCACGGTGAGGTAGGGGAAGAGCCGCCGGCGCTCCAGCACGTGGGCAAGGCCGAGAGAGACCCGCTCGTGCGCGGGCAGCCCGTCGACCCGGCCGCCGTCGAATTCGATCCGGCCGCCCCGCTGGCGGACGAGCCCGGACACGCTGTTGAGGAGGGTGGACTTGCCAGCTCCGTTGGGTCCGAGGAGCGCGACGATCTCCCCCGCACGGACCTCGAGCGAGACGTCCCACAGGACCTGGAAGTCCCCGTACGCGACCGCGAGCCTCTCGACCCTGAGCATCGTGCCTCAGAGGTAGGCGGCGCCGAGGTAGGCCTCGACGAGCCGACGGTCCCGCACGACGTCCGCGGGCGGGCCGTCGGCGATCTTCTCCCCGAGGTGGAGCGCGATGATCCGCGTCGCCACGCTCATGATGACCCGCATGTTGTGCTCGATGACGAGCAGCGTGACGCCGTCGTCCCGGAGGCGGCCGATCAGCTCTACCAGGCCGGGGATCGACCGCTGGTCCACGCCGCCGGTCACCTCGTCCAGCATCAGGAGCTGCGGACGCGTCGCCATGGCCCGCGCCATCTCGAGGCGCTTTCGCTGCCCGGTCGAGAGCTCACGCGCGTAGGCCTTTGCCTTGTCGGCTAGGCCCACCAGGGCCAGGCAGCGATCGGCCTCGGCGTGCGCGGCGCGAGGGGAGGCCGCACGCAGGAGCGCGCCCACGGTGACGTTCTCGTGCACCGTCATGCCGCTGAAGGGGCGAAGCTTCTGGAAGGTCCGGCCGATGCCCCGGCGGTTGATCTGGTCTGGCCGGAGGTTGGTGATCGACTCGCCGGCGAAGCGGATGTCCCCTCCGTCGGGCCGGTAGAAGCCGGTGACCACGTCGAAGAGCGTCGACTTCCCGGCGCCGTTCGGCCCGATCACGCCGACGATCTCCCCCGGTGCCACCTCGAAGGTGATGGCCTGATTGGCGACGAGGCCGCCGAAGCGCTTCGTGATGCTCCGGATCTCCAGCAGGGGGGGAGTTCCGAGCGCTCCCGCCCGGGCCGTCCCTCCTGGGGATTCGACGCTCCTATCCATCGCGCCCGCCCCTATCCGGTGCCCGAGGGAGCGGCAATGGGGACCGGCCCCTCCGGGCGGCGGCCCAGCCGGCCGACGAGGCCCATGAGCCCGCCTGGCTGGAAGACGGAGACGAGCACGATCAGGCCGCCATAAATCATCAGGTCGATCGCCTTGCCGGTGCCCCCGAGCCAGACCCGCGTTACCTCGGACAGGGAGATGAGCACGGCCGCGCCGAGGGCGGGTCCCCAGAGCGTGCCCACGCCTCCGAGCACTGCGACCAGGCAGATCAGGATGGACAGCGACGTCGGCAGGACCGACTCGGGATCGATGAAGAGGACGTACTGGGCGTAGAAGGTGCCGCCGAGCGCGGTGAAGGCCGCCGAGCCGGCGATCGCCAGGAGCTTGTAGCGCGTCAGGGCGACGCCCAGGCTCTGGGCGGCGTCCGGGTCCTCCCGGATCGCGCGGAAGTAGTATCCAAGCCGTGAGCGCTCCACCAGCGCGGTCGCGCCGAAGACGGCCCCCAGGAGCGCGAGCGCGATGTAGTAGTACGCCCACTTGGCTCGGTGGAACTGGAAGTTCACCAGGGTCTCCGGCTTGATCGGCAGCCACACCCCGCGCGCGCCGCCGATTGCGTCCCAGTTGATCGCGATAGTCTGGACGATCTCCCCGATGCCGATGGTGGCGATCGCGAAGTAGTGACCACGGAGGCGGAAGCAGGGGTAGCCGATCGCCTGGGAGACGAGGACGGCGAGGACGATGCCGGCCAGCATCCCGATCCAGGGCGACACGCCCCACCACAGCGACAGGACGGACGACGCGTAGGCGCCGATTCCGAAGAAGACCGCGTTCCCGAGCGAGATCTGGCCGCAGTAGCCGCCGAGGAGGTTCCAGGCCTGGGCGAGCAGCGCGTAGAGGAAGATCCGGATCATGACGTCGCGGGGGTAGGGCTGAGCGAACACCCACGGGAAGGCGACCAGCGCCGCCCCCAGGGCGCCAAGGGCGGCCAGCCGAGGCCACGAGACCGTTGGGGGGGAGGTGTGGCGCGGGCCCATCCTCAGTACCTGCCGAAGAGGCCCTGCGGCCGCCAGAGCACCACCAGGAGGTAGAAGCAGAAGACGCCGACGTACTTGAACGCCGGCGCCCAGAGCCCGACCAGGTTTTCGACCAGGCCGATCAGCACCCCCCCGAGGAGCGTGGCCGCCACGTTGCCAAAGCCGCCGAGGGCCACCGTGACGTAGGCGAGGAGGGCGAAGATCGTGCCGACGTCCGGAAACACGTAGAAGAAGTTCGCGAGGAGGGCGCCGGCCGCCCCGACGCACCCGGCCCCGAGGCCCCAGCCCAGGGCGAACATCCGGTCCGTGTTGATCCCCATGAGCGCCGCCGCCTGGCGGTCCTGGGCGGTCGCCTGAAGGGCCAGACCCGTCTCGGTCCGGGTGATGAACCAGTAGAGGGTGCCGAAGGCCAGGAGGGCGGCCAGGGCGGCGGCGAGCTGTGGGGCGCCGACGAAGAGCCCGAAGAGCGAGAATCGCCCCCGGAGCCAGGGGTTCTGGACGAGCCGGAAGTCCGGGCTCCAGAGGAACTGGGCGCCGCTGCGGAGGAAAACGGCGAGCCCGAAGGTCGCGAATACCTGGGCCAGCATCGGGGCGCCCAGGATGCGGCTGATCACGCTCCGGTAGACGACCCAGCCCACCCCGAACAGGAGCGCGGTCGAGAGCGGCAGGGCGAGGACGGGATCCAGGCCCGCCAGCGCCCAGGCCCAGAAGGCCACGAACATCGCGAGCATGAGGAACTCCCCGTGCGCGAAGTTCACGATCTCCATGAGGCCGAAGATGAGCGACAGGCCGGCCGCGATCAGGGCGTACACGCAGCCCATGAGGAGGCCGGAGAGGAGGGCCTGGGCGATGACCTCGCCGGACACGTGTGGTGGCTCTGGAGGCCGGTGCCGCCGCCACGGAGGCGGCGCCCGACGTGACGCGGATCGTAGCAGATTCGCGGCAATCCCCGCAACGCCGCCGGGCCCGGCGCCGGCCGGGCTGTCGGGCGCGATGCCCTTGACAGGGGCACCCTCGCTGCCCTACAAAGAGGCGACATCCTTGTGACGATTGGAACAAGCGGGCCGGGCCTCCGCCCGGCGCCGCTCGCAGTGCCTGGACCCCGAAGGAGTCCCAGCACGACCACCGTGCGACCGCGTCCGGTCCTGACAGGCCCAGGGTCGTTCCGGCTCACGCACCTCCTCCCGCTCCTGCTGGCGGTTGCGGCGATCGCCTGCCTGGCGACGCCCGCTCTCGCCCAGGAGCAGAAGGAGGCGGCGTATCGGGCGTTCCCCTACATCGGCTCGCGCCTGATCGTTTGGGTGATCGCGCAGATCCACCTGAACTTCGCCGCGTTCATCCTGGGCGTCCCGATCTTCGCCGTGATCATCGAGTTCATGGGCTGGCGGATCGGGATGGACCGGGAGGAAGGGCGCCGCTACGACTGGCTCTCGCACGAGTTCGTCAAGCTCACCTTCGCGGCCTTCTCGACGACGGCGCTGCTCGGGGGCCTCCTGCTGTTCCTCCTGATCACGCTCTATCCGCGGTTCTGGGCCTTCATGAGCGGGATCTTCGGCCCCACGATGTGGCTCTACGCCCTGCTGTTCTTCCTCGAGACGTTCACCGTGTACCTTTGGTACTACGGCTGGAACTGGCTCTCGGGGCCGCGGAAGGGGCTCCACGTCGGGATCGGGGTGCTCTCGAACCTCCTCGGCACCGCGATCCTGTTCGTGTCGAACTCGTGGGTCACCTTCATGATCTCGCCCGCCGGCGTGGACGATTCCGGCAAGTTCACGGGGACCCTCTGGCAGGCGGTGAACAATTTCACCTGGATGCCGGTTAACATCCACCGGCTCATCGCCAACGTGGTCTTCGGAGGCACGATCGCCGCGGCCTACGCGGCCTTCCGGTTCCTCGGCGCCAGGACGGACGAGGAGCGGGCCCGCTACGACTGGATGGGGTACATCGGGAACTTCGTCGCTCTCTCGGCCCTGATGGTCCTGCCGTTCGCCGGGTACTGGCTCGGGTTCGAGATCTACGGCTACAACCAGACGATGGGCATCACGATGATGGGCGGCTTCATGTCGTGGCTCTGGATCGTCCAGGCCATCCTCATCGGGGTGCTCTTTCTCGGCTCGAACTACTACCTCTGGCTCGGCATGGAGCGCATCCCGGGCGCGGAGCGGTTCCGCCCCTGGATCAAGTTCCTCCTCCTCATCATCGCGCTGGGCTTCATGGTGTGGGCCACGCCGCGGAGCCTCATCGCCTCCCTGGGCGAGGTCCGGGCGATGGGCGGGTCCGACCACCGGTTCCTTCGCTTCTTCGGGGTGATGTCGGCCAAGAACACCGCCGTCAACCTGATGATCCTGACGACGTTCCTCTCCTACCTCCTGTACCGCCGGGCGAACAAGCTGCCCACCGTGTCCTGGGCCCGGATGGGGATGGCACTCCAGTGGCTCACCTTCGCGGTCGCCGGCGGGTCCGTCATCGGGCTCGGCGTGGGGGGCTACTTCGTGGACGCCCTCGTCCGGATCCGGCGGTTCTCGCCGCTCCAGGTTCTCACGGTCCTCCTCTGCATCGTGATCGTGATGGCGATCGATATCCCGATGTTCAGGGGGGCGCGCTCGACAGGCACGATTCGCTGGGGGTCGATCGCGCCGCGCTCCCAGTACGTGCTGATCCTGCTCGCGGTCACCTTCACGTGGCTCATGGGGCTCATGGGCTTCGCGCGCTCCGGGATCCGCCAGCATTGGCATATCTACGGGGTCATGCAGGACCGGTCGCCCGACGCGGTGACGCCGGCCCTTGGCTACGCGTCCAACGTGATCACGACGACCACCATCCTGTTCTTCCTGATGGTCATGTTCATCTTCTGGCTCGGGGGCCTCGGTGAGAAGGGGCACGCGGCGGCCGCGGAGGCGCCCGGGGGCCATCCGACCCCCAAACCGGCGCCGATCGCCGGCGGGAGCCGGGAGGGGTAGCCGGCTTGGCGGTGCCCGTGACGGTCAAGGTGGGGGCGTTCGCCCTCGCGGTGATGGGCAGCTACACCTGGTACGCGAACTCGATTCCGCAGATCGAGTCCAAGCCGCCCGAGGAGCTGTCGCTCGAAGGCGGCAACGTGACCCCTCAGCAGCTCGTGGCCGCCGGCGAGAAGATCTTTCGCGAGAAGGGACAGTGCACCACCTGCCACGGCATCGGGCGGGCCGGCCGCGGACCGGATCTCACGGGGGTCGGCGGGCGCGCGGCGACGCGGAAGCCCGGGATGAAGGCGACCGCGTACCTGGTCGAGTCGCTGCTCACGCCCAGCGCCTTCGTGGTCGAGGGGTTTCCCAACATCATGCCCAACGTGTCCAGGGCCCCGATCGGCCTGAATCGCAGCGAGCTGTGGGCGACCACCGCGTTCCTGGAGAGCCTCGGCGGCACCGTGGACGTGAAGCTGGAGGACGTGCCGCAGGTGGCGAGCGCCTCGGCCGGCGCCGCGCCGCCCCTGGAACTGCCAGGTGACGCGAAGGCCGGCCAGGCCGTGTTCACGGGGAAGGGCGCCTGCATCGCGTGCCACAAGGCGGGGGCGATCGGCGCGAGCCCGGTCGGGCCGGACCTCTCCAACATCGCGGGCAGCCAGACGCCGGAGTACATCATGGGCAAGATCCTGGACCCGGCCTCCAAGGGCACGGTGTCCGGATTCCCGCCGAACGTCATGCCGAAGACCTTCGGGCAGCAGCTCACCGCGAAGGAGTACCTCGACTTGGTCTCGTTCCTGCTGACGCTGAAGGGCGGCGCGGCACCGGCCGCCGCCGGCCAGCCGGCTGCCAAGGCCCAGCCCTAGGCGATGGCGGCGCCTCGCGGGAAGTTCCTCCAGGCCGCGCTGGTCCTGATCGTGGCCGCCCTCCTCTTCCGGTACGGCATTCGACCGCCGATGCCGTTCAGCGTGTTCTCGCTCTACATGGCCGTCACCCTGATGGCCGTTCTGGTCTACGTCTCGTCGGATTCCGACTCGTGGCGGGCCTTCGTGGCCCCGATCTGGGCGACCCTCACCGAGCCCGGCCGCCGGCCGCTGCGCCTGGTCCTCGGCGTGGCCATCCCGGTCCTGATCGGTTACTACGCCTACTCGCAGGCGTCGGCCCGCGCCGAGGCACCGCTCGAGCTCCGCGCGGTCCATCCCGCGCCGCCGGACACGATCAGCTTCCGCGGAAAGGAGATCAACCTCCAGCACGCCGACACGCCGATCCGGAAGGACATCAAGCAGAACCCCGCGAACCGGGACAAGCACCTGGCGGCCGGCGCGGCGATCTACATCCGCAACTGCATGTACTGTCACGGTGACCTCCTGGACGGTCAGGGCCACTACGCACACGGGTTCAACCCCCAGCCCGCCGACTTCGTCGGACCGAACACGATCGCCCAGCTCTCCGAGGGCTTCGTGTTCTGGCGCATCGCCAAGGGCGGGCCAGGCCTGCCCAAGGAGTCGACGCCCTGGAACTCGGCGATGCCGGCGTGGGAGGACCGTCTCACCGAGGAGCAGATCTGGCAGGTGATCTACTACCTCTACGAGACGACCGGCCACCCCCCGCGGGTGATGGAGTCCCACGCGGCGCGACCACCGGCCCCGAACCCCGCGGCCGGGCTCCTGGCTCGCGGCGCCGACGCCCTGGGCCCGCGGGCCGCCGCCGCTCAGTCCGGTGACCTCACGCTGGGCAAGCAGGTCTACGACACGCGCTGCGCGGGCTGCCACGGGGTCAGTGGCAAGGGCGACGGCCCCGCGGCGGAACTTCTCGTGCCGCGCCCGCGGGACTTCACGGCGGGCAAGTACAAGATCCGCACCGTCGCCGGACCGCTCGCGTCCGACCAGGACCTCCTCCGCATCGTGACGGACGGGATGCCCGGGACATCGATGCCCGCCTGGAGGGCGCTCCCGGAGAGGGAGCGCTCGGCGGTCGTCGCGTACCTGAAGACCTTCGCCGAGGGGTACAAGGACGCCAAGATCGAGCCCGTCCCGGTCCCCAAGGAGGTCGGCTCCTCGGAGGCGTCCCTCCGTCGGGGCCAGAAGATGTTCGACGCCTTCGAGTGCGTCAAGTGCCACGGTCAGGCCGGCCGGGGCGACCCGGCCCCCGGCTCCGACCTCAAGGACGACTGGGGTCACCCGATCCGCCCGGCCAATCTGCACAAGCCCTGGACCTTCCGGGGCGGCTCCGAGCGGAGGGACATTGTCATGCGGCTCCTGACCGGGGTCGCCGGGACGCCGATGCCCGCCATCGCCGACTCCGTCGAGGACTACCGGAAGTCCGATGAGAAGGACGCCGACGTGCGGGATGCGAGTCTCTGGGACCTGGCGAACTACGTCCGCTCGCTCGGGCCCGACCGGCTGGCCTGGGCGTCGTTCGTGCCCGTCGCGGCCGTGACCGGTGACGTGCCGGACGACCCGACCGCGGCCTTCTGGACGAAACGGCCCGGGGCGGCCCTTCCCCTCGTGGGCCAGGTGATCTCGGACCCCCGCAACTTCAACCCGACGATCGACATGGTCACTGTGCGGGCGGTGTACACTGATCGGGAGGCAGCGTTCCACCTGACCTGGGACGACCCCACGGCGTCCGATCCGACGAAAGGGGCGCCGAAGCCGGATATGATTGCCGTCCAGTTCCCGACCGGACAGGGCACGGGGGACCGGCCGTACTTCCTCATGGGCGACGGGAGCAACCCCGTCTACATGTTGACCTGGCGGGCGGGCACGAACATCGGCGAGGCGACGGCCGTCGGGCCGGGGAAGATGGCGCCCCAGACCGGGGAGGCGGTCCAGGCGAAGGGGCAGGCCGTCTACGACGCGGGGCAGTACCGGGCCGTGATCCGGCGGCCGCTCAAGACGGCGGACGCCCAGGACTTCGTCTTCCGGCCCGGCGAGTTCTTCCCGATGGTCCTCTGGGCCTGGGATGGCTCGGAGGGGGATGAGGGGCCGAAGGCGGCCGTCTCGACCTGGTACTACGCGCGGCTCGATCCGCCGCCGTCGAAGCGGCAGTTCGTCGTGCCGCCGATCCTGGCGCTTGTGGTGGGCGCCGCCGAGCTCGGACTGGCGCGATGGGCCCAGCGGCGGCGCCCGGCCGCGTAGCCTGGATACTCGACTACAAGGAGGAAGGACTCCGATGAAGCTGTCAATCGTTGTCAGCGTGCTAGCCGTCGCGCTTGCCGCGGCGGGTGTCGTTCTGGTCGCGGGGCCGCCGGCGGGCGCCCAGGGCGGAGGGTCGATCAGCGGCGAGGTCAAGTTCTCCGGCGCCGCCCCCGCCCCCAAGGTGGTCAAGGTCAACAAGGACAACCAGGTCTGCGGTCAGGAGAAGAAGGTCGCGGAAGTCGTCGTCGGCGCCGGGGGCGGCCTCGGCAACGCGCTCGTCGCGGTCTCCGACGCCAAGGGCGGCAAGGCGGTGAAGCCGGCCGTGCTCGACCAGAAGGGGTGCGAGTTCCACCCGAACGTGCTCGTGATGTCGCCCGGCGAGATCAAGATCCTGAACTCGGACGGCGTGCTCCACAACATCCACACCTTCTCCACGGCTAACCCGCCGATCAACAAGGCGCAGCCGAAGTTCAAGAAGGAGATGGTGGAGAAGTTCGAGAAGCCCGAGCTCATCAAGGTCCAGTGCGACGCCCATAGCTGGATGCTCGGGTGGATCTACGTGACCGAGAACCCCACAGCGGTCACCGACGGGAACGGTGCGTTCAAGCTGGAGAACGTCCCGGCCGGCAAGCACAAGGTCGAGGTCGTTCACCCGGTCCTTGGCAAGCAGACCAAGGAGGTCGAGGTCAAGGCCGGGCAGGACACGAAGGTCGCGTTCGAGTTGAAGAAGTAGGACCCGCGCATGGCGTGCGCTCCCATGGCCCCTGGCGGGAGCGCACGCCGGACGGCGGGCCCTGAACCCCCACGCGTGACTAGGCCGTGACCCCTCGTCGATCGAAAAGGACGGGCCGACTGCGATGATGAGCTGGCTCCCTGAGAACATCGCCACGTATGGCAAGGAGCTCGACGACCTCTTCTACCTCATCTACTACATCTGCGGCGCCGCGTTCCTGCTCGTGACGGTGCTGCTGGTGGCCTTCCTGGTGATGTACCGGGAGCGGCCGGGTCGGAGGGCGGTCTACAGCCACGGCAACACGACGCTCGAGATGGTATGGACGATCGTCCCGTCTCTGATCCTGGTCGTGCTCACCTTCCTGTCCATCCCGAGCTGGTCGAAGGTCAAGAGTCGCATTCCCGAGTCGGATCTGCACGTCCGCATCACCGGCAAGCAGTTCAACTGGGAGGTTCAGTACCCGGGGCCGGACGGGAAGTTCGACACGGCTGACGACCAGACGTTCGACAACGAGCTGCACGTGCCGACGGGCAAGCCCGTGGTCATGCACTTGCGCGCGCGGGACGTGATCCACAGCGTCTTCATCCCCACGGCGCGCTTCAAGCAGGACGCGGTGCCCGGCCGCGAGATCCTCCAGTGGGTCGAGGTGACCAAGCCCGGAAAGTACGAGATCCCGTGCGCGGAGCTGTGCGGGTTCGGCCACTCGGGGATGAAGGGTTACCTGTTCGTCCACACGCCCGAGGAGTACCAGCAGTGGCTCAAGGAGAAGTGGCCTTCCTAGGCCGGTCCGGCCAGGCCGAGGTCCTCTCGCGAGGGAGGTAGGGACACGATGGCTCAGAGCGCGACGGCAACGGCGCACGACGTCCACGAGCACCACGACCTCGGGTTCGTGCGCACGTACATCTTCTCGACCGATCACAAGATGATCGCCCGGCAGTTTCTGTTCCTCGGGCTGTTCATGCTGCTGATCGGCGGTTTCCTGGCCATGCTGATTCGGTGGCAGCTGGGCTGGCCCGAGACGCCGGTGCCCGGTCTCGGCTGGTTCTTCACCGAGACCGAGGGTGTGATCGCGCCCGAGGTCTACAACATGCTGTTCACGATGCATGCCACCATCATGATCTTCTTCGTGGTCATGCCGATCATGGTGGGCTGCTTCGGGAACTTCCTGATCCCGCTCATGATCGGCGCGCGGGACATGGCGTTCCCCAAGCTCAACATGCTTTCGTTCTGGACGGGCGCCCTGTCAGGCGTCATCATGCTGGCCGGCTTCTTCGTCCCCGGCGGCCACGCGGCGAGCGGGTGGACGGCCTACGCGCCGCTCTCCGCCAACCCCCAGTACTCGGGGGTCGACTGGGGGCAAAGCCTGTGGCTCATCAGCCTGTTCGTGCTGGGCGTGTCGTCGATGATGGGCTCGATCAACTACATCACGACGGTCGTCAACATGCGGGCGCCCGGGATGACGCTGTTCCGCCTGCCGCTCGTGATCTGGTCGCTGTTCATCACGGCCATCCTGCTCCTGCTGGCCCTGCCCGTGCTGACGTCTGCGGCGGCGATGCTCCTTTTCGATCGCACGATCGGGACGCACTGGTTCGACCCGGCGGGCGGCGGGGAGCCGCTGCTTTGGCAGCACCTCTTCTGGTTCTTCGGCCACCCGGAGGTGTACATCCTGGTGCTGCCCGCCATGGGGGTGACCTCGGACGTCCTGTCGACGTTCTCGCGGAAGCCGATCTTCGGGTACCGGGCGATGGCCTACTCGATGATCTCGATCGCGTTCCTGTCGTGGATCGTCTACGGTCACCACATGTTCGTCAGCGGCATGAGCCCCGCGCTCGGTACGTCGTTCATGCTGACGACGATGGTCATCGCGGTGCCGTCCGCCATCAAGTCGTTCAACTGGCTGGGGACGCTGTGGGGCGGCTCGATCCGATTCACCACGCCGATGATCCACTCCATCTCGTTTCTGTCGACGTTCACGATCGGCGGGCTCAGCGGGATCTTCATGGCCAACACGCCGGTGGACATCTTTATCCATGACACGTACTTCATCGTGGCCCACTTCCACTACGTGGTCGCGGGGATCATCTTCGCGATGTTCGCGGCGATCACCTACTGGTACCCCAAGATCTTCGGCCGCGAGATGAACGAGACGTTGGGGCGAATCCACGCGGTCCTCACGTTCGTCTTCTTCAACTGCGTGTTCTTTCCGATGCACTTCCTCGGCGTGGGCGGGATGATGCGGCGGATCTACAACCCGACGCAGTACGAGTTCCTCCTGTCCCTCCAGCCGATCGCCGTCTTCATGTCGGTGTCCGCGTTCATCCTGGGTGTGGCGCAGATCCTGTTCATCTGGAACTTCGTCGTGAGCTTGTTCAGAGGACGGAGGGGCGAGCGGAACCCCTGGCACGCCAACACGCTTGAGTGGACGGCGCCGTCGCCACCGCCCCACGGCAACTGGGGACCGGCGGTCCCCACGGTCTACCGGGGTCCCTACGAGTACAGCGTTCCCGGCATGACCGAGGACTACCTGCCCCAGACCGAGGTGGGTGCCGAGGCCCGGGCCGGGGGGCACGGACACTGAGTCCGAGCCTGGAGTGCGGGGGGCACGCATGAAGGGCCTCGGCTGGGCACACCGGCTGGCGTGTGTCACGGCGGGAGCGACCGTTGGCCTGATCGTGGCCGGCGGCCTCGTCACCAATACCGGTGCGGCGCTGGCCGTGCCTGACTGGCCGACGACCTTCGGGCACAACCTCTTCCTCTTTCCGTGGTCGGGGCTGGTCGGCGGCGTGCTGGTGGAGCACGCCCACCGGCTGCTGGGCGCCGTGATCGGGATGCTCACCATCGCCCTCGCCGCGACGCTCGCCCTGGGCGACGGGCGCCGGTGGGTGCGCGGGCTCGGCCTCCTGGCCGTCGCGCTCGTGTGCACTCAGGGCCTCATCGGAGGCCTGCGCGTCGTGCTCCTGCGCGACGTCCTCGGGCTCGTCCACGGCTGTCTGGCGCAATTGTTCCTCGCCCTTCTCGTCGGGGTCGCAGTCGTCACGGGGCGCGGCTGGCGGGAGCCCTCCGTCGTGCCGGCGGGAGCCCGGCGGTTGGCGCCACTCGGTGGTCTGGGCGCGGTCGTCGTCTACGGCCAGGTCGTCCTCGGTGCCTTCACCACTCACGGAACCCTCCTCTGGTGGCACGCCGCGGGAGCGGTCGTGACGACTGGCGTCCTGATCTGGCTGGCGCTCGCCGTGCTCCGTGGCGCCGAGGAGGACCCGGTACTCACGTGGTGGGCGCGGGCCGTGAAAGTGCTCCTCCTGGCCCAGCTCGTCCTGGGCGCGGGTGCCTACGCCGTCCGCTTCACGGACCTCTGGGCCCCCGGCGGGCAGCTGACCGTCGTGGCAATGCCGGTCGTGCACCGCGCCGTGGGGGCGCTCCTGCTGGGGAGCGCGGTGGCGCTCGCGCTCCAGCTCGCCCGCCGGCGCGCGCTTGGCTCGGGAGCCCGCGCCGCGCGGTGTGCCGTCGCCGTCGGGACCGAGGCGGTGGCGTGACGTCGCGGACGGCAGTCGTGCGGGATGGGACGGTCCCGTTGGCCGGGGTGCGCCGGCGCGCGGCGGACTTCCTTGCCCTCGCGAAGCCACGCGTGGTCCTGATGGTGGCCTTGACGACGCTGGTCGGCTACTACCTCGGGGCGCCCGCGGAGCTCGACTACCTGCGGCTGGTCCACCTCCTCATCGGGACGGCGCTGGCCGCGGGGGGAACCCTGGCGCTCAATCAGTTTCTCGAGCGCGACGTCGACGCGCAGATGCTCCGGACCCGGGCGCGGCCCCTTCCGGACGGGCGCCTGCAGCCCGGCGAGGCGGCGGCTTTCGGAGGATTGGTGACGGTCGGCGGTCTCGCGTACCTTCTCGTGACGGCCGGCCCCGCGCCCGCCGGGATCACCGCCGCGACCTCGGCGCTGTACCTGGGGGTGTACACGCCGCTGAAGCGGGTGAGCCCGCTCTGCACGGTGCTGGGCGCGGTGCCCGGGGCCCTGCCGCCCGTGGCCGGCTGGGTGGCGGCTCGCGGGGAGCTCGGCGTGGGCGCCGGCGTGCTGTTTGGGATCCTGTTTCTCTGGCAGCTTCCCCACACGCTTGCGATCGCGCGGCTCTATCGGGAGGACTACGCCCGCGCGGGCATCCGTGTCCTGCCCGTGGTCGACCCGGACGGGGGAAGCACCGAACGGCAGATCGTGACGGGGTGTCTTGCGCTCCACGCAGTCGGCCTGCTGCCGACCCTGGTCGGGCTCACGGGGGGCGTCTACTTCTTCGGGGCCCTGCTCCTGGGGGCGCTGTTCCTGGTGGTGGGCGCGGCCCAAGCCCTCCGACCCTCGACGCTCGCTGCGCGGCGGGTGGTCGTCGCGTCGGTCGTGTACCTGCCGATCCTGCTGGCGCTCATGGCCCTGGACAAGGTGGGATAGCCGCCGTGGCGGAGCGCTCGTCCTCGGCAGCCGGCCCCGCGGTCGATCCCGCGCGCGGCGCCGGGACCCTGCCAGTCCGAAACCGGCGTATGGCCGTCGGGCTCCTGGCGTGGATCGTGCTCCTCATGCTCCTGGCGGCCCTGGTGGCCTGGCTCAAGAACTGAGGCGCTCCCGTGCCCGTGCTCGACCTCGAGGTCCGGTCCCGGGAGGCCCGTCGCGACGGAGCGCCCGACGGCGGCGGCCGGCCTCCCGCTCCGCCCGCCCGCCACGACGGCAACGGGGACGGCGAATCCCGTCCGGGCTCCGAGGCCCTGCCGCTCTCGAACGCGCGCCTGGGAATGCTGATGCTGCTTGGCGGGGAAACCATGTTCTTCGGCGGCCTGGTGATCGCCTTCCTCCAACTCCGGCTGGGCGCACCCGAGTGGCCGCCCCCGGGGCAGCCCCGGCTGCCGATCGGACTCACGGCCGTGAACACCCTCGTCCTGCTCGCCTCCAGCTGGACGCTCGTGCGTGCGCTCCGGGCGGTTCGCGCCGACGACCGCACGAGCTTCGTGCGGTGGCTCGGCTGGACTTGGGGGCTCGGCGTCCTCTTCCTGGTGATCCAGAGCATCGAGTGGACGCGGCTCGTCCACTTCGGACTCCGCGTGTCGTCGGGGATCTACGGCGCGACCTTCTACACGCTCATCGGCGTGCACGGCGTCCACGTACTCGGGGCCGCGGTCTGGCTGGGTGGGGTGCTGTGGCTGGCCCGGCGAGGCCGGTTCGCGCGACACCGCTACGTGGCGCTCGAGTGCTGCGCCATCTACTGGCACTTCGTCGTGGCCCTCTGGCCGATCTTGTACCTGCTGGTCTACCTCGCATGACCGCACGGAAGGAGAGCGGATCGTGAGCGACGCAGCAACCGCGCTGCACCATCCGGCCGTCGAGCCGGTCGAGTCGCCCCTGACGCCGGAAAGCTGGGGCAAGCTCGGGATGTGGGTCTTCCTGGCCGGTGACGCCATGGGGTTCGGCGTGCTCCTGGCCTCCTACGGCGCCCTGCGGGCGGGCAGCGTCGACTGGCCGAACCCGGCTCAGGTGCTCGGCATCCAGCTCACCGCCCTGATGACCTTCCTCCTGATCTGCTCGAGCGTCACCATGGTGAAGGCGCTGGAGAACCTCAGGAAGCCGGATCTGGCCCGCGCGAAGATGTTTCTCTTGCTTACGGCCCTCGGCGGGGCGATCTTCGTCGGGCTCCAGGCGTACGAGTGGACCCACTTGATCCAGCGCGGGCTCAGGGTCTTCGGGAACCCCTGGGGGGCCACGCTCTTCGGCGCGAGCTTCTTCATCATCACGGGCTTCCACGGGCTGCACGTGACCGGGGGCGTGATCTACCTGCTGTCAGTCCTCAAGGTGATCAGCCGCGTCCCGGACATGCGGTACAACTACATGATCACGGAGATCGCCGGACTCTACTGGCACTTCGTGGATCTGGTGTGGATCATGGTTTTCACGTTCATCTATCTCCTGTAGGCGGGCGGGGGCGGAGGCGCACGATGGCAGACACGCACGCGAAACACGGGCCGAGCTACATGGCCATCTTCTGGTACCTGGCGGTGCTCACGGTGATCGAGATCGCGGTCATCTATCTGCCCATCGCCAAGCTGGCGATCGGCGTGCTGCTGGTGGCGCTGGCTTCCACGAAGGCGGCGATGGTCGCGCTCTACTTCATGCACCTCCGCCTCGAGACGAAGACGCTCGGCTACATCGCCCTGACGCCCGTGGCGATCGCCACGCTCCTGGTGCTGGTGCTGCTGCCCGACTCGCTCCACGCGCCGCACCGGACGGCCGACACGAAGAAGATCGAGGCGCCAAAGCATTGACGCGGGTCATGGCCCCGCGAACCGCCGGCCGGTGACCCTCACCGTCCTGCCCGCAGTCAACGCCGTGCTGAACGCTTCGGCGGCGGTGGCCATGGTCGCCGGCTTCGTCGCCATCCGGCAGGGACGGGTCGCCGTCCACCGGGCCTGCATGCTGACGGCCGTCGGCCTCTCGGTCCTGTTTCTCGGGTCCTACCTCGTCTATCACGCCCAGGTGGGCTCGCGCCCCTATGGCGGCGGGGGCTGGCTCCGGACGCTCTACTTCTCGATCCTGCTCACGCACACGGTGCTGGCCGTCGTGATCGTCCCGCTGGTCGGCACGACGCTCTACCGGGCCTTGCGGACTCAGTTCGCGCGACACGCGCGCCTGGCCCGTGTCACGCTCCCCCTGTGGCTCTACGTGTCGGTGACGGGCGTCGTGGTGTACTGGATGCTCTACCATGGATAGCCGGGCGTGAGGCCACGGGCCGAAGGCCGTTTGATCAACTCCCGCGGACCCAGAGTAGCCCGGTGAGCGGGGCGCCGCATGGACCGCGCCCCCGTGTCCCTGGCGCTCCGGCGGGCGCTCGGGCTGCGCTGTCCGCGCTGCGGCCGGGCGCCGCTCTTCACCGGGCTTCTTCGCATGCCCCCGCGCTGCCCGGTCTGCGGGCTCCTCTTCGAGCGGGAGGCGGGGTACTTCATCGGCGCGATCTACATCAACTACGGCCTGACGGTGCTGCTCGCACTGAGTGGCTACTTCGCGCTCGAGGCATGGATCGCCCCGTCACCCGGGTGGCAGGTGGCGGTGTGGGGAGCCTTCTCGGTCCTCTTCCCGCTCTGGTCGTTCCGCTACAGCAAGGCGCTCTGGCTGGCCCTGGATCACCTGGTGGATCCCAGCGACGGTGGCGGGGAGCCGCGGCCCGGCGGCCCGGCGTGAGACGAGCCTAGGATGCGGCGGGGGGTGGGGGTACTGGCCCTGGTCGTCGGTCTCGGGCTCCACGGCGTGGCCCGGCCCGGCTCGACCTACGTCGAGGTGCCGGTGACGGACGGCGGTGCCCTCGTGGGCCGGGTGCGGTTCGCCGGAGAGCCGCCGAGGGCCGAGCCCCTGCCCGTGCGCAAGAACACCGACGTTTGCGGGGAGCACAAGCCCTCCCAGGCGCTGGTCCTCGGCCCGACGAAGGGCGTCAAGGGGACGGTCGTCGCCGTCGAGGGAGTCGAGCGCGGGAAGCGGGCGCCGGACTTCGAGCTGGACAACGCGAAGTGCCTGTTCGTCCCGCACGTCTCCGCGGTGATGGCCGGCGCGAAGGTGCGGATCCGCAACTCGGATCCGATCCTGCACAGCACGCACGGGTTTCTCGATCGCCTCACGGTGTTCAACATCGCGTTGCCCACCAAGGACCAGGCCGTCGATATCACGCAGCGGATCAAGAAGCCGGGCGTCGTGGAGGTGGTCTGCGACGCCCACACCCACATGCGGGCCTGGATCGTGGTCCGCGAGAATCCCTACTTCGCAGTCTCGGACGAGAACGGACAGTTCCGCATCGACGAGATCCCGCCGGGGCGCTACCGCATCACCGCCTGGCACGAAGGCTGGATGGTGACGGGCAAGGACAAGGACGGACGCCCCCTCTACGACTCGCCTCGCGTCCTCACCCAGGAGGTGACGGTGCCGGCCCGTGGCGAGATCGCGATCGAGTTCGAGCTCAAGTGACCCCGGCGTCGCCCCAAGTGCCGAGCAAGGAGGCCCTCATGTTCCGGAAGATCTACGTGCCGGTCGACAACTCGGACTACTCCAACCGTGCCATCGACCTGGCCGTGGAGCTCGGCCGCGCCTTCGGCTCGACCCTCACCGGGTGCCACGTGTACGCGGCGCGGCTGCACGACTACCGCTTCAAGCAGATGGAGTACACGCTGCCCGAGGAGTACCGGGACGAGCACGAGCTCGAGCGGCAGCGAAAGATCCACGACTCGCTGATCGCGATGGGCCTCCAGCTCGTCTCCGACTCGTACCTCGAGGTGATGCGGAAGAAGACCGAGGCCGCCGGGCTTCCTTTCGAGCCACGCATGATGGACGGGAAGCACTACAAGGCGCTGATCGAGGACGTCCAGGGGAAGGACTACGACCTCGTCATCATGGGCGCCCTCGGCCTCGGTGCCGTGCGGGACAGCCAGCTCGGCTCGGTGACGGAGCGGTTCGTGCGCAAGGTGCCGGTCGACACCCTGGTCATCCGGAGCCTCGAGCCGCCCGAGGCGCAGCAGGGCGCAATCCTCGTCGGGCTCGACGGGAGCCCGCAGTCCTTCCACGGGCTCAAGGTCGGCATCGCGCTTGGCAAGGCCCTCCGCCGTCCGGTGCACGCGGTCGCCGTGTACGATCCCTATCTCCACTACGCCATGTTCAACGGCATCGTCGGCGTGCTGACCGAGCAGGCCTCCAAGGTCTTCCGCTTCAAGGAGCAGGAGCAGCTCCACGAGGAGATCATCGACACGGGGCTCGCCAAGATCTACCAGTCGCATCTCGAGATCGGCCGGAAGCTCGCGGCCGACGAGGGGGTCGATCTCGGGATCACGCTGCTCGACGGCAAGTGCTTCGAGAAGGTCCTCCAGTTCTGTCGCAAGGAGCAGCCCTGGCTCCTGATCCTGGGTCGCATCGGCGTGCACTCGGACGAGCGCGAGGCCGACCTCGGGTCGAACACCGAGAACCTGCTTCGCCTGGCCCCCTGCAACGTGCTGCTCGTCGCGGGCAAGTTTTACCCGCCGCTGGACGTCAAGGCCGAGGAGATCATCGCGTGGACGGACGAGGCCCGGGAGCGGATGACGCGGGTGCCCGAGCAGGTGGCGGGCGTGGCGCGGACGGCGCTCCTTCGCTACGCGATCGAGCAGGGCCACACGGTCATCACCTCCAAGGTGATCGACGAAGCCATGGCGATCTTCATGCCGAGCCGCATGGCGGAGAAGATGCAGATCCTCGCCGAGGACCTGGCGGTAGCGAAGCTCCGGGCCGAGGACGCCGCGGTGACGGCGATCTGCTCGGTCTGCGGCTACGTCGTGAAGGGCCCGAACCCCGTCGTGAAGTGCCCGGTCTGCTCCGGGGGTCCCGAGAGCTTCACGCACGTCGACCGGCGCGCGGTGGAACGGATCGCCACGGCCGAGGGGGGGATCGCCGAGGAGGAGGTCATGCCCGGCGTGACGGTGCGCTGGGCCAACGACGCGCGGGAGGGCCTCCGCGAGGTCACCGATGCCTACCTCCGGCGGCGCGCCAAGGCGCGGATCGAGAAGTACGCGCGCACGCGCAAGATTCCTGTGATCACCAAGGAGATCGCATTCCCGCTGATCGAGGAGACGGTCGGACGCGACAAGCTCGGCGACGGCTGGGACACGCTCATCGCCAACACGCGGTTCGCCCAGGCGACGCTCAAGGACGTGACCGACCCGAACGGGGCGTTCACCTGGACCGAGGACGCGGTCGCGCGGCTGAACCGCGTGCCGGCGGGTTTCATGCGCGACATGACCCGCGAGGCAATCGAGAAGGTCGCGCGCGAGAAGCAGGTGGGCTTCATCGATCTCCTCCTGTGCGAGGAAGGGATCGGCCACGCGCGGAACACCATGAACGAGGTCATCGCCGGCTACATCAAGAACAAGCCCCAGAGCTGAGGCGGAGGCACGGCGCACCGAGACCGGACGAGGTGTCCGCAGTCGCGAGCACGTACGCACCACGCCAAGGTTCCGTCCGGCGCGAGAACGGGCAGGGGGGGCCCTTGCGACTCCCGGCGGTGGCACCGCTCATGCCGGCGTTCTGCGGATGAGCCACCCCGAGTCCGACGGGTGGTGGCGAGCATGATGGGGCGAACACTTCGACTGTTTGTAGGTCTTGGACTGACTCTACTCGCCGCGCCGCTCGCCAGCGAGGCGGAGACCCCGCCGGGGAAGGTCTGGCGCATCGGCCTCCTCAGCTCGGCTTCCGCGGCGGCGTACGGTCGGCGCGTGGAGGCGATACGCCGGGGTCTCGGCGATCTCGGCTACGTCGAGGGGACGAATCTCGTCATCGAGTACCGCTGGGCGGAAGGGCGGTACGCCCGGCTAGCCGAGTTCGCGGCCGAGCTGGTCCGTCTGAAGGTTGACCTCATCGTCACCCACGGGACGCCGGGGAGCCTCGCCGCCAAGCGGGCCACCACGACGATCCCCATCGTCATGGCCGTGACCGGCGACGTCGTGACCACTGGGTTGGTCGCCAGCCTGGCCCGGCCGGGCGGGAACCTGACTGGATCGACGTTCTTCTTTCCCGAGATCAACGCGAAGCGCGTCGAGCTGCTCACCGAAACGCTGCCAAGCGCCAAGCGGCTGGCCGCCCTGGTCAACCCGGACAATCCGGTGCACGCGACCGCGCTCAAGGCGATGGAGCAGATGGCGACCTCGCTGAGAGTGGACCTCCAGGCGGCGGAAGCCCGACGCCCCGACGAGCTCCCCGGCGCATTCTCGGCGATGGTTAGGAGACAGACTGACGGCGTGGTGGTGGTTGACGACGCCATGCTGAATTCGAGTGTGCGACAGGTCGCCGACCTCGCGGCGAAGCACCGCCTGCCGAGCATCGGCCTCAGGGAGCTCGTCGACGTGGGGGGCTTGCTCGCGTACGGCGGGGGGAGCTCGCCGGAGATGTGGCGCCGGGCCGCGGTCTTCGTTGACAAGATCTTCAAGGGTGCGAACCCCGGGGAGCTGCCCATCGAGCAGGCGACGCGGTTCGAGCTTGTGATCAACCTGATGACCGCGAAGACTCTCGGCCTCACAATCCCGCCCGCGGTGCTGGCGCGGGCGGACGAGCTCATCCAGTGACCTACAAGGCGTACGCGGTCTCCTGGAACCTCACCCAGCGCTGCAACCTCTTCTGCGCGCACTGCTACATCAGCGCGGCGCCCGGGGCCTCGGCGGCTGGGGAGCTCTCGACCGACGAGTGTCGCCGGGTGATGGCCGACATCGCCCGCGTCAACCCCGGGACCTTCCTGATCCTCACGGGCGGGGAGCCGCTTCTCCGACCGGACATCTTCGAGCTCGCTGCGGAGGGCCGCGAGCACGGCTTCACGGTCGTGCTCGGGACCAACGGTGTGCTTCTCCGGCAGAAGCAGGCGCGGCTCATGAAGGCGCACGGCGTCCAGGGGGCGTCGCTCTCCCTCGACTCGACGGATCCCGGGCGCCACGACGCGTTCCGCCACCTGCCCGGAGCGTGGCGAGGGGCCGTGCGGGCGACCGAGGCCCTCCGGGCCGAGGGCCTCGATTTCTCGCTCCACATGAGCGTGACCGACTGGAACGTCGGCGAGATCCCCGCGATGATCGACCTTTCCCGCGCGCTCGGGGCGCGCGTGCTGAACTTCTTCTTCCTTGTCCGGACGGGACGCGGCGAGGGGCTGACCGACATCGCCCCGGCACAGTACGAGGAGATCCTCACGTACCTGGCTCGCGCGCAGGGGGCGGGGCGCGTTGCGGACGAGGCCGCGCCGGGCTCCGTGGGCGAGCGGCGCGAGGATCCGTGGAGCGTGCCGGTCGGCCGGGCCGATGGCCTCCTGATCCGCGCCAAGTGCGCGCCGCACTTCCGGCGCGTCCTCTACGAGCTGGATCCGGCGTCGCCCCTCCTGGCCAACTACGCTCACGGGTCGTGCCCCGCCGGGAAGTACTACTGCCGGATCACCCCGACGGGCGACGTCACGCCGTGCCCCTACATGCCGGTGGCGGCCGGCAACCTCCGGGAGGCCGGGTTCGCCGAGCTGTGGGAGCGCGCCCAGGTCTTCACCGACCTCCGCACGGGTCCGCTCGGCGGACGGTGCGGCGCGTGCGAGTTCCGCGAGATCTGCGGAGGCTGCCGCTGCCGGGCCTACGCGACCTACGGAGACTACCTGGCCGAGGACCCGGCCTGCGGCTACCGGCCCGGGGCCCACGGCGGCGAGGTGATCCGGCTCGGCGCCGAGCAGACGTTCGGGCTCGAGGTCCGCTTCGCGCTGCCGTGGGAGCCCGCCGCCCGGACGCGGCTCGACGCCGTGCCCGCGTTCGCCCGGGCGATGGTCGTCCAGGCGGTGGAGGCGTACGCGCGGAGCCAGGGACACGGGACGGTGACCCCGACTCTCCTCGCCGAGGTCCGCAGCCGCTGGGGCATCTCGCCGGGCCGGCCCTTCACGCCGGCCGCGGGGCGGCCCTCCGTGGCCGGCGGCGAGTGATCTCTCGATGCCCATCCAGGAGGCGCGATACCGTCAGGCCGCCTGGACCTACGTGGCGTACGGGGTCGTCTACTGGCTCGGCGGCCTCGCTCTCGCCAGCAGCGGACTCGGGCCGCGGGGCATGGAGCGCGGTGGCACGGCGTGGTTCGTGGTGGGCGCCCTGTTCGTCGTCGTCTTCCCCTGGCTGCTGACCCGTGAGCGCGGCTGGTTCGACCGCTGGATTCTCTCGCGGCGCGACTTCGCGCGGATCCTGACCCTCCTGGTCGCTCTCCGCGCGATCGAGGTGGCCCGGATCGCCTGGGCGCCCCGCGCCGAGACCGTGTCGGTCCTCGGGATCGACGTGTCCATGCGCGCCGGGGCCTGGACCTTCTGCCTTCTCACCGTCGTCACGGCCGTGATGCTGGCCCGGGCGGCGTGGAGCCGGCAGCGGTGAGCGGCCGGGCACCCTCGTCCGGCCCCGGCTCCGGCGAGGTGCGCTGGACGCCAGAGGCCGAAGCGCGAGTCGCTCGCGCCCCCGTGTTCCTCCGGGGAATGGTCCGGCGGCTCGCCGAGCGGCGCGCCCGCGCCGAGGGCGTCCGCGTGATCACGCCGGAGCTCATGACTCGGTACAAGGCCGAGATGATGGGCCTGGCCGAGAGCGGCGCGTACCAGGTGCCGGGGGCCGCGGCTCCCTGGACCCCGGAGGCGCTCGCGCTGCTGGAGGCCGTCCCTGCGTTCATGCGGCCGATGACGCGCCGGATCTGCGAGGAGTTGGCGACCGAGCACGGAGCGGCGGCGGTCACCCCGGCGCTCATTCGGGAGGCCGAGGCGGAGGCCGAGACGGAGGCCTCCGCGGCGCCTCTTCCCTGGACACCCGAGGCGGAGGCTCGGCTCGTCGGCCGTCTCGGCAAGGCGCCGGCCATGATGGCGGACTTCGTCCTCTGCCTGTTCCAGCGCGACGTCGAGGTCGAAGCGCGCCGGGCGGGGCTCGACCGGGTCACCACGGAGGTCGTCGACCGGCTCTGGCACGCGGCCCCGGAGGTCCCGGTCCGATGGGTGCCCGAGGCGTGGGCGCGGCTCCAGACGGCGCCGGAGTTCGTGCGCGAGGGCATCCGGAAGGCGGCCGAGCGGCGCGCCCGGCGGATGGGCGTGGCCGAGATCACCTCGCCGCTCCTCACTCGGTTCCGGAACCAGGCCATGATGAAGGCCGTCAAGCGGATCCGTGAGCTCGGGTTCACGGAGCTCACCTTCGACGCCTTCGACGCGGCGAAGGCCGAGATCCGCACCGTCAGCCTGAATCCCGAGGCCCAGGAGCGCCTCGACCGGATCCGGCGCTACTTCGAGACGGAGCGCCACGGCCAGTCCGGGGATTTCCTCGGCGAGGACCTGATGCGCCGATTTCGCGCGCACCTCAGGGACCCCACCGCGGCGCCGCTCGACACGAGCGACGAGGGTACCGGCGCGTGAAGGGCTATCGTGACATCAAGGGGGACGGCGGCTCGAACATCGTCGAGCAGGTCGCCGCGCACCAGGCCCGCCTCGCGGCCCGCATGGCCCCGATCCGGGCGAGTGTGGCGATCGTCTCGGGCAAGGGCGGTGTCGGCAAAAGCTCCGTGACGTCAAACCTCGCGGCCGCCCTCGCCGGGCGCGGGCTCGCGGTCGGCGTGCTGGACGCGGACCTGAACGGCCCCTCGATGGGGAAGATGCTGGGGGTGCGCGGCCAGACGCTCCGGATCGAACCGGACGGCGTCCATCCCGCGGTGTCCGCGGAAGGCGTCCGCGTCCTCTCGATGGACCTGCTCTTGCCCGGTGACGATACGCCGGTCGTGTGGGAGGCGCCCACCCAGGCCGAGGCTCACACCTGGCGCGGAACCATGGAGGGCACGGCGCTCCGCGAGTTCCTTTGCGACACGGCCTGGGGCGCGCTCGACATCCTGCTCATCGACCTCCCGCCGGGCGCCGACCGACTGCCGACGCTCCTCGACCTCCAGCCCGGGCTCACCGGCGCCGTCGTGATCACGATTCCCTCCGGCGTGTCGCACCTGGTCGTCCGCCGGGCGATGACGCTCGCCCGCGAGCGCGGGGCCCGGCTACTCGGGCTGGTCGAGAACATGGCGGGCTACGCGTGTCCAGCGTGCGGCACTGTTGGCCCTCTGTTCGAGGGACCGGGGGGCGAGGCGACCTCCGCCCAGCACGGCTTGCCGTTCCTGGGGCGCGTGCCCTTCGATCCGAGGCTTGCCGCGGCCGCGGACCGGGGGCGGCCCTTCGTCCTGGATCACGGGGACACGCCGGCTGGCCGGGCGTTGGCCGGGATCGCCGAGGCGCTCGTCCAGGCCGTGTTGCCCCCATGAGGCCCGCCGGGATGGCGGTCCTCGCGGAAGCCCCACCGACCGCGTACGGTCTGGCGCCTCGCCGTGGGCGCGGTCCCGCGACCCGGGGTTGCGGTTGACGCTCGGGGAGCCCTCCCGGTAGGCTTCGAGCGCCATGACCGAGTCTGTGACCCGGACCGGGGGCGAGTGGGTCGTGGCCGCGCTCAGCGCGGAGGGTGTCCGCCACGTCTTCGGCATCCCGGGCGTTCACAATCTCGCGATCTACGACGCGCTTCTCCGGCAGGACGGGATCGCCCACATCCTCGCGCGTCACGAGCAAGGCGCGGGGTTCATGGCCGACGGCTACGCCCGCGCCTCGGGGCACCCCGGCGTCGTCGTGGTCACCACCGGGCCCGGCGCGACCAACGCGCTCACCCCGCTCGTCGAGGCCCACGCCGGCTCCCAGCCCGTGCTTCTCCTCATGTCGGACGTTCCCAGCGCGCTCGTCGGCCAGGACATGGGCGCGCTCCACGAGGTGCCGAACCAGATCGAGTGCTTCCGGCCGGTCAGCCGGTGGGCCGACGCCCTCCGGACCGGGACGGAGATCCCCGGTGCCGTGCAGGGGGCGTTTCATCTCTTCCGGACCGGGCGGCCGGGTCCCGTCGCGCTGTCGATCCCGACCGACCTGCTCGCGGCGCCCGTCGCGGCGAGCCTGACGGCCGCGGGCGCGGGCCGGCGTCCGCCGTGCGACGTGGGTCTGGTCGAGGAGGCGGCCCGATACCTCGCCCGGGCCCGGCGGCCGCTTCTGGTCTCGGGCGGCGGCGTGATCGCGGCGGATGCGGCGGGAGAATTCGAGGCCCTCGCGCGCCGGCTCCAGGCGCCGGTGATCACGTCTGTGATGGGACGCGGCGCGATCTCGGAGGCCGACCCGCTGTGGCTCGGCGTCCTGCCGAACCGGCGAGCGACGGAGGACGCCTTCAGGGCGGCGGACGTCGTCCTCGCCGTCGGCTGCCGCTTCGCCCACCGCTCGACGAAGGGCCTCCTCCTCAATCTCGAGTTCCGCCCTGACCAGGCAGTGATCCAGATCGACCTCGATCCCCGCACGATCGGCCGGATGCACGTCCCGGCGCTCGGGATCATCGGCGACGCGCGGGACGGTCTCGCCGGGATCCTGGCGGCCCTGCCGGCGGCGGCACCGTCGACCGACTGGGACCGATTGGCCCTCCGCCAGGCGCGCGACGCGCGGAGCCCACGCTACACGGCGGTGGTGGACGGGCTGCTCCGGGCGCTTCGCGAGGCGCTACCGGCGGACGGGATCGTGGTCGGGGACCAGACCGGCCTCAACTACTGGATGGAGTGGCACCTCCCCATCTGGGCTCCCCGCACGTTCCTCTACCCGATCGGCTCGGCGACCCTCGGCTACGGCGTCCCGGCGGCGATCGGTGCCCAGGTCGCCCGGCCCGACCGCGCGGTCGTGGCGGTCGTCGGCGACGGAGGGCTCCTCTTCACGGTGCAGGAGCTGGCCACGGCCGCGAAGTACCGCCTTCCGGTCGTGTTCGTCGTCCTGAACGACCAGGACTACGGGGCGATCCGGTACCTCCAGACGCGGCTCTACGGTCGGACGGGTGAGCACGCCCTCGCGGGCCCGGACGTGCTCGCGCTAGCCCGGGCGTTCGGACTGGAAGCCTACCGCGCTCCCGATCCCGACGCGCTCCGGGCCGCTCTGGACAAGGCGCTCGCTCATCCGGGCCCTGCGCTCATCGAGGTGCCGCTCGCCGTCGAGCCACCGTGGGAGCTCTAGCCCGTCGACCGCGCGCCCGGCTGGCCGTCCGGTGCGCGTCGGGATTTGACACCACTGTGACACCGCGGCGGTCGCGATCCGCTAGGCTCGTGCCCCAGGTGGCGTGATGCGGCAGGGATCGGGACCCCGGGTGGGAGCAGTCATCGCGCTCGCCGCGCTGGCGGCGGTGGCGCTCTGGGCACCGGGGACGGACGCACAGCGCGGAGCGCGGGTCGGCCAGCTCGCGCCGGAGATCACCGGTCGTCCGTGGCTCAACAGCGAGCCGCTCTCGCTCGCCCGGCTCCGCGGACGGGTCGTGTTCGTCGAGTTCTGGACCTACGGCTGCATCAACTGCAAGAACGTGATCCCGCAGCTGCGGGACTGGCACGCGCGGTACGAGGACGCCGGGCTCACGATCGTCGGCGTGCACACCCCGGAGTTCCTCTGGGAGAGGGCGCCCGACCGCGTGGCGACGGCGGTGCGGGAGCTCGGCGTCCGGTACCCCGTCGTCCAGGACAACGACTCGGCGATCTGGAAGCGCTTCAACACCTGGGCTTGGCCGACGACGGTGCTGATCGATCGCCGGGGCGTGATCCGCTACACCCACATCGGTGAGGGCGCCTACGCCGAGACCGAGGCGACGATCCGTCGACTCCTGGACGAGCGCGGATGACGGGCGTTCGCGGATCCCCGCTGGTGCGCTTCGCGGCCTTCGCCCTCCTCGGCATCGTCGTGCCCGCCGTGATCCTGGCGGTTCTCGGCTATCACTCCCTGCGCCAGTGGCGCCGTTCCGCCGACGCCCTCTTCCGGGAGCAGTCCCGGAGCATGGCGGTCATGGTCGCGGAGAAGGTCGACATGGCCCTCCGCCACGCGGAGTACGGCGTCATGGGCCGCCTCGAGGCGGCGACCCGGAGCGGCGTCGTCTCGCCGGAGGCGATGGAGGCCCTCCTGTCGGACACTCCGCTGATCGCGCGGCTCGCCCTGTTCGACCGGAGGGGCCGGAGGGTCTATCCGCCCGCCAGCGACCCCGGGCTCGCCCTCGCGGGGCCGCTCGCCGACCTCGCGCCGGTCCTCTGGGCGCAGGGCGGCAAGGCGCACCGGGTGGTTGGCGACGAGCTGGTCGTGGGTTGTCTGGTGGGGGGCGGCGGCCGCCCGGCCTTCCTCGCCGTTCTGGTGCTGGATCCCGAGGTCCTCCGGCGCGACGTCCTGGAGCCCACCCTCGGCGGCCCCGAGGCGCCCCTGCTCACGGTCACCGACCACCGCGACCGGCCGGTGTACCGGGGGGCCGGGGCCGCGCGCGCCGAGGTCGTGGCGGCGGTGCCGCTCAGCGAGGCCCTGCCGGCCTGGCGGCTCGCCCTCTACCAGCCGGCAGGGCTCTCTCCCCAGGCGGCGGTCGACCGCCAGGTCGTGCTCTTCACGGGCGCATTCGGGCTCCTCCTGGTCGTGATCGCCGCCGGGCTCGCCGCGACCTACCGGCTCGTCCGGCGCGAGACCGAGACGGCGCGGCTCAAGGCGGAGTTCGTCGCCAACGTCTCGCACGACCTGAAGACCCCGCTCTCGCTGATCCGGGTGTTCGGCGAGACCCTCGAGATGGGCCGGGTCACCGACGAGGCCACCCGCCGTGAGTACTACCGGGTCATCACCCACGAGAGCGAGCGTTTGTCGAGGCTGATCGACAACGTCCTGGACTTCTCGCGCATCGAGGGCGGCCGCCGCACCTACGACCTGGTCCCGGCGAGCGTGGAGCCCCTCGTCCGCGACACGATCGAGAGCTTCGCCTACGTCCTGGCGCAGCAGGGCTTCAAGGTGGACGTCGCCGTCCAGCCGGGCCTGCCCGAGGTTCCGATGGACGCCGAAGCGGTCAGCCAGGCGCTCGGGAACCTCATCGACAACGCGGTCAAGTACTCGGAGACGCGAAGGGTCCTCACGGTCGAGGCGGTTCTCCGGGATGGCGGGCTTGCCCTCACGGTCGGAGACGAGGGCATCGGCATCGCGAGCGAGGAGCAGGGCCGCATCTTCGACAAGTTCTATCGCGTCGGGCGAAGCGAGACCCAGGGACGGCGGGGGAGCGGCGTGGGGCTCGCCCTGGTGCGCCATGTCGCCGAGGCTCACCGGGGCCGCGTCAGCGTCGACAGCCGGCTGGGCGAAGGGAGCCGCTTCACGCTCTGGCTTCCGCTACGCCCGACCCCGGACTGAGGGTGGGCGCCGGGGCGTGCCGCGCATCCTGATCGTCGACGACGAGCCCGCGATGGTCCGCGGGCTCGACGACAACCTGCGGTTCGAGGGCTACCAGACCCTGGTGGCCGCGAACGGCCGGGAAGGCCTCGATCTGGCCTTCCGGGAGGGGCCGGACCTCGTGCTCCTCGACGTCGCCATGCCCGGGATGAGCGGCTGGGACGTGCTCCGCGCGCTTAGGAGCAAGGGGGTCGACATCCCCGTGGTGATGCTGACCGCGCGCGGCGAGGAGGCGGACCGCGTCCTCGGCCTCGAGCTGGGCGCGGACGACTACATCACGAAGCCGTTCTCGCTCCGGGAGCTCCTGGCCCGGGTGCGGGCGGTCCTCCGGCGCCCCGGCCCCCGCCAGCGGATGGACGTCTGCCAGTTCGGGGACGTCCGGCTGCACCTGCGAGCCCGCCAGGCCTTTCGCGCCGGCGCGGAGGTGCGGCTCACCCGCAAGGAGTTCGACCTCCTGCGCTACCTCGTCGAGCACCGCGGAGAGATCCTGACGCGCGAGCGCCTGCTGGACGAGGTGTGGGGCTACGAGCGCTTCCCCACCACCCGGACAGTGGACACCCACGTCCTCCGGCTCCGCCAGAAGTTCGAGCGAGATCCGGAGCGGCCTGCCCACATCCTGACCGTCCACGGCCAGGGCTACCGCTTCGCGGGGTAGCCTCAGGTGCGGCGCAGCCGGAAGTTGAAGCGACGGAGGTCGAGCTGCTGGTCGGGGCTCGGCGTGAACTCGATGTAGCGCCGGAGTCCGCAGTCCTCGTAGGGCTGCAGGACCACGATCCAGGGATTCTGCTCCAGAAAGATTGCCGTCATCCGCCGGTAGGCCTCGCCCCGCAGTCGCTCGTCGTCCGTGAAGCGCGCTTCGACGGCCAGCCGGTCGAACTCCGGATGCCGCCAGTAGTCGTGCATCTGCCCGGGGCTCAGGAGCCGCCCCATCATGCCGTCCGGATCCCGCAGGACCGACGTCGGGTCCGACCACCACAGCCCCTTGAAGGTCTTTTGCTGGTTCTTCTGGTGCCGGACGCCCGAGTCGATCATCTCGACGACGACGTTGACGCCGACGTCCTCCCACATCTCGGCGATCATCTCGGTCATGGCCTTGTCATTCGCGACGTACCCGACCGTCGTCTCGAGGACCACGGGCTCGCCGTGGTAGCCGGCCCGGCGGAGCCGAGCCCGAGCCTCCCCGGGAGCGTACGGGAGGGGTGGCAGCGACAGGTCGTGGTGATTGTCACCTCGGGGGATCGGTCCGCTCGGCACGAGACCGCGCCCTCGCCAGATCTCCTTCACGATCGCGTCCCGATCCACGGCCAGCGACAGAGCTTGCCGGACGAGCGGCTCGTTGAGTGGCGCCATCCACACATTGACCGCGAGCACGTAGAGCCCAGCGTAGGGCGTTCCGACCAGCCGGGTCGACGGATTCGAGGCCACGCGCTCGCCATGCTCGGGCGAGAGCTGCGTGATGAAATCCGCGTTGCCATGGAGCAGCGCATCCACGCGTGCCGCCGGGCTGGGCACGGGGCGAAAGACCACTCGGTCCAGGTCGAGGCGTCCACCCCAGTAGTCGGGGTTTGCCGCGAGAACGCATCGCTCGCCTTTGGTCCACGACACGAAACGGAGCGGTCCGGTTCCCACCGGGCGCTGGTTGAATCCGGTGAATCCTACCCGGTCGATGTACGCTCGGGGGACGACGTGACCCCAACCCGCGAGCCGAGCCGGGATGAGCACGTCTGGCCGCTTGGTGTGGATGACGAGCGTTCCCGGATCTGGCGTCTCGGTCCGCTCGATCGTCTGGAGCAACGGCAGGAGGCGGGCCGCCTTCACGGACGGGTCGAACGTTCGGTCGAGGCTGTACTTGGCGTCGATGGCGGTGAACCGGGTGCCGTCGTGCCAGCGCGCGTCCGGCCTGAGCGTGAGGTGCCAGGTGGTCGGCCCCGTGCGCTGCCAGGTGGTCGCCAGACCCGGATGGAGCGTGCCGTCGGGATGGCGCCGCACGAGGGTGTCGAAGAGGTTGGAAACAACGCGGCAGTCGGTCATGTAGGTTGCCGCGTGGGGATCAAGCGCGGTGAGGTCGCTCCACTGGAGCACGACCAGCTCGCGCTGCTGGGTGGTGTCGGGGGAGGCGCGCGCGGCAACGGTGGGCAGGAGCCCCGGGACGGTCCCGGCACCCAGCCCGATCGCCGCGACGCGCCCGAGGAAGTCCCGGCGGCCGAGGAGGGGGAGGTTCGGGGGCCGGTCACGCGGAGAGTCCGTTGGCCTCATGTCTCACCGTGGGTAGCAAAGCATCCCGCCCGCAAGACCGAGGGCGGCAGCTAGCAGGAGCGTCATGGTCCAGCGGTACACGTCTGTAAGTCAGCACAGGACATCCGCGAGCTCCTTCATGTCGGCGGCGATGAGATCCGGCTGGTGCGGGGTCACGCCGAAGGGCCGGCGGCGGCGATCGATGAAGGCGGTGTGCATTCCCGCCGACTTGGCGCCGATGCAGTCGAAGTTGTGGTTGGCGACGAAGAGGACGTCGCGCATGGGGACGCCCACGATCTCGGCCGCCCGAGTGTACGTCGCGACATGGGGTTTGAACGCGTTGGCGACCGTCACCGAGATGACGGCGTCGAACGGGATCCCGTGATGCCGCTTCGCCGCCTCGAGCATGTCCGGATCCCCGTTCGAAAGCACGGCGAGCTTGAACCTGGTCCTGAGCCGCGCCAGGGCGCCGGGGACTTCGGGAAAGGGGCGGAGGGTCTCGATCTGGGCCACCAGGTGCCGCACCTCGTCCATCGTGTGCGGGATCCCCGCGCGCTCCAGGACCCAGGCGACCGAGCGGTGGCCGATCTCCCGGTACGGCGTGTGCTCCCGGTGCAGCAGGGCGTCGATCATCGAGTTCTCGAAGTGCGTGCGGCGCCACCAGGTCACGAACGCCCCAGGATTGCCCGACCAGCCCTTGCTCCGGAGGTACGGGGCGGCGACTTCGGTGAGCCCGGTCTGTATGTCGACCACGGTGCCGTACTGGTCGAACATGCACACCTTGATCGTGCCCCGCAGCTCGGCGACGCTCGCCACCCGCGCCTCTCCGCTCGGTATCCGCGCCGCTACCCCGCCGTGATTCCGCCGTACTTCGCGACGAAGCGCCCCCAGGCGGCGGCCGCGGCATCCTGGGCGGCGTCGACGAGCGCAGCGGCGTCGACGTGGACGAGCCGGCGCTCG
>DASZOL010000011.1:0-25873 GCA_035550795.1 Candidatus Methylomirabilota bacterium
GGACAAGGCCGTGGAGCAGGCCGGGTGGCAGCTCCTCGATCGGCTCGGCTCAAGATACCTGCTGGTTACGCGCGGGGCCAAGGGGCTGGCCCTCTTCGAGCGCGGCGGTGAATCCACGTTCGTGCCCATCTTCGGGAGCGACGAGATCGCCGACGTCACGGGGGCCGGTGACACCGTCATCAGCGCCTTCACGCTGGCGCTGGCGAGCGGCGCGCGGCCGGTCGACGCCGCCCGGCTGTCCAACTACGCGGGCGGCCTTGTCGTCATGAAGCGCGGGACGGCCACCGTGTCGCGCGACGAGCTGACCGACGCCGTGCGCCGCGACCTGGGAGCCGGGATGCATGACGGGGCGAGTGCTCGATCTTGAGCAGGCGCGCGGCGTGGCCGAGGCGGCGCGGGCCTCGGGTCGCCGCGTGGTGCTGGCCAACGGGTGCTTTGACCTCCTCCACGTCGGGCATGTGCGGTACCTCGAGGACGCCCGCGCCCTGGGCGACCTCCTGATCGTCGGGGTCAACTCCGACGCGGCCGTGCGACGTCTCAAGGGACCGGGGCGACCGCTCATGCCGGTCGGCGAGCGCGCCGAGCTCCTGGCGGCGCTCCGCGCCGTGGATCACGTCGTGGTCTTCGACGACGACACGGCGGACCGGCTCGTCGCCTTGCTCCGCCCGGCGGTTCACGCGAAGGGGACCGACTACACGCCGGAGTCGGTGCCCGAGCGGGCCTCGGTGCTGGCGGCCGGCGGTCGCGTGGCCATCGCCGGGGATGCCAAGCACCACTCCACTCGCGACGTGATCGCCGAGATCCTGGCGCGCTTCGGCCGGGGCCGGGAGGCGGTCCGATGAGGATCGAGCGCACCGCCGCCCCGCGGATCGCGCTGGTGAAGCTGTCCTCGCTCGGCGACGTCGTCCATGCGCTCCCCGCCGCCCGGGCAATCCGGAGCTGGTGGCCCCGGGCCGAGCTGACGTGGGTGGTCGAGCGCCGCGAGCAGGCGATCCTGATGGCCAACCCGGACGTGGATCACGTCGTGCCGGTCGACACGCGGCTGTGGCGGCGCGAGTTCAGGCGACCGGCCGGGGCGCCGGCAGTGGTCGCGAAGGTCCGCAGCCTGGTCCGCCGGCTGGCGGCGGGACGCTTCGACGCGGCGGTCGACCTGCAAGGGCTCTGGAAGAGCGGCGTCATCACGGCGCTCACGCGGGCGCCCCTCCGCGTGGGACTGGCGGCGACGCACTGCCGGGAGCGCGCCAACGCGTGGTTCACGAACCGGCACGTGACGCCGCCGCCTCACGCGGCGCACGTGGTCGACCAGTATCTGGCCGTCGTCGAGGCGCTCGGGGTCGACCTGACCGCCGTGGCCCCCCCCGTGTTTCCGATCGCGCGCGAGCCCGATGCCGAGGCCGCGGTGGCGCGCTGGCTCGAGGACGAGGGAGTCAAGGCGCGGACGTCCCTCATCCTGCTGAACCCGGGCTCCGGAGGGGATCGCAAGCGCTGGGCGGTCGAGGCGTTCCGACGCCTGGGGGAGGAGTTGGCGGTGCGCCTGGGAGCGCGGGTGGGCATCGCCTGGGGCCCCGGGGAGGAGCCGCTGGCGCGTGCGATTGCCCACGGCATGCGGACGGGGGCCCTGGTCCCGCCGCCCACGACGATCACCGAGATGGTCGCGCTCTTCCGTCGGGCGGCGCTCGTCGTCGGGGGAGACACGGGCCCGGTACACGTCGCGGCGGTCCTGGGCGTCCCGACGGTCGGGCTCTACGGACCCACGAGCGCGCAGCGTAACGGCCCGTACGGCGCTCGCGTGACGGCGCTGCAGAGCCCGACGGGGCAGATGGACGGGGTCTCGGTCGACGCCGTTCTCGATGCGGCGCAGGCCCTCCTCCGCTGAGCCGGAGCGACGCGATGTCGAGCCTGTCGGTGGCGGTGGTCGCGCTGAACGAGGAGGAGCGGCTGCGCGCCTGCCTGGAGAGCGTGGTGTGGGCCGACGAGATCGTCGTGGTCGATGGCGGGTCGAGTGACAAGACCGTGGCCATCGCGCGCGAGTTCACCGACCGCGTGCTCTTTCGAGCCTGGGACGGGTACGGCGCCCAGAAGAACTTCGCGCTCGCCCAGTGCCACGGCGAGTGGGTGCTTTCGCTGGACGCGGACGAGCGCGTGTCGGACGCCCTGCGCGCGGAGATCAAGGCCGCGCTCGGGACCGGGACCGGGCGGTCGGGCTTCTACGTCGCGCGGCAGAACCTGTTCCAGGGCGTCTGGGTGCGCCACGGCGGCCTCTATCCTGACTGGCAGCTCCGGCTGTTCCGGCGGGGTCAGGGAGCCTTCGTCGAGCGAGCGGTGCACGAGTCGCTGCGGGTGAGCGGGCCGACCGGGCGGCTCGAGGCGCCGCTGGTCCACGAGAGCTACCGGAGCATCGCCGACGCCGTCGCCCGGCTCAACCGGTACTCGGACCTCGCCGCAGCGGAGCTGGCCCAAGCCGGGCGCGGCGGCCGCCTGGTGGATCTCCTGGCTCGTCCCGCCTGGCGCTTCGTGTGGATGTACGTGCTGCAGGCGGGGTTCCTTGACGGGTGGCGAGGCCTGGTGCTGGCGGCGCTCCATGCCCACTACGTCTTTCTCCGGGCCGCCAAGGTCAGGGAGCGGCAGCTGGCGCGGAGGGTGGTGTGACGCGGACGGTCGCGGTGATTCCCTCCCGCTACGCGTCGGTGCGGTTCCCCGGCAAGGCGCTGGTCGTGATCCGGGGGAAGCCTCTGGTCCAGCACGTGTGGGAGCGGGCGCGCGAGCTCGAGACCGTCGAGCGGGTGGTCGTGGCCACGGACGACGAGCGGATCGCCGCGACGGTGCGGGGCTTCGGGGGCACGGTGGTCATGACGGGGCCCGAGTGTCCGAGCGGGACCGACCGCGTCGCTCAGGCGACGCGGGGCTGGCCCGTGGATCTGGTCGTGAACCTCCAGGGAGACGAGCCGACGTTCGAGGTGAAGGCGCTCGACCAGCTCATCCGGGTGATGGCGGAGGACCCGGCGGTCGAGATGGGCACCCTCGCCCATCCGATCGCCGACGACGCCGAGCACCACGACCCCAACGCGGTCAAGGTCGTGCTCGACCAGTCCGGTCACGCGCTTTACTTCACGCGGGCGCCGGTTCCGTACGCGCGCCAGGCGGGCCTCGTCGTTCCTCTGCGCCACGTCGGGATCTACGTGTTTCGCCACGCGTTCCTCCAGCGCTACGCCCGCCTCGCCCCGACGCCGCTCGAGCAGACGGAGCGGCTGGAGCAGCTGCGGGCGCTGGAGCACGGCGCCCGGATCCGGGTCCTGCTCACGCCTCACGGCTCGATCGGTGTGGACACCCCCGCCGACGTCGACCGGCTGGCGGCGTTCCTCGAAGGCCAGGAGGGCCGGCGCCGGTGACGGGTCGTCCGCGCGTGCTCTCGGGGATGCGGCCGACCGGGCGCCTCCATCTCGGGAACCACCTCGGCGCCCTCGACAACTGGGTGCGTCTCCAGACCGAGTTCGACTGCTTCTACTTCGTCGCGGACTGGCACGCGCTGACGACCGAGATCCCCGCCAAGGGCGAGATCGCGACCAACACGCTCGAGATGGCCGCCGACTGGCTGGGGGCGGGCCTGGACCCGGAGCGGAGCACCCTGTTCATGCAGTCCCTCGTGCCCGAGCACGCAGAGCTGCACCTCCTCTTCTCGATGGTCACGCCCGTCTCCTGGCTGGAGCGCGTGCCGACCTACAAGGAGATGGTCGAGCAGCTGGGGATCCAGTCGCCCTCCTACGGGCTTCTGGGCTATCCCTTGCTCCAGGCTGCGGACATCCTGATCTACCGCCCGCGATACGTGCCGGTCGGCGTCGACCAGGCGCCGCACATCGAGCTGACGCGGGAGGTCGCCCGCCGCTTCAACCACCTGTTCGGTCCGGTCCTGGTCGAGCCTGACATCAAGCTGACGACGATTCCCAAGGTGCCCGGCACCGACGGCCGCAAGATGTCCAAGTCCTACGACAACGCAGTCTACCTGGCCGACCCTCCTGAGGTGACGGTGCCGAAGATCAAGACCATGGTCACCGACCCGGCTCGGAAGCGGCGGGCGGATCCCGGCAACCCCGACGTCTGCCCGGTGTTCGACCTCCACCGCATCTTCACACCGGAGGCGGACCGCGCGTCGGTGGCCCAGGGCTGCCGCACGGCGGGGATCGGGTGCCTCGACTGCAAGGGAGTGCTGCTCGATCACATGCTGCCGCCCCTCGGGGCGATCCGGGAGCGGCGCGAGCGCATGGCCGCGCGGCCCGACCACCTGCGCCAGGTGCTGCACGAGGGGTCCGCGCGCGCCCGGCGCATCGCGTCGGAGACGCTGGCGGAGGCCAAGGCGGCCGTGGGGATCGCGTGACAGAGACGACGACGGCCGGCCCCGACACGGTGGCCGGGGCCCCTTCGCCGCTGACGGTCCGGCTCGACGAGTTCGAGGGCCCCCTCGACCTCCTGCTCCACCTCGCGCGCACGGACGAGATCGATCTGGCGCGCCTGCCGATCCGGCAGATCACCGATCAGTACCTCGCCTATCTCGAGGCGGTGGAGTTCCGGGATCTCGACGACGCCGGGGCCTTCCTGGTGCTGGCGGCGACGCTGGTGTACCTGAAATCCCGCCTGCTGCTGCCGCCGTCCGAGTCCGTCGAGGAGGCCCTCGAGGAGGATGCGGAGGCGCTCCGGCAGGAGCTCGAGGCCCGGCTGCGCGCCTATGCGCGGGTCAAGGAGATCGGCCTCTGGCTTCGCGAGCGCGAAGCCGAGTGGAGCAAGCGGTTCACCCGGACGTGGAGCGAGCTCCCGGTCCCGGAGTACCTGCCGATCGAGAGCCTGTCGCTCTGGGACCTCACGGAAGCCTATCGCGCGTTCCTGACCCGGCTGGCGCAGGCCGAGCCGACGCGCGAGGTGCAGCCCGAGGGCCCGCCGCTCCTCGAGCGCATGGCCATGATCTCGGGCGTGCTCGAGCAATCCTGGTACGTCCTGTTCTCGACCCTGCTGGGGGCCTCGCCTCCCCGCCCGGAGGTCGTCGTGACACTCCTGGCCGTCCTCGAGCTGGTTCGCCTCCAGCGCGCCCGGGCGCAGCAGCGCGAGCTGTTCGGGGACATCGTCATCGAGCGGGCCTCGGGGGAGGCGACCGTCCGTGACGCATGAGGAGGCCCGGCAAGCGGTGCCCGAGGCGGTGACGCCCGAGCTCGTGGGCCAGCTGGAGGCGCTGCTCTTCGCGTCCGACGGGCCGCTTCCCGTCGAGCGGATCGCCGAGGTGCTGGAGCTCGACCGGGGCGAGGCGCGCGCGCTGGTCGATGCCCTGCGCGCCGCCTGCGACGAGCCCGGGCGAGGGCTGGCGGTGGCCGAGGTCGGGGGCGGGGTCCGCCTGGTGACGCGGCCCGAGCACGCGCCGGTGCTCATGAGTCTCCAGAAGCTCCGGCTGAAGAGCCGGCTCTCCCGCGCCGCGGTGGAGACGCTGACGATCGTCGCGTACCGCCAGCCGATCTCGCGCCCCGAGATCGAGCAGCTCCGCGGAGTCGGGACCGAGAGCGTGCTCACCCATCTCCTCGAGCGGCGCTTCATCCGCGTGGTCGGCCGCAAGGGGACACCGGGCCGGCCCGTCCTGTACGGCACGACGCGCGAGTTCCTCGAGCACTTCGGCCTGCGGGACCTCCAGGATCTCCCGGCTTTCGAACCCCCGGGAGGCCCTCCCGGGGAGGGTGACGAGGCGGGACAGGCGGCCGCCGTGATGGCCGAGCCGGGCTCCCTGGATCCGGAGCTCGCGCCGGATGCCGGGCCGGAGCCGGGCGGCGAGGAGCGCGAGCACTCGTCGCCGGCCTGAGGGCCATGCCCTCTGTCCGGCTCCACAAGCTCCTGGCCGACGCGGGCGTCGCCTCGCGCCGGGCCGCCGAGCGACTGATCGTAGCCGGGCGGGTCCGGGTCAACGGCGTGCCCATCCTGGAGCTCGGAGCCCACGCCGACCCCGAGCGGGACAGCGTCGAGGTCGACGGGCGGCCGGTCCCGAAAGGCGAGCCCAGGCGCTACGTGCTGCTCCACAAGCCTCGAGGCTTCCTCACCACGCGGGAGGATCCGCGCGGACGGCCCCGCGTGTTTGACCTCGTTCCCGAGCTGGGCGTGCGTCTCCACTCGGTGGGGCGGCTCGACTTCGACGCCGAGGGCCTCCTTCTGCTCACGAACGACGGGGACCTGACCTACCGGCTGACCCATCCCCGCCACGGCGTTCGCCGGGTCTACCACGTCCTCGTGGAGGGTCACCTCGACCGGGCCGTGCTGGAGGCGCTCCAGCGCGGGGTCGTCCTGGAAGACGGGCCGGCCCGCGTGGAGCGGGCCCGCCGGCTCCGGCGCGAGGGGCCCGGCCTCCACTGGGTGGAGCTCCACCTGACCGAGGGCCGGTACCGCGAGGTCAAGCGGCTCTGTCGGGCGGTGGGCCTCGTCGTGCAGCGGCTGCGGCGGGTGGCCTTCGGATCGATCGAGCTGGGGGAGCTGCCGCCAGGGCAGTGGAGGGACCTGACGGCCGTCGAGGTCCGGCGCCTGGCGGCCACCGGGCGGAGCCACCCTCCCAGCTCCGGGCGCTGAACAAGCCCGACCTTCACAGTCGCCGGGATCACGATCGGTCATCGAGACCCTGAGGCTCACGGGCTCGTGGCGGGCGCATGGTCGCCCGGCGGACGATGCGCATGAGGCGCACGACGCTTGTGCGGGCTGCGCGGCTCTACTATGATATGCGCGCGCGTGGAGTCACCCTCCATTCGATCCCCTGCGGGAGTGGGGCGATCATCCCCCGGCGGAGACAAGGCATGAAAATGCTGCTGACTGTCGACATCCCCCCAAGCTCGCCGAGCCCCTGTTTGAAGTTCAACGCCGACTGCCGGTTCCGGATCGCGATGAGCCCCGAAGAGCTCGAGAAGGCCGGGCGCGGAAAGCTCGGCAAGCGGTGGGCGTAGCGGCGGCCTCGCCCAGGGCATGATCCCCGATCGCGTGCTCGAGGTCCTGCGCGGCCCGGCATTCCTACAGATTGGCACCCGGGACGGGGCGCTCCGACCCACGCACACCGCCGCGGTGGGCGCGGTGGTCCACGACGACCGGCAGACGGTGACGGTCTTTGTCCCGACCCCTCGCGCCGAGCGCGTCCTGCGCGACCTGACGGCGAACGGTCGAATCGCGCTCGGTTTCTCGCTCGCCAGCCACGAGGCCTACCAGCTCAAGGGGAGGTACGTGTCGTCTCGGCCTTTGGATGACGCGGACCGTGCCCGTCAGGAGGCCTATCGCGCCACGCTCATGGCCTCTGCCCTCGAGGCCGGCTACCCGGAGGCGATCGCGCGGCCGCTCACCCTGGGCTTCGCCTACACGCCTGGCGTCGCGATCACGTTTCGTGCCGAGGAGGTCTTCCTGCAGACTCCCGGCCCGGGCGCCGGGACCCTCCTGTCCTGAGAGGAGAGGCGCATCATGGGCATTCTCCCGGACGAGATCAAGCCGGCCATGCAAGGCGTGATTCCGTCCCACGTGGTGACGTGCGCGCGCGACGGCACGCCGAACGCGAGCGCTATCTCCCAGGTCTACTACGTGGACCCTGACCATGTCGCGCTTTCCCACCAGTTCTTCAACAAGACCAAGCGCAACATCGAGGAGAATCCGCGCGCCGCCGTCTGGGTGATCAATCCCGAGACGTTTGAGACCTGGGACCTCGAGCTGGAGTTCGTCCGGTCCGAGACCAAGGGGCCGGTCTTCGACGTCATGGAAATGCAGATCGAGGCCATTGCCTCCATGGTCGGGATGAAGGGTATCTTCAAGCTGCGGGCCGCCGACATCTTCCGGGTGACGGCTGTCACGAAGACCGTCGGGGAGCGTCTTCCGCTGGCGGAGATCCCTGGGCTTCGCTGACGCCGCAAGCCAGAGTGGCTGCTGACCCTCGCGATCCATCCGGGCTCCGGGAGCAGATCGTCGAGAACCAGCAGACGATCGACCGGCTGAACCGTGATCTCGCCAGGAAGTCCAACGAGGTGCGGGTCATCCAGCAGATCTCCTCCGAGATCACCTCCACCTTGGATCTCGACGAGGTCCTTGAGATCGTCCTGCGGGCACTGGACGGCATCCTTGGCTTCGCGCACTCGATGATCCTCCTCAAGGATCTCGCCGACGACGTCCTGCGGGTCGCGGCCACCCGCGGGTATGCCGAGCCAGGCGCCGGTGCGCGGGTGCGTATGGGAGAGGGCGTCATCGGCGTCGTCGGCGAGCGACGGAGGATGATGCGGATCGGGAACATCGGCGCCAGCGTGCGTTACCTGAGGAGCGTTCGCGCGCGCATGGAAGCGGCGGGCGAAGTCGGCCCGGGGGAGGCCTCGGCCTCGCTGCCCGGTCTGCCCGATGCACAGAGCCAGCTCGCGCTGCCCCTCACCGTCAAGGACCGCCTCGTCGGCGTCCTCGCGGTGGAGAGCCGAACGCCGAACGCCTTCGACGAGCTCGACGAGGTTCTCCTGCGCATCGTTGGCAACCAGGCGGCGACCGCCATCGACAACGCGCGCACCTACCAGATGGTGGAGCGACTGGGCCGGCTGAAGCGCTTCTTCTCGCCCCAGCTGGCCGAGCTGATCATCCGGGGAGGGGCGGACGATCCGCTGAAGACGCACCGTCGGGAAGTCGCGGTCGTCTTCCTCGATCTCCGCGGGTTTACCGCCTTCGCCGAGACCTCCGAGCCCGAGGAGCTGATGGGAGTGTTGCGCGAGTACCATGCCGAGATGGGGAAGCTTATCCTTGCCCACGAGGGGACCCTGGAGCGGTTCACGGGTGACGGGATGATGATCTTCTTCAACGATCCTCTCCCGGTGCCGGACGCCGCGGAGCGCGCCGTGCGGATGGCGGTGGCCATGCGGGAACGGGCCGCCGAGCTGGCAGCCCGCTGGCATCGCAGCGGCTACGACCTCGACCTCGGAATCGGCGTCGCCAAGGGGTTCGCCACCATCGGCGCCATTGGCTTCGAGGGGCGCTGGGACTACGGCGCCATCGGCACCGTCACCAACCTGGCCGCACGTCTCTGCAGCGAGGCCAAGCCCGGCCAGATCCTGATCTCCCCACGGCTCCTCCCGGAGCTGGAGCAGATCCTGGAGGTCGAAGAGGTCGGACTCCTGGCCGTCAAGGGTCTGGCGAGGCCGGTGAGGGCCCTGAACATCGTGAGGCTCCGGAACCCCGCGTGACGGGCTTCGCCTGACTGCACCAGCCAGCTCCCCGCGCCTGCCGACCCGATGGCTCCGCGCGGGACCAGGCTTCACTGGATTGAGCTCGGCCTGGCCGAGGGCCGTACCGCGCGAGGTCAAGCGGCTCTGTCGCCCGGTGGGCGTCGTCGTGCAGCGCCTGCGGCGGGTGGCCTGCGGACCGATCGAGCCGGGGGCGCTGCCGGCAGGGGCAGTGGAGGGACCTGACGGCCGTCAAGCTGCAGCGCCTGGCTCCCCCGCGCCGGGCCCCCGTCTTTCACGGCTCACCCGCCAGGCCGGCGGCGGTCCGGACGGGTCTGGCCCCTGCCAGGGGGGGGCTTGCTTGCGCCCCAAATCGCCCTAGCCTATACTATGCGGGCTTTTCTAGGGCCTTCCTGGAGATCTGATGGGTTTGGATGAATGGCGAGCACGCATTGATGGCATCGACCGCCAGCTCCTTCGGTTGCTCAATCAGCGCGCCGAGCTTTCCCTCGAGATCGGGCGCGCGAAGCGGGAGTCCGGCGAGCCGATCCTCGTTCCCGAGCGTGAGCAGGAGATCCTCGACGAGCTGGCCCGCCTGAATCCGGGGCCGTTGCCCCCGGGCGCGATCCGCGCGATCTGGACCGAAGTCCTCTCTGCTTCTCGCCGTCTTCAGCGGCCGTTCCGCGTGGCGTATCTCGGACCGCCGGGGACCAACACGCACATGGCAGCGCTCCGGCACTTCGGTTCGGGCGCGGAGCTCCTGCCCGCGCGCGGCATCCCGGAAGTCTTCGAGGAGGTCGAGCGGGGCCGCGCGGATGTCGGGATGGTGCCCATCGAGAACTCGAGCGAAGGCGTGGTGAATCACACCCTCGACGGCCTGATCGATTCGGAGCTCCTCATCTGCGGGGAGGTGTCGATCGACATCCACCACCACCTACTCTCCCGTGCCCCCGACCTGGGAGACATCAAGCGCGTGTTCTCGCACCCCCAGGCGCTGGCGCAGTGCCGCGGGTGGCTCAACCGGCACCTGCCGAATGCCGAGGTCGTCGAGATGGCCTCCACGTCGCTCGCGGCCGAGCAGGCCGCGCTCGACGCGGCGACCGCGGCGGTCGCGAGCGAGCTGGCGGGGCGGCTCCACGGCATTCCGGCGCTCCGGGAGCGGATCGAGGACTACGCGAACAACGTGACGCGATTCCTGGCGATCGGGCGCCGGGCCGTCGGACGGACGGGCCGGGACAAGACGTCGGTGCTGTTCTCCATTCGCGACGAGGTCGGGACCCTCTACCGCATCCTGGAGCCGTTCGCGACCGCGCGGCTCAGCCTCACCAAGATCGAGTCGCGGCCCACGCGGCGGCGACCCTGGGAGTACGTGTTCTTCGTGGACTTCGAGGGTCACCGGGACGATCCGGTGACGCAGGGCGTGCTCGCGGCGGTCCGCGAGCGGTGCCTCTTCCTCAAGGTCCTCGGCTCGTACCCCGCGGCGGCATGAGGTACAGGCCACGATGAGCACCGCCTGGGAAGGCCTGGCCAACGAGCCCATCCTCGATATCCATCCCTATGAGCCCGGCAAGCCGGTCGAGGAGCTCGAGCGGGAGCTGGGCATCCCGGGCGCCGTCAAGCTCGCGTCGAACGAGAACCCGTTCCCGCCGCCTGCCGGCGTGCTCGATGCGGTGCGAAGGGCGCTGGCCGGGGTCAACCGCTACCCGGACGGCTCCGGATACTACCTGCGGCAGGCCCTCGCGAAGAAGCACGCGGTGTCCGCCGACTCCATCGTGCTCGGCAACGGCTCCAACGAGCTGATCGAGCTGCTCGCGCGGACGTTCGTGCGGCGCGGCGAGGAGGTCGTCCTTCCCCACCCCTCCTTCGTCGTCTACCCGTCGATCGTCCAGGCGGTCGGCGGCACCCGCGTGGTGGTCACCCTGAAGGACCACCGGATCGACCTCGCGAAGATGCGGCGCGCGGTCACGGCGCTGACGAAGATCGTGTTCGTTGCGAACCCGAACAACCCGACGGGGACGATCGTGACGGCGGAGGAGGTCGACAGGTTCCTCCACAACGTTCCGGAGCACGTCATCGTCGTGTTCGACGAGGCGTACTACGACTTCGCCGACGGTCCGGACTTTCCGGACACGCTGGCCCACCTCCGGCAGGGCAAGCGCGTCGTGGTTCTCCGCACCTTCTCGAAGATGGCGAGTCTCGCGGGCCTCCGGATCGGCTACGCCGTCGCGGATCCCGGTTGCGTGGCTCTGGTGAACCGCATCCGCCCGCCGTTCAACGTGAACACGCTGGCCCAGGTGGCCGCCCTCGCCGCCCTGGACGACGAGGCCCACGTGCGGCGGACGGTGGAGGCCGTGCGGGAAGGAGTCCGGATGGTGTCGGCGGCGCTCGACACGCTGGGCGTCCGGCACGTGCCGAGCCGAGCTAACTTCATCATGGCCGAATTCGACGATGCGCCGAGGACTTACGAGCAACTACTCAAGCTGGGCGTGATCGTGCGCCCGCTGGCGAGCTTCGGACTCGAGCGTGCCCTCCGGATCACGGTGGGAACGCCGGAGGAGAACGCTCGCCTGGTCGGAGCACTGCGGGCGGTTCTCGGTGGGGAGGGCGCCCGCTCGTGAGCGCGCCACGCTGGTCCCGCCTGACGGTCGTCAGCCCGGGCCTGATCGGTGGCTCCATCGCCCGCGGGGCCCGGGCCCGAGGGCTCGCCCGTGAGGTGGTCGTGGTGGCGCGGCACGAAGCCGGGCTCCGGGCGGCGCTCGCCGCGGGAGCCGCGGACAGGGGCACCACGGACCTGGCGGCTGGCGTGGAGGGGGCGAACCTCGTCGTGCTCTGCGCGCCGGTGGGCGCGCTGCCAAGGCTGATCCGGGCCGCGTGGCCGCACCTCGCGCCGGACGCCGTCCTGACCGACGCCGGCAGCGTGAAGCGGAGCGTGGTCGAGGCGGCCGCCGCGTGCCCCGCGCGGGCCGGTGTCAGCTTCGTCGGCGGGCACCCCATGGCCGGCTCGGAGCGTTCGGGTTTCGAAGCCTCGGACCCCGATCTCTTCGAGGGGCGGGTCGCCCTCGTGACGCCGACCGCCGATACACCCGAGAGGGCAGTGGCTGCGGTGACGGCCCTCTGGGAGGGGCTCGGGAGCACGGTCCGGCGGCTGTCTCCGGAGGTGCACGACCACCTGGCGGCGCAGATCAGCCACCTGCCGCACCTGGCTGCCTATGCGCTGGTGTCGGCCGCCGACAGCGACGCGCTGCCGCTGGCGGGCCGCGGCTTCACCGACACGACGCGAGTCGCGGCCTCGGCCGAGGCGCTCTGGTCGGACATCTTCCGCGAGAACCGCGGGCCGCTCCTCGATGCGCTCGACCGGTACGAGGCGGTCCTTGGCAGCTGGCGAGACTTGGTGACGCGCGGCGACTGGACGGCGCTCGAGGCGGAGCTCGGGCGCGCCCGCGAGGTCAGGGAGAAGCTCGCGTGAACGCGGTCGTCCGGCCCGCCCGGCGCATCGCCGGCGCAGTCACCGTGCCGGGGGACAAGTCCATCTCGCATCGGGCCGCGCTCCTCGGGGCGCTCGCCGACGGGGTCACGGAGGTCCAGGGATTCCTCGAGGGTGAGGACTGCCTGGGCACCCTCCGGGCGGTCGCGGCGCTCGGCGCGGAAGTCACGCGGAAGGGACCGAGCCACTTCGTCATCCAGGGTGTCGGGCATGAGGGGCTCACGGAGCCGGGCGACGTCGTGGACTGCGGGAACTCCGGGACCACCGCGCGGCTCCTGGTCGGGGTGCTGGCGGGCCAGCCGTTCGCGACGGTGCTCACCGGAGACGAATCTCTCCGCCGGCGCCCGATGGAGCGGGTGATGGAGCCCCTGACGCGCATGGGCGCCCGCGTCGTCGGACGGCGCGGCGGCGCGCGGCTGCCGCTGGCGATCGCTGGCACCCGACCGCTCCAGCCCATCCGGCACCTCTCCCCGGTGGCCAGCGCTCAGGTGAAGTCGGCGGTACTCCTGGCCGGGCTCTGGGCGTCCGGGCCGGTCAGCGTCGTAGAGCCGGCACGGAGTCGCGACCATACGGAACGGATGCTGACCGCGTTCGGGGGCGACGTCCGGGTCGACCCGGAAACGGTGACGGTGGTCCCGGGGCGGCGGCTCAAGGGGCGCCTCTGCCGCGTGCCGGGCGACATCTCGTCGGCCGCCTTCTTCCTGGTCGCGGGCGCCGCCGCTCCGGACGGCGCCGTGACCGTGCGGGGGGTCGGAGTGAATCCGACGCGAACCGGGGCGCTCGACGTCCTCGACGCCATGGGGGCGCGCGTCGGCGTCGCGCCGCGGGACGGAGACGGCGAGCCGATGGCCGACCTCGCCGTCGGCGCCGGGCGCCTCCGCGGGACGGAGGTTGGTGGCGCGCTCGTGCCGCGGGCCATCGACGAGATGCCGATTCTCGCGGTCGCGGCGGCCTGCGCCGAAGGGCCGACCCTCGTCCGGGACGCTGCCGAGCTCCGGGTGAAGGAGTCGGACCGGATCCGGGCCATCGCCTCCGAGCTCCGTAAGATGGGTGTCCTCGTCGAGGAGCGTCCCGACGGCTTCCGCGTCGCGGGCCGCCGGCCGGGGGCGGAGGCGCCCTTCCGCGGGGCTCGGGTCTCGAGCTGGGGCGACCACCGGCTCGCGATGGCGCTCGTCGTCGCGGGGCTGCTGGCGGACGGGCCGACCGTCGTCGAGGGGATCGGGTGCATCGCCACCTCGTATCCGGACTTCCTCGGCACCTGCCGCGCGCTGGCCGGCGAGGGCGCCGTCGAGGTCGAGCCATGAGGGAAAGGGACCGCTCGCCCGATCGAGGGGTGGTCGTGACCATCGACGGGCCCGCCGGGGCGGGCAAGAGCACCGTCGCCCGCCGGCTGGCCGAGCGGCTGGGATTCACCTACGTGAACAGCGGAGCGATCTACCGCGCCGTGGCCTGGCGAGCGTCGCAGGGCGCTCCGGTCGAGACCGTCCTGGCGAGCCTCAGCGTCGAGTTCCTGACCGGCCCGGACGGCCAGCGGATCCGGGTCGACGGGCGCGACGTCAGCGCAGCGCTCTACGCGCCGGCGGTGAGCGAGCTCGCTGCCACGCTGTCCCAGCGCCCCGACGTCCGGGCCTTCGCGGACGGCCTCCAGCGGAAGCACGCGGCCCGGGGCTCGGTGGTGGTCGAGGGCCGTGACGCGGGCACCGTGGTCTTCCCGGAGGCGGACTGTAAGTTCTACCTGGACGCGTCACCGGACGCCCGTGCCCGCAGACGCTTCGCCGAGCGGCGAGCCGCGGGCGAGCCCGAGGACCTGTGGGCGATCCTCGCCGCCATCCGGGCGCGGGACGAGGCCGACCAGACCCGATCGGTCGCGCCGCTCGCGCCGGCCGCCGACGCGACGTGCATCGACTCCAGCGACATGACGGTGGACGAGGTGGTCGCCGAGATGGTGAAGGAGGTCGAGCGCGCGTGCTCTATGCGGTCCTGAAGCAGACCATAGCCGTGGTCGGCCGGGCGTGGTTCCGCCTCTCGGCGATCGGCGTGGGCCGGGTGCCGCGGGAGGGTCGTCTCCTGGTGGCGGCCAACCATCTCAGCATGCTCGACCCGGCGCTGATCGGCGCCGTGATGCCGCGTGAGCTCGATTACATGGCGAAGACGGAGCTGTTCGGCATCCCGGGCTTCGGGGCGCTCATCCGACGCCTCAACGCCCATCCCGTCGACCGGACGGGCTCGGACGCCGCGGCGCTGCGCCTCGCGCTGCGTCTGCTCGGCGATGGACGAGCGGTCCTGGTCTTCCCGGAGGGGACGCGAGGCGTCGAGGGCCAGCTCAGGCCGGCCCGGGCCGGCGCCGGGATGCTGGCGGCGCTGTCCGGGGCGCCCGTGGTGCCCGCCTACATCCAGGGCTCCGGCCGGGCCCTGCCGCGCGGGGCGGTCGTGCCGCGGCCGACGCGCGTGACGGTGCGGTTCGGGGCCCCGATCCGCTTCGCGCGCGGGAGGGGGAAGACGCGGTACCAGGACGTCAGCGACGAGATCATGGCGGCCATCGGCCGGCTCAAGACGGAGGCCGAGCGGGGAGACCCGGCGGCCGCCGAGGACGAACGCACGGATTTCACGACCCCGGGGCGAGCCCTGGCCGGTCGAATTCACTGAACGGAGGAACGCAGGAATGGATCAGTTCACACAGGATCCCGAGGCCCACGCGACGGGGCGGCACGGCGGGGGCGCCGGGACCGGAGCATCCCCGTGGGAGGTTGGGGAGGGCCCGATGGCGAGCACGAAGCGGACGGCGCCGGCGGCGCGGCCCATCGCGGGCGCCAGCGCGCCCGAGACCGGGCAGGACGAGATCGAGGACCTCTATCAGCAGAGTCTTCAGGACCTGCAGGAAGGCGAGGTCGTCAAGGGCACCATCATCGGCCTCACCAGCAACGAGGTGCTCGTCGACGTCGGCTACAAGAGCGAGGGCACGATCCCGATCGACGAGTTCCATCGGAGCGGCATCACCCCGGAGATCGGCCAGGAGATCGAGGTCTACCTCGAGGCCAAGGAAGACTCGGAAGGACTCATCGTCCTCTCCAAGGAAAAGGCCGACAAGATCAAGGTGTGGGACGTCATCACCCGGGCCTACGAGAAGGGCGCGCCGGTGGACGGGAAGGTCGTGGAAGTGGTCAAGGGCGGCCTCGCCGTCGATGTCGGCGTCAAGGCGTTCCTGCCCGGCTCCCAGGTGGACCTGCGGCCGGTCAAGAACCTCAACTCGATGATCGGGCAGCACATCAAGGCGCGGGTGATCAAGTTCAACCGGCGCCGGGGCAATGTCGTGCTGTCCCGCCGGGTGGTCCTCGAAGAGGAGCGCGAGGAGAAGCGGAAGCACACGCTGGCCGTGCTCCACGAGGGCATGGTCACCAGCGGCGTCGTGAAGAACATCACCGACTACGGCGCCTTCATCGACCTCGGCGGCGTCGACGGCCTGCTCCACATCACCGACATGTCGTGGGGTCGGATCACCCACCCGTCGGAGCTCGTGCAGGTGGGCGACAAGCTCGACGTGGTCGTCCTGCACTTCGACAAGGAATCCGGCCGGGTCTCGCTCGGGCACAAGCAGAAGGGGCCCGATCCCTGGGAGTCGGTCGCGGAGCGGTTCTCGGTGGGCAGCCGGCACCGCGGCAAGGTGGTGAGCCTGACGAACTACGGCGCCTTCGTCGAGCTGGATCGCGGCATCGAGGGGCTGGTCCACGTCTCCGAGATGTCGTGGACGCGCCGGGTGCGACACCCGTCCAAGCTCGTCAACGTCGGTGACGACGTCGAGGTGATGGTCCTGGCGGTCGACAAGGGGCAGAAGCGCATCTCCCTCGGCATGAAGCAGGTCGAGGCCGACCCGTGGGACTCGATCGAAGAACGCTTCCGGCCCGGCGTGAAGGTGCAGGGCAAGGTGCGCAACCTCACGGACTTCGGCGCGTTCGTGGAGCTCGAGCCGGGCATCGACGGCCTGCTCCACATCTCCGACATGACGTGGGCGCGGAACGTGCAGCATCCCTCGGAGCTGCTCAAGAAGGGGCAGCCGATCGAGACCGTCATCCTCCACGTCGACAAGGAGAACAAGCGGATCTCGCTGGGCCTCAAGCAGCTGCAGCGCGACCCCTGGGAGGATGTCACCCGCAAGTTCCCGGTCGGCTCGAACATCAAGGGCAAAGTGGTCCGCCTCACCGAGTTCGGCGCCTTCATCGAGCTGGAGGCGGGCGTGGACGGGCTGCTCCACATCTCGCAGATGTCGAGCCGCCCTGTCGTGCAGCCCCAGGACGTGGTGCAGCTCGGAGACGAGCTGACGGTGAAGGTGATTCGCATCGAGCCCAACGAGCGCCGGATCGGGCTGTCTCTCCGAGACCTTGCCGCCGACATGCCCGTCGTCGAGGAAGAAGAGCACCGCGGACGTCGTGGCCGCAAACGCGATCGCGACCGGTACGACAGCGACGATGACGAGTAAGCGAGAGCGGTAGCCGGACGCGATGCGCGGAAGGCTGGCCCGAGCGCTCGGCGTCACCGCGCTCGTCTTCGCCGGTTGCTTCGCGGTCGCGCTGGGGTTGCTCGTCTTCGGCGAGCCCGGCGGCCCGTCCCTTGGCGGGAGCCGGGTCGCCCTCGTCGAGGTCGAGGGCCTCATCGTGGACGCGGACCGGCTGGTGCGCGAGCTCGGGGACCACGGAGAGGATCCGTCGATCCGAGCCGTGATCGTGCGGATCCAGAGCCCGGGCGGCGTGGTCGGCCCGACGCAGGAGATCTACGACGCCATCCTGCGGATTCGGACGCAGGGCAAGCCCGTCGTGGCGTCCATGGGGTCGGTCGCCGCGTCGGGCGGATACTACCTGGCTGCGGCCGCGACGCGGATCGTCGCGAACCCCGGCACGCTGACCGGATCCATCGGGGTCATCATGCAGCTCGCCGAGATCGAGGGACTTCTCCGGAAGGTCGGCGTCCGCTACGAGGTCATCAAGGCGGGACGCTTCAAGGACAGCGCGTCGTTCGCCCGGCCGATGACACCGGAGGAGCGCGCGATCCTCCAGGCCGTCCTCGACGACATGCACGACCAGTTCGTCATGGCCATCGCCGATGGGCGCCGGCTCGGCAAGGAGCAGGTGCGGGCGCTCGCCGACGGGCGGGTGTACTCCGGGCGAATGGCGAAGGACCTCGGCCTCGTCGACGACCTCGGCGGGCTCGACGAGGCGATCCGAATCGCGGGCGAGCTGGCCGGGATCTCCGGCAAGCCGCGCATCGTCCGGCCGCGGCGCCCCTGGCGGCTCCTGGACCTGGCCGACCTGATCGGCGGAGAGACGGCTCTGTCCTGGCTTCGATCGGTCGGGGGGGCAGGCCCACCCATGCCCGCTCTGCCCTTGCTCGGGTCGTCCAAGCTGCCCCTCTACCTCCTGGACTGACTCCCGGAGGGGTCGCCCACGGCCAAGATTGGCCTGGAACCTCGCGGCTTGACAGGCGTTTTTGGCGCATGATAGCGTGACTCGACATCCCGGGAGCCTGTCGAAGGAGGGCCAGCGTGCCGACGATGACAAAGGCCGACCTCGTCGACGAGGTGGCCAAGCAGTCGAACCTGACCAAGAAAGAGACCGAGCTCATCGTGAACACGATCTTCGACAGCGTCTCCTCGGCGCTCGCCCGGGTCGAGAAGGTCGAGCTTCGTGGATTCGGGAGCTTCCGGGTTCGGCGCCGGAACTCTCGCCGCGGCCGCAATCCGAAGACCGGATCCACGGTGAGCGTCCCCGAGAAGCGGGTGCCCTTCTTCAAGGTCGGGAAGCGCTTGAAGGAGCTGGTCAACACGTGAAGGCGGGGCCGCGACCCCGTCCCGGGGCGGTCGCGGCAGGCTGTCAGATGTTCCGGCCCCGGGGCCGGTCGCTCGGCGACCAGCACGCGCCCTGATGGGCGGCGACGTCGTGCGGCCCCCGCCCGGAGCGACCCCGACTCCGGGAGGCGCCGCGGTTCCGCCCGACCTCTCCGCGCTCCCGGCGGGCGAAGCCGCCCTCACGCCGATGATGCGCCAGTACCAGGAGTGGAAGCGGCGCTATCCGGACTACCTGCTGCTCTTCCGGCTGGGTGACTTCTACGAGGCGTTCCACGAGGACGCCGCCATCGCGGCGCGCACCCTGGACGTCGCGCTCACCTCCCGCCAAAAGGGGGAGGGTGCCATCCCGATGGCCGGTGTCCCGCACCACGCCCTGGAGGTCTATCTCGCGCGGCTGGTCCGGGCGGGCCTGAAGGTCGCCATCTGCGACCAGGTAGAGACGGCGCCCGCCAAGGGGCGGCAGCTGATCCGTCGCGAGGTGGTACGGCTCGTCACGCCGGGGACCGTCACCGAGGCGGGGCTCCTCGACGGCCGTCTCAACAACTTCCTCGGCGCGCTGTGGCGCGCACCGGACCATCTCGGCGTCGCGCTGGTGGACGTGACGACCGCCGACTTCTGGGTCGGGGAGTCCACCGACGTCGAGGGCATGACCGAGGCGCTCCTCCTCCGGCGGCCGGCGGAGGTCCTGCTCCCGCCGGGCATCCCGGCGCACGACCCGCTCGCCGCGCGCCTGCGCGCAGCGGGCGCGACGGTGACCGCGCGCGACGCTGCGGGCTTCGGGCTTCGCGAAGGCGAGGAGCGCCTCCGCGCGCACTTCCGCGTGTCGGCCGTCGAGGGGCTCGGACTCCCGCCCCGGGGCGGCGCCATCCGGGCGGCAGGGGCGGTGCTGGCCTATCTCCAGGAGACCCAGCAGGCGCCGCCGGCGCACCTCACGCGGATCCAGACGCTCGCGCTGGAGGACCACCTGGTCCTCGACGACAGCGCCGCGCGCAACCTGGAGCTGGTCGAGAGCCTCCAGGACCGCAGCGGAGCGGGCACGCTGCTCTGGGCGATGGACCGGACCCGCACGTCGATGGGCGGGCGGCTGCTTCGCCAGTGGCTGATGCGGCCGCTCCTCAGGCCCAAGGAGATCGGCGACCGGCTCGGTGCGGTCGCTGCCCTGGTGGAGGCCCCGGCGCTCCTCGCCGACCTCCGGGAAGCCCTCACCGGCATCGGTGACCTCGCGCGCCTTGCCAGCCGGGTCGCGCTGGGCGTCGCGACGCCGCGAGACCTCGTCGCCCTGCGGGCGACCCTCGGGCCGCTGCCGGCGCTCCGCGAGCGGGCCGAGCGCTGCGCGGACCCGCTGGTGCGCCAGTGCGCCGAGGCGATGGAGGACCTGGCCGGCCTGGGGAAGACCCTCGCCGCGGCGCTGGTGGATGAGCCTCCTGTGGGCGTCCACGAGGGAGGGCTGATTCGCGAGTCCTGGAATCCCGCCCTCGCCGAGCTGCGCCGGGAGGTTCGTGAGGCGCGCGCCTGGATCGCGGGGCTCGAGGGGCGAGAGCGCGAGCGGACGGGCATCACGTCCCTCAGGGTCCGCTACAACCGCGTCTTCGGGTACGGGATCGAGGTCCCGAAGAGCCAGGTGCGCCCCGTGCCGGATGACTACGTGCGGCGTCAGACGCTCGTGGGCCACGAGCGGTACGTCACGGCGGAGCTCCGGGAGCAGGAGGCGAAGGTCCTGGGCGCCGAGGGGCGGATGAACCGCCTCGAGTACGAGCTCTTCGACGAGCTCCGGCGGAGCGTGGCCACCGAGGCCGACCGGCTTCTCCGCACCGCCCGCGCGATCGCGACGCTGGACGTGCTGTCCGCCCTGGCCCACGTCGCGCGGGAGCGCGGCTACGTGCGGCCCGTCGTGGACGACGGCGGGGTCATCGACATCGAAGAGGGGCGGCATCCCGTGATCGAGCTCCGGACCGATGACGCCCGGTTCGTGCCGAACGATCTTCGCCTCGCGTCGGGCGAGGTCGAGTGCCTCGTGATCACGGGGCCGAACATGGCGGGGAAGTCGACGTACATGCGGCAGGCGGCGCTCATCGTGATGCTGGCTCAGATCGGCAGCTTCGTGCCGGCCCGGCGTGCGCGGATTGGGGTGGTGGACCGCGTCTTCACCCGCATCGGCGCCCAGGACAACCTGGCGCGCGGTCACAGCACGTTCCTCGTCGAGATGACGGAGACGGCCGCCATCCTCCGGCACGCGACCCCGCGGAGCCTGGTTCTCCTCGACGAGATCGGCCGCGGCACGTCGACGTTCGACGGCCTCTCGATCGCCTGGGCGGTGGCCGAGCACCTTCACGAGCGCCGCGCCGGGGCGAAGGTGCTCTTCGCCACGCACTATCACGAGCTGACGCGGCTCGCCGCCGAGCTGCCGCGGGTGCGGAACGTCCACGTGGCGGTCCGGGAGTGGAAGGACGACATCGTCTTCCTCCACCGCGTGGTGTCCGGCGGGACCGATCGCTCGTACGGCATCCAGGTGGCGCGCCTGGCCGGGCTGCCCCCGGAGGTCGTCACGCGGGCACGCACGCTGCTGCGGGAGTTCGAGCAGGGCGCCCCCTCCCCCGAGGGCCCGGCCGGCGGAGACGCGGGCCAGCTCGCGCTCTTCGGGAGGCCGGGCGCCACAGGGCAGGCCGCAGCCGGCGGCGCCCCGGCCGGCCCGGCGTCCCCGCCGCCTCTCCATCCCGTCCTGCAGGCGCTGGCGGCGCTCGATCCGGAGCGGCTGACGCCGATCGAGGCCCTGGCGGCGCTCGACGAGCTTCGGCGCCGGCTGGCGAGCGGCCCGTGAGCGGCACGGCGTCGGTCCGTCGCCTTCCCGACGCCGTGGTCAACAAGATCGCGGCCGGGGAGGTCGTCGAGCGCCCGGCCTCGGTCGTCAAGGAGCTCGTCGAGAACAGCCTGGACGCGGGGGCGACGCGCGTCGAGGTCGTGGTGCGGGGCGCCGGGTGCCAGCTCATCGCGGTGACGGACGACGGGCGCGGAATGCCGCCCGAGGACTGTCTCCTCGCGCTGGAGCGGCACGCGACGTCGAAGCTCCGGACGGAGACCGACCTCGCCGCGATCGGGACGCTCGGATTCCGCGGCGAGGCGCTGCCGGCCATCTTCGCGGTCTCCCGGCTCTCGCTCCTGTCCCGCCCCTCGGCGGCCCCGCGTGGATTCCTCGTCGCCGGGGAAGGGGGGGTCGTGGGAGAGTCGGGCGTGGCCGACGCACCCGTCGGAACGGCCGTCGAGGTGCGCGATCTGTTCTTCAACACGCCGGCCCGCGCCAAGTTCCTGAAGAGCCCGGCCACGGAGCAGACCGCCGTCGTGCGCGTCGTGACCCAGCTCGCGCTGGCCAACCCCGGCGTCCACGTGCGTCTGACCGCGAACGGGCGTGTCCTCCTCAACGCCCCCGCCGGCGCGGGCTTCCGGGAGCGGGTAGGCGGGCTGTACGGCTTCGGGCTGGCCTCGCGGCTGCTCGACGTGGCGGGCGAGGCCGGCGGGGCGCGCCTGGCCGGCGTGGTCGCTCCTCCGGCGCTTGCCCGGACTCACCGGGACGACATCCACCTGATCGTCAACGGGCGGGTGGTGCGGGACCCGCTCGTGACGCAGGCCCTGCTGGAGGCGTTCCGGCCGCTGCTCCCGCGGGATCAGTTCCCGCTGGCCGTCCTGGGTCTCGACCTCGATCCCGCCGAGGTGGACGTGAACGTGCATCCCGCGAAGACGTGGGTCCGGTTCCGCCGTCCCCGGGTGCTCCACGGTCTCGTGCTCGACACCGTCCGCGCCGCGCTCCGCCGGCTGGACGCCGCGCCCGCGGGGCTGGCGATGCGGCCGGCGGGAGACGAGCCGGGCACCGGCGGCCCGCTGATCGCGGTGCCCGGGATGGGCGCAGGCGCCCCGGCCGGCTGGGCCGCGGCGGACCTGGCGCAGGCCTCGCTCTTCCGCGAGGGCGACCCGGGCTACCGGAGCGAGCCCTTCTTCGGGCGCGTCGTCGGCCAGATCGAGGACACGTTCATCGTGGCCCACACCGCCGACGAGGTGTTCTTCATCGACCAGCACGTCGCGCACGAGCGCGTGCTCTTCGAGCGCCTGCGCGGAGAGCTCGACCGCGGCGCGCTCGCGTCGCAGGAGCTGCTGTTCCCGCAGCCGCTCGAGCTGGCGCCGGCGCAGCTTCGGGCCCTCGATCGCGTGCGCGCCGAGCTCGGGCGTCTCGGATTCGCGCTCGAGGGGTTCGGAGGCAGCTCGATCCTGCTCCGCGCGGTCCCCTCGCTGCTCCGGAGCGAGGACGTGGCGCGGCTCGCCGACGAGCTGTCGCGGGAGCTCGACGAGGACGCAGGCCAGGGCAGCTCCCCGGTGCTGGATCGGCTCCTCGCGTTCGTCGCGTGCCGCGCCGCGATCAAGGCCCACCAGGCCCTCGCGCCCGAGGAGATGGCGCAGGTGCTGATCGACCTCGGGGCGACCGCCACGCCTTACTACTGTCCGCACGGACGGCCGATCGTCTCGCGGATCCCGCTCGGGGAGATCAAGCGGGAGCTCCGCCGGACCTGGTGATGCCGGTGTCGCCCGCCCGGAGGGCGCGTGACGCGCCTGCGCCGCTCCTCGCGATCCTCGGCCCGACGGGCGTCGGCAAGACGCGGCTCGCGATCGCGCTCGGCGAGCACTGGCCGATCGAGGTCGTGAGCGTCGACTCCCGTCAGGTGTACCGCAGGATGGACATCGGGACGGCCAAGCCCACCGCCGACGAGCGGCGCGCGGTGCGCCACCACCTCGTCGACGTCGTGGAGCCTGACGAGGCGTACGACGCGGGACGCTTCTCGCGCGAGGCAGCCGTGGCGATCGACGCCGTCCGGAGCCGGGGGCGGTGGCCGGTCCTGGTGGGCGGGACCGGCCTCTACTACCGCGCCCTCGTGCGGGGCCTACTGCCCCGGCCGCCGGCGGATCCGGCCCTGAGAGCCCGGCTTCGCGCCGAGGCCCGGACGGGGGGCCCCGAGGCCCTCCACCGCCGGCTCCTTGCCCTCGATCCGGCGTCCGCCGCCCGGCTTCATCCTCGGGACGTCCAGCGCGTCAGCCGGGCGCTCGAGGTCGCTCTCCAGACCGGCCGGCCCGGCGACCGGAGCGGGGCGGGAGCGTGGCAGGAGGTCTCGACCGAGCCGAGATATCCGATCGTGGCGATCGGGGTCACGGCCACGCGCCCGGCGCTCTACGCCGCGCTCGACGCGCGGGTGGACCGGATGCTGGCAGCGGGCCTTCTGGAGGAGGTCCGGGCCCTCCTCGACGCCGGGTTCTCCCCGACCTTGCCGGCCATGCAGGGCATCGGCTACCGGCACCTCCTGCCCGTCGTCCAGGGGGCTAGCCGGATCCAGGAGGCCGTGGTCGTCATGAAGCGGGACACCCGGCGTTACGCGAAGCGGCAGTGGACGTGGTTCGCGCGCGAGCCCGGGCTCGCCTGGATCGAGGTGGGGGCCGGCGGGATCGCCGCGGCGGTGGCCGAGATCAAGAAAACCATTGAGCGGACGCGCCTTTTCGACTACGCTTGCTGAGCGTGCCGCGACTGCAGACCTCCTTCGACCGGGCGATCCTCATGGGACTCCGGCTCCCCCGCCAGAAGCGGTGGGAGGTGGAGGAGTCGATGGAGGAGCTGAGCCGCCTCGCCGAGAGTGCCGGCGCAGAGGTCCTCGCCAGCGTGGTGCAGGAGCGCAGCGCGCCGAACCCGCGCCTTCACTTCGGGCGGGGCAAGGTGGACGAGGTGCGGGCACTCGCCAAGGCGCTCGGCGCCGGTCTCCTGATCTCCGACGATCCTCTGACGCCCGTGCAGGAACGGAACCTGACCCGCGCGCTGGAGCTTCGTGTGATTGACCGGACCGCTCTGATCCTCGACATCTTCGCCCAGCGTGCGCGGACGAGCGAGGGCAAGCTCCAGGTCGAGCTGGCCCAGCTCACCTACCTCCTGCCGCGCCTAGTGCGGCAGTGGGCCCACCTCGAGCGCCTCGGAGGCGGTATCGGGACCCGTGGACCCGGCGAGACGCAGCTCGAGTCGGACCGGCGCGTGGTGCGGCGCCGCATCGGGCAGATTCACGAGGCCCTGGAGGACGTCCAGCGCCACCGGCGCCTGCTGCGGACGCACCGACGCGACGTCGGCCTGTCGGTGGTGGCCCTGGTCGGCTACACGAATGCGGGCAAGACCACGCTCCTCAACCGGATCGCGGGGGCCAGCGCGCCGACGGCCGATCAGCTGTTCGTCACCCTCGACCCCGCGGCCCGGCTCGTCTCGGGCGGAGGCCGGGCGCCGTTCGTGCTGACGGACACGGTCGGATTCATCCAGAAGCTGCCGACCCAGCTCGTGGCGGCCTTCAAGGCAACGCTGGAGGAGCTGGACGATGCGCAGCTCCTGCTGCACGTGGTCGACGCGAGCCACCCCCACGCCCGGGAGCACATGACGGCCGTGTACCGCGTGCTGGAGGAGCTGGGCCTCGAGGATCGCCCGTCGCTTACGGTGGTGAACAAGATTGACCGTCTCGCGGAGCCGAACGGGCTCGTCCGCGAGCTGGAGGCCGAGGGAGGAGTCGCCGTCTCCGCGCGGACCGGTGAGGGCATCGACACCCTGCTGACCCGGGTCGACGATACGCTCCGGGTCACCCGATCGGCCTGTCGCCTGCGCGTGCCGTACGAGCGCGGCGGCGTTCTGAGCCGCGTATACGCGCGCGGACGGGTCTTGGGACGGGAGGACCGCCCCGACGGGATCTGGCTCGAGGTCGAGGTCCCTCGATCGCTGGAGGGTTTGGTGCGGCCCTACCGCGTCTCGGCTGCGGACGGGACCGCCAGGCGAGGCCCGGCGACGAGACGGGCGATCGGTCGTGGAACCACTCTCCAGGAGGCGGGATCATGAGGGTGTGGGCGCGAGTCCTCCCGATGCTGGCGGTGTCCGGGACGCTCTGGGGCGGGGCCGGGGTCGCGGAGGGCCAGCTCTTCGGCCCGAAGGCCACGGTGACCAGTCCCACGGATGGGAAGTCGATCGACGAGGCCCAGCGGGAGGCCTACGACGGGCCCAAGGCGCGGATCGCGGTCTCGCAGTTCAAGGACAAGACGGGGAAGGGTTGGTGGACCGGCGCGATCGGTGACGGCATGGCCGACATGCTGGCGACGGCGCTCTTCCACTCGAACCGCTACATCGTCCTCGAGCGGCAGCAGGTGAGCGACGTGCTCCGCGAGCAGGACCTGGGCGCGGCCGGCCGGATCAAGAAGGGCACGGAGGCGGCCATCGGGGAGATCGAGGGCGCGGAGCTCCTGATCACCGGAGCCGTCACGGAGTTCGAGGGCGCGGCGTCCGGAATCGGCGGAGGCATCGGCGGCATCGGCGGGACG
>DASZOL010000012.1:0-113407 GCA_035550795.1 Candidatus Methylomirabilota bacterium
GCAGCGGCGTCGACGTGTACGAGCCGGCGCTCGTCGACGACGACACGGCCGTCGACGAGCACGGTCTCGACGTCCTTCGCGTGGGCGTGGTAGACGAGGTTCTGGACCGGGTCGAGGGTCGGCGTGAGGCCGAACGCCCGATAGTCGAGGACCACCAGGTCGGCGCGCTTGCCCACCTCGATGGAGCCGATCTCCCGCTCGAGGCCGAGCGCCCGGGCGCCCCCCATGGTGGCGAGCCCGAGCGCCTCGGGGGTGAGCATGGTTGTCGCGTCGCGGGCCCGGATCCGCGCCACCACGACGCACGCGCGTAGCACGTCGAAGTAGTCGGCGAACATGTTGTCGATGCCGAGGCCCACGGTCACGCCGCGGCGAAGCAGGTCCCCGACAGGCGCGATGTATCCGCGGACCGCGTTCATGAGGGGGCAGTGCGCGACGGCCGCGCGGGTCTCCGCGAGGAGGGCGATGTCTGCGTCGTCGACGACGTAGCAGTGCGCGGCGACGACGTCGGCGGCGAGGAGGCCGTTCGCGCGAGCGTACTCGAACGGGCTGACCCCGTGGAGCCGGCGGGTTGCGGCCACCTCGGCGGGGCCCCAGCCGAGGTGGATGCTCAGCCGCAGCCCGAGGCGCTCGGCGGCCGCCCGGGAGGCCTGGAGCAGCTCGGGGGAGGAGCTGATCGTCATGTTCGGCGCCATGATGGCCGCGATGCGCCCGTCCGCCTTGCCGTGCCAGGCCTCGGCGAACTCCACGGCCTGGCGAAGCTGGGCCTGGCGGAGAGCGGGGTCGTAGCGGTAGCGGTCGTGGCGCAGGCCATCCACCTCCACGTCGAGGGTCATGACTCCCATGAGGCTCCGGATGCCGAGCCGCTCGACGAAGGGGGCGTAGACGTCCGCGTCCTCCTCCATCTCGAGCACGGTCGTCACCCCGCTCCGCAGGAGCTCGGCGTACGTGAGGGAGCCGACGGCCAGACGCTCCTGGCGCGTGACGACGGTGATCATCGGAAAGTACTGGCCGGTCACGCAGCCGAGGCCGGCGTCTTCGGCGCGCCCGCGGAACAGCGTGTAGCCGACGTGGTTGTGAGTGCTCACGAACCCCGGGATGACCGCCTTGCGGCGGCCGTCGAGGACCCGGGTCGGGGCCGGATGCCGGCGCACGACCTCGTCGCTCGGGCCGACGTCGGCGATGCGCGCCCCCTCCACGAAGACGGCGCCCGGGTCCAGAATGCGCCGCTCGGGATCCACGGTGATGACGGTGGCATCTCGGACCAGGATGCTCATGGACGGCTCGTCGATCTCCGCTGTGGGCGTCCGGGCGCGACCGCGGGCGAGCCCGGTCGGGCGAGCGCAAGCCCGGACGACGGCGGGGAGCCGCGTCGCCGGGCTCGCGCAGCCCGACCAGGGCCGGGCCGCAGTCTAGCCCGGGGAGGCGCCCTGGGTGTTCACGTACACGGCGTACAAGGACTGGCTGGCCGCCATGAACAGGCGGTTCCGCTTGGGGCCGCCGAACGTGACGTTGCCGCAGACCTCCGGGAGCCGGATGCGGCCGATGAGCTTGCCGTCGGGCGTCCAGATGGTCACGCCGCTGTAGCCCACTGCGCGGCCCGCGTTGCTGGCGGCCCACACGTTGCCGTCGACGTCGCAGCGGAGCCCGTCCGGGCCGCACTTGACGCCGTCCACCATGCAATCCGAGAAGAGCTTCTGGTTGGACAGCTTGTTGTCGCTCCCGACGTCGAACACGTGGATGTCGCCCTTGCCGCCTGGCCCGGTGTCGCCCGGCCCCTTCCCGGTGCTGACGACGTAGAGCTTCTTGTACTCTGGGGAGAAGCAGAGCCCGTTCGGGTCGGGGACCTGGGCCTCGGTGACGACCAGGTCGACCTTTCCGCTCGGATCGATCCGGTAGCAGTTGGTCGGCAGCTCCCGCTTCGTCATGCCGATCTCGGCCGCCTGGCCAAGCCGGTTCTTGAGCCGCCCGCTCGGGTTGCTGGGCCCCCCCGCGGCGTCGGGCGCGCCCTCGTAGAGCTGCCCGCCGTATGGCGGATCGGTGAACCAGTAGCTCCCGTCCGGGTGCGGGACGACGTCGTTCGGCGAGTTCAGGCGCTTGCCCTCGAACGCGTCGGCGAGAACGGTGACCGAGCCATCGTGTTCGTAGCGGACGACCCGCCGCGTCAAGTGCTCGCAGGAGAGCTGCCGGCCCTGGAAGTCGAACGTGTTGCCGTTGCTGTTGTTCGACGGTATGCGGAAGACGCTCACGCGGCCGTCGTCCTCCAGCCAACGGAGCTGCCGGTTGTTGGGGATGTCGCTCCAGAGGAGGTAGCGCCCCTGGCTGCTCCAGGCCGGGCCCTCGGACCAGAGGGCCCCGGTCACCAGCCGCTGGATCGCGCTGTTGGGCTGGGCGTACGCGTTGAACATCGGGTCCACGCTGAGGACGTCGGGGTCCGTGAAGTACGTGGTCGGCGGCCCGCCGGGGCTGAAGTCGCGCGGGGGGGTCGTGATGGTGCTCGGCGGCGCCATCGGCCCGCTCTGGGCCCGGGCGCGACGAGGTGCGAGGACCGCGGCGCTGGCCGCCAGTCCGACCCCGCTGATGAGCGTGCGCCGCGATATTGGCGTGGTGCTGGCTTGACCTGGCGCGTCTGACGCCATGAAGGGTCCTCCCTGATCCGGAGTGTCAACCCGCGGCTCGGTCGCCGCCCCGGGGATGGAAAGCATCCCGCGATGGGCCGAGAATCGTCCCGGGCGGACGCCGCGTCAAGGGGCGCCCGGCAGGGGTCGCCCGGCAGGGGTGCTCGGCGCCAGGGCGCCCGGCGACACCAGGCGTCCTGCGAACCGCCGGGGCGCCCTCGCGTATCTACTGTAAGTGGCCATGACGCGGATGGGCTCGCGAGAAGAGCCGATGGTGCGGGCTGGTCCGGCAATGCCTGCCGGCGGTCTACTCGACCCTCACGGCGGCCCGACCCGCGTTCGGGGGGCCGGACGAGACCGCCGCGGTGCGCGCCGCGTACGGACCCTGCCCGCCGCGGACTTCTCCCGCGAGGTTCTGGCGGCGCGGCCGGACCGGCTGGGAGTCTTGCCGGTGTCGGGGTCACCTGGAGCGATCTCGGCGACCCTGCCCGCGTGTTCGCCACACGCCGGCAGGTCGACCTGGGGCGAGCACCATGCGTCCGGTGGCCGTGACCCGGTAGCCGGTGCGAGGCTCATCTGCGACCATGGGGAGCATGGCGAGGCGCGAGCAGCTCACGCGGGCGCTCACGTGAGGACCATATGGCGAACAGACTGACCTGCCGCGACGTCATCGACCTCTTGGCGGACGACCTCGAGCAGAGCCTCCAGCCGGAGGCGCTCGAGGGGTTCGAGTGGCACCTCGACCACTGCGCCGCATGTCGCCTACGTCAAGACGTACAAGACACGCGAGCTGACCGGCGAGGTCACACGGGTCGCGATGCCGGAGGACATGCGGGCACGCCTCCGCCAGTTCCTGCTCGACCGGCTGGGCCGCCCGCCGGCCTGAGGCCAGCGCGGCCGGCCGAATCAGCCCGGGCCGGGCGCGAGTCTAAGGGGTGAGGGCCGGCAGCCGAGGCTCGGGGGGGGCGAGGGGGACCGACGGACATGGCGCAGCACCAGCCGCTCAGGGGCCAGAAGGCGCTCGTGACCGGGGCCAATTCCGGGATCGGCGAGGGAGTCGCGCGGGCTCTCGCCGCCGCGGGCGCGGACGTCGTCGTCAACTACGTGACCCGCCCCGAGGACGCCCAGCGCGTGGTGGCGGAGCTCAAGGCGGACGGGGTGGCGGCGATGGCCATCCGGGCCGACGTCTCGCTCGAAACCGAGGTCCGGGCGATGTTCCGGGAGATGATCGCGGCCTGGGGGACGGTCGACATCCTCGTGTCGAACGCCGGGATCCAGCGGGACGCGGCGCTCGTCGACATGACGCTCGCCCAGTGGAACACCGTGCTCGGGGTCAACCTGACCGGCACGTTCCTCTGCGTGCGCGAGGCCGCGCGCGAGATGATCCGGCGGGGCCCGCGCGCCGAGGTCTCCCGGGCGACGGGTAAGATCGTGGGTATCTCGTCGGTCCACGAGCGGATTCCCTGGGCCGGGCACGTCAACTACGCGGCATCCAAGGGCGGCATGATGCTGTTCATGCAGTCCGTCGCCCAGGAGCTGGCGCCACACCGGATCCGGGTCAACTCCATCGCGCCGGGCGCCGTCCAGACGCCCATCAACGCGGCGGCGTGGGAGACGCCCGCAGCCCTCGGGCGGCTCCTCACGCTGATACCCTACGGACGGATCGGCCAGCCGGCCGACATCGGCAAGGCCGTGGCGTGGCTCGCGTCGGACGACGCCGACTACATCCACGGCCAGACCATTTTCGTCGACGGAGGGATGACGCTCTACCCGGAGTTCGCTCGTGGCGGCTAGCGTGCGCCCGCCGGCGGCCGAGACGCGGCGCCTCGCGGAGGCGCAGGCGCGGACGGCCCACTGGAGGCGCTGGGGGCCCTATCTCGCCGAGCGCCAGTGGGGCACGGTCCGGGAGGACTACTCCCCGCACGGGACGGCCTGGAACTACTTCCCGCACGATCACGCGCGCTCGCGGGCGTACCGCTGGGGTGAGGACGGCCTCCTGGGGATCTCCGACAACCACCAGCGCCTCTGCTTCGCCCTGGCGCTCTGGAACGGGCGGGACCCCATCCTGAAGGAGCGGCTGTTCGGCCTCACGGGCCCGGAGGGAAACCACGGCGAGGACGTCAAGGAGTACTACTTCTACCTCGACGCCACGCCGACCCACTCCTACATGCGCGCGCTCTACAAGTACTCGCAGCACGAGTACCCGTACGCGCGGCTCGCCGAGGAGAACCAGCGGCGCGGGCGCGAGGCGCCGGAGTTCGAGCTGCTGGACGCGGGCGTCTTCGACGACGACCGGTACTTCGACGTCGTCGTGGAATACGCGAAGGCGAGCCCCAACGACATCCTGGTTCGCGTGACGGTCGAGAACCTCGGTCCGGAGGCGGCGCCGCTCCATGTCCTGCCGACACTCTGGCTCCGGAACACCTGGGCCTGGGACCACGGCGCGCCCAGGCCGCGCCTGGTCCGGAGCGAGGCCCCCGCTGGCGCCACGGTCGTCCGGGTGAACCACCCGGAGCTCTTGCCGGACTTCCGCCTGTATGCCGAGGGGACACCCCGGCTCCTCTTCACCGAGAACGAGACGAACGTCCGCCGTCTCTTCGGCGACGGGTCGCCCGACCCGGGGCGCAAGGACGCCTTCCACGAGGCGGTCGTCCACGGCCGGGACGATCTCCTTCTCCCGGAGGAGGAGGGGACGAAGGCCGCCGTCCACCACCGTCTCATCATTCCTCCAGGCGGACGGGCCGTGCTGCGGCTCAGGCTCGTCGACGGGATGCCGCCGGCGCCCTTCGGGGCCGAGTTCGACCGGGTCTTCGCCGACCGCCGGCGCGAGGCCGATGAGTTCTACGCGACGGTGATCCCGGGGCAGCTCGGCGAGGACGCGCGGAACGTGATGCGCCAGGCGCTCGCGGGCATGCTCTGGTCGAAGCAGTGGTACCACTACGATGTCCGGCGGTGGCTCGACGGCGACCCCGCCCAGCCGGCTCCGCCGCCCGAGCGGCAAGGCGGGCGGAACGCCGAGTGGACCCACCTCTACAACGACGACGTCGTGTCGATGCCGGACAAGTGGGAGTATCCCTGGTACGCGGCCTGGGACCTTGCGTTCCACACGATCGCGCTCGCGCTGGTCGACCCCGACTTCGCGAAGGACCAGCTCGTGCTCTTCCTTCGCGAGTGGTACATGCATCCGAACGGCCAGATTCCCGCCTACGAGTGGGCCTTCGGGGACGTGAACCCTCCGGTACACGCCTGGGCCGCCTGGCGCGTCTACAAGATCGAGAAGCGGATCCGGGGCGTCGCCGACCGCCAGTTCCTCGAGCGCGTCTTCCAGAAGCTCCTTCTCAACTTCACGTGGTGGGTGAACCGGAAGGACCCCGAGGGCAAGAACGTATTCCAGGGAGGCTTCCTCGGCCTCGACAACATCGGGGTCTTCGACCGCTCGGCGCCGCTTCCCGTCGGGGGCCACCTCGAGCAGTCTGACGGCACGGCGTGGATCGGGATGTACTGTCTGAACATGCTTGCGATCGCCCTCGAGCTCGCGGAGGACAACCCCGCCTACGAGGACATGGCGTCGAAGTTCCTGGAGCACTTCGTCTACATCGCGCACGCGATGACCGATATCGCCGGCGAGGGGATCGAGCTCTGGAACGAGGAGGACGGCTTCTTCTACGACGTTCTCCACATGCCGAACGGAGAGGTCCTGCCGCTGAAGGTGCGGTCGCTCGTGGGCCTGGTGCCGCTCTTCGCGGTGCAGATCCTGGAGCCGGAGAACATCGACGGGTTGCCGCAGTTCCAGCGCCGCATGAAGTGGTTCCTGCGCAACCGGCCTGATCTCCGCGAGCACTTCGTGCGGCAGCGTGGCGCCGACGGCAAATCGCGCCGGCTCCTGTCGCTGGTGAGCGGGGACCGCCTCCGCCGGGTGCTGCGCTACATGCTGGATGAGGCCGAGTTCCTGTCGCCCCACGGGGTCCGGGCCCTCTCGCGGTTTCACCGGGATCACCCCTACGTCTTCTCAATGGACGGCCACCACCATCGGGTGGCCTACGAGCCGGGAGAGTCCACGACGGGGCTCTTCGGCGGCAACTCCAACTGGCGCGGCCCGGTCTGGTTCCCGATGAACTTCCTCCTGATCGAAGCGCTGCAGCGCTTCGATCACTTCTACCGGGGCGAGTTCAAGGTCGAGTTCCCGACGGGCTCCGGGCAGCAGATGGCGCTCTGGGACGTCGCGGCCGAGCTGTCGCGGCGCCTCACGCGCATCTTCCTGCGGGACCCGGCGGGGCGCCGCCCGGTCCACGGCGAGGCGCGGCAGTTCCAGGCCGATCCGCGCTGGCGCGACCTGCTCCTCTTCTACGAGTACTTTCACGGCGACACGGGAGTGGGCATCGGGGCGAGCCACCAGACCGGCTGGACGGGGATCGTCGCGAAGCTCCTCCAGCAGAGCGGCGAGTAGCGGCTTGGTGCCCGCGTCCCGGGCGTCTCGCACGGCCTCGGCGCGCGCGTCGGACGATCCCCGGGCGAGCGCGAGCCCGCCCGGAGGCCCTGGGGCGCCGCGGCGGTGCTCGTCACGGCGTCCATTGTCATCGACGCGCCCCTCCCCGGGATGAGCTTGAACCCGGCGCGGACCACCGGGTCCGCGGCCTGGGCGGGGACGTGGATGGGCGCCTGGATGTACCTCGTGGCGCCACCGCTCGGGATGCTGATCGCCACCGAGGCCTACCGCCGTGCCCCGGGGGGTCCCTCCGTCCGTTGCGCCAAGCTCCAGCACGATGGGACCCAGCGGTGCATCTTCCGCTGCGGCTACGCCACGGCGGTGCGCTGACTGCCGGGGCCATGTCGTTCGACGGTCTGCCGCGGGAGTTCGGCCTGTCGCGCTTCCGGTCTGCCCGGGCGGCTGTGGGGACGGTCTTCTTCCTGAACGGGTTCGTGCTCGCGACCTGGGTGCCGTACATTCCGAGGGTGAAGGCGGTTCATGGCCTCGGGGACGGCGCTCTGGGCGGTGTGCTGCTGGCGATGGCCGGGGGCGCGGTGGCGATCCTGCCGGCCGCGGGGTGGCTGGTCGCCCGGATGGGGAGCCGGCGCATCACGCTCCTGGCCGCAGCCGGGCTGGCGCTCGTGCTGCCGCTGCCGATTCTGGCCCCGACCGCCGTCGTGGCGGCGGCGGCGCTCGCCCTCCTCGGAGCGGCGAACGCGACGCTCGACGTGGCGATGAACGCGCAGGGCGTCGCGGTCGAGGCGACCCTCGGCCGGCCGGTCCTCTCAAGCCTCCACGGCCTCTTCAGCTCGGGCGGTCTCGCGGGCGCCGCGGCGGCGGTGGGGGCGATGGCCGCCGGTGTCCCGGCCGCTGGCCACGTGCTGGCCGTGACGCTGGCAAGCTTCGTCGTCCTCGTCGCCATGGGCGGGGCGCTTCTCCCGACGCTGCCCACGGGCGCCTCCCGTGCCCCGGTGTTCGCCTGGCCGCCCCGAGGGCTGCTGGGGCTCGGCGGCTTGACCTTCTGCGCCCTCCTCGCGGAGGGAGCGATGGGCGACTGGAGCGCGGTCTACCTCCATGACGCCCTCGGCGCGACGCGGGCGTTCGCGGGAACAGGGTTCGCCGCGTTCTCCCTGACCATGGCGGCGGGCCGATTCGGAGGGGACCGCCTGGTCGCCCGACTCGGGCCGGCCGGGCTCCTGCGGGTGTCCGGCGGGCTCGCGGCCGTCGGGCTGGTGGCCGCCCTGGCCATCGGCCACCCGGTGGTGGGGGTCGCCGGATTCGCCCTGGTGGGCTTCGGCCTCGCCAACTCGGTGCCGGTGCTGTTCAGGGTTGCGGGCCGGATGCCCGGCGTCCCCGCTGGCACGGCGCTCGCCGCGGTGGCGACCACGGGCTACGCCGGGTTCCTGGCCGGCCCGCCCGCGATCGGGCTCGTGGCGGAGTCGGTTGGGTTGCCCGCCGCGCTCGGGCTGGTCGTCCTGGCCTGCGCCTTCATCGGACTGGAGGCGGGTCGCCTCCGGTCGCCTGCCCCGCCTCCGCCGCACCCGCTGGCGCGCACGCGCTGACGCGCCCGCCCGCGGTGGTATCGTGGGCAGCGGGCAATGCTCGTGGAGACCCCGCCCGTCTACCCGGATCCGCTCGATCCCGCGGCGCGCTACCGGACGCTCCTGGAGGTCAACAACGCGATCGTCTCGAATCTCACGCGCGACACCCTCTTGCGGGCGGTCGCCGACGCCCTCCGGCGCGTGCTTCCGTTCGACCGGAGCGCCATCTTCCTCCACGACGCCGCACGCGACGTGCTCACGCTCTACATGCTGGAGGCGTCGGTCCCATCCACTTACTTCGCCGTGGGCCTCGAGATGCCGGCGGGGGAGAGTCACGTGGGGCGGGTCTTCCGTCAGGCGCAGCCGCTCCTCCGGCGGGACATCACGACCGAGGGGGAGTTTCCCATGGAGGCGAGCGCGCTCGCGGACGGCATCCGGTCGTACGTCATCGTGCCGCTCCTCCTGCGCGGCACGCCGATCGGCACCCTGGCCGTCGCGAGCGGGACGCCGGGGCAGTACGGCACCGGCGACATCACCCTCCTCGAGGCGCTGGCGGTCCAGGTGGCGCTCGCCGTCGAGAACATGCGCGTCCACGAGGAGCTGACGGCCCGGGCGGCAACGAACGCGCGCCTGCTCGCCGAGGTGGAGCAGCTTACGAACCGGCTCCAGCGCGAGAACGTGTACCTCCAGGAAGAGATCCGCAAGGAGCACAACTTCGTGGAGATGGTGGGCTCGAGCCCTGCGCTCCTGGCGACGCTCCGGCGGGTGGAGCAGGTGGCCCCCACCGACTCCACGGTCTTGATCTCCGGCGAGACCGGCACCGGCAAGGAGCTCATCGCCCGGGCGATCCACGACCGAAGCCCGCGGCGAGACCGGCCGCTCGTGAAGGTCAACTGTGCGGCCATCTCCGCCGGGCTCGTGGAGAGCGAGCTCTTCGGGCACGTCAAGGGCGCCTTCACCGGCGCCCTCGAGCGCCGCCACGGGCGCTTCGAGCTGGCCGATGGCGGGACGCTCCTCCTCGACGAGGTGGGCGAGCTGCCCCTCGAGACCCAGGTCAAGCTCCTCCGCATCCTCCAGGAGCAGGAGTTCGAGCCCGTCGGCTCCAGCCGGACCGTGCGCGTCAACGTGCGCGTCCTCGCCGCCACGAACCGGGACCTCGAGGAGGCGGTCAAGGCGAGTCGGTTCCGGGCGGACCTCTACTACCGCCTGGCCGTGCTGCCGGTGGAGGTCCCTCCCCTCCGGGAGCGCCACGAGGACATCGCCCAGCTGGCCATGTTCTTCCTGGCCCGCTTTGCCAAGCGGTTCGGCAAGGCCGTGGAGGCGATCTCGCGCGCGAGCCTGGACCGCCTGCTCGCCTACCCCTGGCCGGGGAACGTCCGGGAGCTCCAGAACGTCATCGAGCGGGCCGTGGTCCTGGCGGACGGCCCGGTCCTCGAGCTCGGTCGAGGCCTCCTGCCCGCCAGCGCTGGCCGCGACGACCCACCGACCCCGGCCGCGGGCGCGCCCGATCCGACGGAGTCACTGGACGGGGTCGAGCGCCGTCACATCCTGGTCACGCTCGAGCGGGTCCGCTGGGTCATCGAGGGGCCGCAGGGCGCGGCGCGCATCCTCGGGCTCCATCCGAACACCCTGCGGAGCCGGATGGAGCGCCTCGGGATCCGGCGGCCGCGGCCCGACCGGTCCTAGGCTCGCCACGGAGCCGGGGGGCCCACGGCCGGTCGTGGGTCCACATGGGCTGAGTGGACTGGTCGATGACGCCGCCGGGGAGCGGGCCGTCCGAGATGTGTGCCCGCATCCGGGAGGCCAGGCGCCGGCTTCCCCTCGACCAACGGGTGGTCCTCTGTCTCCGTGACGGGGAAGGGCTCACCGAGGAGGAGGCGGCCGCGGTCCTGGAAACGTCCCTCGACTCCGTCCGGGTACGGCTGCATCGCGCCCGCATGGCGCTCCGCGAGCGGCTCGGCCGCTCCGTCCTCGCGGTCCGCCCCGCGCTGAGCGTGCGGCGGCGACTCCGGGCCGCCGCGCGCGTCTCCTCGGCATCGCGGCCTGATCCGGCCGACCCGGGATCGGCTAGCCGGCGGCGCCCCGCGTGTATCATGGGCCCATGCGATCCCTGGTCCTGAGCTGCGCGCTGGCCGTGGCCCTCGTGGGCGCTCCGCTCGCGCTTGCCGGCGCCGACCGGACGGCGGTGCCCGCGCCGCTCCTCGAGGCGCTCCAGCTCGGACGGCCCACCCAGCGCCTCGAGGCGCCGGACTTCGACCTGCCGACCCTCGACGGCAAGCGCGTCCGCCTGGCCGACCGTCGGGGGCGCGTGGTCCTGCTCTACTTCTGGGCGACGTGGTGACCGCACTGCACGAGGGAGTTGCCCTCGATCAACCAGGTGCATCGCGAGTGGGAGCCGAAGGGCGTGAGCGTGCTCCTGGTGAACATCCGTGAGGACCCGAGGACGGTGGGCCGGGCCGTCGCCGAGCGGGGCTACGTCGCTCCCGTCGTGCTGGACCTGGACGGCGCGGTCAGCGACGCCTACGGCATCCGCGCGACGCCCATGACCTTCCTCATCGCGCGCGACGGGACGATCGTGGGCCGCGCCATCGGCCCGCGTCCCTGGACGGGGCCCGACGCCCGCGCGCTCTTCCGGACGCTCCTCGCGACGCCTCGCTGAGCCGGGGTGTCAGGCCCGCGCGAGGCGGGCTCGGGCCAGGGGCTGTCCCTGAGAGCTGCACGTCGCCGGCTACGCCACGTGGCGGCAACCGCGGGGTTGAACACTCGCTGGGTCGACGCGGGGTACCGCGCCAGCCGATCGGCGGGCCGGATCGGACGCCGCACGACCTCACCCCCGCAGTTCGGACAGCGTCCCCCCAGCCGTTCCTCGACGCACGCCCGGCAGAACGTGCACTCGAACGAGCAGATCATCGCCGGAGAGTCGCCGGGCAGGTCACGGTCGCAGCATTCGCAGCCGGGCCGGAGCTGGAGCACGAAGGTCTCCTTCCCTCAGCGGCCGGGTCAGGACGTGGAGGCCTCGAGCCGGCGGGGGGCCGCGGCCCCGCCCGCAGGCACCGGGGCGCCGTCGTGGTAGACCACCGCGTTGCGGCGGACAGCCGGGACGCGAGAGCCGGGTGTGAGGATGCCGACCACGTTCAGCGGGTCGACCGCAGCGACTCGGACGACCTCTCCCGCCCGGTCGCGCCGGCGCGTCTCGCGCAGGCCCTCGACCGCTTCGGGCAGCGCGTACTGCTCGCCGACGAACCCGGTCACGAACCGACCGCCGCGAATGGTGCCACGCGCCTCGAGGCGCCGGAACGCCCACAGAATCTCGCGCCAGGACACGGCGAGGGCTTCCCGGGCAATCAGGTCCCGGAAGACGACGCCCCAGCGGGCGAGAAGCTGCTCGGCCACCGCCTCGGCGAGGGTCTCCGTATCGACGGCGCTCGTCGGAGGTGGCGCCGGCACGAGGGACCAGCGGCCCTCGCCGCCGCCCGCCCGTGCGCCGCTCCGCCGGAGACGCTCGGTCGGAGCAGGTGGCGCGGCGCGGTGAGACCAGCGGTGGCGCGCGCTGAATAGCGCGCGCACGCTCCCGAACCCGTCCGCCGTGACGAGCCCGCGGGCGACCAGGTCCCACAGGGCGTCCGTGACCTCCACGCTGAGGCGTCCGGTGGTCGCAACGAGGTCGCGGAAGAACAGCGCGCCGCGCGCCCGCAGAGATTCCAGCACGTCGCGCGTGGGGCCGGGCCCGGGCAGGACCGGCGCGCTGTCGCCTCGCGCAGCGCTGAGCAGCCACGGCAGGTTCTCGCGCACCAGGAAGCTGACCGGCGTGGCGTGGGACGGGGTCAAGCCGCCGCGCCCCGGCGCCTCGCCGGAGTCGCCGACCGGCGCGCCGCGGACTGCGAGACGCGCCCACGCGACGTGGCCGGAGAGGCAGAGCTCGTCCAGCCATTCCGGTCGGTAGCCGCGGACCCGCGCGGGGAGCACCGAGGATTCCCAGGATCCGGCCGCGACCTCGAATCCCTGGAGCTGCTCGATCGCGGCGAGCAGGCCCTGCCGTCCCTCGAGCTGTGAGCCCGGCGCGACGTGCTGCCAGCGCAGGAGGAATCGCACGAGGTCCTGCGCGGTGACGGGCTCGATCTCCCGCCGGAGGCGATCCGTCGTGTACCGATGGATGCGGGCGAGCAGCCGCCGCTCGCAGAACTCCTCGATGCCCGCGCGCGCGGGGTCGAACCGCCCCCGGAGCACGAACCCCTCCCCCTCCAGGCGCGCGAGCGGCGCGGGAATCGCGGCTTCGGTCAGGCCCGTACGCGCGGCCAGCTCCGACGCCGTGCAGGGCCCGAGCCGGGCCAGATGGCCCCGGACCACGAATACCCGCGCCTCTTCCTCGTCGGCGTCCGCCGCGATGCCGGCGGGGACGGGGACGTCCGGCTCGACGCGGACCCCGGGGAAGAGCGCGCCGACGCGAGGTCGGTGCTCCGCGGGCAGCCACAGAGGGCCGGTCGCCGTGAGAACCCGCGCGGCGCGCCCCGTATCGGCCAGCTCCCGGAACCAGCTCTCGTAGGCCGGCTCGGGGCGGAGAACCACCAGCTCCAGCAAGAGGTCGTGGAGCTCCTCGGCGTTGCGGCAGTCGGGCCGAGCCTCCTCCCGGACCCGCGCGACCGCGTCCGGGTCTAGCTGGCCTAGGTCGCGCGCCGTCTCCGGCAGGCCGCGCCGGAGCGCGACGGCGCGGGTTCGTCGCTCCTCGAGGGGCGCGTCGTCGAGGAACGTGTAGGGCCGGCCATTCAGGATCTCGTGGGTCAGGGGCGAGGGCTCGGTCGTCTCGCGGAAGACCGGCTCCACGGTCCCGCGCCGGAAGCCGTCGAAGAGGCCCACGAGCCCATCCACGTCGGTCGCCTCGTTGAGACAGTCGTACATCGTCTGGCGCACGATCGGGTGGTCGGGGACCGTGAGGGGCCCGGCGCCCGCATTCTCCTGGCAGCCGGCGAGCGCCGGGAAGACGGCTGCCAGAAGATCGTCCGCCTCCATGCGCTGGATCGCCGGCGGCGTCCGGCGTCCGCCGCGCTGGCGGAGCACCACCAGCGCACGGCCGAGGTTCCAGCGCCACCGGACCTGGAACATCGGCGACAGCAGGAGGGCCTGGGCGAGGACGTCCTCCGCGTTCGCCGGCGACAGGTAGCGCGGCACCTCGTCGAGGGGGAAGCTCTGCCCGGGGCCCAGGGAGAGCACGACCGCGTCGTCGGTGGCCGCGGCCTGGAGCTCGAAGTCGAAGCTCCGGCAGAAGCGCTTCCGAAGGGCGAGGCCGAGCGCGCGGTTGATGCGGCCGCCGTACGGGGCGTGGACGATCAGCTGCATGCCGCCCGTCTCGTCGAAGAAGCGCTCAAACACGACGCGGCGCTGGGTCGGCAGGAGGCCGAGGGCCGCGCGTGCCGCGGCGAGGTAGCGCACGACTTCCGTCGCGACGCGCGGGTCGACGCCCGCGTCGGCGGCGAGCCATTCGGCGGCGGCCGCGATGTCGCCGGGTGCGAGCCGGTCGTCCAGCGCCTCGCGGAGAGCGGACACGGCTGCGGAGGCTTCCGCGGTGCGCGCCGGGGCCTCTCCGAGCCAGAAGGGCACGGTGGGCGGCGCACCCGCGGCGTCGACCACGCGCACGATGCCGGCCTCGACGCGCCGGATCCTCCAGGATGTGCTGCCGAGCAGGAACACGTCGCCCTGCATGCTCTCGATCGCCCAGTCCTCGTTCACCGTGCCGACGGTCGTGTCGTCCGGATCGGCGACGACACGGTAGTCCGCCGTCTCGGGGATGGCGCCGCCGGAGGTCAACGCGGCGAGCCGGGCGCCCCGGCGGCCCCGCAGGATGCCGTGGACCCGGTCGCGGTGGAGGTACGCCGCCCGCCGGCCCCGCCCGGTCTGGATGCCGTCCGACAGCATCGCGACCACGGCGTCGAAGTCAGCGCGCTCCAGGTCGGCGTAGGGCGCGGCCCGGCGGACGAGCGCGAAGAGCTCCGCCTCGGGCCACGCGTCGGCGGCGCACGCGGCGACGATCTGCTGAGCGAGCACGTCGAGCGGCGCCCGCGGCGGCAGGACGCGGTCCAGCTGGCCGGCCCGCACGGCTTGGAGGAGCGCGGTGACCTCCACCAGCTCGTCCCGCGTGGTGGGATAGACCCGGCCCTTCGCGACGGCGCCGCGCGCATGGCCCGAGCGGCCCACCCGCTGGAGCAGCGTCGCGATGCTCCGGGGGGACCCGATCTGGCAGACGAGCTCGATGGGCCCGATGTCGATGCCCAGCTCGAGGGAGGCCGTGGCGACGAGCGCCGCCAGCTCGCCGGCGCGAAGCCGCGTCTCCAGGCGCTGCCGCCGGTCCCTGGACAGGCTTCCGTGGTGGGCCGCGACTTGCCCCTCGCCCAGTCGCTCCCCGAGGAGGTGGGCGACGCGCTCGGCGAGCCGCCGGGTGTTGACGAAGATGAGCGTGGTCCGGTGCGCGCGCACGTGCGCCGCGATGCGATCCAGGATCTCGCCCCACTGCTCGTGAGACGCAACCGCCTGGAGCTCGGTGTCCGGCAGCTCAATCGTCAGGTCGAGCTCCCGGCGGTGGCCGTGGTCGACGATGCGGCACGCGGGCTCGCCGCCGATCAGGCTCCGGCCCTCGCCCGCTCCCACGAGCAGCCGGGCGACCGTGCCGATCGGCCGCTGGGTGGCCGAGAGCCCGATGCGCTGCGGCCGCTGCTTGGTCAGGGCGTCGAGGCGCTCGAGCGTCAGCGCGAGGTGAGCCCCCCGCTTGTCCCGCGCCACGGCGTGGATCTCGTCCACGATCACCGCGCGCACGTTCCGCAGCCGTTCCCGGCTTCGCCCGGCCGTGACCAGGAGGTAGAGCGATTCGGGGGTGGTGACCAGGAGGTGCGGGGGCTCGCGGAGCATGGCGGCCCGGGCGGAGGACGACGTGTCGCCCGTCCGGACCACGGACCGGAGCTCCGGGACGACGAGGCCGAGCTCCCGGGCTCCTTCCCGGATCTCGGCGAGCGGGCGCTCGAGGTTCTCCCGTATGTCGGTGGCCAGGGCCTTCAGCGGCGAGACGTAGACGACCTCGGTCGACGCCTCGCGGCCAGGGTCGGCCTCGGACGCCCGGTACAGCCGGTCGATGCACACGAGGAACGCCGCCAGGGTCTTGCCCGAGCCCGTCGGGGCGGCGATCAGCGTGTCCTCCCCGGCGGCGATTGCGGGCCAGCCAGCCGCCTGGGGCTCGGTCGGTCCCCCCGGGAAGCGCCGGGCGAACCATGTGCGGATCGCCGGGTGGAAGCGGGCGAGCACGTCCATTGGACCGAGTGTACCTTATGGCGGGCGCCGGTGGCCGCGCGGTCGGGATCGCGCCAGGGTGTGGTTCCAGACAGGGGGCGACAGATGCAGCTCGGGATCTACGTCAACGCGCAGCACCCGGCCGAGGACGACCCCGCGCGCCGCTTCGCCGAGGCGGTCGAGCAGGTGCGCCTCATCCGGGCGCTCGGGTTCGACTCGATCTGGGGCGGGGAGCACCACGCGACGCCGGGGTTTCACTACTTCCCGCTCCTGCCGCTCCTCCAGCGCCTGGCCGCCGAGGCCGACGGGCTCTGGGTGGGCACGAACCTGATCCTGCTGCCGCTGCACAACCCGGTCGAGGCGGCCGAGGTCAGCGCCTTCCTGGACGTGATCACCGGGGGGCGATTCCTGCTCGGCGTGGGGCTCGGGTACCGCCCCGAGGAGTTCGCGCTCTTCGGAGTGCCGATGGCCGAGCGGGTGAGCCGGCTCGTGGAGGGCATCGAGGTCATTCGCCGGCTCTGGACGGAGGACGGCGTGACCCATCGCGGGCGCCACTGGCAGCTCGACGGCGTGAGCATCCGGCCTCGCCCGCTCCAGCGCCCCCGGCCGCCCATTCTCGTCGGCGCACAGGTGCCCGCGGGGATCGCGCGCGCGGCCCGCATCGCGGACGGCTGGACGGCCGTCCCCGTGCCGACCGTAGACGAGTTCGCGGCACAGGCGAGCGGCTTCGCCGCCGCGCGGGCCGCGGCGGGCCTGCCGCCCAGCCGGCACGTCTGTCGCCTGATCGAGGTGGCGTGCGCGCCCGACGAGACGGTTGCGGTCCGCCGGGCGGCGCCGTTCCTCCTGGCGAAGTACGCGGCGTATCTTGCCTGGGGGATTCCCGGCATCACTCTCGACCCTGACGCCGCGCCGGAAGCGCAGCTGCGTCTGCTGGCGACGAATCGCTTCGCCGTCGGGTCGCCGGCCCAGGTGGTCGAGGCCCTCCTCGCGCAGCATCGGGCCGGGGTGACGCACGCCGCGATGCGCGTCAGCTGGCCCGGGATGCCCCAGGCCGACATCCTGGCCGGCCTCGAGCTGCTCGGTCGCGAGGTGCTGCCCGAGGTACGCCGCCGGACCGCCGGATAGCGCCCGCCCCCTCGGGCCGCCGTTCGCCGGGCTCCGCGAGCCCGCTACCGCGGGGCCGCGCGCCGGTCGCGATTGGGAGCGGCGGGCCGCGCCGTGATCAGAGATCCAGCGCGGGGCCGATCTGACGGAGCCGCTCGAGCTCGGGCACGGCCACCCCGCGCGGGCGCGCCCAGTCGGACGCCGCGCACGGCACGAACTGCCCCGTGCCGGGCTCGGCGCGAAGCCGGCCGTCCTCGACGACCACGCGCCCCCGCGAGATCACCGTGACCGGCCATCCCGTGAGCTCGCGTCCTTCGTAGGGCGTGTAACCGACGCGGTCGTGGAGGGTCGTGGCGGCGACGTGGACCCTCCGCACCGGATCCCACAACGCGAGGTCCGCGTCCGCGCCCACGGCGATCGTGCCCTTGCGCGGATACAACCCGTAGAGCTTCGCGTGGTTGGTCGCGCCGAGAGCGACGAACTCGCTGAGCGAGAGGCGGCCCGCGGCGACCCCGTCCGAGAAGAGCAGCGGGAGCCTCAGCTCGATCCCGGGCACCCCGTTGGCCATGTCCTTGAACGTCGTGCGCTCGCCCTTCGGGAGCTTGCCCGACCGGTCGAAGCGGTAGGGGGCGTGATCGGAGGAGTAGGTCTGGAATGTGCCGTTGGCGAGGCCCGCCCAGATTGCGTCCTGGGACGCCCGGTCACGGGGCGGGGGGCTGCAGCCGTACTTCGCGCCCTCGAGCCCGGGCCGGTCGAGGTCGTCGCCCGTGAGGAAGAGGTACTGCGGGCATGTCTCGCCGTAGACCCGAAGGCCGCGCGTCTGGGCCTCCCGGATCGCGCCCGCTCCCGCCGCGTCCGACACGTGGACGATCAGGATCGGCGTGTCGACCAGCTCGGCCAGCGCGATCGCGCGCTGGACCGCCTCACCCTCCGCGAGCCGCGGGTGGGCGATCGCGTGGTAGTGCGGCGCCGTGGCGCCGGCGTCGACGAGCCGGTGCGACAGCCAGGCAATCATGCCGTGGTTCTCCGCGTGGATCATCGTGAGGGCGCCGAGCCGCCGCGCCGCGGCCAGGACGTCGAGGAGCTGCTCGTCGCCGAGCCGGAGGCGCTCGTAGGTCATGTAGACCTTGAGGGAGGTGACCCCCTCCGCGACCAGCCGCGGCAGGTCCTCGCGGAGCGCCTCCTCGGTCGGGTCAGCGACGATCAGGTGAAACGCGTAGTCGATGATCGCCTTCTCGCCGGCGCGGCGGTGGTAGTCGTCGACGACGCCTTGGAGCTTCATCCCGCGATGCTGCGCGGCGAAGGGGATCACCGTCGTCGTGCCGCCGAAGGCCGCCGACACCGTGCCCGAGTAGAAGTCGTCCGCGCACATGACACCGGCCGAGGACAGCTGCTCGATGTGGACGTGACTGTCGATGCCGCCGGGGAGGACGTAGAGCCCGCGCGCGTCGAGCTCCCGGCGCCCGGCGGGCAACCCGTCGCCCAGCGCCGTGATGCGCCCCGCGTCGATGCCGACGTCGCACCGGGCCGTCTCGGTCGCCGTGACGACGATGCCGTGCCGTACGACGAGCTCGTGGGTCATGGCGCGGGGATCCTCAGCTCGCTGGCTCGGCGCTCAGTCCGCCGCTACCCGGCGGGCTTCTGCTGCTTCGCGCGCGCGCGCTCCTCCCGCTCCTCCTCGAGGAGGCGGTAGGCGACGTAGTACTTGAAGATGTTGCTGACGTACTGGACCGTCTCGCGGCCGATGCGCTTCGCCGCGATCCGCTCGACGTGGTTGAACCACACATTGGGGTCGAGCCCCGACTGCTTGGCCTCCCTGCGCAGCTGCGCCACCTTGGCGGGGCCCGCATTGTACGAGGCGAAGGCGAAGAGCATCTTGTCCACGGGATCCATGGGGGCGTCCTTGAAATAGCGATCCGTCATGAACCGGAGGTACTTTGTGCCGGCGTGAATGTTCGGGTCGAGCTGGCGGATGTCCCCGACCTGCATCTCCTTGCCGGTCGCGGGCAATACCTGCATGACCCCGACCGCGCCGGCGCGGCTCCGACGCTGGTTATCGAGCTGGGACTCCTGGTAACCCTGGGCCGTGAGCAGGAGCGCGTCGAACCCGTAGCGGTCGCCGTATCGTCGGAACAGCCCAACGGTCCGCTCGTACCTCTGGAGCTCCTCCGGCGCGAGGGCGTTCCGGACGAACTTGGTGCTGCGCAGGTAACGCGTGAAGATCTGGTTGCCGAAGGACGTGCCCTTCCGGTGCGCGACAAGGAAGGGGTTGACCACTGCTCGGAGCTTCGGACTGTTCTTCCGGAACGCCCACGCGATGTCTCCGCCTGTTCGGACGGTCACGTCCCGATGGAGACGGATCTGGGGGAAGATCTGTGCCCAGAATTCCGCCTTGTGGCTGTCGACCACGACGAATCGCACGAGCCCCGCGTTCACCATCTCGAGCAGGTCCTCATCCTCGAGGGTCTCGGGGGCAAGCTTGAGTCTGATCGGCGGCTTGCCGGCCTGCTGCAGCTCGGCATTGAGGTCCATCAGGCTCTCATGGTAGCTGCTCGATTTCCGGACGAAGACCTGCTGGCCGGCCAGGTCCTGGGCGCGGCCGATGGGCGGGGAAGCAGGGCCCGTCACCACGATCTCGTCGACGCCGGTGGCGATCGGATCCGAGAAGTCGACCTGCCGGCGGCGTTCCTCGGTGATCGTCAGGTTGGCCGCGGCGATGTCCCCTCGGCCCTCCAGCAGCCCGGAGATCAGCTCGTCGCGGCTCACCGGGATGAAGACGACATTCACCCTGAGATTCCCCGTCTTCAGCCGGCGGTTCAGGTCATCCTCGAAGGCTCGCCCCAGGTCGTACGTCGCACCGCGCTGGCGGCCTCGGTCGACGAAGTAGAAGGTCTTGCTGTAGACGAGCAGGACTCGGATTCGTCGCTTGGCGATCATCTCGTCGAGGTCGCCCGTGAAGCGTCGAGTCTCCAGCGGCACGAGGAGATCGGGGGGCCCGGCGGCAAAGGCGGGCAGCGCCGCGCCGCCCAGGAGCCAAACCGCGGCGATGACCAGGCGCATCCGCGCGGCGCGGCCGAGGAGGGTCACGGGGAAAGCTCCCCCGGCGGGCCCGGTGGGGTCACTGTCCAGATGCCTCGAGACCACGCTTGTCAGCGGAGGCAGGATCGCGCCAGCGCGTCATGACAGCCGCAGTATAGCCGACTGCCTCGCCGCGTCCCTTCCTTTCGTCACGCCGCGTCCGCGCGGCGGCTCAGCCCTTGATCGCGCCCGCGGTCATCCCCTTCACGAACCACTCGGAGAGGAACAGGTAGAGCACCAGCACGGGCAGGGTCGCGATCATGAGCCCGGTCGCGAGCATGCCGATGTCGAAGTACTGGTCGCTCACCAGGAACTGGATCGCGAGGGGGAGCGTCCGGCTCTGCTGGCGGGTGATGAAGACGACCGCGTAGAGGAACTCGTTCCAGAAGTAGATGAAGTTCAGGATCACGGTGGTGGCTACGGCGGGGAGCGCCATCGGCAGCATGACGCGCCAGAAGAGACGCCAGTCGCCGCACCCGTCGATCCGGGCTGCCTCTTCGAGCTCGGTGGGGATCTGGGCGAAGAAGGCGCGGAGGAGGTAGATCGTCAGCGGCAGCTCCGTCGCGACGTAGACCAGGACGAGCCCGGTGAGCGTGTTGAAGAGCTTGTACTGGACCAGGATCTGGAACAGGGCGAGCAGCATGATCTGGGGCGGGAACATGATGGAGAGGAAGACGAGGAGGAAGAGCGGCTCCCGCCCCGGGAAGGCGTAGCGGCGCCGCGCGAACACGAACGCGGCCATCGCCCCCAGCACGGTCACCAGGGCGACGGCGGCGACGGTCACGATCGCACTGTTCCGGAAGTACGTGGCGTAGCCGAACTCGGTCCACGCGCGGTGGTACTTCTCCCAGTGGGCGGGGATCGGCAGACCGTAGTGGCTCCGGTAGATCTCGTCCGTCGTGCGGAGCGACATCATCGCGGTCCAGACGTAGGGACCGGCCGAGAAGACCGAGTACGCGACGACGGGGATGAGGAGCAGCCACCGCCCGGCTCGGCCGCGCACGCTCAGAACTCCAGCGCCTCGCGCCGCTGGAGCAGGCGCATGAAGACGTACGAGAGCCCGAAGATGATCACGAACCAGAGCACGGCCACCGCGGAGGGATAGCCGAGATCGAGGGTCTTCCACTCGAACGCGCGCTTGACGACGTACGTGGCCACCGTCTCCGTGCCCCACATGGGGCCGCCCCGCGTCATGACCCAGACCAGCGCGAACTGCTTCATCTTGCCGATGAAGTCGAGGATGGCGAGGTTGACCAGGGTTGGACGGAGCAGCGGGACCAGCACGTGGATCGTGCGGCGGGCCGCGCCCGCCCCGTCGACCCGGGCGGCGTCGAGATAGTCGCCGGGGATCGCATGGATTGCCGCCAGGAGGACCACCATGTTGAAGCCGGCGAACATCCAGGTCGTGACGAGGATCAAGGCCGGGAGCGCCGTCGTGGGGCTTGCGAGCCAGGCCTGAGCGTGGCTGCCGAGACCGACCGCGCGGAGGACCAGGTTCGCCATGCCCCAGTCGTAGTTGTAGACCCACAACCAGATCACGCCGACGACCGGGTAGGACATGAGGACCGGCGTGAACCACACGGTCCGGAAGAACCTCGCGAAGGGCACCCGCGCGTGGAGCACGAGCGCAAGACCGAGCGCCAGCGGGATGTCCACGATCGGCGCCACCAGCCCCCAGGTCAACGAGTTGGCCGCGGCCTTCCAGAAGACCTCGTCGCTCGTGAGGATCTCCCGGAAGTGCTCGAGGCCGACGAACTCGTACACCATGCCCAGGTCCATGCGGAGGGTGTGGACGCTGTTGTAGAAGGTGACGAGGACCGGGTAGATGGCGAACGCGAAGTACAGGAGAAGCGTCGGGCCCAGGAAGACGCCGATGGCGACCCAGGGGCGCCGGGGGCCGGCCCGGCGGGTGGCGGCTCGCGCGCCGAGGCGCGGGAGGGCCGCGGCGCGGCCGGCGGGGTCAGCGCTCACGGGGTCGCCCTCTCGAGCGCTCGGGCCCGGGGCCCCGCGCCGGGCTCACGGGGGGGCGCGCCGACGGGGCCTCAACCGGGCGCGCCCGGCCCCGCTACTTCCCCTTGAGCCGCGCGTCCTCGAGCTTGGCGAGCGCCTCGTCCGGACCGATCAGCCGGTTGGGCAGGCCCTGGTTCACCGTCGCCACGTAGACCTCCCACACGCCGGGCTTCATGAGCAGCTTGACCTGCTGGGCGGTGAGGTCGACCCACTTGGAGGTCCGGTTCACCTTGGCGAACTCGTCGAAGTACCACTTGATCGGGCTGTCGATCCGGCCGGGCTCGGTCTTGATGCCGGTCTGGATGCCCGTCTTGGCCATCCACATGTTGCCGACCTCGACGTCCGCGAAGGCGTTGGCGACCTCGACCGCGAGGGGCAGGTTGGGGCTCTTGGCGGCGACCGCGAGAGACCCGGCCACGCCGAGCATCTTCTCGCCGTGCCCCTTGCCGTCCTTCATGAGGGGGTAGTTGAGCAGACCGAGCTCGAAGCCCTGGGGCTGCCCCCCCTTCTCCGGCGGCACGAAGGCGCGGCCCGTGTACCACGAGCCCACCGGAAACATGCAGGCCTTTTGCTCCGTGTGGAAGTACCGGTGCGCTTCGGCCAGCGTCATGCTCGTCAGGGTCTTCGCGTACGCGCCGAGGTCAACGAGCTCCTTGTAGTACCGGAAGACCTCCGCCACGCGAGGATCCTTCCAGCTGAGCTCGCCCTGGTAGAGCTTCCGCGCGTCCGCGTAGCCGAGCTTCGAGAGGAGCAGCATGTCCGGGATGTACATGGCCGCCCATTCCCGGTCGGCGGCGCCGGTGGCGAACGCCGCGTACCCGCCCTTGGCGCACTTGGCGACGACGTCCTTGAACTGGTCCTGGGTGAGTGCGAAGCTGGCCGGGACCGTGATCCCGAGGTCCCGGAAGAGCTTCTTGTTGAAGTAGATCTCGTCGGACGCCGCCTCCACGGGAATGGCCCAGGTCCCGACCTTGCCCGCCGGCCCCGGCCGCGTCCAGAAGGCCTTGCCGTACGGCTCGATGTTCTCCCAGCGGATCCCCTGCGAGAGATCGGCGAGCCACCCGGCCCCCATGAACTCGGGGACGTCGTTGTCGTAGTAGAAGACGTCGGGGAACCCCGACCCGGCGGTGAAGGCCGCCCGGAGCGCCGGCCACATGTTCTTCTTCTCGTAGAAGGTGATCTCGACGGTATGGCCGGGATGCTTCGCCTCGAAGCGCCGCTTGGCCTCGAAGAGCACGGCCTTCTTGGAGTCCTCGACGGCCCAGTGGCTCCACCACTGGAGCTGCGCGGCCTGAGCGGCCCCGGCCGCTCCCAGGCTCAGGATGAGCGTCGCGGCCAGGACCCCGATCGTCGTCCGTCGCATGGCGTCCTCCTCTCGAGATTGGGCACCACGATGGCGCCGGTCTCGGGCGGGCGTCAAGCCCCCGCGGGGCGGTGCCGACGACCGGGACGCCCGCCAGGCGGGTCACGGAGTGGCGCCCGAGACCAGGTGTCGCCCGGCGGCCCTCGTGAGGCTGTGACCGGGACGCTCGCCGAGGCCCCGAGGCTCACGCGGCTCGCTGGCGCGCTGCGGTCCGCCGCCACATTCGGGTTGTCGGACGGGACCGGGCACCCTACAATCCGGCGTGAGAGATCGAGCATGACCCAAGTGACGATTCACCAGCGACCGGGCGGGCTGAGGCGGCCGGTGCTCCTCCTGGCCTTCGCCGGCTGGAACGACGCCGCCGAGTCCGCGACCAATGCCGCCCGATTCCTCCGGAGCGCGTGGGACGGCCAGCGGATCGCGAGCCTCGACCCGGAGGAGTTCTACCACTTCGGCCTTCAGCGCCCGCTGGTGCGCCTCGTGCCGGGGACGCTCGATCGCGAGATCGTCTGGCCCGAGATGGAGTTCACCCTCTGCACGCGCGCCAGCCGAGACGTCGTCGTCGGTGTGGGCGTCGAGCCCCACCTGCGGTGGAAGACCTACTGCCGGGCCGTGCTCGACTTCGCCCGCGAGATCGAGGTGGGCCTCGTGGTCACCCTCGGCGCGCTCCTGGCGGAGGTCCCGCACACCCGCCCCGTCCGGCTGACGGGGTTCGCGACCGACCCGGAGCTGGGCGCCGTCCTCGGCGTCCGCCCGACCCGGTACGAGGGCCCGACCGGGATCGTGGGCGTGCTGTCGTCGACGGCGCGCGCGACGGGACTCGCGACGGCCAGTCTCTGGGCGAACGTGCCGCACTACATCTCCGCGATGGAGAACCCCCGGGCCACGCTCGCCCTGCTCCAGCGCGTGAACCGGCTCTTCGACGGTCCGCTCGACTACCGAGAGCTGGAGGAGGGCGCGACCCAGTTCGACGCCCAGCTGGCGGAGGTCCTCCAGCAGAACCGAAAGGTGGCGAGCTACGTGCGCCGGCTCGAGGCGAAGGACCAGGAGAGCGAGGAGGCGGAGGCGCCTCCCGCCGGGGACTTGCCAGACGCGAAGGACCTCGTCGCCGAGATCGAGCGGTTCCTCCGCCAGCAGCCGCCCGGGCCGTCACCGGAGTGACGCACCGCATCGTCCTGATCGGCCTCGCGCTGCTGGGCCTCGGGCCCCGGGCAGCCAGCGTCGCGGATAGCACGCGCGTGTCCGTCGCGCCGCCGAGCCCTCAGCCCGGTGACGTGGTTCTCCTGCAAGTGACCGGCGCCCCCCCGGACGCGCGCGTGGAGTGGGACGGGCGGGCCCTGGCGCTGTTTCCGACGCCCGGCGGCTTGGCCGCGCTGGTCGGGATCGACCTGGACGTCCGGCCCGGGCGGATCCGCTGGCGGGTCGTGCCGGCGCGCGCGGCGAAGGACGGCGCCACTCTCGCCGCCGGCGTGGTCAGGGTGCAGTCGCGCACGTTCCCGACGCAGGCGCTCACGCTCCCGAAGGGGATGGTCGATCTCGACGCGGCGACGATTGCCCGCGTCGAGAGTGAGCGTCAGGAGCTGAAGGCCGCGCTGGCCGCCGGCGCCGCCGAGCGTCTCTGGCGCGGGCCCTTCCGGATCCCCGTGGAGGGCGGCCGGCCGACGGGGGGTTTCGGGCTCCGCCGGATCCTGAACGGCCAGCCGCGGGGCCCGCACAGCGGCTACGACTGGGGGGCGCCCGCCGGGACGCCTGTCGTCGCCGCCAACGCGGGCCGCGCGGCGCTGGTCGGCGAGCACTTCTTCGCCGGGCACAACGTCGTCGTGGATCACGGTCTCGGGCTGTTCACGCTTTACTACCACCTCAGCGAGGCGCGCGTGACGCCGGGCGAGCCCGTGGCTGCGGGCCAGGTCATCGGGACCGTCGGCGCGACCGGGCGCGTGACCGGACCGCACCTCCACTTCGCCGTGCTGCTGGATGGCGCGCGGGTCGACCCCGAGTCGCTGCTGGGCCTGTCTCCCCCCGAAGAGCAGGCGCCATAGGACCGGCCACTCCGCGGCGCCGCCGGGACCCGCCTCCAGCGACCCGCGCGCGCCGCCGGAGGGGTCGGCTCGGCCTCAGCGCGCGCGGCCGGCCGCGGCGAGGCGCCGTGCCCAGGCGCCGAGCCCCCGATCGGACCACACGAGCGCGACGGACCGGGCGAGGAGCCAGCGGACCTCCCCGCGCGACACCTTCACCGTGACGGCGGGGTCGAGGAGGTTCTCGGCTCGCCGGAGCCGGGCGAGCGTGCCGAGTCCGATGAGGAGCGGCCAGAGCGCGGCCAGGCGCAGCCGCGCCTCGCGCCGGGGCAGGGCGAGCGTATACACGCGACCCTCGTCGAGGCGGACGAGCGCCTCGTCGATCAGCGCGTCGAGGAGGGGACGAACGCGAGGGAGCGACGCGGGGCTCAGGAGGTCCGGGGGGGCGAGGCCGAGGCCGGCGAGCTCTTGGCGCGGCAGGTAGCAGCGGCCAATCCTGAGGTCGCGCGGGAGGTCGCGGAGGACGTTGACCAGCTGGAGGCCGTGGCCGAAGCGAGCGCCGCGCGCTCGCATGGCGTGCGCGTCCCATCTCGCGCAGCGCGGCCGGTGCGCCACGACCATGTCAGTCCAGAACTCGCCGACGCAGCCCGCGTTCAGATACGTGTAACGGTCCAGGTCGTTGCGGGTCTCCAGCGCGCCGATCCGATCGGCCATCTCGGGCGGGAAGCGCTCGAGGGCCTCCAGCATGCCGGTGGTCAAGGTCAGCAGGACCTCGTGGGCGCGCCGCCGATCTTCCGGCGGGAGCGCCCGGTATGCCGCCAGCACGTCGGGCAGGCGCGCCAGCAGGATGCGCTCCGCGGGGGTCTGGCCCCCGGCCGCTCCCGCCGTGATGGCCGGCGGCGCGGTGTCGGCCTCGTTGAGCGATCCGCGAAGGGCGTGGAGCGCGGCGAGGCGGGCGGCCGGCGGCAGCGCGCGCGTGTCGGCGATCGTGTCGGCCGCACGCGCGACGAGGTAGGTGACGCCGAGCGGGGAGCGGAGAGGCGCGGGCAAGACGCGGAGCGACAGCGCGAACGAGCGGCTCACGCCGGGCAGGAGGTCGCGGAGGAGCTGGAGCGCCACCCCCCGGCCGGACGCGCCGGAGGGCGTCACGGCGCCCCGGTACGGCGGGTCGTCAGTCGAGGTCGATCGGCCGGATCGGCGGGTCCGGGTCGTCCTTGGCTCGCTTGAGCCCTTCGCCGAACTTTCGCGACAGCAGGTCGCCCTTCGTCCGCTCGGCCTCGGTCGCCTGGCGGAACGCGGCTTCGCGCCGCGCTCCGGCGCCCCGGAGGTGGTCCATGGCCTTGTCGAGGCTCGAGAGCGGGCCCGTCCGCGGGGGCTCGCGATGGGTCAGTACCGCCTGGACCTCGGCGTCGACCGTGAGGATGGCCTTGCAGCACGGACAGGTCACCTCGAACCTGACTGACGGCTGGTCCCCCATGCTTGACTGCCTATCACGCGCGGGCGGCGGCCGCAAGGCCGGCGCCCCCCGGGGCCGGCGGCCGGCGGTCCCGGGAACTCACGCGGCTCGGGCGAGCCGCTCGAATGTCAGCGTGAGCCGATCGACCCGCGCGAGGTACGCCCCCAGGTCATGCGTTCCGCACCGCTCCCGGCCGGCCGTCCGGAAGCCCCGCCGGACGAACGCGGCGCCCCGGGCCGGGCCGCAGAGGTGGATGACCGCGGCCAGCCGCTCGCGCGGCACGAGCCGGAGCCCGCCGGCCCGGGCGGGGCCAAGCGTCCGGAGCAGGTGCTCGTGGAGTCGGGCCGCTGTCATCTCGATCGCGTGAGCGGGAACGGTCCGGGAGTAGAGGGCCGTGAACCAGCAGCCCGAGAGATCGTGCCACGGCCCCGCGCGGGCGACGCGGTGGTCGTGGACGCAGAGCCGTCGCCCTTCCTCGAACGCGGCGTCGGTCATCTGGAAGAGCCCCACCGCCGAGGAGGCCGGTGCGTAGAGGGCGAACGGATTCCACGTCCAGCGCCACCGCCAGGGAGCGCGCGCCAGCGGGTCTCCCTGGCTCTCCGCGTGGGCGAGCGCCGCCAGGAGCTCCGGCCGCACCAGGTCGGTGGCGTGGGCCCGGAATGCGGAGTCGTACCGCGTCCACGTCTCCCGCGGCGTGACCGGCGCCGGCGCGACGACGAGCCCGAGGAGCTCCGTCGGCTTGCGGGCGACCTGGTAGGCGAGGTTGAGCGCGGCCAGGACGACCAGGACCAGGAAGCCCAGTACCGCCAGCCGGAGGGCGATCGGCGCCAGGAGCACGGCCCGGGCGAGTCGGCTCGCCCGTGAGCCCCGGGGTCGTCGGCGCGCCGGAGCGGGCCGCCGGCGCGCCGACAGCGTCGCGGCGGCGCCCGGCACGGCCTCCCCGCGCGAGCCTACCGCGGCCACCGCGTGACCCTGCGACTCACGGCGCGGGAGAAGCAGCAATTGGGAACGACCGTCGAGTGCTTGCCGGATCCGCCGGCGACCATGAGGTAGACGTCGTCCGGCCCCGGCACGACGGGCAGGAGCGCGTGGTCGTCCCCCGTCTCCATCCAGCGGGGCCAGTCGTGGATTCCCCACATCCCGCCCTGCCTGAGACGGTGGAGCGGCAGCCGCGCGCGCTCGTACACGTAGCGCTGCACGTCGGCACGCGTGAAGCCGTCCTCCGCGATCGTGGCGGCGTGCTCGGGACCGAGCACGAGAAGGAGCTGGCTCTGCGAAAAGTACCAGCCCACGTTCGAGCCGAGGGTGGCAGCCGTATCGGCGACCACGGTGAGGAGGTTCGACGCTTTCCGGCTCACGTGGTCGTTGACGTTGTGGGGCGCCTCGCCGCCGAAGACGGTGACGGCATCCTCCGCGGCGTCGAATCCCAGGCTCACGTGGAGCGGCTCCCAGGGGCTCGCCGCCACCCGCTCGGCGATCGCGTAGGTGTACTTGGCCGGGCTGCCCTGCGTCGCCATGTCGCCCCGCCCCGGCCGAGCGCCGCCGAGGTTCCAGAGGCACAGGCGCACCGCGCGGCCCAGGGTCGCGTTCGCCCGGTTGCCGGGCCCAAACACGCCGGCACCGGCGTGCATGCCGAGCCGGTCCGCGGCCGGTCCGTGCACGATCAGGAGCGGCGCCACGGGATGGGTCGTCGCCTGGACGCCGTACAGGTTGAAGGCGGGATCGAGCATCGCCTCGAGTGCCGCGACCAGGACCGGCATCGCCTCCGGCCCGCAGCCGGCCATGACGGCGTTGATCGCGATCTTCTCCACCGTGGCCTCGCCCCAGAGGGGCGGGATCTTCCCGACGACGTGGTCCGGGTCGGCGCCGATCCCACCCAGCGCCGCCTCGACGCGCGCCTCGGTCGGCGGGACGATCGGCAGCCCATCCGTCCAGCCCTGCGCGTGGAAGTGCGCCTCGACGGCCTCGAGCGAGTCGGGGAGCTCGAGGACGGTTGACGCCAGGACGGGCGCGGGCCTCTTCACCCCGCGGGCGGCCGCGCGCCGAGGCGCGTCAGGAGCTGGCGCACCGCGTGCGCGGCCCGGACCTCGATCCGGGCCGGGGGCTCCCCGCCGAGCGGATGGTCGACCACCAGGAGCGCGAGGTCCTCCATCCCGAGGGTGTGCGCCTCGTGGTGAGCGAGCGTCTCGAAGGCCGTCGTCGTCACGACGACCGCCGGCGTGCCCGCCCGCTGCAGGGTCACTGCGTCGTGGAGACTCCACGACGTGCAGGACCCTCAGTCGGCGGAGCCGGTGACCACCAGGTCGACGTCGCGGAGCCTCGCGAGGGCTTCGGGGAGGGCGGGGGTCGACGAGTTCGCCTTCCGCTCGTAGACGACATCAGCCAGCCCCGCCTCGGTCCGCAGGATCGCCTCCATGCGACGGAGCAAGAGCTCGAAGTTCGCCTTGGTGTTGTCGAGAAATCCGAGCCGCCGGCCGGTGAGCGTGTCCGGCAGGGGCAGGGAGGCGGTCTGGCTGACCTTGCTGTCGACCACGGGAGAGAGCACGCGGATCGTCGCCATCGAATCCTCCGCTCCGGGCCGGTGATCGAGCCCCAGCCTCCCCAGCATGGCCTGCCCGGGCCGGTCAGGCAAGCCGCCCAGGGCCGGCCGCCCAGGGCCGGCCCGCCCTGGGGCGCCCGGCTTACCCCGCCGGGTCGATGTGGATGGCCAGGGCGCGCGCAGGCCGCCCCCCGACGCTTCGGACGCTGTGCTCCGTGCGGGCGCGGTTCCAGAATGCCTCGCCCGCACGAAGCGTCCGGCTCCGGCCGGCGCCGAGCCGCTCCTCGAGCTCGCCGTCGAGGAGGACGAAGATCGTGGGGCCGGGGTGAGCGTGGCGCCCGGTCTCGGCACCCGGTTCCCAGTGATCCACGTTGACGACGACCCGTGCCCTGTGCGGGAGCTCATCCGTGACCACGTCGAGCACGCGATCGGCCCACATGCGGGGCTTCGACTGGCCGCCGGCCTGGCCGGCGAGCGCCCCGGCGGCGAATGCGACCAGAACGAGCCCCGAGATCGCCAACCCTCGCATGGACCCTCCTCTCGCCGCGCGCGCGGCGGGTGCTGCCCGTCACGCCGCAGCGTCGCCTCATCGTACGATGCCCATCCGGCGCAGCCGCGCGATCTCCGGCGCCGGGACGCCAGCCTCGGCCAGGATCGCGTCGGTGTGCTCGCCGAGCGCGGGCGGCGGCCCAGCGGGCGCGCCCGGTGTGCCGGCGAGGCGAACCGGCACCCCCACTGCCCGGACGGATCCCAGCGTCGGGTGCGGAACGGTGGCGAGCGACCCGTTCAGGAGGGCCTGGGGGTCGACCAGGATCTCCGGCACGGAGCGTACTCGCGTGCACGGCACGTCCGCCTCCGCGAAGCGGGCCTCCCACTCGGTCGCTGTCCGCGCGGCCAGGCGCTCGGTGATTGCCCGGATCAGCTCCGCCTTGTGGGTGTGACGCCCGACCATGGTCTGGAAGCGGGGATCCTCGAGCCAGGCGTCGAGCCCGAGCGTCCGGCAGAGCCCGGTCCAGAACTTCGGAAGCTCCACGTAGAGGTAGAGGTGACCCTCTCGCGTCGGGTAGATGCGGGACACGCGGTCGCCGAGCAGGTCCCGCACCGCCTCCGGCGGCTCCGCGGTCTCGGCCCAGAAGGCGCGCCCGGCCTGCATCGCGAGCACGCCGTCGAGGAGCGACGTCTCGACCCGCTGGCCGGCGCCGGTCCGGCCGCGCTCGATCAGCGCGAGCAGGATACCCGACGCGGCCAGGCTGCCGGTGTAATAGTCGACGAGGCTCCCCCGCACGAGCTCGGGCGCGGTTCCGGCGGCCGCGCCCTGCTCCCACGCGAGCCCGCCGTAGGACTGCACCACCGGATCGAGGCCGGGCCGTTCGGCCAGGGGGCCGCGCTGGCCGAAGGCGGATACGGAGCAGTAGACGAGCCTCGCGTTCGCGGCACGAAGCGCGGAGTCGTCGAGCCCGAGCCGCGCGGCGACGCCCGGCCGGAAGCTCTCGACGAACACGTCGGCGTCGCGCGCGAGCCGCCGCGCGACGGCCAGTCCGTCGGGGTGCTTCAGATCGAGGGCCAGGCTCCGCTTGCCGCGGTTGATTCCGAGGAAGTAGCGCGAGAGGCCGGGCAGGGTGGAGGGGTAGCTCCGCAGGGCATCGCCCTCAAGCGGCTCCAGCTTGACGACGTCGGCGCCGTAGGTCGCGAGGAACGCGGTGGCGACGGGCCCCGCGATGATCGCCGAGCAGTCGACGACGCGCAGCCCTTGGAGAGGACCAGGCACGGGGGGTCAGGACCGACCCACGCGAGACGTCGCGGCCACGAATGCCTTGCGCGCCAACAGGGAGCCTCCTCGCCGGCCCGGCGCCTGTCTTGGTACCAGAGGCTCGGGGGCTCGGTCAAGCCTGGCTGACGACGCCCTCGGGGTCCGCCCGGTGCTATGCTTTGGCCGATGGCGGACCTCGCCAACACCTTCTCGTGGTCGCGCTCGCGGGCGAGCATGTTCCAGGAGTGCCGGCGCCGTTATTACTACCACTACTACGGCGCCTGGGGCGGCTGGGAGAGCGACGCGCCGCCGGACGTCCGGCGGCTGTACATCCTCAAGCAGCTGACGGGCCGCCAGGGCTGGGCGGGGCGGACGGTCCACGCGACGGTCGAGCTCGTCCTCCGGGCCCTTCACGCCGGCCAGGAGCTGTCCGAGGGCCGCCTCGTCGAGGATGCCGTGCGGCGCATGCGCGAGGAGTGGCGGTTCTCCCGTCGCGGCGGCTATCGCGAGCGGCCGAAGGAGGCCGTCGCCTTGTTCGAGCACGAGTACGGCGTCGAGGTGGCGGACCAGACGTGGCAGGTCCTCCGGGACCACGTCTGCCGGTGCCTCCGCAACTTCCACCGGCTGCCGCTCCTCGCGGAGATCCGGCGCACCCCGCCCGAGCGCTGGATCCTCATCGAGGACATCCGGGCGTTCGAGTTCGAGGGGACGCCCATCTTCGCGGCGCCGGACTTCGGGTTCTGGACGCGGGAGGATCGGCTCGCGCTGGTCGACTGGAAGACCGGAAGCCCGGACCCCGAGGAGACGGCGGTCCAGCTCGGCGGGTACGCGCTCTACGCCCGGGACATCCTGGACGTGCCGCCCGACCGCGTGGACCTGCTGGAGGTGAACCTTCGCGCGGGCGAGGTCACGGTCCACCCGTGGGACGTGGCGCGGCTCGAGGAGATACGCGAGCGCCTCCGTCTGTCGATCCGGGGCATGAAGGCCTGGCTGCGCGATGCCGACCTCAACGTGGCGGCGATCGAGGACTTCGAGCAGACCGAGGAGCTCCGGCTCTGCCGGTGGTGCAATTTCAAGGCGGTGTGCCGCCCCGAGCTCCTGGCCGAACCTCTCCCGCGATGAAGCCCGGGGAGCGGCGGACACCCGGGCCGCGGGGTCCGGGGCCGGCGCTGCCCGCCGTCCGGGTCCGTTGGACGTCGAAGTGGCCGGCTGATCGGGAGGCCGGCTCGGGATCGGCTAGGCCGGCGCGGCGAAGACAGCCGCGCGGGCGATCTCGTCGAGGCGGACCTTGGCCGGGTCGAAGGCCTCGAGATTCTCCCGCAGGCGCTCGAAGGTCTGCTCGAACGACGGGAGCGTCTTCCGCGCCCGGCTGAGCGGCGTCGTGCGCGCCAGGACGTAGTTCTTCACGTACGGGTGGTTGAGGCCGCGCTTCTTCACCTTGGCGACCACGTCCGTGAGCGCGTCGTCCGCGGCCCGGACGAGCTCGGCCCGCCGCTCGCGCTCCGCGTACGCCTTCGGCAAGGGCGCCTTCAGGAACTTGTCGACGCGGCGGAGCAGCGGCGCGAAGGCGCCGCCGGCGAAGCGGGGACGCGCGTCGTAGAGCAGCCCGAGCGTGATGAAGTGCGCCGCCTCGAACTGGAAGGCGAAGTCCTCCTCGGTTGCCTTCGAGCCCTCCTCGATGAGCCCGCGGTACATCCGGATGACCTCGAGCGACTTCTCCTTGACGTTGTGGGCCTTCTCGGTGTTGAGCGCGAGGATCTGGTAGGCGACCTCGGGCTCGGGGACCAGGATGGCGGGGATCCATTCGGCCTTGAGCTTCGTGAGCGCCTCGCGGCGGTGGTTACCGTTGGGCGTCCAGTACTTTCCGGCGCCGGCGGACACGACGACGATCGGGTCGACGAAGCGGCCGAGCTTCTTGATGACCTCCTGGAGCCGCTTGACGTGGGGCTTCGAGAGGTCGCGCTGGTAGGGCGTCGGCTCGACCCGGTCGAGGGGCAGGATCACGAAGAGCTGCCAGGCCTCCTTGAGCGGCTCCTGGTAGGCCGCGAGCACGCGGCCTCCGTCCCGCTCGACCTGCTCGGCCAGCGCGACCACCGGCTTCGACGGCTCGCCGTCCTTGGGAAAGACCGCCCAGTTCGTCGCCACGGGTGCCTCCTCAGGTCAAGGGGGAGCGAGCGTGGCCCACGAGAGGCCGGTGAAATCCGGAGCCGTCCAGGTGGCGCCTGCGCCGCGGAGCTCGGCCTCGGCGTGCGCGGTCGTGAGCCCGACCACCGACATGCCGGCCCGGCGCGCGGCCTCCACGCCGACCACCGCATCCTCGAACACCACGCAGGCGGCGGGCGGCGCGCCGAGCCGCGCCGCCGCCGTCAGGTACACCTCCGGGTCCGGCTTGCCGCGCCGGACCTGGCCGGCCGTCACCCGCACCGGGAAGACGGCGGCCAGGCCGAGGCCATCGAGGATCCGCGCGGCGCTGTCCGCCACCGCCGAGGTGGCGAGCGCCCGCGGGACGCCCGAGGCGGCGAGCGCGCGGACGAACTCGACGACGCCAGGTACCGGAGGGGCGTGGCCGTCGGCGAGCTCGTGGTAGAGCGCGGTCTTGCGCCGGGCCAGGCGCGCGGCCTCCGCGGGGCGCACCGGCCGGCCGAGAACCCGCGGAACGGCCTCCTCCACCGGGCGGCCGATCGTCAGGCGCCAGAACTCGGGATCCGTCAGGACGAAGCCCTCCTCCTGTGCCAGGCGCCGCCAGGCCTCCCGGTGAAAGCGCGAGTTGTTGACCAGCACGCCGTCCATGTCGAACACGGCCACCCGGCGGTCGGCTCGCGTCACGCGGGCCCGCTCGCCTCGGCCGGCGCGCCGCCAAGCGCGTGCCCGTTGGCGCGGGCCAGCGTGGCTTCCGTCCGCGCCAGGTGCTGCCGCACCGCCTCCAGCCGGGGATGGACCTGGAGCGCGCGCCGGAAGCACCGGGCAGCCTGGTGGAGCTGCCCCAGCGCCGCGTGACAGAGCCCTTGACCGGACAGGGCGCCGAAGTGGTGCGGGTTCAGCCGGACGACCTCCTCGCAGTCGGCGATCGACGTGGCGTAGTGTGTCGCGAGGAAGCGCGCCGTCGCCCGCTTGTTCCAGCCCTCCGCGAAGGCCGGGCTTGCCTCGATGACGCGGCTGAACGCCGCGACCGCACCCAGCCAGTCCTGCGTCTCCATCGCGCGGAGCCCCTCGGCGAAGAGCGCGTCGATGGCCGGGTCGCGGGACCGGCTCCAGACCTGCCACAGCGTCGCCTCCGCCAGCGCGACCAGCTCCGGGTCGTCGGCGTGCAGCAGCGCCGCGACGGCCGGCGTGACGCGTGCGTCGGCCTCCTGGGCGAGGGCGCGCAGGGTGGCCCGCCGCTCGGCGGGAGTCCCGGCGCGGAGTCGGTCGCGGGCCTCCTCGGGAGTCACCGGAACCGGCAGCACTCCGGCAGCGTGCCGGCCGACTCGCGGGCGGCGCGCGCGCAGTTCGCCCCGCTCCGGCGCGCGTGGATCTCCGTGCCCGGGCGCTTGACGACATCGGGCGCCCGGGCGGCCCCGAGGCCATCGAGCGTCGCGCGCCCCCGGGTCCGGATCGCCGCCATTCGGTCGGCGACGCCCTCGATGGTCATGCCGCGTCGTGCCTCCCTGGAGCGGGTCCAGCCGGACACCACCACGTTCGCCAGGGCTCCCCGCTCGGTGGGCACCCGTGGCGTCACGAACCGGGCGCCCTTGCCCCGGAGATCGCCCGGTAACCTCCTCGGGGCGCGCTCCACCACCGTGCGACGTACGAGATGGTCTCGCCGTGGCGCCACCCCTCCAGAGGCAGGAGTCGCGGGCGCCTCGAGTCTATCACCCCGGCTGACCTCGTCGCCGTGCGTCGCCTACCGGGGGCGGGCGCGGAAGAAGAAGCTCGGCTCGGCCTCCCCGGCGGGAACGACCAAGGCCAGGTCGCCGGCCACGGCTCGCCGCTCGAGGCCCGCCAGCTCGAGCAGCGTGGTGATCTCGGGCGCGGTATAGAAGTTGCGCTTGGAGTCCTGGACCGCGCCGGTCTCGAGGAACTGGCCGACGACGTGCCCGCGCCCCTCCACGGGGTCGAGCGAGAACTCCCAGACGATCCGGAGCGCGCCCTGGCCGTCGCGCCGGAGGAAGACCGTCCGCGGCGTGTCCCGCCAGCGCAGGACGTCGAAGACGAGGTCCCGGCCCGGCTCGAGGACCGATCGAATCGCGCGGAATGCGGGAACGAGCGCGGAGCGCGGGACGCAGTTGAACACGCCGCCGAGGACGGTCACGAGGTCGAACGTCCCCAGTCTGGTCAGGTCCGGGTCGGCGAGATCCGAGACCTCGAAGCGGAGCCGCGGATCCCCCACGGCCCGCTGGCGGGCGAGCTCGATGGCGACCGGGGCCGAGTCGATCCCGACCACCTCGACCCCGCGCCGGGCCCACTCGAGCGCGTGGAGGCCGGCGTTGCACCCCACGTCAAGGACCCGGCGAGGACGGGGACACCACGTGAGGATCGCCTCGACCTCCTCGGCGGCCTCCCGGCCGGCGTAAAAGGCCCGCTCGAAGACGCCGATGGTGGCGCGGTCGTTGAAGAAGGGGTCGATGGTCATGTCGGGTCGGCCTCGGCCCGGTGCGCACGCCACCAGGCCCGGATCGCCCGCCGGTGCGCGGCCTCGTGGGACCACGCGAATTCCCGGAGCCAGCGCGTCACGGGGAGGGTGTGCCTTCGATCGGCGAGCGCGGAGGCCGGCAGGCGGCGCAATCCGGCCAGGAGTTGGCGGCGGGCGGTCCGAAGGCGGAGGAGGACCGCCTCGGGCCCCAGGCGCCGCGCGGCACGGACGACCCGCGCGTTGAACAGGTCGAGTTCGGCCGTCGTGTCGTACCAGATGATGCGGTCGCCGCGGCCGCGGGCGATGAGCGCGAGCCGGTGTGCGCCCTCGGTCTCCCACGCCGCGATGTGTGCGAGGACGTCGCGGATGGACCAGTCGGCCTGCGTGCGCGCCCGGAGGAGGGCCGCCCGCGGGATCCGGCGGATCAGCGCCACGGTCTCGGCCCGTGAGCGACCCATCCGGGCGATGGCGTGCCGCCGCCAGGCAGCGAGCGCGACCGGGCCGGGTCGAGGCGCGTGTCGCGAGGGCATTTCGACCGGATCGTACGCCGGGCCGGGGCAGTGGATCAACCCGCGCGGTGGTAGGCTCGACTTCCTGTCATGGCCTCGTCGTCGCCCGAGACCGTCCCGGCCTGGCTCGACCGCGCCGGGTACCCCTTCACGAGCCGGTTCCTGGAGCTGCCGGCGGGCCGGATGCACTACGTGGACGAGGGCAGCGGCCCGCCGGTCCTCTTCGTTCACGGCACGCCGACCTGGTCCTACGAGTGGCGGCATCTGATCCGCGCACTGCTGCCGCGCTGGCGCTGTGTCGCGCCGGACCTGCTGGGCTTCGGCCTGTCCGAGCGGCCTCGGGCGTTCGCCTATACGCCCGAGGCCCACGCGGAGACCCTGGCCGGGTTCGTCGCGCGCCTCGGGCTCGACGGCTTCACGCTGGTCGTCCATGACTACGGCGGGCCGATCGCCTTGCCGCTTGTCCTGCAGCGGCCCGAGGGCGTCCCGGGCCTGGTGCTCCTGAACACGTGGATGTGGCCCCTCGACGGTGATCCGGGGTTCCGGCGAAAGGCCCGGCTGGCGTCGAGCAGGCTGGGGCGCCTGCTCTACCGCCGATGCAACGCGTCCCTCCGGCTCATCATGCCCCACGCGTACGGCGATCGGCGGAAGCTTACGCCCGCCATCCACCGGCAGTATCTCGGGCCGTTCCCTGACCCCGACGGCCGCGAGCGCGTGCTGTGGGCCCTCGCGCGCGCGCTCCTGGGATCAAGCGGCCACTACGCCGATCTCTGGCGGCGTCGGGAGCGGCTTCGTGGGCGGCCGGTCCTCGTGGTCTGGGGCATGCGGGATCCCGCCTTCGGGCCCTCCGCGTTGGAGCGGTGGGAAGAGCTCTTGGGCCCGGCGGCCCGCGTTGTTCGGCTGCCGGAGGCGGGCCACTGGCCCCACGAGGAGGCGCCGGACGCCGTCCGGAAGGAGCTGAGTGAGTTCCTCGCCGCCCGCTGAGGCGCCGACGACCCGGGATGGACCGCTCGACAGCCGCCCGCGGCCGTCAGGCCGAGTGGGGGAGCTGCAGGCGCGTCCAGACCGCATCCATCGCGGCCACGAGCCGGTCCATCGTGGCGTCGTCGTGGAGCGGGCTCGGGGTAAGCCGGAGCCGCTCCGTCCCGCGGGGCACGGTGGGGTAGTTGATCGGCTGGACGTAGATCCGGTGGCGGGCCAGCAGCTCGTCGGAGGCTTGCTTGCACCGCGCCGCATCACCGACGAAGACGGGGACGATGTGGCTCGAGGTGGGCATGACCGGCAGTCCGGCCGCGGCGAAGAGGCGCTTCAGCCGCGCAGCGCGCTCCTGGTGCCGCTCGCGCTCGGCCTGGCTCGTCTTCAGATGGCGCACGCTCGCCAGGGCCCCCGCGGCCACGACGGGCGGCAGCGCGGTCGTGAAGATGAACGCGGGCGCGAAGCTCCGGACGGCATCGACTACGACGGCCGAGCTGGCGATGTATCCGCCAACCACGCCGAAGGCCTTGGCCAGCGTGCCCTGAATCACCGTCAGCCGGTCCAGCACCCCGTCCCGCTCGGCGACGCCGGCGCCGCGCGCACCGTACAGGCCGACCGCGTGGACCTCGTCGAGGTAGGTGAGAGCCCCGTGGTGCGCCGACACGTCGCAGAGCTCCCGGAGCGGCGCGATGTCGCCGTCCATCGAGTAGACCGACTCGAAGCACACGAGCGTCGGCCGGTCCGGGCCGATCGCGCCCAGGTGACGATCGAGGTCGGCGGGGTCGTTGTGCCGGAAGAGCCGCTTCTCGGCGCCGCTCCGGCGGATGCCCTCGATCATCGAGGCGTGGTTCTTCTCGTCCGACAGGATCACGCAGCCGGGAAGGAGGCGTGCGATGGTGCTGATCGCGGCCTCGTTCGCGGCGTAGCCGGAGGTGAAGAGCAGCGCCGCCGGCTTGCCATGGAGGTCGGCCAGCTCCCGCTCCAGGAGCACGTGCGCGTGCGAGGTGCCGGCGATGTTGCGCGTCCCCCCGGCGCCGGCACCGACGCGCTCGAGGGCCTCCGTCATGGCCTTGAGCACGAGAGGGTGCTGTCCCATGCCGAGGTAGTCGTTCGAGCACCACACGGTGACCTCGACCGGTCCATCCGGCCCGTGCCAGGTGGCGCAGGGGAAGCGCCCGCAGTGGCGCTCCAGGTCCGCGAAGACCCGGTAGCGCCCCTCGGCGCGCAGACGGGAGAGGGCGTCAGCGAGCGCCTGCACGGGTCCGAGGAACGACTGGGTGGTCTGCTCGGGCACGAGCCTATAATACGCGAGCCGTGACGGCACTGGATCGGCTCGCGACGGTGCGGATGACCCGGCTTCCCGCCTCCCGGCGACGCGAGCTGTTCCGGGCGGTGGAGGCGGCCGAGGCCGCGGTCGCGCTCCTCCATCGCCACCGCGTCGGCGCGGAGGCGGTGCCGCATCCGATCGCGCTCACGCCTTTCCTCGTGCGCCGGAGCGCGCTGCCCAGCCTGGCCCGCCTCGCCGCTCTCGTGCACCGTCTCCAGGTCCACGCCCCCGCCCTGTGGCGCGCCGACCTGGGCGGCTTCCGCGCGCTCTGCCCCGTGAGCGCGCGAACCGCGGCGTGGGTGGAGCGCGATCCGGCCCACGATCCGGCGGCCTGGTCGCTCATGATCCGCCCCGACGTCGGGCTCGAAGCGGGACCCGGCGGTCGCCTCGATCCGGTCCTCTTCGAGACCAACGCCACGGCGCTCGCGGGCCTCTACAACCATGCGGCCGGCGTGCGGATCCTGCGGACCGAGGTCTTTCCCCGCGTGTACACCATCCGCGAGCGGCAGGCGCTCGCCGACCCCCCCGATCTCCTGGCGCTCGTCCGGCGGTGGGTCCAGGGCGCCGCGCGAAGGCTGGGGCGGCGCCGCCTCCGGGGGGTGGCCTTCGTGGAGGATACGGCGCCCGTCGACGGGTACAGCGAGGTCCCACGTCTGGTGGCGGCGTTGCGCACGGCGGGAATCCCGGCCGAGCGGGGGACGGTGAGCGAGCTCCGTCCCGCCCGCGTGGGCGCCCGCCTCCGGGACATGGCCGTCGACCTCGTCTACCGCGACCTCGCGCTCGAGGACCTCGGGCGGCCGGGGACGCGGCGGCTGGGCCGCTTCATGGAGTACTTCGATGCCGGAGCGGTCCTGCCGGGCGTGGCGGGCGAGTTCAGCCAGAAGGGCCTTCTCGAGTACCTCGTCCGGCCCGAGGTGGCCCGCCTCTTCACGCCCGCGGAGCGCCGCCTCTTGCGCCGCGCCGTGCCATGGACGCGGGTTCTCGGGGCGCGCGTGACCGAGGATCCCGCCGGGCGCCGGGTCGATCTTCCAGCGTACGTGGAGCGGGCCCGGGAGCGGCTGCTGATCAAGCCAAACGTGGGGTCGAGCGGCGCCGGTGTGCTTCTTGGCCGGGAGGCCGGATCTACTCACTGGGCCGCCCGAATCGCCCGGGCCCTGCGGGAGCCCGGCGGGTGGGTGGTCCAGGAACGCCGGCCCGGCACGCGACGCTCGATGCTCTACCTCCGCGCGGGACGCGCCTACGCGGGGCCCTGCTACTTCTCCCTCGGGCTGTTCTACGCGCCCGGAGACCTCGGGCTCCACTGCCGGGTGAGCCGGGAGCCCGTCGTCAACGTGGCCCGCCAGGGGGCGGTGGCCTGCGCCTTCCTCGTAACTCGCTAGAGAATAAGGTGCGCCCGGCGGGGGCTCCCCACCGGGCGCACGAGAGCCGCCCCACTCGGGAGGCGGCGCTCACCTACGCGTGACAGGTCGGAAGCACCTCGACGACGTCCACGATCTCCAGAACCAGGTCCATCGGACTCCTCCAGCTTGTGGATGGTGTACAGCACGGCGCCTCACGGCGCCGATCTTGGGACGCCCGGTTCTCGGCGACGGGTGCACCGCTAGCGCGCATCGCGATCGCCGATCGCCCGGGGCGATGAGTAAATAATTCCGGTTGCGATGGAGGCGATGGGTCAGTCATGATGCTCATGTCCACCCTTGTGGACGAAAGGGGGCTCGGCGCGTGGACGACATGATCCAGGTCCTCGACACGATCGAAGTCCTGCCCACCTGACACAACTGATGTCGCTCCTCGGTTGAGGAGCTCGACACAGCCCTGAGCCCTCCGCTCAGGGCTGTATCATGTTCGGGGATGGCGGTGTCGGTCGGCGCCTTCTACCACCCGCACCTGGCGCGGGAGACCCTGGACCTCGCGGGATTCATCGCGCACCTCGCGATGGCCGATCCGCCCCGCGCGGATGACGCGTTCTTCCCGGCCATCCGATCGCGATTCACGCTCCTGCTCCACGATTTTCTGGGCCAGCTGAGCGAGCCCGTCGGGGATTCGGCCCTGGATCGAGCGCGCCGCCTCGTCGCCCTCTACGACCCGCCGTGGGTGGCGGAGCACCTCCAGCGGATCCACACGACGTCGGGCGACGCCTTTGTGGACTACGTGTTTCCCCCTGCCTACACGGACGACCTGCTCGCCGACTACGTGCGCAACGCCCGGGCGCTCCAGGCCGCGCTCGGCCGCCCGCTCATCCTCGAGCCGATCCCCACCTATCTCCGGCTCGACGTGCCGCAGCTCGACGAGGCCGCGTTCGTCGGGCGCTTCGTCGCCGAGAGTGGCTGCGGACTCCTGCTGGACGTGTCGCACGCCTGGCTGTCCGCGCACTACGCTGGCCGGCCGCCGCGCGACTTCGTCGCGACCCTTCCCCTCGAGCGCGTCGTCGAGTTGCACGTCGCGGGCGTCGAGGCAGACCAGGACCTCGACGGACCGTGGATCGGCGCCGCGGTGCCCACGCCGGAGCTGCTCGATCTCGCGGCCTTCGCGGCCGAGCGCGCCCCCGGGCTGCGCGCGGTCACGTTCGACGCGTTCTCGAGCGCGATGACGGCCGAGACGCTCCGGGCCGGCGTCCACGCGATCCGGGCCCGCCTCGGCCTCCCCGCATGACGGGGCGGAGCCTCCACGACGGGCTCCTGCGCGTTCTCACGAGCGCGCGGCTCCGGGCCCGCGCGGCGGCGGGCGACGTGGCCACGCTGAGCGCGGCCGTCGGCGCGGCCGAGGCGCGGGCGCTCTGTGCCGCTGACCCTGCCCGCGTCCGGGCCATGGCGCGCTTTCTGGGGCGGCACTTCTACCGCGAGCGGATCGTCCGGCTCTTCGCCGCCGGCCGGCGGCTGGCCCAGGAGACCGGGCACGACCCCCTTGACGTCCTTGACGGCTCCGCGTTCGCGAGCCTCCTGGAAGGGGCCGAGCTCGGCTCCGCGGCGACGGCCCAGGCCGTCGCGATGCTGGTTGAGGGCGAGCTCACCGACACCCTGACGGCGCGGCCGTGGGGATCGGCCCTGGCGGCCTACGAGAGCACGCTCTTCCGGGTCGAAGCGGGACCACGGCGGTGGACGGCGCCGGGGAGGGACCGTGTCGTGCGCGCGAGCACCGCGTGCGTCATGGAGCTTGGCTGGGACGTGACCCGCCTCGTCGCCGCGGTCCGGCGGGGCGACGGCGTGCTGCCCGAGCCCCCCACCGGGCCGATCCGGATCCTCGTCGCCCTGGGTCCCGAGGGGCGGGTGACGGCCGTGCGAGCCTCCGAGGCCCTCGAGCGCCTCCTGGCCGCCCTCGAGGCTCCCTGCACCGCGACCTCGCTGGCGCGCATGCTCGGCAGTGACGAGGCGGCGTGCAGGCGCACGATTCACCAGCTCGCGGCGATCGGCGCCGTCGAGTGGCGGGACGCGTAGCCGTCCCGCCGCCCGCGCTACTTCGACTCGATCTTCTTCGCGACCGCCACGTAGTAGACCGTGACCTTGGCGCCCTTCTTGACCGTGACGTTTTTCAACTCCGCGGTGGAGAACTCCCAGCTCTCCCCGCCCTTGTCGACGCTCATGGTCTTGGCCTTGGGGTCGACCTCCGTCACGGTCCCGGTCCACTGGTACTGGGTGGGCCCGGCGGCCATCGAGAGCGTCGCGACGACGCCCAGCGACATGAGGGCGCCGAGGACGGCCATCGTGTACCGGCTTCGCATGCGGGACGGCTCCCTTCCTGGCGGCGACGGCGCCGCCCTTCTGGGCACAGGCGGCGCGTCCGGTCTCGCCCGACCGATCGGCGGGGGGAAGCTCACGTCCACGCGGGCGTCAGCGCGCCCGCGGGGTCGCGCCAGTGGGGGATCCAGGCGAGGGTGCAGAGCCGCACCCGCACGTCGGCCTTCTTGGGCCGGATCGCCACGGCCTCGAGGCGCTCGGCCTCGCCCGTGGTCTCGAGGGTGCTCAGCTCGGCTTGGAGCTCGGCTTCGAGGACGGCCAGCGCCTGCTGCACGGCGCCCACCGTCTCCTGCGCGCGCGCGACGTCCTCGCGCTCCTTGAGCACACGCCCGGCCCCGCGCGCCGCCGTCGTCGCGCGCCCGATGCTGCCGACGCTCGCGACCTTGCGGCCGAGGACCGCGCTGAGGATGGTGGCGCCGATCGAGATCGCCACCTGCATGCCCTGCTGGCTGACCTGCCCCTGCTCGCGGGCCTGCGCCTGCTGGGCCCGGCGGAGCCGCTCCTCGATCGCCGCGCGCTTCGGAGCGTACTTCTTGCGGAGGGCCTCCACGCGCTCGTCGCGCTCCGCCCGGGCCCCCTCGCGGACTCGCACGCGAAAGTCGCGCTCGCTCTCCCCGGGCCGGGAGAGCGTGCGCGAGCCGGGGTCGCGGAGGAGCTCGAGCCGACGCTGCCCGTAAAGCCAGGCGGCCAGGTCGCGGCTCCACTCGTCGTAGCTCTTGGGCTTGGCGGCGGCCGCCGGCAGCGCGCCCCAGTCCGCGGCCTCCGCGGGTGCCGTCTCGAGGTCGGCGGGGGCGACGTCGATGGGCGTCGCCGCCTCCCAGCTCACGGGCACCGCGCCCTCCGCGATCTGCGTCGCGACGACCACCTCCTCGCTCTGGTCGACGCCTGCCTTCGCGTCCGTGAAGCGGACCGTGGCGGCGCCGAGCACCGCGGGCCGATAGACCAGGCTGGCGCCCGCGGGTGCCGGTCCGCGAACCGGGACGAAGTGCTGGGGGACGCCGGGCGGGAGAGCGGGTCGGGGTCCGCCCCCCACCGGCGCCGCCGCGGACGCCGCCGCCGCGGCCACCCCGGGGTGGTGGCCGGCCGCGGGCGCGGCGGCCGACGCGGAGGTTGGCCGGCGCTCTGCCATGAGCTGCTTGATCTGGGTGCGGGTGAGCGGGCCCCGCAAGTAGGACATCGCCCAGCGGGTCTCGAAGACCTCGGGAGCGTCCTCGTGAACGTTGTTCAGGAGGAAGATCCGGTTCCCGAGCCCGCCGAGGATCTCCTCCATCGCTCCCCGGTCGAAGCGCTTGTCGCTGCCGGCGGCCGCGCCCTCGAGGCCGTCGAGGACGCGCGCCCGGTCCCGTTCCGTCTGGAGCCGACCGATGAGCCACGTCCCCGTGTTCGCGAGGCCCTTGTAGTCGAGGTCGACCGGATTCTGGGTCGCGAGCACGACGCCCACGCCGAACGCCCGGGCCTGCTTGAGGAGGGTCAGGAGCGGAAGCTTCGACGGGGGGTTCGCGACGGGCGGGAAGTAGCCGAAGACCTCGTCCATGTAGATCAGGGCGCGGAGGCTGGTCGTCCCCGACTGGGCGCGTACCCAACCGAGCGTCTCGTTGAGCAGCAGCGAGACGAAGAACATCCGCTCGGCGTCCGACAGGTGCGCGATCGAGAAGATCGTCGCGCGCGGCTTGCCCTCCGGCGTGTGGAGGAGCGCGCCCACGTCGAGCGGATCCCCCTCGAGCCACGCGTCGAAGCCCGGCGCGGCGAGAAGGTTGTTCAGCCGCGTCGCCAGCTCGAAGCGGTCCTTCGCGGGAAAGAAGGTGTCGAGGTCCAGGGTGCCCACCTTGGTGACCGACGGATGCTGGATCTGCTGAATGAGCCCCGGCAGGTCGAGGGCCCGGCCGTCTCGCCACGCGATCTCGAAGAGGCGCGCGAGCAGGATGTGCTCGCGGCTCCGGAGGGGGTCCGCCTCGATCCCGAGGAGCCCGAGGAGGCTCGTGGCCGTGGTGCTGATCCGCTCGCGGAAGAGCTCGGCGTCGTCGCGCACGGCGACCGCCGGGGCCGCGAAGGACTTGACGATCGACACCGGAAGCCCCGCCGCGCTGCCGGGCGTGTACACGGCCACGTCGGCCGCGTCGCGGAGCCGACGGATCCGCGCCCCGTCCTGCCCCCACGCCGCTAGTCCCTTCCGCCAGAGCTCGGCCTGCTGGGCGGCATAGGCGTCGACGGCGAGCCCCTTCCGGCGCGCGTCCTCCTCGTTGACCCACGGGGCGAAGTCCTCGGGGCGGAGCTCCGGGAAGGTCAGGCACAGGTTCGGGAGGTCGCCCTTCGGATCGATGAGGATCACGGGAATCCCGTCGAGCAGCGCCTCCTCGATCAGCGCCAGGCAGAGGCCCGTCTTGCCGCTGCCCGTCATGCCGATGCAGACGGCGTGGGTGACGAGATCCTTGGAGTCGTAGAGGAGGAGACCGGGGGCCGGCTGCTTGGCGGCGAGGTCGTACGGCCGCCCGAGGTAGAAGACGCCGAGCTTCTCGAAATCGGAGGCCGCCGCGGGAGTGACTGCGCCGGCGGCTGGCGTTGGCGGGCGCTCCGCGGCGGCGGGGCTCTGCGCTCCGCTTGACTTCGCCCGGACAGATCGACGCGGGCGGGGTGGCATGGACGTCGATAAGCGTGGGTCGTCCCGCCGGCGCTTGTCAAGGCGTACCTGACGGGGCCTCGACCGGCCGGCGCTGCTGCTGCGCGCGAGGGGGTTAGCCGACGACGGAGGGCGCGCCCCAGTCCGGCCGTGCGCCGAGCCGCCCGCGGGGAACCGCCAGGACTGTGTGAAACGGCACCGGCCCACGCGCGGGGTGACCGGTTGCCTCCGTCCCCCACGCGCGCCCGACGTCCTCGAGGAGCGCGACGAGCGTCGCGTAGCCCGCCGGGTCGCGCACGAGGAGCCGATGAGCCGACGTGACGAGCAGCCAGTACGCCGCGCCCGGCAGCCACCCGAGATCAGTGAGGCAGTCCTCGAGGGCATCCCACGTCCGCCCGAAGTACGCCGGGAACTCGAGGACACGGGCCATCTCGCCGAGGAGGGCGCGCTTCGTCCGGCAGCGCCGGCCATCGAGCGTCCGGACGACGACCCCGGGGGGCGGCACCGGGAGCGTCGCTGGCGCGCCGTCCCCGCACACCAGGAGATGGACCCAGGGCGGCGCGGGGGCGGCCAGCAGGTCGGCGAGGGACCGTGGGGTCAAGGGCCGCGCTCAGTTCAAGGGCACGAACGTGCGGTAGTGATCGCCGGTGTAGTAGGCCCGGCCGGTCGTCTGCTCGACGACGAGGCGCTCGGGGCCCCGGCTCTGGCCCGGGACCCGGGGGTGTATGTCGTACTCCCGGTACCGGCCGCTCGGCAGGAGGCGCTCGCGGTTGTGAAACTCACGGCCGCCGACGTGGCCGGCCGGGGGCCCACCTCCGCGCGCCTCGATCGCGGCCAGCACCTCCCGGGCCCGCTCGAGGGCGACCGGGGCCGCGCGCCCGACCGCGGCGTCTGGCCGTTCCGGCGTCGGGGCGACGGTCGTCGAGGGCGGCGCTCCGGCGGTCGCCCGGGTGCTGGAGCCCGGTCCGCCGGGTGGGGCGGTGCGGCCGGCCATCCGGCCCGGATCCTGCCGGAGCACGGCGGCGACCACGATCAGCGCGAGGACGATGGCGAGGAGGATCCAGACGGTCCGGCGCATCGCGCGCCCATGATGGCACGAGAGCTCCCGCGCCTTGAGCGGGCTTCCACGCTTCAGGTATAGTGGGCGCGGTTTCTACCCCGCCGTCCGGTGGAGGATGACCATGGCAGGATCGCTTGGGTTGGGCTGGCTTCGCGGAACGGCCGCGCTCCTGGCGGTCGGCTTCGGGCTCGGGATTCTTGGCCTTGCCAAGCCGTCCGTCGCCGTCGCGCAGGGTCCCGCGCTCGTGGTGCAGATCACGGCGGAGCCGCCCGGGCTCGACCTCACGGCGACGCCGGCCTCGGCGACCGCGACCGTCGTCTTCTACAACATCCAGGAGGCCCTGGTAAAGGTCGACGCCCAGGGCCGGCTGGTGCCCTGGCTCGCCGAGCGCTGGCACACGACCGACAACCTGAACTACACCTTTTTCCTCAGGAAGGGGGTCCGCTTCCACAACGGGCGGGAGCTGACCGCCGCCGACGTCAAGTTCGTCCTCGACCGCGCGCGGAATCCCGAGACCAAGCATCCCCACGCCCGCCAGTACGAGGACATCGTCACCATCCACGTGCGAGACCCCCTCACCGTGACGATCGCGCTCAAGCGCACCAACGCGATGTTCATCTACAACCTCGCGCGCCAGGGCTCGGTGATCTACCCGCGGGAGGCCGTGGACCAGCAGAAGTCGCAGCCGGTCGGCACCGGTCCCTTCGCGCTCGAGCGCTGGGACCGCGGGGACCGCATCGTGCTCAAGCGCAATCCGGACTACCACGTCAGCGGGCTCCCGAAGCTCGACCGCGTCACCTTCCGCTTCATTCCGGACGCGAACGCCGCCCTGGCAGCGCTCCAGGCCGGAGACATCGATGTGATGGCTTTCGGACTCGGGCCGGAGTCGGTCGAGCTGGTTCGCCGCGCTCCGAACCTCCAGCTGATCCAGGGCGAGACCACGAGCGACGTCATTCTCGCCCTGAACAACTCGAGGAAGCCCTACTCCGACGTCCGCGTCCGGCGCGCGATCACCCACGCCATCGACAAGCCGGAGGTCGTGAAGGGGGCGATGTTCGGGTTCGGGCGCGTGCTTGGATCCAACATCGACCCGCTCAATCCGTACTTCGTGGACATGGCCAAGGCAGTGCCCTACGACCCGGCGCGCGCCAAGCAGCTGCTGATGGAGGCGGGGTACCCCAGCGGCTTCGAGGCCGTGCTTAAGGTCCCGCCCCAGTACCCGTACACCGTGCGGACCGGCGAGGTGCTGGTCGCGCAGCTCGCGAAGGTCGGCGTCCGCGTCAAGCTCGAGCAGATCGAGTGGGGCCAGTGGCTCGATCGCGTGTACAAGAACGCCGACTACGACATGTCGATCATCGGGCACGCCGAGGCCTGGGACGCCGGGAACTACGCCAACCCGAAGTACTACTACCGATACGAGAGCGCCCGCTTCCAGGAAGTCTTCGCGGAGTCCGAGCGGACGCTCGACGAGAAGAAGCGCCGCGAGCTCTACGTCCAGCTCCAGAAGATCATGGCCGACGAGGCGCCGGTGATCTGGCTCTACGCCTACCCGCGGCTGGTCGCCGCCAAGAAGGGGGTCCAGGGGATCTGGAAGGATCTCCCCACCCCCTCGCTGGACCTCTCGGAGGTGGGCTGGGCGAAGTAGCGCCGCCGCCGGCCGTGCGGCGGTCCGTCAGCGCCCGCCCCGGGGTCCGGCCCGGGGCGGTGCCGTCTCGGGGGACGGCGCCTCGGAGTCGGCGATGCGACGGTTGATCCTGCGCCGGGCGGTGGCGTTCCTCGCCACGCTCTTCGTCGTCTCGCTGCTCGTGTTCACCGTCGTCCGCGTGCTGCCCGGGGACCCGGCGCTGCTCATCATGGGCACGGAAGGCAGCCCCGAGGCGGCGGCGGCGCTCCGGCGGGCGATGGGGCTCGACCGGCCCATCCCGGTCCAGTACGTCGAGTGGCTCGGGGGCGTGCTGCGAGGGGACCTCGGGCGGTCCATCCAGTACGACGTGGGCGTCGGGCGGCTGATCCTGAGCCGGCTCGCCGTCACGCTGCCGCTCACCGTGCTCGCGGCCGTCTTCATGACGCTGGCCGCGGTCCCGCTCGGAGTCTACGCGGCGACCCGGAACGGTCGAGCCGGCGACTACGTCACGATGCTCCTCTCGCAGCTCGGCATCGCCGTCCCGTCGTTCTGGGCCGGTCTCCTCCTGATCCTCCTGTTCGCCGTCCGCCTTGGCTGGGTGCAGGCCGGGGGATTCGACGGATGGGCGGCCGGACTCTGGTCGGGCCTCCGGGCGCTGCTCCTGCCGGCCTTCGCGCTGGGCGTGGTGCAGGCCGCCATCCTCACGCGGACCACGCGGGCGGCGGTGCTCGAGGTCCTCCGGGCCGACTACGTGCGGACCGGGCGCGCCAAGGGCCTCAGCGAGCGGACCCTGACGTGGAAGCACGTCGTGCGGAACGCGCTCCTGACGATCGTCACGATCCTGGGGCTTCAGCTCGGGCAGCTGCTCACCGGGAGCATCGTGCTGGAGAACGTCTTCTATCTTCCGGGGCTGGGCCGGCTCGCGCTCGGGGCGATCAGCGCCCGCGACTTGCCCGTCGTGCAGGGGGTGGTCCTGTTCGTCGCGGCCACGGTGGTCACGCTCAACTTCGTCGTGGACATCCTCTACGCGGTGCTCGACCCGCGGATCCGGTATGAGTAGGCGCTGGCGGCGGGCGCTCCGCCACCCCGCGTTCGTGGTGGGGCTGGTCCTGACCGCGGCGATCCTCGGGACGGCGGTCTGCTCCCTCGTGTACACCCCGCGCGATCCCCTCCTGATGGAGTTCGCGGCCCGGCTGGAGCCGCCCACCGCCGCCCATCCGATGGGCACGGACCAGTACGGCCGGGATCTCCTCTCTCGGGTCATGCGCGGGGCGATCGCGTCGCTGGCGGTCGGGGGCGTGGCGGTCGGCATCGGGATGGGCGTGGGCGTGATCCTCGGCGCGGCCGGCGGCTGGCTCGGCGGCTGGCTGGACGAGGCGGCGATGCGGGTGACGGACGCGGTCTACGGCTTCCCGGCGGTCCTCTCGGCGCTCCTGGCCAGCGCCGTCTTTGGGCCGGGCGTGCTGATCAGCATGGTCGCGGTGGGCATCGCGTACGTGCCGGTCTTCGCGCGGCTCACCAGGGCAAGCGTCCTCTCGCTCCGGGCGCAGGAGTTCGTTACGGCGGCGCTGGCACTCGGCGCTCGGGACCGCATGATCCTCTGGCGGCACGTCCTGCCCAACACGGTGTCGCCCCTCATCGTGCAGGCCACGATCTCTTTTCCGCTGGCCATCCTGGCAGAGGCCGCGCTGTCGTACCTGGGGCTCGGGACCCAGCCCCCCAATCCGTCGTGGGGGTTGATGCTGCGGGAAGCCCAGAACTTCCTCCAGCTCTCCCCGTGGTACGCGATCTTTCCGGGGGCGGCGATCGCGCTCGCCGTCCTCGGCTTCAACCTGCTGGGGGACGGCCTCCGGGACGTCCTGGACCCGCGCGCCGGCTGACGCCTCGCCTCCCTCCGGCCCGTCAGCGGGGGGGCGGCGGCAGCCTCCCCTGCTGCAGGAGCGCAAGGTGCGCCTGGTGGACGGCCTGGATGCCCGCGGCGAGGTCCATCATGCGGGGCGCGCGGTCCGTCCACAGCAGGGACCGGAATCGCAGACGGCCCGGCTGCTGACGGGTGACGGGCTGGGGCACGCAGATGATCCGGGGGGCGCGCTTCGCGACCCGGGCGAAGATCCCGAGGACGCCCGCGATCGAGACGCTCTGCTCGGCCGCGAAGATCTTGACGAGCGCGGCCGGACGATCGGACCGCCGCAGGCGGTCCAGGCAGCGGAGGACGTAGCGCGCGGCGTCGTCGACGTGCAGGTAGTCCCGCAGCGTGTCGAGCGGGACGTAGACGTTGAGCGGACTCCGGTGAAGGAGGTTCTGCGAGAGCCGTGCGATCAGTCCCTGCGGGCGCGCCTGACCCGGGCCGTACAGGTTGGAGATCCGCGCGACGAGGCAGGAGACGCCCGCATCCTCGGCCCAGCGGAGGACGTCGCGCTCCTGGCCCAGCTTGGCCCGACCGTAGGCGGAGATTGGGAGACAGCGCGAGTGCTCGGTCAGGGGCAGGTCCGGGGAGTCGCCGTACACGCCCCCCGCCGAGCTGCTGAAGAAGAGCAGCCCCGGGGGCGCCGAGGGCCCGGAGCCGGCGAGCAGGGGCGACAGGGCGCGCAGGAGCAGCCGGAGGGCGTCCGTCTCCAGGCGCAGGGTCTCGGGGGGCGTTCCCACGCCTCCCGCCCCCGCGCACCAGAACAGCATCCACGGGATCCGGCGGCGGCGCACCTCCTCCCCGAAGGCATGTGCCGCATCGCCGAGCTCCTGCGCCAGGCGGGCGGGCTCGGCCCAGGGCAGTCGCGGCATCGGGGGCACCCAGCCGACGGCGCCGGGGATTTCCCGGGGGGCCATTCGCTCGAGGTGGGAGCCGAGGAACCCTCCCCGGCCCACGGTCCAGACCAGCGCCGCGGTCATCGTGGCGCGGCGTCGCCGCGGCGCGGCCGGGAGACGGTGACGTACAGCGGCCGCCCCATCGCCGTGGTCAGGGTCAGCGCGAGGTACTCGGCGATGATGCCCAGCGAGAAGAGGATCACCCCGGAGAAGAAGCAGATCACCACGATGAGCGAGGTGTACCCCTGGACAGGGATCTGGTGTCTGAGGCGCGCCCAGACGATGACCGCGCTGAGACCCATGCCGAGCAGGATGGAGAGGCTCCCGAGGATCGAGATGATCCGGAGGGGCCTCGTGCCTGCGGTGAGGAGCAGCCGTCCGAAGTGCGCCACCAGCTTCCCCAGCGTGTAACCGGACGCCCGCCCGCGGTCGGGCCGGAGCGTGACGGGACACGTCGCGTCGCGCTCCACGATCCACGACAGGGCCACGTCCAGATAGACTCCGTGGCCGCAGTACGCGGCGAGCGTGCGGGCGATGTCGCCCCGCACCAGCCTGAAGCTGTTGAAGTGGGCCACCCCGGGATTGCCCACGACCACGGCGGAGAGGACCTTGGCGAGGGCGCTGAGCGTGTTCCGGAGCGGGCCGTGGGAGGGCTCGTTGAGCGGCCGCGCGTAGACCAGGGGGACGTTGCGGTCGAGCGCCGCGTCCAGGAGCCCCCCGAGCTCGGCCGGGTTCTGCTGGCCGTCCTCGTCAAGCGTGGCCACCCAGTCGGCGCTCGTGGCGGCCATCCCGGCGAGCGTCGCGGGGTGCTGCCCGAAGTTCCTCGAGAGCCAGACGAGGACCACGAACGGAAAGCGGGAGGCCAGCGATTCCATCACGTCGTGCGAGCGATCGATGGCCCCGTCGTTGACCAGGACGACCTCGGTCACCTGGAACGGGCGGCCTCGCGGTGTTGGCTGCGGCTTCGTCAAGGGCTCGATCTCCGCCAGCAGGAGATCGAGCGTCCGTTCGCCCTGGTACACGGGGACGACGACGGACAGGTGCTGGAGCTCAGGCGCGGCGGCGGGCTCGCTGCCGGGTGCGGCGGCGGACATCGCTCCGGCGTCCCTCCTTCCGGACACGGGCCGGCCACGGGCGCGGCGTCTCGGGCCCGGTCGAAGAACAGCCCATTTCGTTTCGCGCGTCAAGTCCTGCCGATGCGAGCGCGCACGTCCGCCGCGCCGGACTCGACGACGCGTCCGGACGGCGGTGTGAGAGCCCTGCGCGCCGCTCCGGGCGTCCCGTGAGAATGGGAGGCCTCGCGGTCGGTCAGGGCCGGATCGGGCCGGCGTCGCGGCACCGGAGCGTGCCGACTGCCGGGGCGCGGGCTCGGGCTACAGCGCCTGTCGCATCTTGAGGAACAGCTTCTGGCAGCCCTCCCGGTCCAGCCCCGAGACCATGAGGTAGGCCAGATCGTTCTGCTTCCAGTACACGACGTTGAACCCGTTGATCTGGCGCATGTAGGGTCGATACCGGTCGATCTGGACCCGCCCCTTGGCCGGCATCGGCAGGTCCTTCCCCGGCAGGATGAAGTACGTCGTGACCGGGGACGTCGGGTAGCGGAGCGCGGCGGCCGCGCCCTTGCGGCTCGCAAGGAGCGTCGGCCGGGCCGTGAGGAGCCGGAGCTCGCCCACGCCCGCGAACACCTTGGGCAGCTCCACGTCGGCCACCGAGCGCACGCGGGCGAACAGCAGGTCGGGGTCGTCCACGCCGCCCGGGACGGCTTCCAGCTGGAGCAGAATGCGGCGGTGCTCGGCGACTCCGGACTGGATCAGCGCGTCCACGCTGTCGCTAGGAGGACCAGGCGACCAGCGCACCCAGGGCGCGAGCACCGCCAGGACGACCGCGGCGGCGAGCGCGGCGGCGACTCCCGGGCGTCCGAGCCAGCGGCCGATTCTCCCCCCGCCCCCACCGAGGCCCCGGACCTGACGGGCCAGCGTCGCGGGAGCCGGCAGACGGGGCAGGGTCCGGATCAGCGCGGTGACGGCCTCGTCGCGGTCCGAGACGGCCCGGCACACCGGGCACTCCGCGAGGTGCGTCTCGACGGCCCGGGCCCGATCGGGATCGAGCTCGTGCCGGCGGTACTCCTCGAGGACGTCGCGAGTGTCGTGGCAGTCCATCGGGAGGGCTCAGCCGCTCCGGTAGTCGGCCAGGCGGCGGCGCACCATGCGGCGCGCCCGGAACAGCCGCGACTTGACCGTCCCGATAGGGATGTCCATGATCTGGGCGATCTCGTGCAAGGCCAGGCCTTCCAGGTCCGCCAGCAGCAGCACGGACCGGAAGTCCTCGGGCAGCTCCGCGAGCGCCCGCTCGAGGTCCAGTGTCGTCACGACCGACGGGTCGGGAGCCTCCCCGGCCGCCTCTTCTGACCCGTCCTCGAGGTCCTTGTCGACCAGCATCGGCTGGTGCGTCTCCCGTCGATAGAACGTGAGGAACGTGTTTCTCAGTATCTGGAACAACCAGGCCCTGAGGTGCGTTCCCGGCTCGAAGCGGTGCGCGAACCGGAAGGCCCGGAGGTAGGTTTCCTGGACGAGGTCGTCGGCGTCCGGGGGACGCTTGGTCAGTCGCAGCGCGAAGTTATAGAGGGTGTTCAGATGGGTGAGCGCCTGCTGGCTGAACTCGGTGGACGGCTCGGGCACCGCTAGGCCTCTGGAGCGGACCCTAGCAGAAGGCCCTGCCCCCGACAAGGGGCGCGGGATCAACCGGAGTAGGGGCGGACGTCGCCCTCACCGGGCAGCTCACCGAGCAGGTCCGCGATCGACTGGTAGAGCGTCGGGTGCTCGACCTGGGGCGCGATGTCGGCGAGGGGGATCAGGACGAACCGGCGGAGGTGCAGGAAGGGATGGGGGATCTGCAGGCGATCCTCCGCGATGACCTCGTCCGCGTACAGCAGGATGTCGATGTCCAGGGTCCGCGGGCCCGCGGGTCCGGGCGGTCCCGCGGCGCGCACCCGACCGGTCTGGCTCTCGATCGCCTGGGTCAGCCGGAGGAGCCGGCGGGGTGGCAGCTCCGTCTCGATCTCGACCGCGCAGTTGAGGTACCAGGTCTCGCGCGGCGAGCCCGGCTCCGGCCAGGGCGTCGTCTCGTAGACCTGCGAGCACGTGACGACCCGGACCTCCAGGTCCGCCCGGAGGAGGGCCAGCGCCGCCTCGATGTGCCGCCGGCGGTCTCCCAGGTTCGAACCGAGCGACAGAAAGACCCGCGCCATGCTCACCGGCTCCGCGTCATGCGCACGCCCGGCACGGCGGCGACCCCATCGAGCGGCGCGGTGACCTTGCGCACCGTCACCGTCACGTCGCGGGCCGGGTACTCCCGGAGCAGGGCCTCGCAGAGTACCCCCGCGAGGCGCTCGATCAGGCGAAGCCGCTCGCCGGTTCCCAGCCCGACCACCCGTTGCACCACCGTGCCGTAGTCCACGCCTGCCCCCAGATCGTCGGAGAGCGCGCTGGGCGTGAGATCGAGCACGAGCTCGACGTCCACCGAGAACCACGCTCCCACCTCCTGCTGGGCGGGGGTGACCCCATGATGGCCGTAAAACCGGATATCCTCGATGAAAAGTATATCAGACGCGCCTCGACCCGGCCGGACGGGACTCATGCGCGGCGGCGGGTCCGGCTCAGAGCCCGAGGACGTCGAGCATCGTGTAGAAGCCCGGGGCCGCCGTCCCGACGAACCGCGTCGCCCGAAGCGCCCCGTGCACGAACGTGTCCCGGCTGTGAGCCCGGTGAGTCAGCTCGAGCCGCTCGCCGACCGCGCTGAAGACGACGGTGTGGTCCCCGACGACGTCGCCCCCCCGCAGGGCATGCACACCGATCTCCTTGGCCGTGCGCTCTCCCACGAGGCCGTGGCGACCGTAGACCCCGGTGTCCTCGATGCGGCGGTTGAGCGCCTCCGCGATCACCTCGGCCATCTTGGCCGCCGTGCCGCTCGGCGCGTCCTTCTTCATCCGGTGGTGAATCTCCGTGATCTCGACGTCGTAGTCGTCGCCGAGCGCCCTGGCCATCAGCGCGAGGACGCGGAAGGCGAGGTTCACCCCGACGCTCATGTTCGGGGACAGGAGGATGGGGACCCGCGCGGCGAGCCGGCGGATCTCCTCGACCTGCGCGGGCTGAAGGCCGGTGGTTCCGACGACGGCCGCCGCGCCCCGGGCGGCGGCGAGCCGGAGATGCTCGAGTGACGGCTCCGGTGCGGTGAACTCGACGAGGACCCGTCCCGCGGCCAGGAGAGGTTCCGGGTCGGCGGCGATCGGCACACCCAGGTGAGCGGTGCCGGCGACCTCCCCGGCGTCCCGCCCGAGGGCCGGGTGATCGGGGCGCTCGAAGGCGCCCACGACCCGGAGGTCTGCCGCGTCCCGGGCCAGGGCGATGATCCGTCCGCCCATGCGTCCGGCCGCGCCGGCGACGACCAGCTCGACCACGGACCGGGTCGGGCGCTCAGGCCTTCAGAAAGCCGGCCTGGATCAACGCCTGGCGGAGCTTCTCCCGGTTCCCCGGGGTCATAGGACACATGGGGAGCCGCCACTCCGCCCGGATCATCCCGAGCATGGCCATGGCTTCCTTCACCGGGATCGGGTTCGTCTCGATGAACATGGCCTTGCAGACGGGATAGAGCTTGAGATGGAGGTCGCGCGCGCGCTTCCAGTCTCCCTCCAGCGCGGCGTGGGTCACGTCCGCGACCTCGCGCGCCAGGAAGTTCCCCACCACCGAGATGACCCCGCGCCCGCCGACCGACATGAGCGGGAGCGTGAGGTTGTCGTCGCCGGAGAGCACCGTGAAGTCCGGCCCGCAGGCCAGGATCACGGCCGTCATCTGGTCAAGGCTGCCCGAGGCCTCCTTGACCCCGACGATGTTGGGGATCTCGGCAAGGCGTGCCATGGTCTCGGTCTCGACGTTGACCGCCGTGCGCCCCTGGATGTTGTAGACGATCAGCGGCAGGTCGGGGACGGCCTGGGCGATCGCACGGAAGTGCGCGTAGAGGCCCTGCTGGGTCGGCTTGTTGTAGTAGGGCGTGACCAGGAGCGCGCCGGCGGCTCCGGCCCGGGCAGCATGTTGCGTCAGCTCGATCGCCTCGGCGGTCGAGTTCGAGCCCGTGCCTGCGACCACCGGGATGCGGCCGCGCGCCTGTTGGATCACGGTCTCGACGACGCGCTTGTGCTCCTCGTGCGTGAGCGTCGGCGATTCACCGGTCGTCCCGCAGGGGACGAGCCCGTCCGTGCCATGTGCGACGTGGAACTCGACGAGCTCCCGCAGCTTGGACTCGTCGACCCGGCCATCGTGGAACGGCGTGACCATGGCGACCAGAGAGCCCTGGAAGGTTCGTCGCATCACTCCAACCTCCTTCAGCTACGCGGCCTCAATCGCGGGCGGTGCATTCGCGGGGACGGTAGCATGGCCCCCGGCACGAATCAAGGCGAAGGGCGCCGTCAGGGAAGGGTTGCCGAGACTTCCTGGGACGGCACGGACTCGTTGGCGCGCTTGGAGCCGTCCACCGCGGTGACCACGTAGAAGTAGGTCTGACCGGGTCGCGCGTCCGCGTCGACGTACGTCGTGGACGCCTGCGGCGCCGCGGTGAGGCGCGTGTGGCCGCGTCCCGCAGTCGTGCTCCGGTAGACGAGGTAGCCCGCCACGTCGGCGTCCGGCACGGCTTCCCACGCGAGCCGGACCGCCGCCCCGGCGAGCACGGCCACGAGCGCGCGCGGTTGGGCCGGCGGCGTGGAGTCCTCCGGCGTCGCGGCGGCGACGGCGCTCATGGCGCTCTGGGCCCCCCCGGGGCCGAGCCGGGCGCGCACGGCGTAGTGATAGGTCACGTCGTTCTGGACCGCCAGGTCCACGTACTGGCGGGCGGTGACGGGCTCGAGGTTGAGCGGCCGGCCGGTCGGCGCGCCCGGAGTCGTCCCGCGGAACACGTCGTAGACCAGGTTCTCCGGCGCCGGCGATCCGTCCGCCAGCGTGGTCGGCGGGTCCCAGGTGACCCGCACCTGCGCGTCGCCGCCCTGGGCGCTGATGCGGGGCGGCGCCTCCGGGGCGGCCGCCAGCGCGACCACGACGCGATTGGAGGGTGGGCTCGGGCGACCCTGCTCGTCGACGGCGACGACGACGTACGTGTAGCGTCGCCCGAACGCGAGACCCTGGGCGTCGGAGTAGATCACCTGGTTGCCTTGCACCTGGGCCTGGCCCGGCTCCTCGATCGTGATGTCGGCGACCCGCTCGAAGCCCGGCACGCCCGACGGCGGGCCGAACAGTCCCCCGAACACCAGGATCGCGGGTCGGACCGGCTCCTCCGGCGCCCCGTTCTCGATTCGCCGGTACACCTCGGTGCGCCGGATCTCCTTCACCGTGCTCCGGTCCAGCCGGATCCTCGGCAGGGTCCAGCTGAGGCGGATCGCGCTGCTCTCCACGACCGCCTGGAGATCCTGCACGGCCGCCGGCAGCCGACGCTCCGGCGGGACCGGGGACCCGCGCTTGCCGCAGGCGACCAGCGCGAGGGGCAGCAGGAGGAGGAGAGCGAGCGCGGCGCGGAAAGGCGCCGCCGGCAGGCGTTGTTCGGAGACCCTTCCGGCGCCGACGGGTCCGGGATTCAGGGGGTGTCCAGGAGCCCCCGCGCCTCGGTGAGCGCGCGGGTGACGGCTTCGGGAGCGGTGCCGCCGTAGACGTTCCGGGCCACGAGGGAGGCCTCGACGGAGACTGCCTCGCGAAAATCGGGCCCGAACAGGGGGGACAGCGCCTGCAAGTCCTCCAGCGGAAGCGCCTCGAGCCGCACGCCGCGCTCGATGGCCAGCCGGACAGCCCGGCCAACGACCTCGTGAGCGTCCCGGAACGGCAGCCCCCGCTGGACGAGATAGCCGGCGAGGTCGGTCGCCGTGGAGAAGCTCTCGCCGGCCAGCGCCCGGAGGCGCTCGGGGCGGAAGCGGAGAGCGCGGAGGAACGGCGCGAGGACGCCGAGCGTGCCGCGAAGCGTGTCCGCCGCGTCGAAGAAGGCTTCCTTGTCCTCTTGCATGTCGGAGTGGTACGCGAGGGGCAGTCCCTTCATCACAGTGAGGAGGCGGACGAGGTCTCCATAGACGCGTCCCGTCTTCCCCCGGATCAGCTCCGCCACGTCCGGATTCTTCTTCTGTGGCATGATCGACGATCCGGTCGCATAGGCGTCCGGCAGATCGACGAAGGCGAACTCGGCTGACGCCCACAGCACGACCTCCTCGGCGAGCCGCGACAGATGCATGGCGCAGATCGCCGCCGCCGCGCAGAACTCCAGCGCGAAGTCCCGATCCGAGACGGCGTCCATGCTGTTCGGCGACGCGGCGTGGAAGCCCAGAGCCTGCGCGAGCGCGTGGCGGTCGATGGGGACGGTGGTGCCCGCGAGCGCGGCCGCACCGAGCGGGCACACGTCGAGCCGCCGGCGCCCGTCGGCGAGCCGCTCGCGGTCCCGGGCCAGCATGAACACGTACGCCAGGAGGTGGTGAGCAAGGAGGACTGGCTGAGCCCGCTGGAGGTGGGTGTAGCCCGGCATCGGCGCCGCGCGGTGCTGCTGGGCCTGCTCGATCAGGGCCGCCTGAACGTCGCGGAGGGCCTGGCGGATCGCGTCGATCTCCGCCCGGAGCCAGAGCCGCATGTCGAGGGCGATCTGGTCGTTCCGCGACCGCCCGGTGTGGAGCTTGCCCCCCACGGCGCCGACCTTCTCGATCAGGCGCCGCTCGATGTTCATGTGGATGTCCTCGAGCTCGATCCGGTAGGGGAACACCCCGCTCTCCAGCTCCTGCCGCACCTCGGCCAGCCCGCGAAGGATCGCGTCCAGCTCCGCCTCCGACAGGATCCCCCCCTTGGCCAGCGCCCGGGCCCAGGCCTCGCTGCCGACGAGGTCGTGAGGCCAGAGGCGGTGGTCGAAGGGCAGGGACGCCGTGAATCGCCGGACGGCGCTGTCGGCGGGCTCCGTGAAGCGGCCCCCCCAGGGACTCTTCGAGGCCGGATCGGTCATCGGGAGATGCCCACGCGCGACGACGGGCCGTCGCTGGCCAGGAGCGCGGCGATCTCCTCCATGATCCGTCCGGTCACGTCGTCCCGGAGCCCCTGGGTCACCCGCCGCCGCGGCGTCGCGAAGCGGAGGGGCTTGCCGAAGCGCACGCTGAGCGGCACCCGACGAGGAACGAAGAAGCGCCGGGCCGCCAGCGCCTGGAAGGTGCCCGAGATCGCGGCGGGGACGACGGGGGTGCCGGACCGAAGGGCGACCAGGGCCACGCCGGGCTGTCCGCGGACAAGGCTGCCGTGCCGGCTGAACGGGCCCTCCGGAAAGATGCCGACGAGGCCGCCGTCTTCGAGCACGCGGAGCGCCCGGCGGATGGCCCCGGGATCGGGCCGGGCGAGCGAGACCGGGATCGAGCCGATGTGGTCGTGGAAGTACGGATGCAGCCGCGTTGCCCGGTAGACGCGCGGCATGACCAGGAAGCTGATCTTCCGGGGCAGCGCCGTCGCGAGCACGACGCCATCCAGGTAGTTTGCGTGGTTCGCCGCGACGATGTAGGGGCCGCGCGCCGGCAGGTGCTCGAGGCCGCTGACGCGGAACGAGAAGAAGTTCCGCAGGAGCGGGCGAAGGACGCACCGAAGGCCGGCGTAGACGGCGGGGAGGCGCTCCGGCTCGTCCGTCGCCCCGGACGCGTCAGGACGCCAGGCCGGCGCCGCGGGCTGCCCGTTCTGGCTCATCGAGCTTCTATCCCGTGCCTTATAGCATCGGGTCGTCGACAGGCGCAAGCCTCGCGCCCGCTCGCACCCGGGCGCGGTACTGCCGGTACCGGACGACCGCCTGATTGTGCTCCTCGAGCGTCGTCGAGAAGTGATGCGTCCGGTCGTCGATCGCGACGAAGTAGAGGTACGGGACGTCGGCGGGGTCGAGGACCGCCTCGATGGCCGCGCGGCCCGGGCTGCCGATGGGCCCCGGGGGGAGCCCGCGGTTCTTGTAGGTATTGAAGGGGTGGTCGACCTGGAGATCGTCCCGCGTGGGCGGCCGTCCCTCCTTCGCCAGCGCGTAGGAGACGGTGGGATCGGCCTGCAGGGGCATGTCGCGTTGCAGGCGGTTCAGGAAGACGCGGGCGATGAGCGGCCGCTCCGCGGGCGCCGCCGTCTCCCTCTCCACGATCGAGGCCAGCGTGACCAGCTGGTGGAGCGTCATCCCGCGCTGCCGGGCGCGGGCCACCACGTCGGCCGTTGCCACCTTGTCCTGGAAGCGCTGGACCATCCGGGAGAGGATCTCCTCCACGCGCGTGCTCTTCGTGACCTGGTAGGTGTCCGGGAACAGGTACCCTTCGAGAGAGTCGGCGTCGATCCCGAGGCTCCAGACCAGGCGCGGGCTCGCGGCCCGGCGGACGACCTCTGCCGCGGGCGCGAGGCCCTCCGCCTCGATCTGGCGGGCGAGGTCTCGGATCGTGAAGCCCTCGGGCAGGACCAGCAGACGCGGCTTGACCCGGCCGCTCTCGAGGAGCTGGAGCACCGTCAGCAGCGAGGCTCCCTGCGGTATTTCGTACTCCCCGGCCTTGAGAGAGCGCGCCGTGCCTCGGAGGACGGTCAGACCGACGAAGACCGCCTGGCTTCGAATCACCCCCTCGCCAGCGAGGTGACGCGCGATGCCCAGGAGTCCGAGGGTGGAGGGGATCTCCACCGTCCGGGATCCCTCGCCGAGGGGTGCGGGCGGCCGCACGGCCACGCCGACCCACACGGACACGAGGGCGGCGAGGACTAGGCACAGCACGACGAGGACCCGACGGGCGAGGTGGCCCCCCTGGGACCGGTCCGCGGACGGCGAAGGCGTCTGACTGGACATGAGGCCCAATGGCGTACGGTCGGGCCCGAGCACCCGGCCTTCAAAATATGTTTGATTCTAAGGGGCGCCGGCACCCCTGTCAATTTCCCATCAGCCGCGTCCGGGGGACTTCCCCGGGGTGGACGCCTCCGCTATAATGTGCGTTCGTCCTCTACCTGCCCTGTCCGATCTGAGGAGGTTGAATGACCACTGCGATCCAGCTCCCCCGCAAGCACGAATGGCAGGAGCTCCAGCCGGATCACGGCGTGTTCGTCGTCGAGCCGTTCGAGCCTGGCTTCGCCCTGACCGTCGGCAACGCCTTTCGCCGGGTGCTTCTGTCGTCCATCGAGGGCGCCGCGCCCACGTGGATCAAGATCGACGGCGTGCTGCACGAGTTCTCGTTCCTCCCGGGCGCGACCGAGGACTCGCTGGACATCCTCGGGAGCCTCCGGAAGGTGGTCTTCAAGCTTCACGGAGAGCGCAGCCGGCTGATCCGCCTCCGCGTGACGGGCCCGGGCGTCGCCAAGGCGAGCGACTTCCAGACCGACCATGATCTCGTCATCCTCAATCCCGAGCAGCTACTGGCCACCCTGGAGCGCGACGTGACCCTCGAGATGGAGGTCCACGTCGAGAAGGGTCGCGGCTACGTGCCCGCGGACAAGCGCGAGTCCGAGACGCTGGCGGTCAATGCCCTCGCGATGGACGCGGACTTCTCCCCCGTGAAGACGGTGAACTTCCAGGTGGAGCCGGCCAAGCGAAAGCCCGGCGCGGAGCGCTTGGTCCTGGAGCTCTGGACCAACGGGAGCGTTTCCCCGGAGGATGCCGTCGGCGAGGCCGCGCTCATTCTCGAGGACCACTTCAATCTCCTGTGCCGCTTCCCGACCGGCCTCGAGTCCGAGGAAGACGCCAAGACGGAGATCAGCCTCGAGTTGAACGAGAACCTGTTCCGGAGCGTCGACGAGCTGGAGCTGTCGGTCCGGGCCTACAACTGCCTGAAGACGGCTAACATCCGGACCATCGCCGACCTCGTGCAGAAGAGTGAGGCCGAGCTCCTGAAGACCAAGAACTTCGGGAAGAAGTCCCTGAACGAGATCAAGACGATCCTCGCCGAGATGAGCCTGTCGCTCGGCATGCGCCTCGACGCGGCGGAACTCGAGCGGCTCCGGGCGCAGCGCGAGCGCGCCTTCGAGACCTAGGCCGCGCTCCGTCCGGGCCCCGGGCGGGCCCTCACGGGCCGCCCCGCAGGAGAATCACCGCCGGGCGGCCGGGCCGCCCCCACGCCCGCACCCACACGCGGGCGCCGTCGCTTCGGACCTCGACCGCGCCGTCCTGATCCGTCCGGTAGACCGTCGCGCCCGCGGCCCCGAGCCGACCCAGGACTGCGGGGGCGGGATGGCCGAAGGGATTCCGCGCCCCCACGGGGATCACTGCGAGCCGGGGTGTCACCGCCGCCAGGAACTCCGGCGTCGATCCGTGCCGGCTGCCGTGTCCGCTCACCTTCAGCAGCGTCGCCTCCAGAGGTAGCCCGGTGCGGAGCATCTGCACCTCCGCGGCCGGTCCGCTGCCCGCCGCGAGGACGGCCGCGAAGAGGCCCCACTCGATCCGGAGGAGCAGCGGCTCCCCTCGCGCGCTTCGGTCCGGCCCCGGCCCCTCGGGTGGAGGTTCCGGCGGATGAAGCGCGGTCACGAGCAGCGCGCCGATCCAGCGGCGGTGCCCGCTGGCGAGGGCCCGCCGGGGGACTCCGCTCGCCTCGACGGGAGCGAGCCAGGCCGCCGCCTCGCTGCCCGCGGGAATCCAGACCTCGTCGATCGGCATTCCCTCCAGGAGCCCCACCATCCCACCCGCGTGGTCGGGCGCGCCGCTCGTGACTGCGAGCGCGCTGAGGCGGCGGATGCCAAGGCGCCGGAGGACCGGGACGACGGTGCGCTCGCCGCGGTCGCCGCGTCCCGGGCCGCCACCGCCCGTGTCGACGAGCAGTGCCTGACCGTCCGGGGCCTGGACGAGGATGGCTTCCCCCTGGCCCACGTCGAGCACGGTCACCCGGACGAACCCGTCCGGCTGGCGGGCCGCGATCGTGGCGATGCTCGCGCCGGCCGCCAGCGCGACGACGCCGACCGTGGCCAAGTACCCGCGGGCCCAGGGCAGGAGCAGCAGGGCAAGCCCGGCCGCGCCCACCGCCACGGTGGGTGGCGGCGGCACGTACACGATGGCGCCCGGGAGCGCGGCGAAGGCACGCACCACCAGGCGGAGCGCGACGAGCAGGATCCAGAGGCTCTGGAAGAGCAGGTGCGCCAGGGGCTCGCTCACCGTCGCGACCGCCAGCGTGAGGACGCCGCCCGTGGTGAGGAGCCCTGCCAGCGGCACCACGAGGAGGTTCGCCACGACCCCCAGGGGGGAGAGCTGGCCGAAGTGGAGGAGCATCACGGGCGTCACGCCCAGCTGGGCCCCCCCGGACACGGCCAGGGCGCTGGCGACGGGTCCGGGACACCACGGGGCGAGGCGCGCCCTCAGCCAAGGACTCAGGTGGAGGAGCCCGGCCGTGGCGGCGAACGAGAGCTGGAGACCCGGCTCCGCCAGGCTGCCCGGATCCAGCGCCAGCAGCACGAGGAGGGCCGCCGCGAGACTGTTCCAGACTCGGCTCTCGCGCCCGAGCAGCCCCGCAGCGAGGAACAGGCCACCCATCACGGTCGCGCGCAGGACGGACGGCTGGCCGCCCACCACGGCGGCGAACGCGACGAGCGTCGCGAGGGCGAGTCCCGCGGCGAGGGGCGCCGGCAGGCACGCGAGCCTGAGGAGGACGAATGCCGAGCCCGCGACCAGCGCCACGTTGAAGCCCGAGATGGCCAGGACGTGAAAGACACCCGCGCGGCGGAAGTCGGCGAGCAAGGTCGGCGGGAGCTGACGACGCTCTCCGATCAGCAGACCTTCGAGCAGCGCGCCCGATACCGGCGGCAGGTGAGCGTCGATGATGCCGTGGACCCAGAGGCGAGTCCGTAGCCACCAGGGCACGGCCACGAGGGGCAGGCGCTCCACCACGGCCGCGCGCGCGGTCGCGAAGTACCGCGGGGTCCGCGGCGCCGCTCGGTAGGGCGTGCCTCCGGGGTTTCGGAAGGCCTCGAGCGCGCGCACCTCGGCGCTCACGCGCACCCGCTCGCCCGCGGCCAGGGGAGGGGCGAGCCCGTAGATGGACAGCGGGAGCACGCCTGCCGCCCCCCGCGTCGGCTCGGGACCGGTCCGCAGGAGCACGAGGGGAAATCGCATCCGCGGCCCCTCGATCTCGGGCGGGCCGCCGACCAGGCCCTCCAGCGTCGCCGGACCGGGCCGCACGCCGCTCAGGGCCGGGAAGGGATCGGGAAGGGCCACCCGAGCCCACCCCGCCAGGGCGCAAAGCAGGATGACGCCAAAGCTGGCGCCGGCCAGGGAGCGGCCGCGCCCGGCTGCGAGGAGCAGCGCGACGCCTGCCAGGCCGGCCGTCACGAGCCACGCGGGGGCCGGGATCTCGAGACCGAGCGCGGTGCCCAGGGCGAACGCAATCGCCAGCGGCAGGAGGGGCGCGCTCACTCCAGTTCCGGTGCCGGGTCGAGGGGGTCGGGTCCGGGAGTGTCTGCGGCCGGCGGAGGGTCCCCGGCAGATCCGTCGTCCAGGGGTGGTGGGTCGGGCCTGTCGGGGGCGCGGCCCTCGATGGCGTCTCGGGCGGCGACGATTCGTGCGGCGAGCCGCCAGCTGATGCGGGCCGCGCGCGCAAGCTCGGCCGGGGTTGCCCGGTTCAGGTCGAGTCGCGGCCGGGCGCGGCCGGGGTCAGCCCGGCCGGGCGCGCCCCGACGGGCGCCGTCCTCCTCGCACCGGGCGACGACGCGGCGCAGGCGCGGCCGCGGTGGAGGCCTGACCGGCGCGGGGCTCGTCAGCCGGGGCGGCTCCGCCTCCAGCCGCTCCGCGACCGCGGGCAGGCGGGCTCGCCACCGCTCGACCGCGAGGCCTCCGAACAGCCCTCCGGCCAGAAGCGCGACGACCGCCACCTCGCGCGGACGATAGGCGAGCCGCTCTGCCAGCCGACGCCCCGCGGCGCCGAGCGCACTCGCCGCCCGGTGAGCTTCCCGTGCGGCGCGCCGAGCGAGCCACCGGAGCCGCTGGCGTGCGTGCATGGCTCTCGGCCAGGCGGAGCAGGCTTCGTGCCAGACGGGCGGCGCTCTGGAACCCGGCCCGGGAGCGCGCGCGGCGCGGCCCCGGTGGCGGAGGCCTGTCTACCTGGCGAGACACGGTGAGGCCGAACGCGTACAGGTCACACGCGGCGCGTGGAACGGAGGGCCCGGGCGAGCACGCCCGCCCACAGAAGCGCGACGGCCCCGACGATCACGTACGGGGCCTCGCCTCCGAATGCCTCGGCGGCGGCGCCGCCCAGGAGCCCCGAGGCCAGGATCGAGACGCCGCAGGCGGCCTCGAAGAGGCCCATGGCCATCCCGCGGGCCGCCGCGCCCGCGTGGTCCGCGATGAGGGCGACGCAGGTCGGGGCCGCCGCGCCTGCCGCGAGACCCAGCGCCACCGCCCCGAGGAACAGCGCCCAGGAGCCAAGCGGCGCCACGACGAGGCCGGCCCCGGCGACCATCGCCAGCATCGCAGGGACGAGGACGAGCCGCGGGCCCACCGCGGCGGAGGCGCGGCCGGCGCCGAGTGAGCCGACGACCCGCGCAACCCAGTATCCCGCCAGGAGAAGTCCCACGCTGCGCGGCGATAGGGCGCGATCCGCCCCGTACGCCGGCAGGAACGCGAGGACGGTCCCGAGCCCGTAGACGTACACGAAGCCCGTGGCGTAGGCGAGGACGCGCCGGGTCCGGGCCCAGGCGGGGTCGGTCTCGACGATCCGGGGTGTCACCGCCGCGCCGTGGCGGGCTGCTCCCGACCGGGCCGTCTCACCACTGGCGAGCACAGCGACCAGGACCAGGGCGAGCCCGGCCGTCGCCAGGTAGAGAGCGAACGGCGCCCGGAGACCGAAGGCCTCGACGACGAAGCCGCCGACGGAGGTTCCCACCACGAACGCCGCGGCGTAGGCGCCGTACGCCACCCCCATGGCGGCGCCGGCGCGCGTGCCGAACCGCTCCGCGACCCAGGCCTCCAGGGTCGGCCAGAAGGCGGCCCACGCGGCAGCCTCGATCAGCTTGCCGGCGGCGAGGCCGGCCACGTGACCGGCCGCGAGGTACAGGCCCGCCGCGGCGCCGATCCCGATCGCGGACAGCACGAGGATCGCGCGCCGCCCGACGCGGTCCGAGGCCCGGCCGAGCGGGATCGTGAGCGCCGCGAACGCGAGCCCGTGGGCCGCGCCGATGAGCCCGAGGTCACGGTAGTCCGCCCCCAGGGTCCGCGCGTAGAGCGGCAGCGCCGGCGCGACGAGGCCGCCGCCAAGGTTGAAGACGAGCGTGATGAGGCCGATCGGGATCAGCCGGGCGGCCATCGCGGAGCGGCTCGACTCGGCCGGGTCGCTACGGCGCCAGCGCGGCGCGGGTGATGCGGCTCGGGGCCGCCTCGCGGTTGTACCACTCGGCGTCCCGGAAGGCCTCGTCGATGCGGTCCAGGGGATACGTGTGGGACACGAGCCGGTCGAACGGATAGCGCCCGCGGCCCCGGCCGAGGAACTCGAGGGCGCGGGGGATCACCCACGGGTCGTACATGACCACGCCCACGATCGTCTTCGACCCCCAGACCAGCGCCGACGGATCGAACTCGACCGTGCGTCCCCGGCTGATGCACCCGATCTCCAGGTATCGCCCGCCGTGGCGCAGCATCTCGACGCCTTCCGGCACGACGGGCGGAAAGCCGACGAAATCGCACGCGAGATCGGCGCCGCGCCCGCCCGTCCACGCGCGGACCTGCTGGACGCGGGCCCGGCGGTCGGGCACCTCCGCGAGGGAGAGCGTGTGATCGGCCCCGAAGGCGCGGGCGAGCTCGAGCCGCTCGGCGACTTGGTCGACCACCATCACCGTGCCGGCGCCCATCTCGCGCGCGACCGCGACGGCCTGGATGCCGAGCCCGCCGGCGCCCTGGATCACCACGCTCTCGCCAAACGCGAGACCCGCCCGAGTGAGCCCGAAGATCACCTGGGCGAGGGCGCAGTTCACCGGAGAGACGAGCGCGTCGGGAAGGTCGTCCGGCACGCGAAAGACGAAGCCGCCGGGCCGGACGTAGTAGTACTCGGCGAAGGCGCCCACCCAGTGCGGGAACTCACCCGGTCCGGTCGCGCGCCCCACCTTGTGCGGACACGCGGCCCGCTGGCCGTGGAGACACGCGTAACAGCGCCCGCACGGGTAGAAGTAGCAGTACGCGATCCGATCGCCCTCGCGGAGCGGCTGCCCGAGGGAGTCGCTCTTGACGCCGGTCCCGAGGGCCGCCACCCGCCCGGTCATCTCGTGGCCGAAGATCCAGCCGTCGGGCGGGAGCGCCAGCGGGGCGTCGCCCCGCCAGAAATGGAGGTCCGAGCCGCAGATGTTCGCGAGCGACACGCGCACGAGCACGGCGCCGGGCTCGAGCTCGGGGATCGCGAGCTCGCGGAGCTCGAAGGGCTGTCCTGGCCCCCGGAAGACGGCGGCCGTGCCGGAGCGGGCCATCGCGGAGCGACCTCCTCGCGCGGAAGGATGGGCGGAGCGCGGCCATGCTAGCACGGGGCCCCGGGAGGGTCGAGGCGGGGCGGGCGCCGGCGCGCACCGCCACTCGCGCCGGGTGCGCGTTGCCGCTCGGGAGGGGCCGGGCTATTCTCGCCCGGGCGCCCAGCGGCGCGCCCGGAGGAGGCTTGCCCGTGGGGTACGTCGAGCGCCATCTCCTGCCGCACGAGCAGGTGATCTACAAGACCAAGCTCCACTGGATCCTCTTCGCGAAGCCCGCGCTGGTGACGCTCCTGGGTCTCGCGCTCGGCGTGACGCTCGGCGTGCTGATGCGCACGGAGTGGCTCGGGTACGCGAGCCTGCTGGTGATCGCCGGTGGCCTCGTGTGGAACGCGATCCACGCCGTCGAGCTCCTGACCTCGGAGTTTGCCGTGACCACGACGCGCCTCATCTTCAAGGTCGGGCTCATCGGCCGCTACACGACGGAGTTGCTGCTCGGCAAGGTGGAGTCGATCGGCGTCCAGCAGACGCTCATCGGGCGCCTGCTGAACTACGGGGACCTGGTGGTCACCGGGACGGGTGGTGCTCGCGAGGTGTTCCGGCGCGTCCACGATCCGATCGGCTTCCGGAACCACGTGCAGCAGGCCTCGCTCCGCGCGTTTGAGCCCGAGCGCGGTCAGGCTTGACCCCGGAACCCGAGGCGGACCGGCCGCCGGTCTCCGAGGGACGAGCGCCGTGCGTCCACAGCCGCCTGCGCGAACGGGGTGGGCGGCGGTCCGCGGAGGCCTCGGTTATCATCGCCCCAGCCTGGAGCGTTAGGAGGTCGCCATGCCGTCCCGGGGCCAAACCGAGGGCCTTGTGGGTACGACAGACCGGTGGGTCCTCGTGGCCGTTCTCGCCCTCGGCCTTCTCCACGGGTCGTTCTGGGCCGTCGTCCTGCCTCCCTGGTCCCTGGCCGATGAACCTCAACACCTCGACTACATCCTCAGCGTCAAGGATGGCGTCGGCCTTCGACACGTTCCTTCGATCTGGCAACCGCTCCGTGCCGACGTCCGCGAGGCGGTCTGGCAATCGAAGCGGTGGGAAACCTATCGCCAGCCGCCCCCGCAGAGTCGCGACGACTGGATCGCCGGCGGGACGACGTCCTACGAGGGCTATCAGCCCCCTGTCTACTATGTCGCGATGGTGCCCGTCGTCTATCTGGCGGGCAGTGACCCCCTGCGCGCGATGTACGCGGTTCGGTTCGCCGGAGCCGTTCTCGTCGGGGTCATGGCGGCTCTGACCGGGCTTCTCGCAGTCGAATGGTTCGGAGCCGCTCGGCGATCGGTCCCCCTGCTGGCCGGCCTCATCGTGGCGACCAGCCCCGTCGTCGCGGCCACGGCTCGGGTCACCAATGACGGGCTCATCGCCGTGCTCGTTGGTCTTGGCGTGTATCTCGCCGCCCGCCTGTACCGCAGCCCCACCCTCCGAGCGAGCCTGTGGCTGGGGCTGACGGTGGCGGCCGCGATCCTGACGAAGTCGCCGGGCCGACTGCTCATGCCGGTCGCCGTGGTCGTGCTGCTCGGGTTACGGCGGCGGGGCGAGCTCTCGAGACGAATGGTCGCGGCTGCGCTCGGTCCCGGCGTCATGGCGTGGCTCCTGTGGGCCACCCTCATATATCTTCGATACGACGTGCCCGATGAAACCTCCGTATTCGTGGTTCACATCGGTAGGATCTTCCCCACTCTGAGCCCGGGAGAGTTCGCCGCCGGCTTGTGGGAGCGCTCCTGGTCTTCGTCCGGAATCGATGCGCCTGGATTTCGGGGACTGCGCCTGGCCGGGACCACACTCTTCACGGCAATGGTGGCGTGCGGGCTGCTCGCGTTCTGCCGGCCCCCTCGTCCGACCATGGCCATCTGCTTGACCCTGGTCGTGGCGCTCGGGATCGTCGTGGTCGCGAGGATGGCGAACGTGGCCGGCCTCCTGCCCCCGATAGGACGGGTTCTCCCGCCTGCGCACCTCCCGGTCTCGGCGCTCACCGCGGGCGGCCTCGTGCGCGTGCTGGGACGGCGGGGCGCATTTGTTCCCGTCCTCCTGCTTGGGGGTGTGGCGCTGTTGCTGGAGATCGTGTGGGTCTGGCCCTGGTACCAGGGGTCGCTCGCGCCCGGATGACGGCCGACAGCGGCGGCGTCCACGCCCGCCAGCGGCGATCTCCGGGGGCTCCCGGTCGGCTCGCGGGCACGATCGCGGGCAGAGGCGACTCACGCGGTTGACAGGCCGTCCCGTAAGTCCCTACTGTCTCAGGTATGGGCGGATAGCTCAGTGGACAGAGCGCAGCCCTTACAAGGCTGATGTCGCAGGTTCGAATCCTGCTCCGCCTACCACCGACAAGCGCGCGCTGTCAGCGACCTCTCGGGCAATTCGCGGGTCGCGCCGGGCAGCCGTCGAGGAGCCCCGCGCGCCATCTCCGTCTTGGCCGCAGTCCTCGATGCCCGTCAGGAGGCCCGCCGCGCGCGCTCCGGAAATGTAACGCCGGCGGGTCGGCACCGAGGATAATGCTGCCAGGTCGCGCGCGCTTCCTCGCAGTGCCGAAGCTCCATGCCCGCGTGGTTCGAGGAGGGTCATACGTCGCCGCCGGCAGTGACCATCCTGATGGTGCCCCGGGAGCGATACAGCGGCGTGGGGCGCGCCATCGAGACGCTCTACGAGCACACCCGGGATGTGCCCTTCAACCTCGTGGTCACCGACGGCGGCCTTCCCGCCGGCGTGCGTGAGGCGATCGCGCACGCCTCGCGCCAGAGGGGCTTCCGGTTCGTCCAGCAGGCGTACCCGCTGGCGCCGAACGAGGCGCGCAACATCGGCCTCCACCACGTGGACACGCCGTGGCTCGTCTTCGCGGACAACGACGTGGTCTTCACGTCGAACTGGCTCCCGCCGCTCCTCGCGGCGGCGGAGGAGCTCGGTGCCTGGCTGGTCGGGCCGACCATCCTGGACGGCGCGATCGACCGCGGTCGGATCCACGCCGCGGGTGGCGACGCCGGGTTTGACGAGATCGACGGCAAGCGCCGCTATCACTTCCAGCCGGGCTTCTCCCAGAAGAAGCTGGCGGACGTCAGCCGCGAGCTGCGCCGCGGGCCGACGTCGATGCTCGAGTTCCACGTCCTTCTGGCGCGATCGGACGCGCTCCGGAAGATCGGACCGCTCGACGAGGGCTTCGTGTCGCTGGCCGACCACGACGATCTGGTCCTGAGCGCCCTGGCCGCGGGTGGCACGGCGGTCTACGAGCCCGGCAGCACGGTCAGCTACCACGATCCGGATACGAGCGTCGATGTCCTCCGGCCCGGCGACCTGCCCATGTACCTCCTGCGCTGGGGGGAGGCGTGGAACCGCGCCAGCCTTCGCCATGCCGTCCGGAAGTGGCGACTCGATCCGGACGATCCCTGGATTGAGCAGGCGGATCGCTGGATGCGGGCCCGGCGCCGGCGCGCCTACATCGCCGGCGGCCTGCTCGGACGGGTCGTCCGCACCGTGCTCAACCGGACGCCCTCGCCCGTGGGCGTCCTGGTCGAGCGCCTCTTCTGCGCGCACCACACGAGGGTCCTCGTGAGCCTGCGCGCGCGCCACGTCGCGGGCCGTCCGTAGCCTCGGGGCATCCGGGCGCCGCCTTGACGCGTCCGTTCACGCGGCCGTAGCATCGGGCCCACCACGTCGAGACCAGCGGGCTGATCGGGGTTCCCGGGGGTCCGGGGACCCCGCGGGACCGCCGCAGGGCTCTTCGGCGTCGCGACGGTCGCGGGTGACGGGCGGCCGGCGGGACGGAGGAGCCGAGGAGGCGAGAGATGCGCGGAAGAACCTCCCTCGTCGTTCTGATCGCGCCGTTCGTGGCGCTGCTTCCCGCCGTGGGGCAGTCGCAGTCCCCGACCATCACTCGCGGCCTCCTCGGGGGCTCGCTGCCTCCGGGGGCGACGGTGGGGACGTTCCGCGGGGCGCTGCCTCCTGGCGGAACCGTCGGCGTGACGCGCGGGGCCTTGCCGACGGGCGCCACGGTCGGGGCGGTGGGGGGCGCATCTCCATCCGGGGGCACGGTCGGCATCATCCGCCCCTTTCCGTCGGCCGCTTCGGAGGGGGTGCTCCGGGGTAGCCTGCCGCCTGATGCGACCGTGGGCACCCTTCCGGAGCCGGTTCCCCCCGGGGCCCGCTTCGGTGTACCGGGACCCAGCGACATCTCCCGGAGCCATGTGGAGCAGGCCCGCCTTCGACTGATCGAGGGGGACTATGCGCCGGCCGAGGGCATGCTGAAGGAGTCGGTTGCGATCCGCGAGCAGGCCCTGGGCCGCGATCACCCTGACGTCGCGCAGACCCTCGAGGACAACGCCAGGCTCCTCCGGCAATGGAACCGGGATGCCCTGGCGACCGACATGGAGAACCGCGCCAAGGAGATCCGCACCACCCTCGAGGAGGCCGCCAAGCCGAAGGCGATCCCTCCCGCGCCCTGATCCACGCGCCTGGCCCCGGGGGGGGGCGTCGGCCGCGCCCGACCGCGCGGTCGCTCCGACACGCCAGCCTGGCCCCGCCCGCGCCTCAGCTGGAGGGCCAGAGCCAGTGGCCGGCGAGGAGGATTCCGCCGAGCGCCACGATCAACCAGAGCCCGACGACGATGGCCGCGCCGACCGGGCTGACGGGCCGGCCCTCGCGGAACGCGGTCTCCGCCCTAGCCCGGCAGTCGGCCATCACGGGCCCCGGGATGAGCGCGCGCACGAGCAGCACGCCGAGTGGCACCACGATCAGGTCGTCGAGGTACCCCAGGATCGGGATGAAGTCCGGGATCAAGTCGATGGGGCTGAAGGCGTAGGCCACGACGCCGGCAGCGAGCGCCTTCACCGGCCAGGGCACTCGGGGGTCGCGGCAGGCGAGATACAGCGCGTACGCGTCGCGCTTGAGGCGCCGGGCTCCCGTCCGCCAGCGCTTGCGCAGGCTCATTCCGCCCTCAGTGTGCCCGCCGGGGGGTCCCGGTCAAGCTGGGGCCCGACCCGGCCTTCACGAATCTTTACGCGCGACACATACTCGCTTTACGCGGGCGCTTCATGCTCGAAGCACGCAGGCCACCCGGGACGGTGCTCGATGGGCTGCGGCACACTCACACGAGGAGGAGCGAGCCATGAAGCGACGCACGATGTTCGGACTCCTGACGGCCGCGGCCGTGGGGCTGGTGGCGGCGGGCAGCGCCGTGGCCTACGGCGCGCACGCGGGCGGGCGCCACGGAATGATGAAGCGCATGGTGATGGTGGCGATCGACGACGCCCTCGAGGAGGCGAAGGTGACTCCCGACCAGCGGACCGAGATCCACGCGATCCGCGACCGGGCCTTCGCGGCGGTGGAGCAGGCCCGGGCGAGCCGCCGGACGCACCTGGAGGAGGGCCTCCGGCTGTTCGAGGCCGATCAGGTCGACCCCGCCCGGGTCGAGGCGTTCCACCGTGAGGGAGACCAGGAGCGACAGCGGATGCGGGAGGCCATCCACCAGGCCTTCGTGGACGTCCACGGGGTCCTGACCCCGGTTCAGCGCCGCGCGGTCGCGGACTACGTCCGCGCGCATCGGCTGAGCCACATGCACTGAGAGGCCGTGAACCAATCTCTTCGGCGCGCCTGGACTGATCAATGCGGTGGGGGGGTCTGGGGGCGGGGCGCCGCCGCTCCCCCCCAGGTGGACTGAGACCGCGCGCGGATGTCGACCCGCGGGGCCGCGCTGCTGATCGACGATGACGCCCGCCTGGGCGCGCTGGTGGCAGAGTATCTCGGCAAGCACGAGATCGACGTCACCGTCGTCGGCGACGGCGAGCGCGGCCTCGCAGCCCTTCGGAGGGGCCGGTTCGACGTGGTCCTGCTCGATCTCATGCTGCCGGGGGCGGATGGGCTCGAGGTCTGTCGCCGCATCCGGGCCCTCCCCGAGGTGGCCGCGATCCCCATCATCATGCTGACCGCCAGGGGCGAGGACGTGGACCGGATCGTCGGGCTCGAGCTGGGCGCCGACGACTACCTGCCCAAGCCGTTCAACCCCCGGGAGCTCTTGGCCCGGATGCGGGCCGTCCTCCGCCGCACCGCGGCGCCCAGGGCGGCCGGGCCGACCCGGCCCCCCTTCCGCGCCGGCGAGCTCGCAATCGACTTCGACGCCCGCGAGGTCACGGTGGCGGGCCGGCGCCAGGTGCTGACGCACTACGAGTTCGAGCTGCTGGCGGCGCTGGCGCGGGCGGCGGGGCGGGCGCTCTCGCGGGAGCAGCTCCTCGACGCGCTCAAGGGGACGGAGTACGAGGCGTTCGACCGCTCCATCGACGTGCACATCTCGAAGCTCCGCGCCAAGCTCGAGCCGGACCCGAAGGCGCCCCGTCTCATCAAGACCGTCCGCGGCGTCGGGTACCTCCTGGCCCGGGCCGGGGAGTGACGGTGGGGCGTCTCTACGCCCGCATCTACGTCCACTTCCTCGGCGTCCTGCTCGTGGTCGGGCTGGCGGCCAGCGTGGTGTTCGCGATCGGCCAGCGCGGCGCGTTCCAGCGCCAGGTCGTGGAGCGGCTGGGCCGGCACGTGGGGTCCCTCGTCGCCGAGCACCTGGACGACCGCGCCGGGCTGGCGCGGCGGCTCGCCCAGCTCCACGCCGACCTCGATGTCGACGTGACCGTGCGCGATCTCGAGGGCCGGGTCGTGGCGGCGGCCGGCTCGCCGCTGCGCGCGCTGAGCCAGCCCGAGGCGGCCGGGGTGCGCGCGGGGGACATGATCACGCACGCCGGGCCCGCCTGGTTCGTCGCGGCCGCTGTCCGGGATCCGGCGTCCGGGGCCACCCGGGCCGTCTTCGTGCTGTCGGCGCCCCGGCGCCTGCGGATGGCGAGCCTCTGGCGTCCGGGGCTCGGCGTGGCGGTCGTGCTGTTGACCGTCGCGCTCGCGGCGGTTCCCCTCGCGCGGCGCATCTCGAAGCCGGTGGAGCGCTTGACGGAGGGGGCGCGCCGGCTCGGGGGCGGTGACCTCGGCTACCGCGTGCCGCTCGACCGTCGGGGTCGGCGCCACGCTGGCCGGGGGCGGACCGACGAGCTCGAGGACCTGACCCGGGCCTTCAACGACATGGCCGAGCGGGTCCAGCGCCTGGTCCAGGGCCAGCAGGAGCTCCTCGCCAACGTGTCCCACGAGCTGCGCTCGCCGCTCGCCCGCATCCGGGTGGCGCTCGAGCTCCTGCCGCGAGACGGCGACAGCGAGCCTCGCTTGCGGGACGTCGAGACCGACCTGGCCGAGCTGGACCGGCTGATCGAGGACGTGCTCACGACCACGCGCCTCGACGCCACCGGCCTGCCCCCGCACCCGGTCCCGATCGACGTCGCCGCGCTGCTCGCGGAGATCGCCGAGCGCGCCGTGCACGACCCGCTCACCGCGGGCAAGGCGGTGGCCGTCGCCGGTGTGCCGGTGGCGGACCTCACGGCCGACCGGGCCCTCCTCAAGCGTGCCCTCTGGAACCTGGTCGAGAATGCCGCCAAGTACGGGGCGCCCCCGATCACGCTCGGGGCCGCGCAGGACGGCGCCACCGTGAAGCTCTCCGTCACCGACCTGGGCGACGGGATCGCCCCCGCCGAGCGCGAGCGTGTCCTCGCGCCCTTCTACCGCGTCGACCGGGCACGCACGCCCCCACCAGCGGGTGCGCCCCACGGCTTCGGCCTCGGGCTGACGCTGGCGCGGCGGGTGGCCGAGGTGCATGGCGGGCGTATCCTGATCGAGCCGGCGGCCGTGCAGGACGGCCGCGAGCAGGGCTGCCGCGTGGTGCTCATCCTGCCGGCGCGCCCGCCCGGCGGGCCCACGAGGGGCCGGCGGACTGAGAGCCCGTGAACCAATCTCTTCGACGCCACGCGACTGATCGATGCGGTGGGGGGGTCTGGGGGCGGAGCGCCGCCGCTCCCCCCCAGGTGGCCTGAGGCCGGCCCGCGCAGCCCGGGGAAGCAAGGAGGCCGGGGGTGAGCGACGACGAGCTACGAGTCGAGGACGAGCCGCGTCTCCAGGAGATTGCGGCACTCGAGGACCGGCTCTACCAGCACAACGTCGCGGCGACCGGCTGCGACGACGGCCGGTGGCTGGCCATCTTCGTTCGGGATGGAAGCGGCGAGGTCATGGCGGGCTTGCACGGGTGGACGTGGGGGCGCACCGGTTTCGTGCGCACCCTGTGGGTCCGGGACGACCTCCGCCAGCGCGGTCTCGGGGCGCGGCTACTCGCGGCGGCCGAGCGGGAAGCCACCCGGCGCGGCTGCCGGGAGATGCAGCTCGACACCCACAGCTATCAGGCGCCCGGCTTCTACCGGCGTCAGGGGTATCAACAGATCGGCGAATTGCCGGGCTGGCCCGGCGAGGCGGCCACGCGCTTTTTCTTCCGCAAGGCGCTCTGATCTCGGCGGGCCGCGTCCAGGCACGGGCGCCGCGGGTCCCCCCTCGGGGGGCCAGGGCGCGCGCCGAGACTCAGCGGGACGCGGACCGGCCCACGTGCGCCGCCAGCACCGCCTCGGCTTCCATTGGACGGCCGAGGAGGAAGCCCTGGATGAGGTCGCAATCCAGGGCGACCACGGTGTCGCGCTCGGCGGGGGTCTCGATCCCTTCCGCGACCACCATGATGCCGAACTCCTTGCAGAGCGAGGCCATGGAGCCGATGAGCCGCTGCTTGACCGGCTCGCTGTCGGCGCCGCGCACCAGCGACATGTCGAGCTTGACCACGTGCGGATTGAGGGCGGCGAAGCTCGTGAGCCCGGCGTACCCCGCTCCGAGATCGTCCACCGCCAGCCGGTAGCCCAGGCGGCGCAGCAGCGAGACGCGCGCCCGAAGGTTGGGCACGTGCTCGAACGAGCTCCGCTCCGTCAGCTCGAGCACGACTGACCCCGCGTGGCCCGAGAGGGCCGCCGCGGGAGACAGGAGGGCGTCGTCCGTCAGCTCCCGCGCGTGGACGTTCACGAACAGGGTCAGCGCGGGCGCGCGGGCCAGGAACAGCGCCGCGCGGTCCCGCACGAGGCTGCCGACCTCGTGCACCCGGCCGAGGCGCTCCGCCGCCTCGAACAGCGCGCCCGGGTGCGGGATGCTGGGCTCGTCCGTGCGCGCGAGCGCCTCGTATCCGAAGACGGTCCCGTCGGATGCCCGCATGATGGGCTGGAAGACGAGGCGCAGCGAGGTCAGCGCGCGGTCGAACCGGGTCTCCAGCCCCGCCCGGTCGGTCGGCAGCCCGCCCTCCAGGCCGATCGCCGCCAGCGCCTCGCGCTTGAGGCGCGCCATCCGGTGCAGGCGCACCGCGTTGTCCACCGCCGACAGGAGATCCCGCTCCCGCAGGGGCTTCTGGAGGTAGCGGAGCGCCCCATGCTCGAGCGCCTCCACGGCCGTGTCCACGCGGGGATGCCCGGTGATCAGCAGGACGGGGACGTCAAGGTCGCGGGCGCGGATCTCCCGGAGGAGCTGGACCCCCGTGATGCCGGGCATGTCGATGTCGGAGAGAATGACGTCGTAGCGCTGGGCGTCGACGAGGGTCAGCGCCTCCTGCCCGTTGGTTGCGGTGTCGACCAGCCAGCCGGCGTCGGTCAGCATGGTTCCGAGCACGTCGAGCAGGTCGCGCTCGTCGTCCACGACCAGCACGCGGCCGCGGGTGCTGGTGCCTGCGGCGTCAGGGTCCGGGCTCGACATCGGCCTCCCTCATTGCACGGCCAGGCGAATGGCCCGTCCCGGCTCGACGAGCGTTCCGAGGTCGAGCGCCCGGCCGGACGGCAGGACCAGCCGGTACCGCGTGATCGGCACTGCGCGCAGCCGGAGCTCGGGCAGGGGCGCGCTCGGGCTCCGGTCCACGATGAGACCGTTCTCGATCGCCCACGTTCCCTCCGGCCCGAGCGGCGGCAGTCCCGGCCCGACGCTCGGAAAGGCGGTCTCCAACAGGCGCAGCGCGTGGGCCCCTTCGACGCGGAGGATCGCGCGGACGGGCCGGCCCTCGGTCGAGTGGACGTACGACAGCTCGACCAGCGCGCCTCGCTCGACGGGCTCCTGCAGGACGACCCGGCCCCGATCCGCGTCCGCGATCGTCAGCACGAGGCCAGACCCCTCGCCACTGGCCGCCGCGCATCCGGCGGCCAGGGCCGCGAGCCCGAGCGCGCGGCCCTGGCCGCGGCGCCGCGCGCGGGCGTGCCTATTGCTGGATGTTGCGCTCGCGGTAGAGCCGGAGGGCGCCTGGGTGGACCGGCACCGTGACGACGCGCAGCACCGAGTCGGTTGACAGGGTGCGCGCCGCCGGGTGAGCCGCCTGGAGCGTCGGGAGGTTGTCGATGAGGGCCTTGGTCAGCCCGTAGACGGCCGCTTCTTCCGTCTCGGCCGTGGTCAGGAGCAGGACCCGGAGCGACGGCGAGGAGACCGCGTCCGCCTGACTCGGGTAGGTGCCTGCCGGGATCTCGTCGAGCCAGTAGAACGGCACCTTCGCGCGGAGCCGCGTGATCTCGGCTCTCGGCACGGGGACGAGACGCCCATGCCCCTCGGCGAGGAGCTCCCGGATCAGCCCGGAGCCGGCGCCGACCGTGAAGAACGCGCCGTCCAGCTGACCGGCCCGCATCCGGGTGACGGCCTCGGCCGTGTCGATGCGCTCCCCTCGGGCGAGATCAGCGGGCTTGAGCCCGTGAGCCTCCAGGACCTGGAGGGCGTTCTGCTCGGTTCCCGAGCCCTCCGGGCCGAGCGCGACCCGCTTGCCCCGGAAGTCGGCCACCGAGGCGATCGCCGCCGCGGGGCGCGCCGCCGCCACGACGTGGACGTACTCGGGATAGATCGAGAGGATCGCCCGGAGATCCGAGCGGGCGCGCCCGCGGAGCGCTTGAAGCGCAGTGCCCTGGAAGGCGTAGTAGGCGATGTCGTTCTGGGCGAGCGCCAGCTGCACCCTGCCGTCTCCCAGGAGCTGCACGTTCGCCACCGAGGCGCCGGTGGCCTCGACCGTCAGCGGCAGGTCGAGCCCCGGAGTCTCCCGGGCAATGCGGGCGATGGCCGCTGCGATGGGCTGGTAGATGCCGCCGACCGCTCCCGAGGCGATCGAGGTGGGGCGCCCGTGCGGCGCCGCGCCGCAGCCGGCCGCCGCGAGGCACAGGAGCGCCAGACCGGCGATGGACCCAGCCGGTCTCCGGCGCGGCACCGGTGGAACTCGCTCACCAGATTCGTCCCCCGACGCCAGCCTGCGACGCGGCCTGGTGCCGGCAGCGTCCGCCAGGGCATCGACGCATCCGCACGCAGCGCATCTTCCCATCGGCGGCCCATGCTACCACGGGCACCACACCGGGACGGCGCGCTGAAGGAGGCCGGCGGCGTCTCGGGGCCGGGGATCGACTATGCCTCCATGTAGAATCGCCTCCCGACCCCTACAATAGCCGGGCGCGCGCCTCCGGCGTATGAGGTCCGGGGGACGATCCGCGCGCGGATGGGGAGCGCGCTCATGCTCGATCTCGTGCTGGCAGGCGGCCGCGTGGTGGACGGCACCGGCAGCCCATGGTTTCGCGCGGACGTGGGGGTCGCGGGCGACCGGATCGCCGCCGTCGGGGCGCTCGGGCGAGCGGAGACGCGGCGCCGGGTCGACGTCGGCGGCCGGGTCGTCGCGCCGGGCTTTGTCGACACGCACGTGCATGCCGACCTGGCGCTCCTAGCGGACCCGCTCCACGAGGCCGCGATCCGCCAGGGCGTGACCACCTACCTCCTGGGCCAGGACGGGGTCGCAATGGCGCCGGCGTTGCCCGCGACGCTCGCCTACATGCGCCGCTACACCGCGGGCTTCAGCGGGCACTTCGAGGTGCGGGCCCGGTGGTCGACGATGGCGGAGTACCTCGCCTGCTTCGACCGCCGGGCGGCGGTGAACGTCGCCTGCCTCGTGCCGAACGGGAACGTCCGCATGGACGTGATGGGGCTCGAGACGCGCCCGCCGACGGCCGACGAGCTCGCGCGGATGCGCCGCATCGTTCGCCAGGCGATGGAGGAGGGGGCGGTCGGCCTGTCGAGCGGCCTCGACTACATCCCCAGCCGGTACGCCCGGACGGAGGAGCTCTCGGACCTCTGCCGGGAGATCGCGCCCTTCGGCGGCGTCTACGTCACCCACATGCGGGGCTACGCCCCGGACAATGTCATCGGCGCCATGGACGAGGTCTTCCGGATCGCGCGCGAGGCCGATGTCCCCGCCCTCATCTCGCACTTCAACAGCCGGGCCGACCTCGTGCTCCCCCACCTGGACAGGGCGCGCGCCGCGGGCCTGGACGTGACCTTCGACCTCTACGGATACCTCGCCGGCTCCACCATCCTCGCGATGATCGCGCTGCCCCCGTGGGTCCAGGAGGGCGGCGCCGACGCGACGCTCGGGCGGCTCGCGGATCCCGCCGTGCGGGCGCGGCTCCGGACCGAGGGCTTCGCGGGGCCCCGTGGTCCGCTCGACCAGGTGCGACTCAGCTACGTCGAGGCACCGGCGTACCGGGCGTACGAGGGGCTGACGCTCGCCGAGGCGGCGTCCCGCGCGGGCCGCGCCGGCCCTGAGGGCATCGTCGACTTCGTGTGCGACGTCCTCGCCGCGTCAGCACTCGCGGTCGGCTGCGTGGTCGAGCACCAGCAGCGCGGGGAAGCCGACGTGCAGGCGCTGATGCGCCATCCCGCGATGATGGGGGGCAGCGACGGCATCTTCGCGGGCGGCCGGCCCCACCCTCGCGGCTGGGGCTGCTTCGGCCGCTACCTCGGGCACTACGTGCGCGAGGCGCGCACGTGGACGCTGGAGGAGGCCGTGCAGCACCTGGCGGCGCATCCGGCCCGGCGGCTCGGGCTCGCGGACCGCGGGCTGATCCGCCCCGGCATGGCCGCGGACCTGGTGGTCTTCGACCCCGACCGGATCGGCGACCGCGCGACGTACGCGGACGGGCGCCGCCCGGCGGCGGGCGTGGATCACGTGCTCGTGAACGGGGAAGCCGTGCTGCAGGACGGTCAGCGGACGTCGGCCCTCCCCGGCCGGGCTCTGCGGCCCGCGCGCGCCTAGCGGGGCGGCCGGGGTCCACCCGGCGGAGGCAGGATCTCCACCTCCACCAGGGGGCTGTCGCGGAGCCAGGCCTCCAGATCCCCGGCGTGACCAAGGTGCTGGAGGATGCGGGCAAGGACGTCCGGCGTGCGTCCGACTCCAAAACCGGCGTGGCCGGGCCGGGCCTGGAGATCGGCCCGCGCGGACTCCTTCAGGTGGGAGGTGAACTCCGGGTGCGCCCGGAGGTTCGCGTACCAGTCGCGGCTGCCCGGGGTTCCCGTGATGTAGAGGCGGCCGTCCAGGAGGGGTCGCTCGCGCGGCCCGTGTCAAGGGTGCCCGCGGCCAGCCCGGTGCCCGGCGGGAGGCGACACGCGCGCCGGGCCCCTTGCGGCCGGCCGACGGCCGTGGAATGCTCGGCGGCGCGGGCGTCCTCCAGCCCTGGCGAGACCCGGGCGCCCGGAGGAGAGTGGCATGACGTCGAGCGCACTCGCACGCGAGATCGAGCGGTACGTCGCCAAGACCCCCAGGTCCCGGGCGTTGCAGGCCGAGGCGGAGCAGGTGCTGCCGGGCGGCAGCTCGCGCGGCACCGCCTACTTCGCGCCGTACCCCTTCTTCGCGGACCACGGCGATGGCCACTACGTCTACGACGTGGACGGCAACCGCTACCTCGACTTCATGCTGAACGCGACGACCCTCATCGTCGGCCACGCCAACCCCATGGTGGTCGAGGCGCTCGGGGAGCAGACGCGCAAGGGCACGGCCTTCAGCACGCCGACGCAGGTGCAGGTGCGGGTCGCCAAGCTCCTCTGCGACCGTATCCCGTCGCTCGACACGATCCGCTTCACCAACTCGGGGACCGAGGGCACGCTCATGGCCATCCGGGCGGCCTGGTCGTTCACGGGGAAGCACAAGCTCGCCAAGTTCGAGGGGGGCTACCACGGCGCCCACGAGCACGTCGCGGTAAGCGTCAGGCCGCCGGCGGACCGCCTCGACCCGGCCGGTCCGACGGCCATCCCGGAGTACCCGGGCCAGCCCGCGGGCGTCCTCCGGGACGTGATCGTGCTGCCGTACAACGACCTCGCGGCCTGCGACCGGATCCTCCGCGCCCACAAGGACGAGATCGGTGCGCTCATCATGGAGCCGATCGTGTCGAGCTTCGGCTACGTCGCCGGCGACCCGGAGTTCCTCCGGGGGATCCGGAAGCTCACCGAGGAGCTCAACATCGTCCTGATCTACGACGAGGTGCAGAGCCTCCGGGTGGCGCCGGGCGGCGCCCAGGAGCTGCTCGGCGTGACCCCGGATCTCACCTGCTTCGGGAAGATCATCGGCGGCGGGCTGCCGATCGGCGCCTTCGGCGGGCGGCGCGACATCATGGCGCAGTACGACCCCACCGCGGCCGGCGGAGCGCGCATCGCCCACGCGGGCACGTTCAACGCGAACCCCATGACGCTCGTCGCGGGCGAGGCCGTCATCCGGGCCCTGACCCCGCCCGTCTACCGCCGGCTCGCGGAGCTGGGCGAGTCCCTCCGGCAGAAGCTCCGCCGGGCCCTCGTGGCGACGGGCGTGCCCGCTCAGGTGACCGGCGTCGCCTCGCTCTTCGGCATCCACTTCAACGCGCGGCCGATCAAGAGCTACCGCGACGTGGTCGGCGACGACGCCGAGATGACGAAGGGCCTCTACGTGGGGCTCCTGAACGAGGGAATCCTGCTTCAGACCACGTGCGCCGGCGCTCTCGGCGTCATGACCGCCGACTCCGAGGTCGACACGCTGGTCGACGCCGTCGGGCGCGTGGTGCGCCGGCTCCGCGAGTAGCCGTCGGCCCGGCTTTCCCGTGACGCCGGCCGCCGACGTCGTCGTCTGCGGCGCCGGCATGGCCGGTGTCGCGGCCGCCTACCACCTGGCCGTCCGCCACGGCGTGCGGCGCGTGGTCCTGGTCGACGAGCGGTCTCCGCTCTCGCTCACGAGCGACAAGTCGACCGAGGCCTACCGGAACGTCTGGCCGGGGCCCGACGACGCGATGGTCCGGTTCATGAACCGGAGCATCGACCTCCTGGAAGAGCTCGCCGACGCGAGCGACAACGTGTTCCGCATGAACCGGCGGGGCTACGTCTTCGGGACCGCCGAGCGCACCCGCGCCGACGAGCTGCGGACGATGGCCGAGACGGTCGCCGGCTGGGGCGCCGGGCCGCTCCGGGTCCACGACGGGCGACCGGCGGCGGCCTACCCGCCGCCATCGGCGGGGGACTGGCACGCCCAGCCCGCCGGGATCGACCTGCTCCTCGATCGCGCGCTGATCCGCCGCCACTTCCCGTACGTTGCCGCCGACACCGTGGCGATCCTCCACGCCCGCCGCTGCGGGTGGCTCTCCGGGCAGCAGCTCGGGATGCATCTGCTCGAGCTGGCCCGCCGGGCCGGCGCGGAGCTCGTGACGGGACGGCTCGCGGCGGTCGACGTCGCGAGAGGGCGCGTCGTCGGCGTGAGCATCGACGGGCCCGCCGGCCGCCGGACGCTGGCCACCGAGCGTCTGGTCCTGGCGGCCGGACCGCTCCTGCCGGAGACGGCGCGCCTGCTCGGGATCACGCTGCCCGTGTTCTCCGAGCGGCATCACAAGATCGCGTTCGAGGACACGCTCGGGGCGGTGCCGCGGGACGCCCCGTTCCTGATCTGGGACGACGCGCAGACGCTCGACTGGAGTCCCGACGAGCAGGCCGCCCTGGCGGCGGATCCGTCGCTCCGCTGGATGCTCGACCCGTTCCCCCCGGGCGTCCACACCCGCCCGGAGGGCGCGAGCCCGGAGAGCCGGACGCTGCTCGTCCTCTGGTCGTACGACTCCGCGGCGGTGGACGTCGTCTTCCCGTTGCCGGAGCCGCCCCATTACACCGAGCTGGTGCTCCGGGGAATGGCGCGGATGGTGCCGGGGTTCGCGGGCTATCTCGACCGGATGCCGCGCGCCTACGTCGACGGCGGGTACTACGCGAAGACCCGGGAGAACCGGCCGCTGATCGGGCCGCTGCCGCTGGATGGGGTCTACGTGTCGAGCGCGTACTCCGGCTTCGGGATCATGGCGAGCGGCGCGGGCGGCGAGCTGGTCGCGGCCCACGTCACCGGCTCGGCCCTTCCGGACTACGCGCCCGCGTTCACCCTTTCCCGCTACGACGATCCCGCATACATCCAGCGCATCGAGGCGTGTAGCGCGACGGGGCAAATCTGAGGAAAGTGCCCATCAACGGACGATGGAAAGTGTGGACGGCGGCACTGCGATCTTCGGCGAACAGGAATGTCGGCTCCCGGGACGCAACGGACGGTCGCTGGAGGCCCGCGCACCGCTTGACAGCGTCCGGGGCCGCCACGGACACTCAGCGGAGCCGCAGGCCGGACGCGCGGCGCGATCGCCGAGACCCGCGGGAGGAGCCGCAAGACCGGATGCCCAGGATCGCGGGTCCGCTGACGAGCTCGATGTTCCTCGGGAGCTTCGCCTGGTCGTTCGCCTTCATCAGCCTGCCCTTCTACATCGAGACCATCAGTCCCTACGATCCCGCGACGACGCTCCGCTGGACGGGATGGATCCTCGGGATCTCCTCGCTCGTCACCGTGCTGACCAGTCCCGCGTGGGGCCGCATGGGCGACCGGGGCGACCCGCGGTCGCAGTACGTGTGGGTCCAGCTCTTCCAGGGCGTCGCCTTCATGGGGATGGCGGTCGCCCGCACGCTCCCGCAACTCTTCGGCGCGCGGCTCGTGCTCGGCGCGATGGGCGCCGCGTCGACACTCGCGTTCATCATGGCGGGCCGGCAGCCGGACCCGAGCGACGTGCGCCGGGAGGTGGCGGCGGTGCAGCTCGCCATGACCCTCGGGCAGGTGCTGGGTCCGCTCGGCGGGGCGACGGCCGCGGCACGGCTCGGGTTCCGCCCGTCCTTCGTCGTGGCGGGCGTGATCCTTCTGGGGTCGGCGGCGTTCGTCCACTGGGGCGTGCGCCTTCCGGCCGGCCGCGAGCGCTCTTCCGCGCAGCCGACCCGTGTGCGGCCGCTCGATCTGGTGACGCCGGTGGCGCTCGTCCTGGCCGTCTCAAACCAGCTCTTCTTCCTGACGGCGGTGCTGCCCCAGGTCCTCCCGACCCTGGGCGTGACCGCCGACCGTGTCGTGGAGGTCGGCGGGCTCGTCGTGTTCGTTTCGGCGGTGGCCGCCGGCCTGGGGGCGATCTTGACGCCGCGGCTCGCCGCGCTCTTGCCGGAGCGGGTGCTGATCGCGGGGCTGCTGGTGACGTCCGGCATCCTGATGGCGATGATGGCGTTGCCGCACAGCGCCTGGGGGTACGCGACTGTCCGCTTCCTCCAGGTCCTGTTCGCGGCGCCGATCTTTCCGCTCGTGGTCGCCCGCGCCGCGCAGATGGGGAGCGGCGGCGCGATCGGCGTCATCAACTCGGCCCGCATCGGCGGCTCGTTCGTGGGCCCCGTCCTCGCGACCTCGATCCTGTCCGTGTCGTCCCCTGCCGTGCTCTACACGGCGCTCGGTCTCGCCAGCGTGGCGTGCGTGCCCCTCGCGCTCCGACCGTTGACCCCTCGCCGCGGCGCAGCGTAGAGTCCTCCTGGGCTCTGGCGCGGAGTTCCACGAGCCGAGGGGGGCGCCGGGTGCGTGGAATTCGACGTGTCGGGGTCACGGTGTGCGGGCTGGGCCTGGCGGTCGGGTGCGGGAGCTCCGGCTCCGGATCTCCGTCCGCACCCAATCCGGCCGCCCCGACGGTCTCCAACCTGACGGTCTCGCCGGGACCGGACGTCTCGCTCGTCTTCCAGATGAGCGCCACCGACGTCCAGGGCGACATCGTCGGGGGGACCTGTAACCTCACGACGTCCGACTTCAACGGCACTGGGGTCATCACCGGGGGTCCTGGCGTGCCGCCGAGCGCGACGGCGGTCACGGTGGTGTGCACGGTCGCGGTCGAGCCGGGATTCACCGGCACGGTGATCGCCGGAACCATCAGCGTCACCGATGCCGCCGGGAACACCTCTAACATCCTGTCGTTCACCACGGCGCTGCCCGAGCGGACGCGCGGATCGAGCTGAGCGCCCGCAGGGCACGGCGCTGCGCGCCGCCCGGCGGCCGTGCCGCTACGGAGCGATGGCCTCCCGGTACGCCGGGGACGCCTGGAAGCCCCGCAGGAGCTCAGGGACCCCCGTCAGCCCCGCGGCGACCTTGTCGAGGAGGCGCCGCGCGTCGGCCCGCGCGGCCCGCGCGTCGTCCGCGCGGCCGGTCGCGCCGAGCAGGCGGGCGAGCGCGAGGCTCGCGCGCCAGCCGACGGGGGCGGCGCCGAGCTCCGCGGCCTCGGCCTTCGCGCGGCGCAAGACGCCCTCGCCCTCGGCGACCTGGCCGAGCGCAAAGAGCGCCTGGCCCTCGGCCCGGCGGGCCTCGGTCGCAAAGGCCGCGTACTGGGCCAGGATCCGCTGGAGCCGCCGGGCAGCGTCCAGCGCCTCTCCCGGGCGACCCTGATCGAGGGCGAGATCGGCCAGGGCGAGGAGGGGGCGCATGGCGAACTTGACGGCCTCCCCGGCCAGCTCGACCGCCTCGCCGAGCCGGCGCACCCCGTCAGCCGCCCCGCCGGCGACGAAGTCCTGCCCTGCCTCGCCCACCGCGTCGGCGATCCAGAGTGTCGTCCGGAGGTCTCGCGCGATCGTCAGCATCTCCTCGTGGAGGCGCCGGGCCCCGGCGACGTCGCCGCAGCTCCGGTGGAGGCGGCCGAGGGTCCCCAGGGCGGCGACTGTCCACTCGCGATGCCCGAGCGCGCGTGCGATGGCGAGCCCGGTGCTCGCCTCCTGCATGGCGAGGCCCCAGTCGCCGTAGGGCTCGACGAACTCGGCCGTCGCGCTGTGAACGTACGCCTCCTGCGCCCGGGCGCCGATCGCGCGCGCGGCGGCCAGCGCCTTCGGGAGCCACGCCTCGCCCTCGGCGCGGCGGCCGCGGAAGAAGAGGACGAAGGCGAGGTTCGACAGGCAGGAGGCCTCGGTCTGCCGGTCTCCGGCGGCGATGAGGCGCGGCAGCGCCGCCTGGGCATGCGCGACCGAGGTGTCGAGGTCGCCGGCCAGGGCGGCCACCATCGCCAGCGCATCGAGGGCCCGGCCCTCACCGCCCTGGTCGCCGGCCTGCCGGAAGCTCTCGAGGGCGCGCTCGAGCTCCGGGCGGCTCGAGCCGAGCCGGGCGAGGTTCAGCTCCATCAGGCCGACGCGAAGCCGCGCCTCGGCAGCGACGCGCCGCGCGTCCGGCGTGTCGCCTGCCCGCTCGGCCGCGGCGACCGCGTCGCGGCTCAGCGCCAGGCCCCGCTCGTAGTCCTTGTGGCCGCCCCAGAGGGCGGCGAGCGCGCCGAGGCCTCGGGCCTCGGCGAGGGGGCTCGGCGGCTCCTTCGTCAGGCCCAGCGCCGCCTCGTGGTCCGCGCGGGCGGACTCGAAGTCGCCGAGGACTCCGTGGACGTCCCCCCGGCCCTCGAGGAGGACCAGGCGGTCAGCCGGCGGGAGCGCGGCGCGCTGGGCCGCGTCGATGGCCTGATCGTACCGGGCAAGCGCCTCCCGGTTCGCGAAGACCGCGCGGGCCGCCTCGGCGGCCCGGCGCGCGTGCTCGGCCGCGGGGGCCCAGGCCTCGGCCTGGCCGTAGTGGTGCGCCAGACGGGGCGCCAGCTCGGCCAGGCGCTCGGGATGGAGGCGCTCCAGCGCCTCGCCGGCCCGGCGGTGGAGCTCTCGCCGGCGCGAGGGGAGGAGCGTCGCCTCGGCGACGTCCTGGGTCAGCGCATGCTTGAAGACGTACGTGACCTCGTCGCCGGCCGGGCGCTCGAAGAGGAACTCCAGCCGCGCGAGCTCGCGAAGGTGCGGCTCGATCGGCCCCGGACCGTCCCAGATCGCCCCGAGGAGGCGCGGGGCGAACTCCCGGCCCAGGATCGAGGCGGTCTGGAGGAGGCGCTTCGGCTCCTCGGCGAGCCGGTCGATGCGCGCAGTGAGGACGCCGTGCACGGTGTCCGGGACCGGGAGCCCCGCCTCCAGGCCCTCGTCGCTGACGGCCCGCGCGAGCTCCTCGAGGAAGAACGGGTTGCCTTCCGCCTTGTCCAGGATCAGCTGGGCGACCGGGTGCGCCGAGTCCGCGGTCGGCAGCAGGGACTGCACGATGACCAGGCTCTCGTCCGCGGGCAGCCGCCCGAGCGACAGCTGGGTGGCGAACGACCGCTCGCTCCAGGGCGGCCGGTAGCCGGGGCGATAGGTGGCGACCAGGAGGATGGCCGCGCCGAACAGGCTCTCGGCCAGGAACCCGAAGTACTCCTCGGACGTCCGGTCCACCCAGTGAAGGTCCTCGATCTCGAGGACGAGTGGCTGCCTGCGGCTGCCACGCAAGCACATCTGCCGCAGCGTCTCGAAGGTCCGCACCTTGATCACCTCGGGCCCGAGTGCCTCGATCCGCCCCGCGGGATCCTTCCCGCCGAGCATGTGGAGCAGATAGGGCAGGCCGGCGTCGGGGTCCATGCCGGCGGCCTGGAGCCCGGCCCGCAGCCGCTCGGCCACTGACTCGGGAGCGTCGGTGTCGGCGAGGCCGCAGTGGGCGCGGAGGATGTCCGCGACGGGCACGTACGGGATGGTCGCGCCGTAGGACAGGCAACGGCCCTGCACGTAGGTGACCGGACGGCCGGCGAGCCGCCGCCGGAACTCGAGCAGGAGCCGTGACTTGCCGACGCCGGGCTCCCCGACGACGCCCATGACCTGGCCGCGACCCTCCGCGGCCGCGGCAAAGAGGTCAAGGAGCGTCTCGAGCTCGCGGTCGCGGCCGACGAAGCGACTCAGCCCGCGGGTCCCGGGCTCCTCCAGCGGCGAGCGCCGCGACCCGACGCCAAGGAGCCGGAACACGACGACCGGTTGGCTCCGGCCCTTCACCCGGACCGGCCCGACGCGCTCACCCTGGATGTAGCCCTGGACGAGGCGCCACGTTGCCTCGCTGGCGAGGATCGCGCCGGGCTCGGCCAGCTGCTGGAGGCGGGCGGCGAGATGCGTCGTGTCGCCCACCGCGGTGTAGTCCATTCGCAGGTTGTCGCCGATCGCGCCCACCACCACGAAGCCGGTGTGGAGCCCCATGCGCACGGTGAGCCTGATCTCGACGCCCGTCGCGGCGGCGATGGGCCGCTCGCGGAGGGCCCGGGCGACGCCGAGCGCCGCCAGCGTGGCGCGTCGGGCGTGATCCTCACGGGCGAGCGGGGCGCCGAACAGGGCCATGAAGCCGTCGCCGAGGAACTGGTTGACGGTGCCCTCGTAGTGGTGCACCTCCGCGAGCGCGGCCTCGAAGAAGCTGTTCAGCAGGGCGTGCATCCCTTCCGGGCCGAGCCGCTCGGCCAGCGCCGTGGAGTCGACCAGGTCGCAGAAGAGCACCGTGACCGGCTTGCGCTCGCCCTCGATCGCGCCCCGCGAGGTGAGGATCTTCTCGGCGAGATGCCGGGGCGTGTAGGCGGCGGGCGTACGGGTCTCGGGCGCCGGCGCCAGGGCCCCGGTCGACGGCGCCGCCCCGGACGGGGCGACGGGCCGGCCGCACTCTAGGCAGAACTTGGCGGCGTCGGGGAGCTCGGCGCCGCAGGCCGCGCAGGGGCGGGCGAGTCGCTGGCCGCACTCCAGGCAGAACTTCGCCCGGGCGGGATTCTCGTGGCGACAGTCCAGACAGCGTATCGTAGGGGTCCCGGCCATCTCGGCGGCTCGCCGCGGCTCGATAGAGCCTAGACACTCCGCTGCCCGGGGGTCAAGGCGCCGGTGCCGCGTTGCCAGCGCCGCGCCCGGCCCTCCGCGGCCCGGGCGGCGGAGGGGCCCTTAGCCGCTCGTGACGAGGTGGCAGAACTGCCCGACGAGGTACGGATCGTGGAACGTCCCGACCCGTGACCGGAGCACCTCCAGCGCGGCGGCCTGGGAGAGCGCGCGGCGGTAGGGGCGGACCGTGCAGATCGCGTCGTAGACGTCCGCGATCGCGGTGAGCTGGCTCGCGAGGGTCGGGGTCCGCGACGTGCGGAGGGCCGGGTAGTTGGGCTCGCCGTCGTACCGGAGATGGTGCTCGTAGGCGACCAGGATCGAGAGCGGCGCGCTGTTCGCGAGGGCGCCCAGCTCCCACGCGCCGAGCTCGGCATGGCTCGCCATCATCGTCCACTCGTCGCCGGACAGCTTGCCCGCCTTGTTCAGGACCTCGAGCGGGACCCGGAGCTTGCCGACGTCGTGCAGCAGGGCCGCCACGCCGATCGCGTGGAGGAGGGGACCCTCGAACCCGAAGCCGCGCGCCTGGGCCAGGACGAGGAGAGAGACGTTGACCGAGTGCACGAACGTGTACTCGTCGTGTGACTTGAGCGGCACCGTGGGCAGCACGGCCTGGGTCGAGCGCGCCACGGCGTCCGCCAGGCCCCACACCAGCTCCTCGACGGGGTCGATGCTGGTCACCCCTTCGTGGCGGATCCGCGTGAACAGGTCCCGGGCCAGCTCGACGTGCGCCTCCGATATGCCGCCCCGTCCCCCTCTGTCGCCCGTCGACTCGTCGGGAGGGACGACAGGGGCACCCGCGGGACTGGCGATCTCCACCTGGCCGACCACGGCGTGCGGCGTCGATTCCGGCCGCCGTCCGGCCGCGAGCGCGTCCACCAGGGCCCGGCACTCGCCCTCGTCCAGGTCGCGCCCGAGCGTGAGTCGGGCGACGTCGCTCCGCCGGAGCGCCCGGATGAACGGCTGGAGGTAGAGCGCCCCGCTGCGAAGGGGCCGGCCATCGATCACGATCTCGTCGTCCAGCCGGAGGAAGGTGAGGGCGTCCTGCCGCCGCGCGTCGCAGGCGGCCACCACGCCGTCGCGCAGCTGCCCGATGGCGGCGGCGACGGCCGGATGCGCGGGCGGATAGAGGGCGCCGGTGGTGAGCGCCCCGGCCACCTGGGCGATGAGCCGCTCGACCGCCGCCTGGCCCGGGAGCGTTCCCGGCTCCCCCCCGCCGCGCCCGGGGGCATCGCCGCCGGCGGGCTCGCTCATCCCTCGCTCCGGAGACGCTCGCACACGGTGCGGATCTCGTGATCGCGGGAGCGAAGACCGCGCAGTGCCAGCGAGGCTCGCGCTTCGGGGGGATAGCCCTGGAGCGACTCGAAGGCCGCTCGTCGCTCGGCGAGCGCCGGGAAGGGACCCCACCGCTCGCGGAAAAAGCGCGCGAGGCGCGGGAGTGCCTCGGCGCGGCCCACCCGGCCCAGGGCCTGGAGCGCGGCGATCCGGACGGCGCGGCGGCGTCCCCGGAGATCCCATGGCGCGAGCACGCCGAGGAGGGGCTCCAGCATCGCCGGTCCTCCGCGCTGTCCCGCCACCTCCACCGCGGCGGTCGCCGCGCGCGGGTCCGGATCGGCGACCGCCCGCAGGAGGTGCTCCTGGCCGACCGCGGGATCGAGCTCGAGCAGGCTGCGCAGCGCCTCGAGCCGGACGCGCAGGTCGCTGTGGCCGGTCAGGCGCCGCACCGTGGCGAGGGAGGAGCGGTCCCCGACGGCGCGCAGGAGCGCGATGATGTTGCGGACGACGTACCAGTTGGGGTCTCCGAGCCAGCGCGTGGCTTCCGGGACCACGTCGGGCCCGAGCGCGGACAGGAGGTCGAAGATCCGCCGGCGGCGGATGCGGACCTTCTCCTCGACGAGCACCTGCAAGAGATTCCGGATCGCGCCGGGCCCGAGGAGCCGGACCAGGCGCACGGCGGCGGGCCCCGGCGTGGCGCCGAGCGACGCCGCCAGCACGGACAGCGTCTCCGGCCGCGCGAGCCGGTCGATGTGCTCCCGCGTCGCGGCCCGTGTCCCCTCGGGCGCGGCCTCGTCAGCGGCGAGCCGGGACATCCCCTCGATCGCGAGCACGGCCTCCTCGATCGACCCGCGCGCGAGGGCTCCCTCGACGAGCTGCTCGACCCGCGCGAGCACGCGCGCCGTCTTGTCGTCCGCGTAGCGGCCCAGGAGGTCGAGAAGCGTCTCGGCGAGCTGCCGGCCGACCGCGTCCTCCGTGAGGGACCCAACGCGCTCGCCCAGCGTATCGAGCGTGCCCAGCACAACCGGAGTGCGCGTCGGCCATGCCAGCATGGCTCGCGCCAGCAGCGCGAGATGATCTTCCGGATTGTACCGGTCGATGTCCTCCTCACGGAACAGCGTGAGGAGCTCCTCGCGGAGCCTTTCCAGGTCCCGGCCGGCCGGCGGCTCCTCCTCCGCCGACTCGGTGCGAGTGGAGGCGAGCAGCTCCACGAGGCGCTGGGCGTGTCGCGAGAGCGCCACACCCTCGGCGGCGAGCTGGCGCATGACCCGGAGCACGGGGTGCGCCGTCATCGAAGAGGTGAGGGCCTGCAGCGCGTCCTCGCTCGCGGGGTCGGAGGCCACCACGCGCAGCGCGGCGCGCATCAGGCTCTCGCGGAGGGGCTCCGGGAGCCGCATGATCAGCTGGGCGGTCTGCCGGGCCGCCAGGGCCCGACCCGCGCCGGACATCTCTTCGAGATGCGTGGACGTCGCGTCGGTCAGACGTGCAAGAAGCTGCGGAGGCGTGACGCCGGGTGGCGCGGGTCCGCCCCCGATGCCGGCCTCGTCCGGGACCGGCGCGCCCTCGGTCCCGGACGCGTCCGCGCCGGCAACGACCGCGGTGGCGGATCCGACCGACACGTCCGCGGCCCCCGAGGCGCGATCGCCGGCCGCCCTGCCTTCCCGGGGCTCGCCGCCGGCGCTGCTCCCCGGGTCGCCGTCGCCGTTCCCGGGTCTGCCGTCGCCGGGTCCCGGGCCCGCCTCCCCGGACGTGGCGCCGTCTCGTCCATCGGGCTCAACCGGGTCCCCTCGTTCGCGAGACGCTTGGGTCTTGAGGAAGTCTCTCAGCCAGTTGACCATCGCCAGCTCGGCCGGCAGCGACGATCCCTCGCCGGTCTCGTCGCCCCAGTCGGCCTCGCCCGGCCCCCACTCGAGCAGGACGTTGAGCAGACGGTCGGTCAGCGACACCGGTGCGGAGGCGCCCTGCGCCTCCACCCGCGCCTGGGCCGCGCGGTCTGTCAGCCGGACGGCCGAGTAGTCGAGCGGCAGGAGGTGGAGGTGGCGGGCCCCCGGGAGCCCCGGTGGCCCGGCGGCAGGGGATCCGGGCTCGAGGGGGACGGCTGGACCTGCGAGCCACTGCAGGAGTGCCCGGAGCTCGTCGGGCTGCGCGCCGCGGTCCAGGCGCAGCACGGCGACCTGGCGCCGGTACAGCGCCTGGGCGATCGCCCGAACTTGCGGTGACTCGAGGGTCCAGACGCCGACCCGGAGGTGGTCACGCCCGACACCAATGGCGACCGAGCCGTGGGCCGCCAGCATCTCGCCGACGCGCGTCTGCGCGGCGCTCACCGCCCGGCTCACATTGGGATGATCGGAGGGATAGGCCGCCCAGGCCCGGCAGGCGATCGCTAGGGTCCGGATCGCCTCCATCACCAGGGAGCGGCCCTCGATCACCGGGTCCGCCACGCCACGAGTCTAGGCCGGGAGGTCGGCGAAATCGAGGGAAATACGCCCTCTTGACCCGGGCACGGTGGGCCGGATGGCTCCCGCGCTCCGCCCCCCACGGTGGCGGCCCTGGGCCCCTGGCCAGCCCGGACGGCGGCGACAGGCTTCGTCCGCGCGCTGTCGATCCCGGGCCGGCCCATTCGACCATGTCGCGAGAGGAGCCGGGTTAGGAATCCATCAGCGGCGAGCTTCCGGGAGCGAACGGGAATGGCCGGGGGCCGTGAACCCGGACGACGCGTCGGTGAGGGCCGTGTTCGCCCGCACCGGCGCCCACGTGATGGTCAGGGAGGGACGACGTTCTTCTTCGTCACCGAGGGGATCGATGCGGCGCTCGACAGCGCCAGAGGCGCAGGCAGCGAGAAAGGACGGGGCCTCGGCTCGCCGAGCGTGACGCACCTCGCATATCAAGGGAGACCATGAGATGCAGAAGATCACTCCGTGCCTGTGGTTCGACGACCAGGCCGACAAGGCGGCACGCTTCTACGCCTCCGTCTTCAGGAACTCCAGGATCGGCAAGGTCAGCCACTACGGGGAGGCCGGGCCTCGACCGAAGGGCACCGTGCTGACCGTGGAGTTCCAGCTCGACGGGCAGGACTTCCTCGCGCTGAACGGCGGGCCTGAGTTCAAGTTCACCGAGGCCGTATCGTTCATCGTGAGCTGCGAGACGCAGGAGGAAGTGGACCGGCTGTGGGACAAGCTCTCCGAGGGCGGCGAGAAGGTGCAGTGCGGCTGGCTGAAGGACAAGTTCGGGCTCTCGTGGCAGATCGTGCCGACCGTCCTGGGCAAGATGCTGAGCGATCCGGATCCCGTGCGAGCGGACCGGGTCATGCAGGCGATGCTCGGCATGAAGAAGCTCGACATCCGGGGCCTGGAGGAGGCCTACGGGCGGCGGTAGCGCCGCCGCCTCCCGGCGCTCCGGGCACGGGGTGTCCTTGGCTGCTTCGCTGGTGGTGGGTGGTCCAACAGCCGGTGAAGCTCCTCGGGGTCAACCTCCTGGTCGCGCGCGAGGTGTCGCAGTGGGCCCGGCTTGGGCAGGTCCGCGGAGGACCGGACCGGCCGGTCCGCCTTGGCTCCGGGAGGTGCCCGACGCGGGCGCACCGCGCGGGTGGCCTCCGTGTCGCGGACGGTGGCCCGTCTCCGTGGAATTCGGGCGGCGGCCATCGCGGCCATCTGCCGTCCTCCGGGTGTGGCTCCCGCTGGCGTGCGGGGCTCCGGCGAGGACTCGTCCAGCTCGATCCCGAAGACCTCGGTCAGCCTAGTCTCGGCGATCCGCTTGCGCGCTCCGCCGCCCGGCGCCGCCAGGGTCCCGCCGCCGCTGGCGGCCGTGAGGAGATCCAGCTGATCGACGCGCCGGAGCCGGAAGAACAGCTCGGGCTCGTCGTCGAGACGCGCGCCGACCCCGTAGAGGGTGGCCGCGACGTGCTTGCACATCGCCGCCCAGTCGGGGCAGGAGCACTCGAAGGTGATCTCCTTGGCCGACGGGAAGAGGCCGGCCTCTCGCCGGATCAGCGTCTCCATGACCGCGCGCGACAGCTTTCCCTGCAGGAGCTCCACCAGCGAGCCGATCTTCCCGGCGCACTCCTTGACCACCCCCCGCCAGCGAGGCCTGGACAGGGGCGCGATCGCGATGGAGATCCGGTACAGCTCGCTGCCGCAGACGAGCGCCTTGACCGTGCCCGCGCCGAGCTGGAGGTCCATCACCGACCCGTTGCGGACGTAGGTCCGGCCCCGGGGGAGCCGGTTGGCGAAGTCGCTGTACAGCTCGAGGTTGTCGCACCAGGCCTTGCCCCAGAAGCTCCGGGCGATCGTGCGCCCCTGGATCACGATGGGCGCGATCGGCTGGCCTTTTTTCCGGAACCGGGCGATGTCGCGCGCCGCGTTCTGGCGTCGCACCGCGACCGGCACGTAGGGTCGCCACTCGTACCAGGCCATGGCGCGTTCCCTCACTCCTCGGCGAGCGCGCGGCGGAGGTCGAGGGAGACGATCCGCATGACGTCGGCATCGCTCATCTCGGTGACAAGCCCCTCCCCGCCCGCCTCCAGGAGGTCCGCCGCCAGCCCCTTCTTCTGCTCGATCAGGGCGTCGATCCGTTCCTCCACCGTGCCACGGCAGACGAGCTTGTGGACGACGACATTGCGCCGCTGCCCGATCCGGAAGGCGCGGTCGGTCGCCTGGTTCTCGACGGCGGGGTTCCACCAGCGGTCGAAGTGGATCACCTGCGAAGCGGCCGTCAGGTTGAGCCCGGTCCCGCCCGCGCGGAGGGAGAGCACGAAGAACGGGATCGTCTCGTCGGTCTGGAAGCGCTCCACGAGGCCCATGCGGTCCTTCACCGGCGTCTGACCGTGGAGCACCAGGCCGGGCCGGCCGAAGACCCGACCGAAGTGCTGCGACAGCGGGCCGGTCATCTCACGGAACTGGGTGAACACGAGGACCTTCTCCTGCCGGAGCGCCAGCTCCTCCCCCAGCTCGGCCAGCCGGCCGAACTTGCCGCTCTGGTCGGGCGCGTAGTCGCCGTCGCCGAGCCACTGCGATGGATGGTTGCAGATCTGCTTGAGACGCAGGAGGGTGGCGAGGATCGCACCGCGCCGCTCGATCCCCTCGATCGCGCCGAGGCGGCGCTCGAGCTCCTTCACCGCCTGCTGGTAGAGGACGGCCTGCTTCCGCGTGAGCGGGCAGAACGCGCGCACCTCGGTCTTGTCCGGCAGGTCGGCGATGACCCGGCGGTCGGTCTTGAGCCGCCGCAGGATGTACGGTCGCACCAGCGCCCGGAGGGGCCCGTAGTGGCGATCGCCGCCGGCCGCCAGCTCTCGGCTGACGCGCGTGAAGGCCCGGGCGCTGCCGAGAAGCCCGGGGTTCAGGAAATCAAACAGCGACCAGAGATCGCCGAGCCGGTTCTCGATCAGCGTGCCCGTCAGGGCCACCCGGGCTTGGCTCCGGAGGCGCTTGACCGAGCGCGCCTGCCGGGTCGCGGGATTCTTGATGGCCTGGGCCTCGTCGAGCACGAGCACATTCCACTCGACCTCGCCGAGCCAGGGCAGCCGTGGCACCTGACCATAGGTGGTGATGACGAGATCCGCGCCAGCCAGATCCTCCGCGGCGAGCGTGGCCAGCTTTCGCCCTGGGCGCTCCGATGGGTGGGCCACAAGCACATCGAGATCGGGGGCGAAGCGGCCGATCTCCTGCTGCCAGTTGGCGATCAGGGACGCCGGCACCACGAGGAGGCTCGGTCGCCGGGGACCCGTGGCGGCTCGGGGCCTCACGCGGCGAGAGCCGTCCCCGGTCTTCAGCAGCAGGAGCAGGCCCAGGACCTGGATCGTCTTGCCCAGTCCCATGTCGTCCGCCAGGCAGGCGCCCAGGCCGAGGCGGGAGAGGAACCAGAGCCAGCGGACGCCGATCTCCTGGTAGGGCCGGAGCGCCGTCCGGAGGGCCTCGGGCTTCGCCGCGGCCAGCGCCTCGGGCGTCCGCAGCTGCGCCAGCATGGCCGCGAGCCACTCCCCCGCGACCACCCGGGACCAGTCGTCCCCGCGCTCCGGCACCGCGGCCGGCTCTCCGTCCTCGATCGCGGTCCCGGCCAGGAGGCGCATCGCCTCTCGGAACGGGAGTCCCTCGCGGGCCGCGCGCCGCGCCGCCTCCCAGTGGCCGAGGATCTCCCGGAGCTTCTCCCGGTCGAGCTCCACCCACTTTCCGCGCACGAGGGCGAGCCCGTCCGTTCCGGCGAGAATCGCCCGCCACTCCGACTCGGAGATGGGCTCGCCGTCGAGCGTCAGCGCGACCGAGAAGTCCAGGAGCGCGTCCAGTCCCAGGGTGGACGGGGGCCTGCCGCCGACGGTGACGCTGACCTCGAGCCGGCGCGGACGATCCCGTCTCCACCAGTCGGGCACCCGGACGATGACGCCGGCCGCCTCGAAGGCGGGGACGTCTTGGAGGAAGCGGTGGGCCTCGCGGGGCCCCCAGGCGAGGGGCTGGAAGACATCCCCGGTGTCCACCAGATCCTTGAGCAGGGAGCTCGTGGCGGCGGCGCGGTCGACGGGGCCCAGCAAGGACAGGAGCGCGGCGCGGTTACCGGAGAGCGTCCGGAGCGCCTGGCCGAGGGGCTGGTGCTGCGGCCGGGCCTGGCCCGAGAGGCGGGTCGTGTAGGTGGCGAGGAACGCGAAAGGATGGTCCTGGTCCTGCTTGTTCTCCGCCAGGTGGAAGTAGACGCGGCCGACGAGGTTCCAGACGGGGTTCCTGGCCTGGAGATAGGACTGGACGCTCCCCTGATGGCGGCGGATCTCCTCGCGGAAGAATGCCTCGAGCTCGGCCCACCACGTCTCGAGCCGGGCCGCGTCGACGTACTCGGCGCCGGCGAGCGGCGGGACCTCGGCCGCGAGCTGGTCGAGCACGCCCGGCGGGATCGGCACGTCGACCCGCGTGCCCTGCTCCTCGAGGTCGCTGATGGCGCAGAGCCGGGCGATGAAGAGCCGCGCGAAGTCCCGGAAGAAGCCCAGTGCCGGCGGAAGCGAGGTGGAGACCTCGCCGGCGCCGAGGTGGAACAGCCCGGCGGCGGTTCCGGCGGCGAACGCGGCCGCGATCGTCTCGGCGGGCTTCGGGTCGAGCGCGGGCGCATCCGGGCTCTTGAGGAGGCGGAGCCGTCCCGAGGGGGAGACCGCGAGCGTGGCCTGTCGCTCGATCGAGGGCTTGCGCGCCGCGTCACCGACCACGACGACGCCGGGGCCGAATCCACTGCTCGACGGTGATCACCCCGTCGATGTCACGGAGGACGAGGGACTCCGAGTCCACGTGGCAAGGAGATAGCGCGATCGGCCGGGCGCGTCAACCAGGTCCCCTTCGTCCGGCCCATCCGGCCGAGAGCCCGCCCGGGCATCCGTTCGAAATGGCGGCGGTACCCTGTCAGGAGGGCATGGCTCCCTTCAGCAGCACCGCCCGCGTGCGTAGCGCCTCCGGAGTCGGCGTTGCACGGAGGTAGGCCTCAACCGCTCCATGGTGCCGCCTCCCGGGTCGTGTCGCCGGCGCCCGGAGGAGCCTCGCCCATGCGACTTTGCGCGGCGCCCTCCTACCGTGCCCAGGCTCAAGAGATCGTGGTCTTGGTCGGCAGTGACGAGTCACTCTGCCGCCCCGGCGACGGCGCACGCCAGGAACTTGTCGTCGTCGGGTCTCGGCACCCGCCGGATTCGTCGCGAGGGCGTCACGAGCGTCACGCGCCGACGAGCAGGGTCGAATGTGGAAGCCCTCGCCTTCAGGCGGGGGAATGTTCACTCGCTCGCCTATCCGGCCCTGCGGTTCCGGACCTGGGCTGGCGACCACTTCCACAACTGAGGGGCAAACGAGGGGGCCTTCCTCCTACGGACGGAACAAGCGCTCGACAACCGCTTGCCGCGTCAGCCGAGGTGCGCCGCGACGTCGCCCAGGATGCCCGCGAGGGTGCCGACTCGGAGGGGCGCGGGACGGGGGATGGTGACGTGATGCTCCCCACCCTCGAGCGTCGTCAGGCGAAGATGGCTCCCGGTCTGGCGGTCCATCCGGTAGCCGAGGTCTCCGAGAGCTCGCGCGAGCTCGTCACCGGAGACGTCGCGCGGAAGCCTCAAGCCGAGATGACTTCCTCGCGCACGAAATGGAGGCGGATGATCCGCGGAGCGTTCTCGTCATCGAAGTGGCATCGCACCGCGTCGCGGACGTTCGCGTGCAGACCAGGGATGTCGTCCGCTTCGGTGAAGATCGACTCCCCAAGCGCCCGCGCGGTGAAGCCTCCCTCGGGAGCTTCTTCAACGAGGAAGATCAGCTCGGATGCGTCCCGCGTCCTTCTGCTGCGTCGATTGCGTCACAAGGATAGCGCCAGAGCCGATCTGGCGGTGCGTCGGCATGAGGTGGGGGGGCTATCCGTGGATCCGTCTGGCCAGGTCGTCAACGCAGTCGACGTAGCCGGAAGAGCCTCCGTGCTTCCCGAAGTGCTGCACGGCTGTGTCGATGGAACCGCTAGCCTAGGTAATCTCGGCCAGGCCGAGGTGGGTCATCGGTGTCCTCCCTGGACCGCCCAGAAGCACCACGCCCGACTCCGCGGGCGCCCCGGCCGGATCTCTCCTGCCATCGGCCCCGGCCATCCTACTGCAATCGCGCGGGAAACGCCGGGCGGAATGGAGGTTACGCGGGGTGGCTGTCCACCCCGGCCTCGGTGGCTTGCCGGTCGGTCAGACGGTCGATGCACGCAAGGTCGGCCTCGGCCAGGGACGTGAACACCGCGCGAATCGTGGCTCCCTCCGGCCCGAGGCGGTCCGACGGCTCGCGAGCCGCGACGCGGACGTAGCTCCCCTCGCTCGGCCCGCCGTTCCCGAAGTCGACGAACAGCTTCAGGTCCGACTGGGTCGCTGGCGGCGCCGCGCTCGTGACGAACTCCACGGCAGCGCGACGGATGCGCGTGACACGGACCGGGTGGCGAGTCTCGTCGACGCGCTTGCCCTCGCCGACGACGTGCGCGACCGCCGGCAGGTCGACCGCGACCCATTCGTCGCCCTCGTCGGGCGCCTCCGCGGGGTCCTCGCCGCCCACGCCCCGCAGCTCGTAGACGGTCACCGGCTCCGGCACGCCCTTGACCGTCACCTGCACCGCGGGGCCGACCTCGGCCAGGTCCCGCACGCGGTCGAGGGTCGCCTCTGACAGGAGGACCTGCGGCCCGATGGTGAGCGATTCGATGCGTCCCGCGAGGTTCACCGCGGGCCCCACGACCCCGTACTTCATCCGGTCCTGGCTCCCGATGTTGCCGGCGACCACGCGGCCCGAGTGCACGGCGATGCCCATGACGAGGGCGGGCAGGCCCTGGTCCTGGTTCTCGGCGTTGAAGGCGGTCATCGCGCGCTGCATGGCCCAGGCGCAGCGCACCGCCCGCTCGGCGTCGTCGGGCCGCTCGAACGGAGCGCCGAAGAGGACCAGGATGGCGTCGCCGATGAACTCGTTGATCGTCCCCCGGTGGCGCAGGATCACCGGGGTCATGGCGCCTAGGTATCGGTTGAGCAGCCCGATCATCCGCTCGGGCCCGAGGCGCTCGGAGAGGCCGGAGAAGCCGCGCAGGTCCGACATCAGGATGGAGACCGTGCGGATCTCTCCGCCGAGGCGCAGCGCGCCGCGGTCCCGGATGCACTGCTCCGCCAGCTCGGGGCTCACATACCGTCCCAGGGTGTCCCGGATGAAATCGCGGTCGCGGAGCCCCTGCACCATCTCGGCCATGGTCCGGGCCAGGGTGCCGATCTCGTCACGGCTCCGGGGAACGATCGCGACGTCGAGATCCCCCTGCCGGATCCGGCGCGCCTGCACGCCGAGCTCCCGCAGCGGCTCGGCAATCCAGCGCACGAGCGCGATGCCTCCGGCGACGGCGAGGAGCAGCGCGAGGAGCCCCAGCCCCGCGGCGCGCCACGTCTGCGCCTCAATGGCGGCGGTGTAGTCGCGCTCCGGCACCACGACGGCAGTCACCCACTCCCGGCCTCCCACCTCGAACGACGCCGCACGGCCGAGGAAGCGTTCGCCGGCGTGCTCGAACGCGTGGCCGCTCGCGACGCTCTCCCGCAGGTTCTTCACGACCTCGCCGACGAGCGTGCCGTCGTCCCACGTCACGCGACCCACTGCGTCGACGCCACTCGGCGCCGCGGCGACCTGGCCCTCTCCGGTGGCGATGAACACGCGGCCGCGCGGCGAGACGCGAAGCTCGCTCACGAACCGTGACAGGAAGCGCAGCGAGAGGTCCACCGTGAAGACTCCGCGCACGGCGCCGGCCGCGTCGAGGAGCGGCATCGCGCAGGTGACTCCCAGCCCTCCGTCGTAGAAGCGATAGGGCTCGGTCCACCCCGCGTCACGTCGCGCCTCAGCCAGCCGGTAATACGGCCGGTCGCGGGGGTGATAGCCGTGGTCGTTCGATTCCCGCACTCGCTCCCGGCGGCCGTCGGGCAGGATGCGATCCTCCTCGAGCCGGATCCGGCCGCCGCGCGGAAAGCTCCGGTTCAGATAGAGGTCGGTGCCGTCGGTCCACGCGCCCACGAAGCGATCGGCCCGGTCGCCGTAGCTGACCCACGAGAGCTGCGGGTTCACCCGGAGCACGCCGAGCGCGTAGTCGCCCAGCGCGCGAAAATCGTCCGCGTCGAGGAGCCCCCGCGCTACGAGGCTCGGTCCGAGCCGCACGGTGTTCTCGGCGTGGCGGAAAAACTCCTCGGTGTGGTCGGCGGTCATGCGCGCGGCCTGCGCCATGGCGCTGTCCACGAGCGCGCGGGATCCCGTGTGCTTCTCCCGCCATGCCAGCGCCCCGAGCGTCGCGCCGGTCGCCACCGTCAGGAGCGTCACGAGGCCGACCAGCGCGAGCGAGATCGGCGGCCGACGGAGGGCGCGGCGGGCGAGGGGGGATCCGCTCATGGGCGACCCCTCGGGCATAGTACAACTACACTACTATCGTTTCCGGACGGCGGGCCCTGGCCTCCAGGGCTCCTCGAGCCGGTCCCGGGTGTGCCGCGCGATCGCGCGATGGCCGCGAGAGAGGAGACGTCGACGAGATGAGAACCCGACTCGCCCTTCGTGCTCGACGAGCAGACGCGGACGCGACTCTGGGCCGGTCCACGGCGAACCAAGCAGTGCCGCGGCCAGTGCCCCTTGGTCAACAGGACCGAGCGGGGGTCGCTACTGGCCGTTCGGGCACCCGGGGTCGCAACACCCGGTGTCGCACATCCGGTGAGTGGACAGGTGTGCGGTAAATTGTTAGTCTGACTGCGTTCTTTCGCATCGGGGTCGTGGTGCAGCCTGGTTCGCACACTGGCCTGTCAAGCAGGCAGCAGATCGACACCCCTCGGGAAGTCGTGGACTTGCCGAGGGGTTTTTCGTCGGGTGCTTGGCTCCCGGGGGGGTGGTTTCGGGCCCTGCGAGGGCCGTCGCGGGCATAGTTTCGGGCATAGGTCGGGAGGCCCTCGAGGGACCCCCTGCGAACTTCAGATCAAACTCTCACCGGGCGCGCGGTGCCCGATCCACAACGTCATGCCCGAGCGTGTACGCACCCGGTCATGCGGGTGCCGGGTGTCGAGAGCGTGGACTCACCTTCGTCCGCTCCGGACCCCGACCGCATCCGCCGCACGCCGGCCCGCCCAGCGTTGACACGGAGCCGAGGGCCACGAGAGTATGGCGGCGTCCCTCCGGGCAGTCTCCATCTCGTGCTACCGGAGGGGCGACAACCTATGGCGATGTCGGCCGAGAGTGAGCGTGTGGGGTCCGCGCCCCTGACCCGGACCCTGGCGTGGGTGGTCTTCGCCCTGATGGCGGCGGCCACCGTCTACACCGCGTGGATCGCGCTGGCGAACTTCAACCGGATCGGCGTGTGATGTCCTCGCCGCTCCTCGTGATCCTGGGACTGGGCGCGCTCAGCGCGAGCCTGGCCCTTCTCATGGCACGTCTCCACCTGCCGCTCGCCGCCGATGTCCTCGCGATCGGCAGCGCCCTGCTGGGTGTGACGGCGTTCGTGGTGATGACGGTGACGACCGTGCGCAGCGCCCGTCGGCTGCCCTCGAGGCCCGGCCGGCGATGACGAAGCGGGCCGCGCGCCTCTTCTTCTTCGTCAGCACGCTGCTGAGCGCGCTCGTCTTCACAATCCTCACCATCGACAGCCACCGTCAGTTCCCGAAGCTGACGAACGCGGCGGCCATCGACGCGCGGGTGATCGCCGGCAAGCATGTCTGGCATCGCGAGAACTGCACCAACTGCCACACGCTGCTCGGCGAGGGCGCCTACTACGCTCCTGATCTCACGAAAATCACGGCGCAGCGCGGCGTGCCCTACCTGCGTGAGTTCCTGAAGGACCCGTCCAAGTTCTACTCGGAGGCGCGCGACGGCCGGCTGATGCCGACCCTGAAGCTGACGGATCAAGAGATCGACAACGTCATCGCGTTCCTCGGGTGGATCAGCCGCATCGACACGCAGGGCTGGCCGCCGCGTCCCATCCTGGTCCGCGGCAGCGCGGTGCCGGGCATGGCCGCGGCGCTCGGCGTGCCGGCGCCGGAGGCCGTCTCTCAGAACCCGGTGGAGCTCGGGCGCGCCGTCTACAACGCCACACCGCCGGGGTGCGCCGCCTGCCATTCAATCGCGCCCGGCGTCAACATCGTGGGGCCGACCCTGGCCGGCATCCCGGCTACCGCGGCCGCCCGCATCGCCAGTCCCGACTACAAGGGCAAGGCCAAGGACGCGGCTGGCTACATCCGGGAGTCGATCGTGGAGCCGAACGCCCACGTGCTCACGGGCCCCACCTACGCGGCCGGGGGCCGCTCGTTGATGCCCGGGGATTACGGCGAGACGCTGAAGCCCGAGCAGATCGACCAGGTCGTGGCCTATCTGCTCACGCTGCGATGAGAGGGAGACCTTGAGGTATCACTCGCAACGCGTGGCCTATCCGTACTTCGTCGTCGCCCTGCTCCTGTTCGGCTTGCAGATGGTCTTCGGCCTGCTCGCCGCCGCTAAGTACCTGGGGCCCGATCCGCTGCTGAACATCCTGCCGTTCGACGTCGTCAAGGCCATCCACACGAACCTGCTTCTCGTCTGGCTGCTGACCGCCTTCATGGGCGCCGCCTACTACCTGGTGCCGGAGGAGTCGCGGGTGGAGCTGCACAGCGTCCGCCTGGCCTACGTGCAGCTGGCGATCTGGACGGCTATGGGTGTGACCGCCGTCGTGGGTTACGTCTTCCGATGGACGGCCGGCAACAAGCTGCTCGAGCAGCCCTTTCCGCTGAAGGTCGTCATCGTGATCGTGATGCTGATGTTCCTCTACAACCTCGGCATGACGATCCGCGCCGGGGGCCGCCTCACGACCACCGAGGGGGTCCTCGTCGGCGGCCTGGCCTGCACCGCGCTGCTGTACCTGCCCGCGCTGTTTGAGTTCGACAACTACACGGTGGCTGTCTTCTACCGATGGTGGACGGTGCACCTCTGGGTCGAGGGTGTCTGGGAGATGATCCAGGGCGGGCTGCTCGCCTTCCTGCTCATCCGGCTGTCCGGCGCGGACCGGGAGGTGCTGGAGAAGTGGCTGTACGTGATCGTCGGCCTGACGTTCATCTCGGGGATCCTCGGCACCGCGCACCACTACTACTGGATCGGCGTGCCGCGGTACTGGCTCCCGATCGGCGGCTTCTTCAGCGCGCTCGAGCCAGTCGTGTTCCTGGGCATGGCGATATATGCGTACTATGCCATCCGGCGGTCGGGATTCGCCCATCCCAACCGGATGGCGCTGCACTGGACCATCGGCAGCGCCATCTTCTCGGCGCTCGGCGCCGGGCTCCTGGGCCTGGCCCACACCTGGCCGGCGGTCAACAAGTGGACGCACGGCACCCTGATCACGCCGATGCACGGGCACATGGCGTTCTTCGGCGCCTACGTTATGATCGTGCTCGGCATGATCACCTACGTGCTGCCCGGGCTCACAGGACGACCCGAGGACTCGCGCGAGACGTCGGCAAACTTCTGGTCCTTCTGGCTTCAGATCGGCGGCATGTTCGGCATGACGCTGGCGTTCGCGGCGGCCGGCATCACGCAGACGTACCTCGAGCGCATCCTCGGCATCGGCTACCTCGAGACCCAGCTGAAGCTGCAGGTGCACCTTCTGATGCTCGTCGCGACCGGGATCCTTTTCACCGCGGGCGTCGCGCTCTTCCTGTGGGACTTCTTCTTCCTGGCGGGGCGTCCGGTGACCGCGCCCGAGCGCGAGGGGCTGGCGCCGGCCCGCTCGCCGGCCGTCTGAGGGCGAGCGCTGGCGATGGCGGTGCAGACCCGGCTGATCGGCCGGGACGGCGTCCGCCCCCCGGCAGCCGAGGAGCCGTTCTATCTACCGGTCGGGCGAGAGATCGCCGTCTTCGAGGCCTGCCACGCTCGGCGGCTGCCGGTTCTGCTGAAGGGCCCGACCGGCTGCGGCAAGACCCGATTCGTCGAGCACATGGCCTGGCGCCTGGGGCGGCCGCTGGTGACGGTCGCCTGCCATGAGGACCTCGCCGCGAGTGACCTCGTCGGCCGCTACCTCGTGCGGGCGGCGGAGACGATCTGGCAGGATGGCCCGCTGACCCGCGCGGTGCGGGCGGGGGCGCTCTGCTACCTGGACGAGATCGTGGAGGCCCGGCAGGACACGATCGTCGTCATCCATCCGCTCACCGACGACCGCCGGATCCTACCGATCGACAAGACGGGCGAGCTACTGGCGGCGCCGCCCGGATTCCAGCTCGTCGTGTCCTACAACCCCGGCTACCAGCACATCCTCAAGGACCTGAAGCCGAGCACACGCCAGCGCTTTGTCGCCCTCGATCTCGGGTTCCCGCCGCCGGACCTCGAGAGGCGCATCGTCGCCCACGAGGGCGCCGTCGAGGTCGGGATCGCGGGCGAGCTCGTGGACCTCGCGGGCCGCCTGCGGCAGCTGCGGGACCGGGGCCTGCCTGAAGTGCCAAGCACCCGGCTGCTCGTCCTGGCGGCCCGCCTCATCGGCAGCGGCGTGACGGCGCGCGAGGCGTGTCGCGCGGCGGTGGCCGCACCGCTGACGGATGACCCCGAGCTCCTCGGCGCCGTCCACGACGTGATCGACGCCGTGTTGTAAGGAGCGTCGTGGAGCCGGAGGGCCTGCTCATCGACGGCGCCCGCCGGGCGACGGTGGCCGTCCGTGAGCTTTGGTGGCGGGCGCGACCCTCCCGGGCGCGCGGCGAGCTCCCGCTGGCTCGCGTGAAGCGGCGTCTGGAGCTCGTCGCCGGCGCGCTCTACGGCGACACTCCGTCGATCCTTCCGAGCGACCCGCCGCCCTTGCCGACGTGGCTCGCACGCGTGCTCGGGCGCGCGCCCCGGCATCTGTCGGCGCGGACCGCACAGGCGGGCACCGACGGCGTCTCCGTCTGGCTGCCGCGCGCCATCGAGACCGGCGGCGCCGACGAGCGCGCGGCGATGGCGACCTACCGGCTGCTGGCGCTCGAGCAGATGGCGCGTGCCGCGCGCGGGACGCCGGACGCCGCGCCGGCCGATCGGCTCGAGTACGATCTGTACGCGCTGGCGGAGGCGGCGGCGGTGGATCGGGAGCTGGCCCGCGATCTCGGGGGACTCGTGCCGGACCTGTGCGCAGCGCGCGCCCGCGCGCTGTGCGAGCGGCCCTCGATCGAGCGGCTGACCGCGCTGGAGCGCCACGTCGAGCATATGGTCCAGACGATTCTGTCGGCGCCCCCGGCCGCGCCGCCGTCCGGGATCCCCGCGGCGGCGACGCCGGCAGAGTCGCGCCAGTGGGCGCGCGCCACCGCGGACCGCCTGCGCGGCGCGGCCGGCCGCTACCGCGGCGTGGCCATCGTGCCGCTCTGGGGCCGCCTGCTCCCGGCGGATTCCGGAGCTGCCCCGCGCCCGGCGACCGCAGCCGACGAGCCGTCGCGTCGAGGGCCGATCCGGAGCGCCTCGCTGCGCCAGCGCCCGCGCGCGCGGCGGGCCGCCGACGGCGAGGATGACAACCGGCCCGGGACCTGGATGATCCGGCCGGACGAGCCGATGGAGAGCGTCGAGGATCCCATGGGCCTGCAGCGGCCCGCGGACCGCGACGAGGACACCTCGGCCGTGGACCTCGCCGACGCGCTGTCCGACCTGCCGGAGGCCCGGGTCGTGCAGACTCGCGGCACGCCGGCCGAGGTGCTCCACAGCGACGCCGGCATCGCGGCCCGGGCGCCCACGCCGGCTGTGGCCGACCCCACGGACGCCGGCATCGCGTACCCCGAGTGGGACTTCCGCCTCGGGGCTTACCGTCCGCACGGCGCCGTTGTCTGGTCCCGTCTCGCTGCGGCTGGCTCCGGCGCCTGGGTCGAGGACGTGATGGCCCGCCACGCGGCGCTGGTCCGTCGGGTGCGCCGGCGGTTCGACGGTCTCCGGCCCCGGCGCCAGCTCGTGGGCCGCCAGGACGATGGGCCGGACCTGGATCTGTCGGCCTACGTCGCCGGCTACGCCGACCGGCAAGCCGGCCACCCGGGCGACGATCGCTGCTACGTCGCGGGTCAGCCCGCGCGGCGCGATCTCGCCCTGGCTCTGCTCGTGGACGTCAGCGCGTCCACCGACAGCTGGGTGAGCGGCGCGCAACGCATCGTCGACGTCGAGAAGGAATCGTTGATCGTCCTGCTGGAGGCGCTCGACGCCCTCGGCGACCGTCACGCCGCGCTGGCGTTCTCCGGCGAGGGCGCCGGCGGCGTGCGCGTGCTCACCGTCAAGGACTTCGCCGAGCCGCTTGGCGCCGCGGTCCGGCGCCGCGTGGCCGGGCTCGAGCCCGACGGCTACACGCGCACCGGGGCGGCGCTGCGTCACGCCAGCGCGCTCCTGGCGCGCCAGCCGGCGCGCCATCAGCTGCTGCTGGTGTTGACGGACGGCAAGCCCAACGACGTCGATCACTACCCGGGCCCCTATGGCCTCCAGGACACGCGCCAGGCCGTGGGCGAGGCCCGGCTGCAGGGCCTCGTGCCCTTCTGCCTCACCGTGGACCGGGAGGCGCCCGCCTACATGCCGTCGATCTTCGGGCCGCGCGGCTACGCGCTGCTGCGGCGCCAGGAGCTGCTCCCCGCCGTTCTCGCCGAGGTCGTCCGCCGGCTGCTCGTGTCGTAGCGGACGTCCGGGCTCGGCGAGCCCCCAGCCTCGTCAATGCCCGTGTGCCGCGGGCAATCTCCGGTGACAGCGGCCGGAAGATGTCCGGGCGCACGTCGCCGCTCATTACCGGGCGAGGGCCTGGCAGCCGACGTGGGGCTTAGGGGGGCCTGGGGCTCGGCAGGATTACCGGCGTCCCTCATCCCGTGACTGCGTGGTAAGGTCCGAGCGTGGAGCCGCTCGGAAGCTCGCCGTGGAACGCGCCTGAAACGGTGACCGGCTTCGCGCAGTCCCTCCCGAATCCCAGGCTGATGCGATTCGCCCAGACCGAATGGCGTCGAGCTGGTCGCGCGTGGGGACTCGACCTCGGCTGCGGCGCGGGCCGCAACGCGATCCCACTGGCGCGCCTCGGCTGGAAGGTGTTCGGCATAGACTTCTCGTGGCCGATGCTCTGCGCTGCCGCCCAGCGCGTGCGAGAGGAGCCCATCGGCGGTCGCCTGCATCTCGCCCTCGCGACGATGGACAGACTCCCCGTCCGAGACCGCTGCGTCGATCTCATCATCGCCCATGGCATTTGGAACCTCGCGCGCTCGGCGGCAGAGTTCCGGCGGGCGCTGGGCGAGGCCGCCCGGGTGGCTCGGTCGCGCGCGGGCCTGTTCGTGTTCACCTTCTCTCGCACGACCCTCCCGCCGCAGGCGGAGCCCGTCTCGGGCGAGCCCTTCGTGTTCACTCAGTTCTCCGGGCAGCCGCAATGCTTCCTGACCGAAGAGCAACTCATCCAGGAATTGGCCATCGCCGGGTTCACGCCAGAACCGGGCGTGCCTCTCAGGGAACTCAATCAGCCACAACAGGGGATACTGCACACCGGGACCGTGCCAGTCATCTACGAAGGCATTTTCCGCCACATGAACTGAACGCAAGCGCTCGATATCCAGACCACGCTCGAAGCTTGCGTGAAGGTGACGCGCCCGAGTCCCAGGCGTTTGTCGGCCGAGATCCGTCCGCAGCCCTTCTCATCGCTTCCGCCCGAACGTGGCTTCAAGTCCGCGACCGCGGCGCCTGGCGTCTGGCGCGCCGCGAGGAGCGCGAGGTCCGGGCCGAGTTCGGCGAGACGTGGGGACGCTATGCCATGGTGACGCCTGCCTTCTGCCGCGGGCGCAGGATTGCGGCGCGGCATGTATGAGTGCCTTGAATTCGACAACCGCACTCGGACGCGTGGACGCCCAGGGGTGTTCAGGGATGGCGTCGGCGCCTCGACCCGCCTGGGGCGGGAACGCCCGGTTGGCCGCCCGGTGAGTCGGTCGGATTGAGATGCGATACGCTGGCGCCATGGGTGCCGCGACGCGAGCGTCCCCCGGCGGCCCGTGCACCGCCCACGAGCTCTCGCGGCTCGCCGGGGATCCCCGGGAAGCACGTTGCCGAGCACCTCACGCACGTCGTGCGCTCCCTGCCGCGAACGGAGGAGCGGCTCCGCGTGGAGCCGGCGCGGTGTCTCGGCTGCGGGTTCGTCTTCAGAAGGCGGGAGCGCTTGGGCCGGCCGCCTGTCCGGTCTGCCGGGCTCAGCACATCGACCCCCCGCGCTTTCGCGTCCAGCCAGCCTGATCAGAGGAACAGTCCATCCCGCGCCGCCGTGACCGGGCTATCTTCCCAGACGACCGGGGCCACGCCCTTCAGCGCTCACGCCATCCGCCGTGGGCGACCGGGGCGCTATCGCCTCGTTGGGGCAGCAAGACCTCGCTTCGGGTCGTCGGATTATGGGTCAGACACTAATGATCATCACTAAACCAACCACTTCGGCCCGGGCGCGATTCTTGCTCGAATGCCGGGGCATGCGCGCGTACCCGGACGCTCCGGCTGGTGATCGGCGCGATCCTCGACGGGTCGGGCTCTCCACAGGGGGCGGGTTGGGGATCCTGCTGGTTCTGATTACCACCCTTCCCGCCCAGGCCGGAACCGGCATGCCGGAGATCGGCTGGACCCAGATGGGGCCTTACCGGGCCCGTCTCATGAACGACTCGGCCACGATCCGTACAGGTGCCAATACCCTGACGGTTCACGTTCCCGACCTGCCGGTCGGCGAGGGCGTCACCCTGCAGCTGCACGGCCCCCGCGGCGAGGTCATCGACGTGCCGCTTTACCGTCTGCGACTGCTCGGCGATGCGGGCGAACGCCATGCCGTCGCGCCGGCCAGCTCGATCATACCGGCATCCGGCTCCACCGGGACCATGAGTGCCGGCCACGGGCACGCACCAACGGCGGAGGCGGCGACACGCGTCGAGGACCACGCGGGACATCGGGACCCGGGAAAGGCCCCAGCCGGGGCGCAGCCGCCTGATCATAGCGGTCACGGTCAGCCCGCCCCCGGGTCCGGGGTCGCGCGGGAGAGCGCCGCGCACGCGGACGCCACGGGTGCGACGGCCGATGCCGACGACCACTCCGCAGGCGCTCCGGGCGGCCACGGCACGGATGCTCATGGCCCCGACATTGTCACGGGTTTCGCGGCGCGGGGGACGGCACGAGTTCCGGCCACCGGCGCGTGGCGCGCGGTGCTGACCGCCGGTGACGGGCACGGGCCGCCGATGACCGGCGAGCTCGCGCTCGCCGTGACCAGCGACGGCCCGAGCCTCCTCTATCTGGGGTTCCTCGGCGTCCTGAGCGGTGGATCCGTCCTCTACGGCTGGGTCCATCGCCGTCGCGGACAATCGCGGGACTAGCCCGATGGCGGCGGTGGCCTCCGCGCTTTCCCGCAACCTTCTGGACATCCCCGGGGCGCGGACCATCCTCAGGAGTCGGTGGTTTCCTGCGATCTTCGCCTACCCGACCCTGGTGGTGTTCGGCTACATCGTGTACGCGTTGCTCTTCGGCCCCGGTGCCGCCTCCGCCAACCTCGGCACCACGCTCACCTGGGTCCTGTGGTGGCCGCTGCTCCCGCTGATGATGTTCGCCCTCGGGCGGTTCTGGTGCGCCATCTGCCCCTTCGCCACCGTCATCGACACGATCCAGAAGCTCGCGGGGCTCGGGCGGCCGGTCGCGCCCCTCCTGAAGCGGTATGGGATCTGGATCATCGACGCGACGTTCATCCTGATCACCTGGGCTGATCACGTCTTCGGGATCGTGGAGTCACCCCGGGGATCGGGATACCTACTGGCGGGGCTCGTCACGGCCTCGGTGGTGACTGCGGTGTTCTACGAGCGGCGCGCCTGGTGCCGGTTCTTGTGTTTCCTGGGCGGATTGTCGGGCAACTACTCGCGCTCGGCAGGGATCGCGTTGCGGGCGACCCCGGACATCTGCGTGCGCTGCAAGACGCAGAGCTGCTACCGGGGGGACGGTCGCCTTCCAGGGTGCCCGGTCTTTGAGTTCCCGCGTACCATGATGAGCAGCGCGAACTGTAACCTATGCGCCAACTGTATCAAGGTCTGTCCGAACGACTCGATCCGTCTGAGGCCACGAGCCCCGACGAGCGAGCTCTGGTTCATGTCCCGGCCCCGCTTCGAGGAATCGTTCCTCGCGGCGGTCATCGTCGGGATCGTGCTGGTGCAGAACGTGACCATGTTGTCGTTCTGGCGGCCCGTCATGGACAGCGTGACGCACGTCCTGGTCGGCAGCCGCACACTCGCCTTCACCGCTATCTTCGCCGCTGCCATGGCCATCCCATTCGGCGCCATGATGGCGGCCGCCCGGTTGAGCGGCGCGGCCAGCGGCGAGTCGGTGTCCATGAATTTCGCCCGGTTCGGCTATGCCGTGATTCCGCTCGATCTGGCCGGACACGTGGCCCACAATCTCTTTCACTTGCTCTCCGAGGGGAAGGCCGTCGTCTTCAACGCCGCGGCGCTGGTCGACTTCCATGTGACGGGATCGGCGGAACTGGTCTCCCCGGACACGGTGCGGATGCTGCAGTTCGCGATCATCGCGCTCGGCATCGCCGGCTCACTGTACACAGCGACAAGGATCGCAGAGCGGCCTGGCTCCGCGGTGCCTCGGCTCCGGACGCTGATGCCGCACGCCGCCGTCCTCGTGCTCTTCGGGTTCGTCAACGTGTACCTCTTCACGCTGCCGATGGTGCACCGGGTGTAGCGCTCGAACGGGCTTCCGGCTGCCGAAACCACGCTCCTTCGCCATTCTATTCCCTCGATCCGGCGGAGTTCAGGTGCCAAGGCTCTGCGGTCGGAACCGGAGAGTGGCGTAGGCTTGGAGCAGCAGTTATCTCCGGGTCACCAGTGCGCTATCGGTGTGTCCCGTCGGGATCCGCACCCGTGCGAACCGCGGCGCGCCGAGCGCCCTGGTCAGCGCCACAACCTTGGTCCGGCTGCACCCGGTGTCGCGAGTGGACAGGTGTGCGGTAAGTCGCGTTCTTTCGAATCGGGGTCGTGGTGCAGCCTGGTTGGCACACTGGCCTGTCAAGCAGGCGAGCAGATCGATACCCCTCGGTAAGTCGCGGACTTGCCGAGGGGTTTTTCTTTGAGTGGTTGGCTGGCGGGGGGTGGTTTAGGCCCTTCGAGGGGCGGCCGCGGGCATAGTTTCAGGCATAGCGGAATCCGCCCGGCAGGACTCGTTCGTTAGGAGTCTCACGCTACCGATTCAGCAGTCGGCGAAACGCCTCGGGGTGCACCGTATCGCGACTGATCGATCAAAACGCCGAGGTGGTTCCTCGGTGCAACCGGTCTCCGGCGGCGAGGCACCGCGGACAGGCAATGCCGCCGCCGTGAAGGCCCACCTCGTAAGTGAGGCCGTTGCAGCGGCCGCAACGAGCTGGCTCCCCCGTGCGCTCGAGCGGATCCCAGGTCAGCGCGAGTGGCACCTCACGGCGTTTGGCAGCAAGCGTGCCGGCGAATACGACGCGCGGCAGATAGAGTCGGAGGACGCTCAGCAGCGAGAGCTCCGCCGACAGCTGATACTTCGCCCCCAGCTCACCCAGCCGCCCGTCGCGCTCGCGCTCGATTGCCAGGCGCTTCGATCCGAGGGCGGCCTGCTCCGAGCTGTCAGGCGGCAGTGCGGCCCGCCGTTTCTCGAGCTCCCGGATGAGCTCGGTGTAGTAGCTCCGGGCTCGCCCGCTCTCGCGGGCCAGTCGTGCCTCGAACTCCCGCCGCCGGGATCCCAGCGGGGCGGAGAGACGCTGCTCGATCTCGCGCCGCGCCACCGCGTAGGCCTCGGCGGCGGGCCGTTCCGCCATCATCGGCCACGCCTCCACGGGGTCGCCCGCCACACCGTGGCGGTCGAGCGCATCTTGGAGCCGACGCAGGAGGCGACCGTCGGTCAGGTTCACCGCGACCTCGAGGAGGTCCTCCTCCCGCTCGTCCGAGAGATACCGCACCCGGAAAAGGAAAAGCCCAGTCGGGACCCACCAAGGTCGCCCGCCCTGCGGGGTCCAGGCGCTCTCGAGGAAGCGATAGGCACGCCGCAGCTGGTCAGCTGTCCTCGGCGTTGCGGTCACCGCACTGTCCAGGAACGCGCGTGCCACGCGCCCGGACGCCGTAGTGTCGCGAAGCAGGCGCTCCAGGGTAGGGCTGGCGAACGACACCAGCTCGGCGTCGGGCATCTCGTCGAGCAGCTCGGGGTCAAAGGCGAGCTGGCGCACCGTCAGGTCCCCAGACCCGGGTTCCGGCCACAGGACCGTGTGGAGCCCGTCGGCCCGTCGCTCCACGACACCACCCGCCTGCTCGATCGCCGTGACGGCGAACGCCTCGACTCCGCCCGGCACCTTCACGTCGGGCCCCCTGCGGCGAGTCCGTCGCCAAATAGCCGGTCATCGAGCGCCTTGGCCTCGAGGTAGGCGGTCTTGGCCGCGAGCAGCTGATCACCGAGGGCCTGCATCTCGGCCCGGAGGGCTGAGGGGTTCGCGGACGCGAGCCACAGGTCGGTCACGAGCTCCTCGAAGTCCTGGTCGCTGGCGAGCTGGCCCAGGATCATGTCGATCTCGCCAATCACAAGCTCGAACATGTTGATCTTGGCGTCCAGCACCTCTAGCAGCAGCTCCTCGATGGTGCCCGCGGCGACCAGGTTGAACACGTGGACGTCGCGCGTCTGGCCGACCCGGGATAGCCGCCCGATCCGCTGCTCGATCCGCATCGGATTCCACGGGAGGTCGTAGTTCACGAGTCCGTGCGCGAACTGAAGATTGCGACCCTCGCCGCCCGCCTCCGTCGAGAGCAGGATCCGGGCGGGGCCTTCGAAGGCGCGAACGGCGGCGTCCTTCTCGGCGCGGCGCAGCGCACCGTGATAGAGGGCGAGCGGCTCGCCCGCCTCGCGCAGCATCCCGGCCAGATACTCTTGGGTCGCACGGAACCGGGTGAAGACCAAAAGCTTGTCCGGCCACGCCCGCACCAGGTCGAGGAGGGTGCGGCTCTTGGCGTCGTCACGGACTGCGTGCGCCTGCTCATGAAACCGCCGGAGGTCGAGCCGGAGGGCGCCGGGCGGCATCCCGCCGACGAGCCGCTCCAGCGTCGCG
>DASZOL010000013.1:0-28566 GCA_035550795.1 Candidatus Methylomirabilota bacterium
GACGCCATCTTCGGTGAGCGTCCCGCCCTCGTCGTCACCGAGCCGACCTTTCGGTTCTGGCAGCGCGTCATCGCCCGGGGCGATTTGTGGGGCCCACTGCTCAAGGGCGTGACGGTGGCGTGCGCGACGACACTGGCTGGCGTCGCGATCGCCGCGCCGGGCGCGTACGTCGTGGCGCGTCTCCCGGCAGGCCTGCGCTACGGGCTCGTCGTGGGGCTCCTCGTCACGCGGATGTTCCCGGAGTTCGCCGTTGGCGTCTCGGTGGCGACGCGCTTCGCCCAGTTCGGCCTCGTCGACAGCTATGCGGGCCTCACGCTCGCCCACCTGATCGCGGCGCTCCCGTTCGTCGCCTGGATCCTCGTCGGCACCTTCGAGGGCATCCCGCGCGAGGTCGAGGAGGCGGCGTCCGTGGACGGCGCTTCGCGGGTCGGCACCCTGGCGCGGGTCGTGTTCCCGGCGGCGGCGCCGGGCATCGCCGTTGCCGCGCTGTTCGTCTGGCTCTACTCTTGGAACGAGTTCCTGTACGCGCGCCTCCTGAGCACGAGCCAGTACACGCTGCCGCTCCAGGTCTTCCAGGCGGTGGACCGAGGCACGAAGCAGCAGATGGCGGCAGTGGCATCGGTGCTGGTCGTGCCGATCCTGCTCGTCGTGGCCGTGCTGCAGCGCTTCCTGCGGCCCGGGGCGCTGGCCGGCGCGATCAAGGGCTGAAGGGGCCAGGAGACCAGGGGGCCGGTCGATGCCGGGATGGATGCGGGGGGCGACAAGCGCCAGCGTGGCGGCCGCTTTCCTGGTGGGGGTCTCGGGCTGCCAGCCTCCCGACGCCGGGCGGGCGCCGGACGGGCCGCTGGCGGACGTGGCTCTCACCTTCGCCATCTCGCTCGCCGAGGACGAGAAGGACGCGGTGCGCGAGGTGCTGGACCGGTTCACGCGGGAGACCGGCGCCGCCGTTGCCGTGGCGGCGGTGACCGGGGACGACCTGCCGGAGAAGCTCAAGGTGGAGGTGCGCGCGGGTCGACCCACGATCGATCTCTTCGCGAAGGACACGCTCGCGCTCCGGGTGCTCGTCGAGGAGGGGCTGGTCGAGGACCTCTCGGATGTCGCCATCCCCGAGGGCGTGCTCCCGGCGATGGTCCCCGAGCAGTTCGAGGGCCAGCGGTACTTCCTGCCATTCCGGCCCAACGTCCAGGTCACGTACGTGAACCGGACCCGGTTCAAGGACGCAGGCGTCACCGCGCCGACCACCGTGGAGGAGCTCAGGGCCGTGGCACGCGCCCTCAAGTCGGCGGCTCGCGGCGTGCCCAAGGTCACCCTCCCCCTGGCCGAGGGGGGCGCGGCGGGCGTCACGATCACCGAGTGGATCGCGGCCTTCGGCGGCAACCCCCTGCTCCTGAACGATGCCGGATCGGTGCGGGCCTTCGAGTTCCTCCGCAGCTTGTGGGCGGAGGGCCTTCTGGCGCGCGAGAGCCTGCTGGCCAAGTACGACACGCAGGTCGATTACCTGCAGGGCGAGACGGCCTGGCTGGCTTCCAACTGGCCGTTCACCTCCAAGGTGTTCGCCGAGCAAGATATTCTCGCGCGCTTCGAGGTCTACGCGGGATGGCGCGGGCCGGTCCGCGCCGCCCACGTCCTCGGCGGGGACGTCCTCGGAATCCCCAGGGGGATCGGGGGCCGGCGCCGGGAGGCCGCCCTGGCCCTGGCCCGCTTCCTGATGTCCCGCGAGGCCCAGCAGGTGCTGGTCGAGCGCAACGCGTGGCCGGCGATCCGGGACGACGCGTACGGCGGCGTGCCGGCGGAGCAACGCGAGACCTTCGACGCCATCCAGAAGGCCCTGGCCAGCGCCGTTCGCCGGCCCGACGTGGTGTACTGGGCGGACGTCACCGAGGCGATGAACGAGGCGGTCCGCCGCATCCTGGTGCTAGGCGAGCCGCCGGCGGCGGCGCTCGACGCGCTGCATGCGCAGGTCGAGGCGGCCGCGCGCCGGAAGGGCGCCCCGTACCCCCCCGCAGAGAGGCGATGGCTGGACGGGCCCGGGCCCGGTGCACCCGCCTCCCAGAGGAGCACGGCATGGCGGTGATCGGGATCTCCGGCTCGTACGGAGGGCTCAATCTCGGCGACGAGGCAATCCTCACGTGCGCCTTGCGGGAGCTTCGGCAGGCCGCGCCGGACGCCGAGCTGGTGGTGTTCTCCCGGAACGCGGAGCACACGCAGGCGCACCACGCCGCCGATCGCGTGGTCGCGGTCCGGGACGCGGGCCGCGAGGAGATCGCGCCGGAGATCCAGCGGCTCGATCTGCTCCTGCTCGGGGGCGGCGGCTTGCTCTACGACAAGGAAGCCCACACGTACCTCCGGGAGGTGGAGATCGCGCATGCGGCGGACGTCCGCACCGCCACGTTCGCGATCAGCGCCGGCCCGCTCGAGACCCCCGAGGCCCGGCGCCTGGTGGCCCGCGTCCTGAATCGAATGAACGCGGTCACGGTCCGGGACGCTCTCGCCAAGCGGCTCCTCGAGGAGGTCGGGGTGAAGCGCGAGATCGTCGTCACGTCCGACCCCGCGCTGCTGCTGAGCGCGAAGCCCTTCGACGAGGCCATGCTCAAGGCCGAGGGGGTGCCGACCGACCGGCGCCTGGTGGGGATCTCCGTGCGCGAGGTCGGGCCGGCCGCGCCCAATCTCGGCACCGTGGAGTATCACACCCTCCTGGCCAACGCGGCCGACTTCGTCGCCGACCGCCTGAACGCGAACTTGCTCTTCATCCCCATGGAACGGAGCGACATCCGAGAGTCGCACGCGGTGATCGCGCAGATGTTCGAAGCGGAGCGCGCGTCCGTGCTCAAGGGGGAGTACGGCCCCGAGGAGGTCCTGGGGCTGATGCAGCACCTCGCCATGGTGGTGGCGATGCGGCTGCACTGTCTCATCTTCGCCGCGATCGCGCGGGTGCCCTTTATCCCGCTCCCCTACGCGGACAAGGTCTCGGGATTCCTCGGTGACGTGGGATTGCCGGCGCAGACGCTGGAAGAGGTGCACGCAGGCCCGCTCCTCGCCTCGATCGATCGCTGCTGGGACGAGCGACGTCAGGTCTGCGAGACGCTCGACGCGCACGTGCCCGGGCTCCAGGCGCGAGCCCGCGAGACGGCCCCGACGGCCTTGAGCGCCCTCTCGGGGCAGATCGGCGTGGTCGGCGGCCCGGACACGCCCGACGCCAGCACCGCCGGCTGACGGGCGGGAAGGTCACCGGCCGGATCGCCTCCGGCGGTGGGCGACGCCGTAGTTCGCTGCAACGGGCGGCATGCGCCTGGCACTCCCCTCGGGCCGTCATCTCGGGAAGAGCACAACTGGATCCGGATCCGCAGCTGCCGTTCGGCCGCGTCGTCCGCCCCGCACGACGCTGAGCAGGCGCCCTCGATCGACCGGCGGACCAGCGCAGGGGGCCCGAGTAGCTGTCCTGGGTAACGGACCGGAGTTCATGCCGGCCGAGGATTGAGAGGCCCGGCGGCGCAATCGAGTCCTCACGCGTCCCCTGAAGGCGGGGGGGGCGTGCGCTGCAACTCCTATCCGTTCGTGTTCGTCTTCCTTCCGTTTGGTGCTCGTGGGATTCACGGGACTGACGTGCCGGCGGACGCCCGCGCCGCAAGAGCGTCGCTCAGGACAGGAGGGCGAGGGTCGAGCCCCCGCGCAGCCGGCGGCGGCGTGTGGTACGGTCAGTCAGTCGTGCTAACGTGCAGGACAAAGGCTGACGAATGCTGACCCGTCGTCCTTCTGTCCGGCGCAACGCGGAGGCACCAGGCCGATGCCGACTCGCGACGTCAGGGCGACCGGCCGCCATGACGGTGCCGGCCCCGCCCGAATCCTGAATGTCCCTTCAGAGTCTGGACGGCCCGGAGCGCGAGTGCGCCGTCGTGGTCCCCGTCTACAACAGCCAGGCGACGCTGCCCACCCTGGTGGACCGCCTCGCTGCAGTCTTGCCGGGGGTCGCCGCCCGTTTCCAGGTCGTGCTGGTCAACGACGGCAGTCACGATGAATCGTGGGAGGCGATCTGCCAGGTCGCGCGGAAGTATCCTTGGATCCGCGGCATCAATCTGATGCGGAACTACGGCCAGCACAACGCGCTGCTGGCCGGGATCCGCGCGGTGCGCTACGCGATCACTGTGACAATGGACGACGACCTCCAGCATCCGCCGGAGGAGATTCCGCTCTTGCTCGGGAGGCTGACCGAGGGCCACGATCTCGTCTACGGGGTTCCCGCTATGACCCAGCACGGGTTGTCGCGCAGGATTTCGTCACGCATGACGAAGTGGTGGTTGCATCGCGTGCTCGGCGTGCCGATCGCGTCCCGGGCGAGCGCCTTCCGGGCATTCAGGACGGTCCTTCGCGAGGGGTTCGCCCACTACGAGGGGCCAGCTGTCGCCATCGATGCGCTGCTCGCGTGGACGACGACCCGCATCGCCTCGGTGCAGGTCCGCCACGAGCCGAGGCGCCACGGCCGGTCGCAGTATGGCTTGGTCAAGCTGACCCGCTTGGCGATCGACCTGACGACCACCTATCGCACGTGGCCGCTGCGCTTCGCGAGTCTCATCGGATTCGTCGTGATGTTGCTGGGGCTCGCCGCGCTCGCCTTCGTGCTCGGGTCGTATTTCGCGACCGGGAATCCGCTGTCGGTTTTTCGGTTCCTGGCCTCGATCCTGGCGATCTTCTCCGGGGCGCAGCTTTTCACGCTGGGGATCATGGGCGAGTACGTGGCCCGTATCCACCATCGGGTGTTGCGGGAACCGGCCTACGTGGTGCGGGAGCGGATCGGCGAATCGGTCGACGGCGATGGCTGAGGCGTCCTTCAAACCACTCGAGGACGGCGTTCCCGGCTGGGGCCGGATCGCGACCCTGCCCTGGGACACGGAAATCTTCGGGTTCCCGGTCGCCGTCTGGCAGCCTGGGGATGCGGGCGCCGTTATCGCGGACCTTGACACGTTTCGCCGACGCTTCCAGGCGTGGGCGTCCGCTTATCAGGTGGAGCTCGTCGCCTGCACCGTCGGCGCCGACGATCGCGTCTGGCGGGCCGTCCTGCCCGAGATGGGCTTCTCGTGCGTCGAGCAAACCCTCGACCTCACATTTCGCGTCCAGGCGTACGCGGCGTCCCCCCCATCGCGTCCCGTTCGGCTCGCCACCGTGGACGACCATCCGCAGATCGAGGAGATCGCCGGACACACCTTCCGTCACGGGCGGTACACCGCCGACCCGCGCTTCCCGCCGGACCTGGCGGACCGTCGCTATCGCCACTGGGTCCGGATCGCGTGCGTCTCGGCGAGCCCTGGGGACCGTGTGTACGTCGTCGGCAAGCCCGGCAACGTGAAGGGCTTCTTCCAGCTGAGGCTCGTCGAGGATCGGGCCGAGGTCGGCATCATGGGGGTGGCGGAGTCGGCTAAGGGCTCGCCAGCTGCGCTGGATCTCATGACGGGCATGCAGCTCGACCTGAAGGTGCTGGGTATCAAGTGGATCACGGCGAAGATCTCGGCGGGCAACACCCGTGTGATCAACCTCGTCTCGCACTTCGGTTATCGGTTCCGGAACGCCCAGGCGACGTTTCATTGGCACGCGCCGGAGGCTCCGCACCTCCTGGCTCCGGGCGCGATCTCCGGATGAAGCCGATCAGGACACCCAGTACCAGTGCGTGTAGAGGATCGTCAGCAGCGCCTGCAGGAGTGTCGAGACCACCACGACGCCCGTGAATGCCAACCGGCCCTCCAGGCCGAGCGCCCAGGCGAGAAAGACCGGGAAAGCCGGGAGCACGTAGCGACCCCAGCCAACCGGCTGGAGCATGCCTGACGCCACGATCAGCAGACTGAAGACGCTCCAGGCCAGCGGCTGCCGCCGGAACACGGAGACGAGCGAGCCGAGGCACAGCGCCGCAGCCAGGAGGTTCAGGTTGAAGATCACCGGAAATTGCCCGGTGCGCAGGTTCTCGAGCGAGCGCAGCGCTCGCACGGCGCGCTCGGCGGGCTTCAGGCTGAATCCGCCCTGCCACCAGCCCGCCACCCGCGTCGCCTTGAACGCGAGCCAAGGATCGCCAAACTGGACGTGCAGGTAGGCGTAGAAGAGGACGGGCCCGAGCACGCTGAGGCCTATCCAGAGGACGTCCGGCCGCACTTTCCGGAGATCGAACTGGATCCGGTCGAGGTAGAGGAGGCCCAGCGCCGGCGCGAGGGCGAGTCCGGGCACCCGCGTGGCGCCGCAGAGAAGCGCGCACACCGAAGCCGCAGCCCACCGTCCTCGCTCGCCCAGGAACAGGGACGCGACGGCCAGGAAGAGGAACAGGCCCTCCGAGTACGCTGCGCTGAAGTAGAAGGAGAACGGGAAGACCGAGAGGAGGAGGACGCAGCGGAGCGCGGCGTCGGTCCCGAATCGCGCGCGCACCATCCGGTGCAGCAGGACGAGTGCGGCGAGGAACGCCAGGTTCGAAACCAGAATGCCCGCGGCCAGAACATCGAGCCCCGAGAGGCTCACGAACCGCATGGTCAGGGGATACAGGGGGTAGAACGCCACGTTTCGCTGGCCGGTCGGGCCGACGGCCTGATCGACATAGCCATGGGTCGCGATGTGGCGGTACCATCCGGCGTCCCACCGGCTCCAGCCGTCGAGCCACAGGTTGCCCGGGAACCCCCGCCAGGGGTGCCCGCTCGGCGTCGCCACGGCGGGATCCTGGTTCAGCGGCAAGACGGCCAGGCTCAGGAAGGCGAGCAGGAAAAGCGCCGCGCGGCTGACGGCGAAGACCAGGAGGGGCTCCCGGCTCTCACGGACCGCGCGTCCCAGCCGACCGAGCAGATGCCTCATTCAGCCCGAAGCACAGGGTCCGTGAGCCCGCTCAGGGCGTCAACCGTCGAATCTGCGCAGGCTGTCGATCACATAGGCCTGCTCCTCCTCGCTCAGATCGTTGTAGAAGGGCAGACGGAGCACGCGATCGCTCAGGTCCTCGGTGACCGGACAGTCTCCCGGCTTCCCACCGAACCGCTGACCCATCTCTGAGAGATGCAACGGGAGGTAGTGGAACACGGCGAGGATCCCGCGCGCCTTCAGGTGCGCGATCAGCCGCGTGCGCTGATCGAGGGACGTATTGATCAGGTAGAAGAGGTGGTACGGTTGCCGGCAGTGGTCCGGAACGAGCGGGAGCCCGATGCCGCGAGCGGCAGCCCACTCGGCGAGCTCCCGGGCATAGCATTCCCAGATCCGGCGCCGCTTCGCCTGGATGTCCGCGCGCCGCTCCAGCTGGGCGTACAGAAACGCGGCCAGGAGATCGGAGGGCAGCGCGCTCGATCCCACGTCCACCCAGGTGTACTTGTCCACCAGGCCCCGGAACACGCGGCTCCGGTTGGTCCCCTTCTCGCGGATGATCTCGGCGCGCTCAATGTAGCGGGCGTCGTTGATGACGAGCGCCCCGCCCTCGCCGCAGCTGATGTTCTTCGTCTCGTGAAAGCTCAGGGCGGCCAGGCCCCCGACGCTGCCGAGGGGTCGGCCTCGGTACTCGCCGAACAGGCCCTGCGCGTTGTCCTCGACCACCTCGAGACGGTGGCGGTTCGCCACCGTGAGGAGTGCGTCCATCTCGCAGCTGATCCCGGCGTAGTGCACCGGCACGATCGCCCTCGTGCGCGGCGTGATCAGCCGCTCCAGCAAACGCTCGTCGAGGTTCAGGGTGTCCGGGCGGATGTCGACGAAGACCGGGCGCGCCCCGCGGAGCACGACCGCGTTCGCCGTGGAGACGAAGGTGAACGATGGCATGATCACCTCGTCGCCCGACGCGAGGTCGAGGAGCAGGGCAGCCATCTCGAGCGCCGTGGTGCAGGACGTCGTCAGAAGGACCCGCGGTGCCCCGATTAGCTCCTCCAGCAGGTGGCGGCACCTTTCGGTGAACACGCCGTCGCCGGAGATCCGGCCCGAATCCACCGACTCCTGGATGTAGCGGAGCTCGTTACCGGCCAGACCGGGACGGTTGAACGGGATCCGGTAGCTGGTCATGCCCTCTCACCCGAGAGTACCCCACCCGACGGCGCGGCCGCCAGGGTGTGCCATCTGGAATCTAGCCCTCTGTGGCCCGGCCCTTAGCGCTTGCTGGCCCACTCGGCCACGGCGAGCCGCCCGGGGGAGACGCCTCTTTGCTACTATCTCCGCCGTGGGATCGAGAAGCATTGCCCCGGATCGAACCTCGCGCGCGAGGAAGGCCGTTCTCGCGGCCATCGCCGCGGGCCCGCCGCATGAGGTCGGGTACGGCGGAGAGAATTTCGGTCGCTACGTCCACACGGTCGAGTGGGTTCTCACGCGTAGCGGCGCCGACGGCGGCCGGCTCCTGGACGTCGGGACCTATCCCGGTCACCTCGCGGGGGCGCTGCAGGCGGCCTTGGGTACCGAGGTGTGCGGGGTCGGACGCTTCGTGCCTCCCGGCTTCCGCGCGGAGATGGCCGCCCGGGGGATCTCCGTCGAGGACGTGGACATCGAGCGCGAGTTTCTGCCGTTTCCGGACGAGACCTTCGATCGTGTGCTCGCCACGGAGATCCTGGAGCACCTTGACCACCCCGGGCTCCTGCTCGGTGAGTGCCTCCGGGTCCTCCGGCCGCGAGGCGTTCTGTTCCTCACGACACCGAACGTCGTCGACCTTCCGAACCGTCTGCGTGCCGCGCGGGGGCGCTCGCCGCAGAGCCACCTCTTTGGAATCGAAGAGACGTTCCGGATGAACGAGTGGGTCCACCGGCGCGAGTACGCGCCAGACGAGGTGGCGCGGCTGCTCGGCGCCATCGGGTTCGAGCAGATCGACGTCCATGCCTTCACGCCGCCGCCTGACGGCGGCCGCTGGCGCGCATGGGCTGCGCACGTCGTCAACCACGTGCCTGGTCTCGGCGGCACGGTGTTCGCGACCGCCGGGAAGCCCGTGGCGGCACCCCGCTACGGGCGTGTCGATCGGGCGCGCCTCACCCTCACCCGGGACTTCCTGGAGGTCGAGCCCGGGACGCCGGCCTTGGTCGGCGTCCGCGCCGCGAACGTGGGCAACGCGCCGTGGCCCGCCGAGGCGGCGTCGGGCCGGGTCGCGTTCGGGATGCACCTCCTCGACGTCCACGGCCGGACGCTGGACCGCGACTTCGCCCGGCACTCCCTGCCGGGCGACGTCGGTCCCGGCCAGACCATCGAGGAGCGGTTTCCGTTCCGAGCCCCCACAGCCCCGGGCGTCTTCCTCCTCGAGGTGGACCTGGTCCGCGAGGGCGAGCACTGGTTCGGCGACGACGCATCGCCGACCGCGCGAGCGGTGCTGCGGGCCCGTCCCGCATAGGCAGACTACTCCGCAGCGCGACTACTCCGCAGCGCGAGCGGTGCAGTCGGAGCAGCCGTGCGCTCTGGTGCCTCGGCAGCGCGCCGCGGTGTCCCGTCCGCAGACACGTCTGCCACAATTCCGGGGGGACTGGCCCGGCGCCACAGGCGGCCGACCCGATCTTCAAACCACTGCGGCCCGCGCGCTTCCATCGCCGTCGGGACAACGGGGTCCCGGCGGAGGCCGCCCCGGCAGGCCGTCCAGCGGAGACGCCTGGACGACCTGCCGGGCCGCGAGCTCAGTGGGTGTGGCCTCCCGCCTTCGGCGGCCGGGGCGCCGCCGAGTCCCCTCGCGCCTCGCCCGTTCCCGCGGCCGGCGCGCTGCCAACGCGGAAGACGAAGCGCTCCAGCGACACCGTGGTCTCGCCCGTCGGCGCGTGGTAGCGGAGGCACGAGACCGTCGGGTAGAACCCGCTGGTCGCCACGGCCTTCGCCTGCTTGATGGGGGAACATGCCTGCGGCTTGGCGGCCAGCGTCCGATGGGCCACCATCTCCTCGTAGAAGATGATCCGGCCGCCGTAGGCCCCGAAGATCCAGCTCCGGGTGAAGGGCTGCTCGTGGAACTCCGGGCCCGTGACGTCGATGAGATGGTTGCCCATCGCCGGGACCACCGCGTCGACATCGCGGAAGTCCGGATGAATGTAGTCCGGCGGGACCGGCTGCTTCCCAATCGCGAACTGGTCGCAGCGCATGAGCTCGGGTCCGCAGGGTCCGGACTGCAGCGCGAAGATCTTCGCGATCGGCTCCATGTAGAAGTGGACGTCGAAGTGCGGGACGTCGTAGACGCCGGGCGGGATGTGCCCCGCCGGGTTCCAGTTCAGGAGCACCCATTTGAACGGGACGTCCGCTCGTCGAACCACGGCATCCGGCAGGGGAAGGACGTACTCGTAGCTGTGGAGGCACTCGGTGGCCCGATCGAGGGTCCCGTCCTGGTTCCGGTCGAAGCAGTGATGGTAGTCGGAGCCGTCCGTGGGCAGACCGGCCAGCGCGGCAGGCGAGAACACCACGCCGATCGCCGCGGGCTCACCCTGCTCGGCCAGCTCGGCAAAGGCCGAGGCGGTCCCCTCGCCGAGGTCGGTCTGCCCCCCCAGCAGCCGGGGGCCCGGCGCTGCGACGGCGGATGCCTCGCGCCCGGTCAGCATCGAGGAGAGCAGCCACCCCCCGGCGGCCAGGAATACGACCACGACGAGGCTGGACACTAGGGCGCGAGGCGGAACGAGATGACGCATCGGGACCTCCTGCCTGGGCGGTCCTTGCGCATGCGCGAGGGCGGCCCGGTTGTCTAGGGTTCCGACTGCCCGGCGGCGACCTCTCGAACGGCCGCCGTCACGCCGGCAGACAGGGCAAGGAGGATGCCACGCTGCCGCCGTTGGTGTTTCGTGAGATAAATTCGTAAGATAGGGGGCGTGATCGGGAGGAACAGCCTGCCCGCCGGACCCATCAGCCACTGGCCAACCAGTGGCTGGCCTTCGGCCGTCAGCGGGCGTCGGGGGCGAGAGACCCCGGCCGCGGGGTCGGAGGTCGGGGGGAAAGCGGACGTGGCCATCGGGGCCCGGGGCCCTACTCCCGAGGCCGATGATGGCGGAAGGCCCGGGCCGCCCCGGGCGCGTACGCCTGGCCCGGAAGCATCCGCGAGCCGAAGACTGTCGCCACGCGCGCGGCTCTAAGCCGCGGCGAGAGCTTCGATCCACCGGAGTACCATGAGGAGGAAACATGCCTGAGATCTTCGACGACCGCAAGAAAGCCCTGGAGGAGGAGTACTTTCGGAAGAAGGAACGGGAGCTCATCGAGAAGCTCAAGCAGCGGGCGAAGGTGGAGGCCGAGCGGGAGGGCCTCGCCGAGGCGGTCGGCGTCACGAACGCACAGGTCCTCGAGGCGTTCCGCGAGATCGGGCTCGACCGCGAGACCGTGGCGCTCCTCCACTTCATCCCGCTCCTCGAGGTGGCGTGGAGCGACGGATCGGTGTCGGCGAAGGAGCGCGCAGGTATCATCGAGATGGCCCGGGTGCGAGGGATCACGGAAGGGTCGCCGGCGCACGGGAAGCTACTCGGGTGGCTCGGAACCCGGCCGGATTCCGTCCTCTTCGAGCGGGCGAGAACCGTGATGCACGACCTCCTGGCCTTCATGACCGAGGACAAGCGCCAGGTGGCGTCGCGGGACCTCGTTGCCGCGTGCGAGGAGATCGCCGCCGCCTCCGGCGGGATCCTCGGACTCGGGTCGAGGACGTCGGCCGAGGAGCGCGAGGTGATCGAGCGCGTCGCGACCGAGATCCAGAAGACGCACGGGGCCGCCGCCCGACGGGTCGCCGGCTCGCTGTGAGGGCTCGCGGGTGAGCGGGATTCGTATCCCGTGTCGGCCCGAGTGGCACCCAGGACTGCCACGACGGAACTTGCCGGACGGTTTGCCACGCGCGGTTTCGCCGCGGCGTCTTGGAGTCCCTCGCCGCCCGCCTGACCCCGTCAGCGGAGCGTGAGGGCCGGGGCGCCGTCCCGACGGTACTCGATGTAGTGGGCGGTCTCGTCGGCCACCGCTTTCCCGAAGAGGGTCTCCACGACGTAGAAGGCCATGTCGATCCCCGAGGCCACGCCGGCCGACGACACGATACCGTCATCGACCACCCGGTGAGCCCGCTCGACGGTCACCCCGGCCTGGAGCGAGTCCAGGAGATCGAGGGCGCCCCAGTGGGTGGTGGCGTGGCGGCCGCGGAGGAGGCCGGCCTTGGCATACAGCAGCGAGCCCGTGCACACCGAGGTGACGTGGCGAGCCGCGGCGGCCGTCCGGGTGATCCAGTCCAGGGTCTCCCGGTCCTCGAGCAGCGGCCGGGTACCGAGGCCGCCGGGGACCACGAGGAGGTCGATGGGCGGCGCGTCGGCGAAGCCATGAGTGGGGACGACACGGAGGTTCCCCGTTGCGGCCACGGGATCCCGGGCCCTGGCGACGGTGAAGACGTGGAAGGGCGCCGAGTCCTCGGAGCGTCGCGACTCCGGCCCGGGAACGAGCCGAGTGCGTGAGAAGACCTCGAACGGGCTCGCGAAGTCGAGGACCTCGACGCCGTCGAAGATCAGGATGCCGACATTCCGCCTGTCCATGGGCCTCCCTCCATTGGTCAACCGACAGCCCGGCCTCGTCCCGGTTTGAGACCGGGGGGTCCTGGGCTACGCCGGTCCGACCAGCTCGTGCAGCCCTCGGACGGCAAGGGCCTGGTCCAGGCTCGTGCGAAGCGTCGAGTCCCTCAGGCCTGCCTTGACACGGCCGATGACGTCACGCGCCGCGCGGTAGGCGTCGCCTGCCAGGTCATGCCGCTGCCGGGCCGCGTGAAGCCGTCCCAACGCGGCCTGCGTCGTCCAGAGCTGCGTCGGGTTCCCGATCGCCTCGGCGATGGCGAGCGCCTGGCGAAATGCCGTCTCGGCATCGTCCAGCTGGCGACGGGCGAAGGCGATCTGTCCCCGCAGGCGCCACCCCTTCACGACATTCCTTCGCGAGTTCGTGCGCGTCGCGAGATCCAGGCAGCGGTCGGCAAACTCGGTCGCCCGCTCGGGATCGCCGCGAGCAAGCCACAGCTCGCCCAGGCTGGCGAACAGCCTCATGGAGTACCGCCATCGCATCCACTCGCTGGTGCGCGGGTTGTCCCAGAACCGATACGCCTTCTCGAGGCAGTCCTGGGCCTGGATCAGATCCCCCTTCGCGAGGTAGATCTCTCCAAGGTTGATCTCGGCGTTCGGGAATGTCCCGGGATCGTCGCGCCGCCGGCCGATATCGGCGCTTCGGCGGTTGAGGTCGATGGCTCCCTCGAGATCTCCCAGCTCTGCGTGCAACCACCCGAGACAGTTGAGCAGGCGGTGGTGGATCGTCTCGTCACCAACCTTCTCGGCGAAGCTCAGCCCTTCCCGGTAGAGGGCCAGCGCGCCCTCGTAGTCGCCTTTGCCGGTCAGGGTTATTCCGTGTAGAAAGAAGTTGAAAAGAAGGGGCACGAGGAGGTGATGCTCCCGGGCCAGGGCGAGGCCTTCGCCTTGCAGCCGCGACGCGGCGTCGTACGCACCTTCCCAGTTCTTCAGCAGCCCCGCGACCGACAGCGACAGGGACCGGGCGGCCCACTGGCCGCTGGACTGGCTGGTCACGAGCGCGCGGTCGATCGCGCCCCTGGCCTCGTCGAGACCGCCGCTCACCGCACGCACGAACCCGATCGTGAAGTGCGAGCGGGCCACGGTGTCTCCAGCGCCGGGTTTCGCCACCTCGATGGCCTCTCGGGCATGCGCGACGGCGCCTTCAAGGTCGCGCGCCCACATCGCCGCCCACGCGATTGCGGCCAGGGCCCTGGCTTCCCAGGCCCGATCCCCGGCCTGGCGCGCAAGAAGCATCACGTGCTCGGCCTCGGCCCGCGACCGGTCGAACTCGCTGACGACGAAGTACAGCGCGGCCCTGGCCTGGTGAATCTCGATCAGGGTTCCGAGATCCGCGGGCCTACCCGGGCGGCTGACGGCCTCGAGGGCATGATCGTAGAGCGTGAGCGCCTCACGAACGGCGAACGTGCTCGCCGCTTTCTCGGCAGCCCTCACGAGGTAGGTGAGCGCCTTCGGCCACTCCTCGGCCTTCGAGAAGTGGCGCGCCAGGACCTCGTCCCGCCCCGGCAGGCGATCCCCGTAGAGCCCCTCGATCGCGAGCCCGACTCGCCGATGGAGCTCGGCCCGGCGCTCGGGGGGCAGCGCGCCGTACGCCACGTCGTGCGTGAGCGCATGGGTGAACATGTACGTGAGCTCGGGGAAGGGGCTCTTCTGCTGGATGAGCTCGGCGGCGGTGAGCTCGCGAAGAGGGCCCTCGCTGCCCTCAGGGGAATCGAGGATCCGGTCGACGAGCCGGCGACTGAACTCTCGACCGATCACCGACGCCACCTCAAGAATCTGACGCGACGCGTCGCTCACCCGTTGGATGCGAGTCCGGAGCACGTCCTCGATGGTGGCTGGCACGGCGAGCGTCTCGAGGTCGCGCGCGACGACGAGCCGGTTCCCTTCCCAGCGCAGCGCCTTCGTCTCCTGGAGCGAGCGCAGCACTTCCTCCATGAAGAAGGGGTTCCCCTCGGTCCGGTGGACCAGCAGGGCCTGCAGGGCCTCCGGAAGCTCATCGGCCGACAGCAGCCCGCACGCCATCGTGGCGCTGTCGGCGGCCGAGAGGGCCGTGAGGGCCAGCCGCGTGTGGGACATCCGATCGCCGAGGGGCGGCGCGTACCCGGGCCGATGAGTCACGATCATGAGGCTCCGGTGGGCCGCGAGACTATCCGCGAGCCCCGCAATGAACTCCTCCGTCGCCCCGTCCGCCCAGTGCAGGTCCTCCCAGACCACGATGATGGGCCGGCTCTCGGCGACCCGGACGAACTGCCGCCGCATCGCGTCGAAGATCTCAGCCCGCCGGAGCTTGGGATCCAGCCGGAGGATCCCCGGGTCTCCCGAATCGACCATCAGCAGGTGGCGCACGAATGGAAGCCCAGGCCGAAGATCCTCGCCCAGCTGGAGCACCGTCCGCTCGATCTTCTCGACGACCACGGCCGGCGGGTCACCCTCGTCAATCCCGAACGTCCGCCGGAGAAGGTCGATGAGCGGGTGGAACGGGATCGTCTGACCGAAGGACAGGGCGTGCCCCTCCATCCACGTCGCGCCCTCGTGGACGCCCCGCCGGAGCTCCCGCAGGAGCCGAGACTTCCCGATGCCCGGCTCCCCGACGATCGACACGAGCTGCCCATGACCTGCTCGGGCTTGATCGAAGAGCCCGCGCAGCAGCCCGAGCTCGGCCTCACGACCCACAAACCTGCTGAGTCCCTGCTCGAAATCCCGGGCACCCATCAGCCGATGCGTGCCGGCCCCTGGTCCGGCCGCGGAACCGACCGGGACGAGCTCGAAACGCGGGGCTAGGAGGGTCACCGTCTGAGGGCTCACCGCCACCGTATTCGGTTCGGCCAGCTCCGCCATCGCCTCCAGAACGGCCCAGGCCGCGCGCTTGGCGTCCCCGTCGACGGCCACTCCCTCGCGATGCCGGCCAACGCGGGCCAGCTCGGTGTGGAGCGCGAGCGTCACGGTGGGGGGCGGAGAGTGCTCCGGGCGCGCCCGCGAGCCGATCTTCCGGATGGCGATCGCGGCAAAGGCCGCGTGCTGCAACGCATCCTCTACGGGCGCGAGGCCAAACGTTGCGACCAATCCCGCCGTCCTGAGCTCGTCCACGGTCCCCCCGAAACTCTGGACCTTGTCGACGATGACCTCCATGGCCCGGCTGAGCTCAGAGGACCCGAGCTCCGCTCCCGGCGATGCAAGCTGCACCCGAAGGAAGGTCAGCCGGCGCGACTCCCAGCGGATGCCCGCCGGCGCGGCATGTTCCGGGGGGACGAGAGGCGGGGCGGGCGTCTCCTCAGATGGCTCCCTGGGCGCGGTGACCCCGGCACGGTTCCCCGGGAGGCGCGGGGCCAGGCTCCCGGAGCCGAGCCCGTGCTTGTCCATGCGGTAGCGCAGGGTGTTCCGGGGAACCCCAAGCTGGGCGGCCGCCCGCGAGATGTTCCACTTGGCCGCCCGGAGCGCGGTGAGGAGACGGTCGCGCTCCGCCTCCGTCTCCGTCTCCTTCACCGCGCGCCGCTGCTCGACGGCGGTCGACCCCGTCCCCTCGAACCCGCGGGACGGCCATAACCCGAGCATCGTCGGCGCCACGGCGGTCCCCTCCGCGAGCAGCGCCACCCGCTCCATCGCGTTCGCGAGCTCCCGGACGTTGCCCGGCCACTGGTAGCCGAGCATCATGGTCCGCGCCTCGGCGGTCAGGGTCTTGAGCGGCAGCCCGTAGTCCTCGCAGGCGCGCCGCAGGAAGTGCTCGGCGAGGCGAGGGATGTCCTCGCCCCGCTCCCGGAGCGGCGGCAACTGGAGCGTGACCACCGCAAGCCGGTGATACAGGTCCTCCCGGAAGCGCCGCGCTCGGACCGCCGTGCGCAGGTCTTCGCTGGTCGCGGCGACCAGCCACAGGTCCACCGTCTCGCTCCGCGTGCTCCCGAGCCGCCGCACCGTGCGCTCCTCGAGAGTCTTGAGGAGCTTCGCTTGAAGGCTCTCGGGGAGGAGGCCTACCTCGTCGAGGAACAGAGTCCCCCCGTGCGCCGCCTGGAAGAGGCCCGCCTTGGCCTGCCGGGCATCCGTGAACGCGCCCCGCTCGAATCCGAACAGCTCGGCTTCGAGCAGCGTCTCGGGGATGGCGGCGCAGTTGACGTCGATGAACGGTCCCGCGGCCCGGGGGCCCGTCCGATGAATGGCGCCCGCCAGCAGACCCTTGCCGGTCCCGGTCTCGCCGAGGATCAGAATCGGAGGCAAGCGGCGGGCGCCCAGGCCCGGCCGCTCGAGGAGGCGCGTGACCTGCTCCCGGATCGCCGCGATCCCGCGACTCTCGCCGAAGATCTCCCTCAGCCCCGGCACGTCCCCAATCCTATCGCGGCACACGGGTGTCGAACATGGTCGAATCCGGGCGGCTTCGCCGCTCCCCGCAGTCGGGCGCTCCGCCGACTTCGACGCCTCCGGGACCTCACCGGCTGCCTCTCATCATTCGGCGCCCGCACGTCGCCTGAGGGACCAGAGCGGTCCGCGACCCAGGGGTCCGCGGCCCAGCGCTGTGGAACGTGTCAAGGTGAGCCCGGTGCGCTTCGCACACCCATGCGGCGCAGCCAGCGGAAATGTGAGCGGATCCCCGCCCAGAACGAACGGTGCACCCGGTATCTGATCCCGAACTCCCGGCACGTCTCCTCCACCAGCCTCGAGATTCCCGGGTAGTGGACGTGGCTGATCCGCGGGAACAGATGATGCTCGATCTGGAAATTCAGGCCACCGACGAGCCACGACAGGACTCGGCTGCGCCGACAGAAGTCCACGCTCGTCTCGGCCTGGTGAACGGCCCACGCGCGCTCGATGCGCCCGGTGCTGGCACCAGGCACGGGAAACTCAGCCTCTTCGACGCAGTGCGCCATTTGAAACACCACGCTGAGCACGAAGCCCGTCACGATCCCGCTGACCGCGTAGAAGCAGAGGACGACCGGGAGCGGATGGAACTGCAACGGGATCCCGAAGGCGAGCGCGAAGAAGACGGCCTTGCCGGCTATGAAGATCAGGAGCTCCCGGCCCTTGGGCCGAGGCACTCGATGCTGGTTGATCCGGCCGCGGAGGAGCTTGTGAAAATCGTCAAGGCATTGCCACTTGATGGCCAGCAGCCCATAGAGGGGCCAGAGATACAGGTGCTGCCAGCGATGAAATGCAAGCCGCCTCTGGTGCGGCGCCAGCCGGGCGAGACTGCCGAGGTCGATGTCGGTGTCATGGCCGGTGACGTTCACGTACGTATGGTGGAAGATTCCATGCTTCCATCGCCACAGGTAGGAGCTTCCACCAATCAACTCGAGTGTCATTGCCATGAGCCGGTTGACCCATGGGTAAGACGAGTACGCCTGGTGTCCGCCGTCGTGCTGTATGTTGAGTCCGATTCCGGCGGCGAACAGACCGAGCAGGATCGCCAAGAGCGCGCCCTCCGCCCAGGTCCCGGCCACGAAGGCCAGCAACACGTACACGACCGCAAATCCGGCGAGGAGGATCGCCGTCTTCGCGTACATCTGCCGGGAGTCACGCTGTCGCTGGCCCGTGGTGCGGAAGTACTCGGCGACCCGCTGCCGAAGCGCGACCTGGAAGGCCGTATCCCGAGCGAAGCTGAGCGCTCTTGTCAGCGGCGTAGCTGCACCCGGTCCGCCGAGCGGATTCAACGGTGACGCGTCCGCACTGAGCCTCTCACGCCGGTCGGACGCGATGGGCAGTCCGCTTGACTGGCGGCCGCCCGTCCGTCCTCATCTCGAACGGAGGTCAGGTGGATGGCGGCGCCGGCGCCTTCGACGGGGTCGCCGCCGCGCGGCGCTGGGCCGCGGGCAGGCATCCGACATGAATCAGGTTGTCGCGGCGCATGAACGCGAGCGCAGAACCGTCTGGAATGAATCGCGAGCACACCGGACACACGCGATCGCGCACCTCGTCGGCGGGCATGGTGCCATCACCTCTGTTCTGCGGCTGGGCTCGCACAACCTAGCTCGTCGGCATCAGCAGCAGGGCGCACGCCTCGGCCACCGTGCGATCGGGCTCCAGCTCACCCGGCATCGTGGCCCAACCCTGCTTCCCGACATACTCGCCCCGTTGCCAAGCGCTCTCGTCCTTCAAGCTGATGAGCTTCTGGCCCTTCGCCGGATCACGCCCTGACTGGACGACACAGATGGGAGCCAGACGCTGTACGACCGCGTCGTGGGCCATGGCCTCCGCCGTCCGTCGGGCCGTGCCCCCCGTGACCCACCCGCCCCAGCCGAAGCCGATGATCATCGTGAGCACCGCCGAAGCCACGCAACACCAAAAGGTCACCGTCTTCGTCGGTCGTGCGTCACTCCACCGCTGTCCCGCACCCAGCTTGGTCCTCGTCGCTTCCATCCGGTGGCTCCTCCCATGGTCGCGCCGCGAACGGACTCGGGCGCGACGGGCCAACGTCCATCTAGAGACCGGCGATTCTAGGCACGTGCCGGAAAGATCGTCCGCTGGGCGACGATCAGGCTGGCCGCGCCGACGGCCGCGACGACGATCACCGCCACCATCTCGGGCTCGGGCGAGAGCCACTGGCTCTGGAAGAACCAGCTCACCGCAATGCTCCCAATGAGACCAAGGAGGACGTCCCACCCCCGCCCGTAGCTTCCGCGCTTCAGGACGAACCCGGCGAGCAAGCCAGCCAACAGCGCCACGAGTATCCACATGACGACGTTCATCGCTCTTTTCCCCTCATCAAGTTATGGCTTCGCATGATTGTCTCGTCGCCGTCGCGTCGGAGAGGCGTCCCGGCGGAAGACGACCCGCGAGGACCGAGGAGCGGACCGCCTGCGGGTGCGAGGTAGCGCCGCGGTCGGGCGGTCGCCGTCCGGTTGCGCCAGGATGGCCCCAAGCATCTGGATGGCGCGCTGGTTGAGCGCCCGGTCGTCGACGATCACCGGCACGGCCGAATCCACGAGGCCCCGGATGTGCTCCGCCGTCGAGCTCGAACAGACGATGACGTTCACGCGCCGCACGAGCCGACTGAGCGCACCCGCCTGGGCCGGACAGGCCTCGATCCCCGCGATGTTCGGAAGCGCGGCGGCGGCGATCGAGTGCTCCAGCGTGTGGGTCGTCTCCACGGCGGCGGAGACCACGCCGACCCGCGTTCCGGGCGGAAGCTGAGCCAGGCGCTGGAGGGTCTCGAGATGCGCCTCCGCGAGGAGCGCGAGCACGGGGACCCCAAGGCCTTCGAGACGGCGCTCCACCTCCGGGAGATGCCCGAAGCTGGTGACGGCGGCCGCCCAGTGACCGCCCCGCGCCTGCCGCCGCACAGTGGTCGGCAAGTCCTTGAGGAGCACCTTGGCCACGCGGACCGGAAGGTGCGCCTGGAGCTCCCGCCCAAAGAAGTCGAGCTCGGCCGCGCTGCACTCGACGAGGAGGACCGCGGCGGCTCCCCGAAGGGCGGCGAACCCGACGCCCGCCAGACTCAGGACGCCCACCGCCACGTCATCCGGGGTCATTCCCAGAGCCGCCGCGCGGATCACCGTGTCCTTCAGGAAGCCTTCGCGGGGCGTCGGGGACGGTCGCGCGGGCGACGCCGAGGCGACGAACACGCCCTTGCCGCGGCGCGCCTCCACGTACCCGCTCCGCTTGAGATCCTCGATCGCCCGCGCCACGGTGTTCGGATTGATGCCGAGAAAGCCGGCCAGCTCCCGGATGCTGGGCAGCGCCTGGTCCCGCGGAACGCCGCCCGCCTCGATGACGTGCTTCAACTGCTCCGACAGCTGCCAGCGGATGGGGATCGGGCTGTGAGCGTCAACGCGCAGGTGGATCGGGATGGTCATACTGTATTAGCACACTAGTACAGCAGGGCAACCCGGGTCAAGGCAAAACGCCCCAGCGCGGCGGTGTCAGGAGGTGGCGGCGCGGAGCCCTCCGGCATCGGATTGCACGTCGAGGGCCGAGGCGAGCGGCGCATCCTCGAAGGCTCGCGCCGGCGCGGGCATGAGCCAGGACAGCTCGGGCTCGCCGGGGATCAGGCGTGGGATCTCCGCGTGAGGTCCCCCCGCTGAGGGCGGACCGCCGGCGTTGGACGCGGATCTAGGCTGATGCGGGCGTCCGGCGCTCCGATCCCTGGAAGAGGAGCGGCGCAGGGGCCAAGACCCCTGCGCCGCTCTCACGACGTTCGGCAGTCGTGATCTACCAGCGGGCTGTCTTGCGCGGACCGCCGAAACCGCCCGATCGCGCCCCGCCGCCCGATCCGGGCGCCTTCGCCACGTTCACCATCAGCTTCCGACCCTCGAAGGACTGGTCATTCAGCTTCGAGATGGCCGCCTGCGCCTCGGCTTCAGTGGACATCTCGACGAAGCCGAATCCGCGGGAATCACCCGACATGCGATCGGTGATCACCGTGGCCGACTCGACAGTGCCGCACTGGGCAAAGTACTCGCGCAGGCTCTCGGACGTGGTTGAGTAGGACAGGCCGCCGACATACAACTTGGACGCCATTGGAGCGCCTCCTTCTGCCCTCGACTGGGTCAAGGGCAACGACTCATCCGCTTGCTGCACACGCCCCGCAGATGCGGATGAACCAACGGAGGCGAGGCCAGTCTCTCAGAGAGGGGAAGTCTGGCACAAAGACCCTGCGCAGATGGTGGAGATCCCTGCGGTCTCCGTCCACGCGCATACCCAGTATAGCAGCCCGCTCAACCGGATACCCCAGACTCTGGCAGACGGCCCGATCTGCCAGAGGATGACCGACGAAGTCCCCCAGGCTCGCCCCACGGCAGCGGAGCGCGCCGAGTCACCGCGGAGCGCCAGGCGTCACTCGTCACCGACAGACCCTGCAGAGCCGCTGGCTCTTCGATTCACTCGGGAAAGTCCGGCTGCAGTTCAGGCAGAGGAGGTGGCGAATGCCCTCGGGCCACTGATTGACCGAGGGCGGAGCCGTCGGGCACTTGAGGTGCGCCATCCCTCCGTGATCCAGGATGCTGTAGGCGCCCACCAAGACCGGGCGGGAGCATAGAGGGCACGTCGGGCTTAGAGCGGGAATGGGTCCCTCCTCCGGCGCTGAAGCGGCGGTCGTCGACGCCTTCCAATCGTGCGCGGGCGTCGGCCGCACCTCCGTCAGATCGATCGTCCCATTCTGTATGACCACAATAGTACACTAGGACAATCCGGGGTCAATCCCCTACCGACGCGCGCTCCGCCCGGAGGGCTTCGCCCATCTTCTGCCTGCTGGCGCGAGGCCTTCCCGGCGGACGCAGCTGCCCTCCTCGACGGAAAGCCCACGCGGCGTCACGCCAGTGACCGATCCGCGGGGCGGACCACGCGTCCGGGGACTGGCTCGTGTGGGTGCTGAGCCAGCCGGCGGGACCGCCGGGCGTCGCGATCGTTCCGACCGGGCTCGTGCTCCTCGGTTTCTCGGCCTGGCTCCGGAGTGCTGCGCGCCGCGGGCACCCGGCATTCGTGAACTTCACGGCCGCCTCGTGCGTTATCTGTGTGGTGAAAGGAGCGCGTGACGCTCCGGTCCTCGGCCGTGGCGCGGGCCAGGGGCCTGGTCCGGCTCCGGAGCGACTGGACCCGCCGCGACGCGCAGATCACGCGGGGGCTGACGCCTTCGGCCGGAACGGCGTGCCGCCTCGTCAAGTATCCCTAGTGCCCCCCGGCGGGGGGTCCACGCGCCGACGGCGGCGCACCGGAGGACGGAATGAAGAACAGAACGAGCCTGCTCATCGTCGCGGCGGCGGTCCTGCTGGGCCTGACCGGAAGCGTGGAGGGGCAGCAGTCCGGAATGAGCTTCTTCATCACTAGCGCCGGCCCGGGGAAGGGTGCCGACCTGGGCGGCCTCGAGGGCGCCGACCGCCACTGCCAGGCGCTGGCGCAGGCGGCGGGAGCCGGCAGCCGCGCGTGGCGCGCCTACCTGAGCACCCAGGTAGCCGGCGGCGGACAGGCCGTCAACGCGCGCGATCGCATCGGGGCCGGACCGTGGCAGAACGCCAAGGGCGAGGTGATCGCGCGAAACGTTGACGACCTTCACAGCGTCAACAACAAGATCAGCAAGCAGACGGCGCTCAACGAGAAGGGCGAGATGGTCAACGGCCGCGGTGATTCGCCCAACCGGCACGACATCCTGACCGGCTCGCAAGCCGACGGCCGCGCGTTTCCGGCCGGCGACGACCGAACCTGCCGCAACTGGACGGCCAGCACCCAGGGGGCCGCGATGGTCGGCCACCATGATCGGCAGGGGCTGCGCGACGACGAGCCTTCCAAGTCGTGGAACTCGTCACATCCGTCACGGGGGTCCGAGGGTGGGTGCAGCCAGGCCGATCTGCGCAGCACCGGGGGCGATGGCCTCTTCTACTGCTTCGCGGGAAACTAGGCCGTCTCAGCGACGCCACCTCGAAGCTGCCTCTCACGCGGCAGAAGCCGCCGCCGGGAGCCGACGGTGCCGGTGGTTCATGGTGCTCTCTGCGAGCGCCTGCCCGATCCCCTGGGCGAACCGGCCGGCCCGGAAGTGGGGCGCCACGTCCTGGCGGAGTATGGCGCTGGCGACCGCGTCCGGGAGGGTGCCCTCCAGACCGTAGCCGACCTCGAGCCGGGTCCGATCGGTCGTCCACGGACACGACTAGCAGGACGCCGTTGTCCAGCCCCTTCTGGCCGAGCCGCCAGGTCTGGAAGAGCCGCGCCGTGTAGTCCTCGAGATTCTCGCCTTCGAGAGCGCGGAAGATGGCCACGGCAACCTGGTTCGAGCTGACGCCCTCGCGCTCCGCCAGCTTCCGCTCGAGCCGCTCGCGCTCGGCCGATGTGAGGAGCCCCGCATAGTCGCTGATGCGACCGGCCCGAGCCGCCGGCACGGGAAGCCGCGCGCCCGCCGGCGTGGATGGCCATGAGGACGAGCCAGACGGCGGCGCGCGCCATGCGGACGCCGCGCACCCGGCAGGGTTGGCGCACCCGCGGTGCCGGCGCCACGTCACGGTGCCCGGCGGGTCGGGGGTCACGCGCCGCCGCGATGGGGTCCCGGCCGCGGTCAGGCCTCTGGCGAGCGCCGCTATCCCGCTCGTCAGAACTGCACTTTCGGCGCCGTCTGGCTCCCCGGTGCGGCCTCGAAGAAGGCCTTCTCGGTGAAGCCGCGGAAGGCCGCGACGAGACTGCCGGGGAAGCGCCGGACCTCGGTGTTGTAATCGCGCACGGTCTCGTTGAAGCGGCGCCGCTCGACGGCAACCCGGGCCTCGAGGCTCTCGAGCTGGGTCTGAAGCGCAAGGAAGTTCTGGTTGGACTTGAGCTCGGGGTACCGCTCCACGGTCACCAGGAGGCGGCTGAGCGCCCCGCCCAGCTGGGCCTGCGCCTCCTGGAACCGGCGGAGCACCGCCGGGTCGTTCAGCATCTCGGGGGTCACCTTGATCCCGGCCACGCTGGCGCGGGCGCGCGTGACTTCTTCGAGGACGGTGCGCTCCTGGGCGGCGAACCCCTTCACCGTCTCGACGAGGTTTGGGACCAGGTCGGCCCGCTGCTGGTAGACGTTCTGGACCTGCGCCCAGCTCTCCTGCACGGTCTGGTCCCGGGCGACCAGGCTGTTGTTCACGGAAACCGCCCAGCCCAGGACGAGGGCCACGGTGAGGACGATAACGCCGAGCGCGACGAGCGCTGCCTTCATGGGGGTGCGTGCCTCCCTTGCGACGAGAGCCCGGGCCGGCCAGCCACCCGGGACAGATCGTCGCCCCGGACTCAGTGCGTGGGGCGACCGGGTCCCCTCATGCGGGCCTCGCGCGCCGACGCTCACCCAGGAGCCGAACGGCCCGGCGCGCGAGAACGACCAGCAGGATCGTGGCGGCGACCCCCGCGAGCAGCGGGGCGAGGAGCGCCAGCAGGCTGAGCACGACGGAGCCGACGAGCTCGCCCGTGGCCACCACCGGATTGCCGGCCCCGGCCGTGAACGCCGAGGACTTGAGGCGGAGGAGGGCCGTGCCCGCGTGTACGAGCCCGGCGGCTCCCCCGCCGGCGACGAGCGCCAGCGTCCACCGCAGCAACGGCGAGAGCTCCGACGTGGCGGCGGCCGTCGTGACCACCCCCGCCGTGATGGCCGCGGGGGTGGCGAGGCTGTCCACCAGATTGTCGAGCCACGGTACGTAGTACGCGCCGACCTCGAGGACCGTGGCCGTGGCGAAGGCGATCAGGGCCGCGTCCGATCCCAGCCACGCCATGCCGGGGGTGAGCGTGAGCCAGCCGGCCCGGGCCGCAAAACAGGTGAGCAGGAGAGGGACGAACACCCGGAGGCCGGCGGCCGTGCTCAGTGCCAGCCCGACCCCGATGCCCAGGAGCGCGTCCATCGACGGCATCCGCCCCTCTCGCCACCGGTCGAGGGGCGACCGACCCCTCCCCTCAGGCCTTGAGACCGAGCGCCCCGGCGACCTCCCCCAGGGCCGCCTTCTCCGCGTCGCTCACCGGGACCCCGCCGATGCCGAACACCCCGCCCTCCTTCGCCGCGTCGGCCGCTCGCTGCGCCGTCCCGAGCAGCCACCGCTTGAACCCGTCGGCCTCGGCCGGCGCCTTCCGGGCGAGCAGCGCCGCCGTCTCACGGCAGGCGCTGAGCGCTTCCGCCTTCATCTGGGCGAGGTCCTGTGGACGCTCCGCCGGTGTCGCCAGCCGGTTTCCGGCCTTGACATCCGCCAGCACGGCCGCGATCAGCGGGTTCGTCGTGCCCTCTGCACCTGCCAGCAGGCCCTTCCCCACCGCGAACATCTCCTTGAGCACCCCGATCGGGCCACTGGGACTGGCTGCCACCACCGCCATGGCCGCCATCATGGGCGCCCTCAGAAGCGATTCCCACTCGTCGTTGGAGTAGTCGGCCTTCGTGCTCACGCGTGTCCCTCCATTTCCTTCGCGCTGCCCAGGGGGCATGGTGTCGCCGATCTCGGGCGCGCCGCACGCGCTGATCTACCCTCGCAGCGCGGGCGTGCCAAGGTCATGATACGCGGCGGCGGCCGGAGCGCCAGCAAGAACACCGGTTCTCCGGCGACCGCCATGATCCGGCGAGGCGCGGACGCCTCGCCGCGCCCCGACAGGAGCGGCCGATCAGCCTCCGGCCATCCCCATCAGGGGGTCGCGAACAGACCTGCAGTCGGCCGCTCATCGTCGGGCACGCTGCCCGGACCGGTATGACGGAGGGCGGGAGGTGGGCAATGGGAACGTTGAGGCAGCGGAGGTTCCCCGACGCGCGGCTCCGTGGAAGGGGCGTCCGCCGGGGCAACGGCCCGTGGAAAGGCGTCGCCGGGCTACTTTCGATACAAGGTCGCACTCCGCGGCTCTGGGCATCCGCTGCCGCCCTCGTCGGTCACGTGCAGCGAAACGGCGCCTCGACGCCCGTGCCACCGTCGGAGACGTTCCGCGACCCGCGGATCCTCGGTCCGCGTCTCAAGGACGATATCGCCTCCCTCGACCACGCCGGCCACGTTCCAGCTCACCGTTCCCCATGTGTAGGTGGTGGCGGCAACGCCCATGATTCGTCCGCCTTCTTCGATCGAGACCTCGAAGGCAAACGGCACGCAGTCCCCCAGGTCACCGCTGCTCCGCCCGCTGTAGTAGTCGCCTCGCCAGAGACCGATACAGCCAGTCACGAGCAACATCAGCAGAGCTGTCAGGATCCCCCGCCGAACGGCCCATGCAACGCCAATCGCCGGCCCGGCCTCGCCATGACGGTTCGCCATCAATCGACCGGGAATGGGGGGGGCGCTTGGGCCGTCGCGTGCGACACGGTGATGATACCTCCCGTCCGTCAGCGGCGGCCGCCGCCGCGCCCGCCGCCGCCGCGCATGGCGCCGCCCGCGCGAGATCCCGCGGTGCCGGCGCTGCTCCGCCACGCCTGGGACTGGCTGGCCCTGCTGGCGCCGGAGGCCCGCAGCTCGGCGTCGCGGTTGAGGCTCTGGGCGGTGGCCGCATCGACGCGCGAGGCGCCCCCGCTCCACTGGCCGCCCTCATACCGGTCCCAGCCGGCATCGGTCCGCCGGTAGACCTGGCCGTCTTTGCCGACGTACACGTTGTTGTCGCCGCGTGCCACGACGGTGCTCCCTCCGCTCGAGGTCCGGACTGCGGCGGCGCTGCCTGCGCTACCGCTGGCGCGCGCCGTGCGGGCCCAGTCGTCGCCCCGGGTCACCGCCGTGGTCCCCCAGTTCCCGTAGACGTTGCTGCCCTGGACGGTCCGCGCGGAGGTGCCGGTTCGGGGATTGTAGGCCTCGGCCCACGCGCGGGCCTGGTACGGACCATACGCCGCGGCGCCGCGCGCATAGGTACCGGTCGTCGGGTTGTACGCGGCCCCGCGGCCGATCCCGCCGTAGGGTCCGTAGGCGACCGCGCTCCGACCGTACGTGCCGGTGTGCTCGTTGTACCAGGTGCCGGCGCCGTACGTATAGGCGTACGGCCAGTAGACATCGCCATAGACGTAGGGCGCGTAGTACCACCCCGTGCCGAACGCCATCACCCCCCAAGCGTAGTAGCTGCCGTAGTAGCCCGGCAGGTAGCCGTAGGTCACCCAGTCGGGATCCATGTCATAGACGTACACGTAGGACGTGTGATAGACGGGGACGCTCGGCGGGATCTCGTAGACCTCGCTCGGTACCTTGTCGGCCAGCTCCCACGGTCCCTGCGGGTCTCGGGAGACGAACCACACCGCCTGGAAGCACAGGTAGTGGAGATCGCCGATCTTCAGGACGTCGTACGGACTGTTTGCGGCGTACGCCAGCGGGGTCCCCTGGATGGGCTTCCACTCGGGAGCCCCCTGGTAGGTCACGGCGGGCGCCTGAACCTTCTTGCGCTCGACCCGGGCGGTCTGCGGGATGTGCCCCTGGATCACCGCCTCCTGCGCCTGGCGCGTGCCCGGCACCAGGGCCAGGACACCGCCGCGCGGATGGTCGCTCGGGATGCGCGCGAAGTCGCCCGGTAGATCGGTCGTCGCGAAGGTCCAGGGCCCATCCAGTTGGTGCGCCCCGAACCAGCGCCCCGCGACGAGGTAGTAGTAACGCTGGTCCGTGGCCGAGCGGAACAGGTCGCTTTCCGTGTTCGTGACCCAGGAGAGCTTGGTACCTGGGATGGCCTCCAGCTTCGGCTCGCCCTGGAGCAGGATCAGCTCGGCCGGCGTCTCGCTCACGAAGACCGACGGCGCAGCCGCCGGCGCCAGCGGCTTGCCCGGCACCGCCTTGCGCACCTCGTCCCAGTTCGGGTCGCCGGCGGGAATCCGCTGGAAGGCCGGCGGCAGGGTGGCGGCCGGCGTCCACGGTCCCGTGTGCGCGGGGGCAGTGAGCCAGCTCTGCTCGTGGCGCAGGTAGTACGTCGTGCCGCTGCGGAGAAGGTCCCAGTTCGTGTTGACGACGTACGAGAGGTCCGTGCTCGGGACGGGCGCCATCACCGGCTTCCCGTCCACCAGGAGCAGGACCGCCGGCCGGGTGCTCACGAAGATCCTCGGGGGATCCGCCTTGAGCGAGACCGGGCGAAGGGCGGTGTCCGCGCGCTCGAGATAGGCCGTGATCCGCTCCAGCGAGACGATCACGTCTTCCTTCGTCATGCGCGACCGGAGCGCATCGAGAAGCCGATTCGACTCGGCGGGACTCAACGCGGGAAAGCGCCCCTCGACGATGCGGATGTTCGAGATGCGGACCTTCCCGGCCTCCGCGCCGGTCGCGGTGTCGCCCTCGAGCGTGACGGCGCCGAGCACGGGGGTCCCCGTTCGCTGTAGGCGGAGGGCGACCGCCATGCGCGCCCGCAACAGCTTGTAGTCCTTCCAGCTATCGACCTGGGGCTGGTAGAGGAGGACCATCGATCCGTCCCCGCCCAGGAGCTCCTGGGGCCACTCCTGGTCCTCCTGGACCGACTTGCCTCCGAACACGGGCGCAGGTGCGCTGGACCCGCCGCACCCGGCGAGCAGAGACAGCAGGAAAGCGGCGCGGACGACACGACCCATCAAGCGACCCATGACCGTCCCTCCGTAGACGATGCCTCGCTCCTTCCGGCCATCACGAAGGCCGCGTCAGCTCGAACGCGTGATAACCCCAGGCCGGCATGTCCAGATAGAGCCCGCGCGTCGTGAGATCGTCCCCGCTCCGGTCGTACACCGCGGGGCTCATCCGATCTCGGAAGCGTATCGAGTGCCCGCGCAGCTCGCCGAAGGGCAAGCGGACGT